>JACRIW010000093.1 GCA_016215625.1 Candidatus Eiseniibacteriota bacterium | reverse complement strand
TCAACTAGTTCGACCGCATTTTGTCCCAAGCATGCTTTACAAGCTACCCCTGTAACGACTTCCCTGATTTTATCAGGGGGATGGTGGTCACTTACGTTAAGTAAAATCTACGACTGCCATAATACGTCGCTATCCTGAAAAGGATAATGGTATAGTCTATTCCATTAGTAATAATGGATGCCACATCGACGGGGAGGTTTGGCACCTCGATGTCGGCTCATCGCATCCTGGGGCTGAAGTAGGTCCCAAGGGTTGGGCTGTTCGCCCATTAAAGCGGTACGTGAGCTGGGTTCAGAACGTCGTGAGACAGTTCGGTCCCTATCCATCGTGGGCGTAGGATACTTGCGGGGAGTTGCTCCTAGTACGAGAGGACCGGAGCGAACGAACCTCTAGTGTGCCGGCTGTTCTGCCAAGGGCACTGCCGGGTAGCTATGTTCGGAAGTGATAAGCGCTGAAAGCCTCTAAGCGCGAAACACACCCTAAGATGAGGTATCCCGTGGCTCATGCCACCAGAAGGCTCGTTGGAGATTACAACGTCGATAGGCGGAAGGTGTAAGGCCCGTGAGGGTTTCAGCCGATCCGTACTAATCAGCCGAGAGGCTTGGCCGGTTTTTCTTAGATGTTTCATCTGTGTCTACTCAGCGTCTCGATTCGATTGCCAGCCAGTATTGGGGTGGCTATGGCGGAGGGGAAACACCTCTTCCCATTCCGAACAGAGTAGTTAAGCCCTCCAGCGCCGATGGTACTGCCCGGGAGACCGGGTGGGAGAGTAGGTCGCCGCCCCTTTAATCTTCAGGCCCTGCCGCAAGGCAGGGCCTGTTTTTTTTTGTCCCTGGGCGTGCGGCTTCCCTTCAAGTTGTGTACGCGGCGGGGCACCTCCCGTTCCTTCGTTCTGGCCTGTCATCGAGAGCGGTTCTGGTAACTGCTTGCATCGCAAGGTGATTGGCGGGAGAGTGGCGTAGCATAAGCTTCGGCGTGGATGCTGCATTCGTTCCTGTCGGAGTTCCCGTTTTGCCGGAAAGATCCTCGTCCGCTGGGAGGCAGGCATGGGTGGGCCTGGTTGGTTTGGTCGGCTGTTCTTCGCCTTCATGCTCTGCCTAGTCGGGCTGAGCGGGGCGAGTACGGTCATCGCCCAGCCGCCGCCCCCGCCCCCGGATGGGCCGCGGGTGCTCGAGGCGATTGAAGCGACCCAGAGGCGAATTGAGTTCGCCGAGTCATTGGCGGGCGCGTCGCCCGTTGCGACCGTCGCGAGCGAGATCGCGCTCGCGAAGGAGTTGCAGGTGCGAGCGAACTCCGCCTACGGCGCTGGGCAGTATTACATGGCCGGCCGCGCGACGATGGATGCGAGGGGCCACGCTGACCGCGCAATCGCCATGATCAAGGGGCTGCCGGATCCGGAGCGTGTCGCGCTTCAACTCGAGCGCACGCAGGACGAGCTCGAGCGAGCACAGGAGCGTCTGGCCGATTGTGCCGAGCCGCGCGCACAATCCCTGCTGAACGCTGCACGCGACATGAAGGGGCGAGCGGACGGCGCATTCGATAGCCGGCGGTACCTCGCAGCTCTCCAACTTTCGAACGCCGCGCGCGAGCGCATTCAAAAGGCGCTGCGAATTTGCCAGGTCTACGAGGCGAGCCAGGCAGACGCGCAGAGAGCGCTGCAGCGCACCGACGAGGTGATCTCCCGGGCGCGTGAGCGGATATCGGTGGGGGCCACGCCGCAGGAGCGTCAGCTCTTCGCCAGCGCTGAGGCGCTTCAGGCGGACGCCCAGACCGAGTACCAGCGCGGACACTACGAGTCTGCGCTTCGAATGACGCTCGTCGCGCGCGTCCGAGCCAAGCGCCTGCAGCGATGATTTCGTGGGGCGTTGCTTGGCGTTCCGGTGGCCCCACGTGCTTACCCCGCCGTCGGCCCCGCTGGCGCATCTCCATTGCTGGCCTGGTTCTTTGCGCCCCCTTCGCACTCCTCGAGCCAAGCACGGCTGCACCCGCGGCTCCGGACAGCAGTTTGCTACGCTGGGAGGTCGGAGCTGCGAGTGACGTCACGAACGAATTGTTCATGCAGGATGCTTACGTCGACACGACCTTTCTCGGACGGCGTCTCACGGGGACTCCGGAAGTGCGTTCCGGCGTGGTGGCGACCGCGAACTGGCGTCGCCCCTTCGGCGCAGGCGATTGGGATTTGCGTGTCTCTCCCGACCTCGTGATCGGAGACAAGCTGCGTCGTGGCACTTTCTCGGGGGAGCTTCGGCGCACCGGAATCGATGGGTGGAACTGGATCATCGCGCCGGAGCTCGAGCTTCTGGACGATCGCAGCTTCGATCTCGAGCGCCGTGAGGTGCGCAGTTCACTGCTCGCGCGGACCCGCCGCGGACTCGGCTGGAACGGCGAAAATTCGCTGGAGTTCCGTGCTGGCGGCGAGGTGTTGGACCTTCTCTCGGCGAATGACGCATTCCTTCTCGCCCATCGCAACGCGCAGGTCGGCATCACTTTCGAGCGCACGAGCCTGACGTCATTTGATCTTCGCGTGGAGCAACGGACGCAGGTGCGCACCTTTCCCGACTCCACGGCGCGCAATCACTTCGAGCCACAGCTCTTCGTCTCCGCCAGTCGTGATTTCGCAGGCAATCAGTCCCTCGGCATGCAACTCGGCGCGAACTGGCGCACGACGTTCACACCCCAGGAATCGTCACGCGACCGCTACCTCAACTGGACGGGCCAGCTCGATTGGACCCTTTACGCCGGCCCGAACTACACGTTTTCGCTCGGCGCGGAAGAGGAGTGGATGCAGTTCGCCTCTCCCGACAGCACGCTCGACTTCGACTATGCGGTGCACCGGGTTCAGGGCAGGGCCCGGCGTCAGTGGGGTGGGACTTTCAGCGCCGCACTCGGCGGCAAGGGCGAATGGCTCCAGGCCCCCTGGAATCCACTCGAGCGGTACTGGGAGGCCGCCACGACGCTCGAGTTCGAGTCGCTGACGGACGGCGCGTGGTATGTGCTCACGCCTTCCGTCCTGTGGCGCCAATACGAAGCCGAGTCGAAGGGGGAGGGATTCGACTTGCAGCCCGCTCATTCGGACTTCACGGGCCTGGAGATCTTCCTGATGCTCGAGCAGGCGATTCCCGGCGGTGTTCGCCTGCGCGGCACCGGTGTCGGACGCGTCGAATGGCATCGCGACTCCGCCGACGACGCACGCAGCCTTTACTTCTCCTTGGACGTCCGTAGACTGTTCTGACTCGGACTCGTCCAGGGAGGGAGTGCATGGCGTCACGCTCGAAAGCTTTCGGCCTGATCCTGCTTTGCGTGGTGCTCGGAGCGCTCGGCCTCACTGCCGTCACGCGCCTGCGCAACCCGTCGAAGCCGGCTGCCTCGAAGTCACTGCTTGTGTACGAAGTACCGGGCGAGATCGAGGAGTCACATGCGACGACCACGAGCTTCTCGCTCGCATCCTTGCGCCCCGATCGTCCCACGCTGTTCGAGGTGACCGACGCACTCCGCCGCGCCGCCGGTGACGACCACGTCAAAGGGCTCGCGCTCCACATCGGCGAGGTCCGGTGGGGCTGGGCGCGCGTCGCCGAGTTCCGCGAGGCGCTCGCGGAGTTCCGGCGGAGCGGTAAGCCCATCTACGCGAGCTTCAGCGGTGGAGGGGAGCAGGCCTACCTGATCGCCTGCTCGGCCGACCACCTCTCCATGCCGCCGACCGCGGATCTCGGTCTCGACGGGCTTTCGATCTCCGCGACGTTCATGAAGGGGACTTACGACAAGCTCGGGATCCGCCCCAACTTCGCCCACGTGGGTACCTTCAAGTCCGCCGTCGAACAGTACACTCGCGAAAACCTGTCGCCGGATGCGCGTATCGCGCTCGAGGCGCTGCTGGACGACACGTTCGGACTGCTCGTCGATTCGCTCGCTTCCGCGCGGCGAATCCCTCGGGACTCGGTGGCACGCCTGATTGATCGCGGTCCGTTTTCGGCCGGGGATGCCCTCGCGGCCGGGTTGGTCGACACACTGCTGCACGAGATGGACCTCGACTCCCTGGCCGCCCGCGCGGTTTCACGCAAGCCGGTCGATCCGCTGCCCTTCACGAAGTACCTCGCGAACGAAGGGCTCGACGATCCGACCGCAACCGTCTTTGCGCTCGTGTCCGCGGAAGGGGCGATCGCTCCCGGCAAGGACCGAGACGATCCGTTCGGCGGCCGAACGCTCGGCGGCGAGACGCTGCGCGACGCGCTGCTCGCCGCGGGGCGCAAGGACGAAGTGAAGGCGGTCATCCTTCGCATCGACAGCCCTGGTGGGTCCGGTCAGGCCTCCGACGACGTCTGGCGGGAGGTGCGCCGGCTGCGGCTGAAGAAGCCGGTGATCGTGAGCATGTCGAATCTCGCCGCCTCGGGTGGCTACTACATCGCGTGCGGTGCCGACGCGATCGTGGCGGACCCCGCGACGATCACCGGCTCGATCGGTGTTTTCGGTGGCAAACTCAACATCCTCGGCCTGTACCACAAGCTCGGCCTGACGATCGAGACGGTTTCGCGAGGGCGCAACGCCAGCATGCTCTCGCCCTACGAGGACTTTTCGCCCGAGGCGGCCGCGAAGTTCCAGCAGCAGATGGACGCCTTTTATCGCACCTTCCTCGCACGCGTCGCGGAGGGACGCCAGATGGACGCGACAGCGGTCGACTCGATTGCGCAGGGGCGTGTCTGGACGGGTCTGTCCGCGAAGCGCCTCGGTCTCGTGGACACACTTGGTGGGCTATCGACCGCGGTCGCCCTCGCACGCCAGCATGCGAAAGTCGCGGAAGGAAGTTCCGTGCGGCTCGAACCGTTCCCCTCGCCTCATCGGGCGTTCTGGCAAAACGCGTTCGAGTCCTTCCTCGAAGATGAAGAGGAAGCTCGCATGACGAAGTCGGTGCCGGAGCTGCTCGCGACCTGGCTTCACGCGTCGACGTTCCCGGCCGGCACCGTGCTGGCACTGATGCCCTTCACGCTCGAGATTCGCTGAGGGGCTCCGCGCGGCAAGCGAAAGGCGCGCGCCTCGCGGCACGCGCCTTTCGTGCTTCCCGACCGTCTCGCGCTACTTCTTCTTCGCGAGCGTGTGGATGTAGGCGATCAGGTCCTCGATCTGCTGCGGCTTGAGCTGGCCCGTCTTCCCCCAGGCGACCATGCCCGACTGGATCTTGCCGTTCTGGATGCAGTCACGCATGAACGCATCGGCGTTCTTGCGCTTCGGGTCCGCCCAAACCTTCGGGTCCTTCCAGTTCGGGGTCGGGTTGCCCGTGAGCTTCACACCGCCCGAGCCGTCCGCCTTGTGGCAGGCGACGCACTTCGTCGCGAAGACCGTCTTGCCCGCGGCGGGGTTGCCCTTCGCGGGAGCGGCGGCCTGGGCGAGGCCGGCACCCAGCACGACGAGGGCGAGACGGGTGGCGGCGCCGAGGGCGCGGAAGTTCAGCGGCTGAAACATGCTTGGGACTCCTTCGTGAAGTGCTGCGGTTGGTCGAAGCGAGCTATTCGGCCATACAAGGCGCGGAACAGTAACGACGAGGCATTTCGAGGTCAAACCCCGTGCTCCAGACCCGACAGTCTCGGTCGGGCTGCGTTCATGCTGAACGTACGCGATGCGACGACGGCTATTCCGCAGCCCGCCCGCGAGTTCTTGACCCTCTTCAAAACGCAGTGCTAGTTTCCCAACTAGCATGAAGTTACGCCCTTCGATGTTGGGCCGAGGGCGCCGGATTCGAAATGAAGCACCGTCTTCCGTCGACTCATCGGGAGGTGCTGTGTGAAAGAGTTCGCCACTGCCCAGATTCGCAACGTAGCGCTGGTCGCCCACCACGGTGTGGGCAAGACCACGCTCGCTGAGGCCATGTTGTTCAACGCCAAGGCGACCACTCGCCTCGGCCGCGTCGCCGACGGCACGACCCTGCTCGACCATGCCCCGGACGAGATCGCCCGCCAGATCACGATCGATCTCGGGCTCGCTCAGTTCGAATGGTCGGGGCACAAGATCAACCTGCTCGACACGCCGGGTTATCCCGACTTCGTCGGCGACGTCTACAGCGCGCTGCGAGTGGCGGATTCCGCCCTCCTGGTGCTGCGCGCCGCGACCGGAGTCGAGGTCGGTACCGAGGTGGTGTGGGAGGTGCTCAAGCAGGAGCGTACGCCCCTGCTGATCGTCGTGAACCAGATGGACAAGGAACACGCCGATTTCGACGCCGCGGTGCGCAGCTGCCATGACCGGCTCGGGCTGAATGCCGTTCCGGTGCAGTTACCGATCGGTGAAGCCGAAGGATTCCACGGCATCATCGACCTGATCGAGAACAAGGCGTTCACGTTCACCGGTCGCGGAATGGAAGAGAAGAGCCAGGAAGTGCCGATCCCGGCCGAACTGGAGACGAAGGCCGCCGCCGCGCGCGCCACGCTCCTCGAAGAGGCCGCGACCGGGGACGAGTCGCTCATGGAGAAGTTCCTCTCCACGGGTGAGCTGACGGTCGAGGAAATCCGCCGCGGGCTCTGCGAGCGCGTCGTGCAGTGCGACCTCGCGCCGGTGTTCTGCTGCTCGGGTTACCACAACCTCGGCGTGAAGGAAGTGCTCGACGAAGTCGTCGACGTTCTGCCCTCGCCGCTCGACGTGCATCCGCAGACCGGCGCCGGTACCGGTGGCGGCGGTACGGCATGCAAGGCCGACGCCTCCGAGCCGTTCGCCGCGACCGTGTTCAAGACGCTCGCCGAAGCGCATCTCGGCGAACTCTCGCTCATCCGCCTCTGGTCGGGACACGCCGAGCCGGGCAAGGAACTGCTCAACACCACGCGCAACCGTTCCGAGAAGCTCGGCACGCTCTATCACCTGACGGGCAAGGAGCGCTCGGACTGCAAGGGCGCCGCGGCCGGAGACATCGTCGCCGCCGTGAAGCTTCGCGAGACGCACACGGGCGACACGCTCGCCGACAAGTCGCGGCCGGTGAAGCTCACGCCGCCCGACTTCCCCGAGCCGGTGACCGCCGAGTGCATCCACGCGAAGAACAAGGGTGACGAAGAGAAGATGGCGGCCGGCATCGCCCGCCTGCACGAGGAGGACCCGACGCTCGCCCGGCACTACGAGGAGAGCACGAAGGAGCACCTCGTCTACGGAATGGGCGACCTGCACCTCGAAATCCTCGTCGAGCGCCTCAAGAAGCGCTTCGGTGTGGACGTGCTGCTCACGAAGCCGCACGTGCCCTACCGCGAGACCATCCGTGCGAAGGCCGAGGACGAGTACCGACACAAGAAGCAGTCGGGCGGCCGCGGCCAGTTCGGCGAAGTGCACCTCCGCGTGGAGCCGTTGCCGCGTGGCGGACAGTACGAGTTCGCCAACGAGATCAAGGGCGGAGTCATTCCCGGCCAGTACATTCCCGCCGTCGAGAAGGGCGTGGTGTCCGGCATGGAGCGCGGTCCGCTCGCGGGCTATCCCGTCGTCGACGTCCGCACCGCCGTGTTCTTCGGCAAGTACCACGACGTGGATTCTTCGGAAATGGCCTTCAAGATCGCGGCCGAATCGTGCTTCCACCAGGTCGTGCTCAAGGCCAATCCGATCCTGCTCGAGCCGTACCAGGATCTCGTCGTCCGCGTGCCCGAGGAGTTCCTTGGCGACGTGATGGGTGATCTGTCCTCGCGGCGCGGCAAGATCCTCGGCACCGAGGCCGACGGCCACTACCAGGTGATCAAGGCGAAGGTGCCCATGGCGGAGTTGTACAAGTACGCCACGCACCTGCGTTCGATCACGCAGGGACGCGGCATGCACTCGGCGAAGTACTCGCACTACGAGGAAGTGCCGCGTGAACTCGCCGACCGCGTCATCGCGACGGCGAAGGCCGAGAAGGAGGCGGGGGCCGCGCACTCCTGACGGCCTCCGGACTCATGTCCGGTCACTCCAAGTGGTCCACGATCAAACGCAAGAAGGCGGCGACGGACGCCGCCCGGGGCAAGGTCTTCACGAAGTACATCCGTGAGATCACGCTGGCCGCCCGAGCGGGCGGCGGCGACCCCGACGCGAATCCCCGGCTTCGCACCGCGATCAGCGGTGCGAAGTCGGTCAACATGCCGGTCGCCAACATCGAGCGCGCCGTCCAGAAGGGCACGGGGCAGCTCGAGGGCAGCGTGATCGAAGAGGTGACGTACGAGGGCTACGGCCCTCACGGCGTCGCGATCCTCGTCGAGTGCGCGACCGACAACCGGAATCGCGCGACCGGCGACGTGCGTCATGCGTTCTCGAAGTACGGCGGCAACATGGGCGAGGCGGGCAGCGTGTCCTACCTCTTCAAGCCGCGCGGCGTGCTCACCGTCGCGCTGGACGCCGCGACCGAGGACACGGTGATGGAGGTCGCGCTCGAGGCCGGCGCCGAGGACATCGTCACCGGCGCCGAGGCGTACGAGATCACAACGCCCGTCGCCGCGCTCGAACCCGTGCGTGAGGCCCTGCTCGCGCGGGGCGTCTCGGTGTCGTCGGCCGAGGCCACGAAGATCGCCTCCGTGCACGTTCCGCTCGGCGAGAAGGAAGCCCCGTCGGTGCTGCGGCTCGTCGGCATCCTCGAGGACCTCGACGACGTGCAGCAGGTGTACGCGAACTTCGACATCCCCGACGAAGTGCTTGCGAAGCTCTCCCATTGAGGGGAGAGTGCTGCCCATGCGAGTACTGGGACTGGATCCGGGCAGCCGCCGCACGGGCTACGGGATCGTCGAAAAGTGCGGCAATCGCCTGACCGCGGTCGCGTACGGCTGCCTTGTGCCTCCGGCGCAGGCCGACCTGCCGCGCCGGCTCGCGTTTCTCGCGACCGGGACCGCGGAGATCATCGAGCGGCACGCGCCGGACTGCGTCGTGGTCGAGGAGGCCTTCTACCACGAGAACGTGCGCTCGACGCTCGTACTCGGGCAGGTCCGCGGCGCGCTGATCGTGACAGCCGTGCAGCGCGAGGCGGAAGTGCACGAGTACAGCCCGCGCGAGATCAAGCTGAGCGTCACCGGCAACGGCGGGGCCTCGAAGGACCAGGTGGGTTTCATGGTGAAGCGCCTGCTCGCGCTGACCGAGGACCCGCAGGTGGACGCCGCCGATGCGCTGGCGGGCGCCATCTGCCACCTCAACCGCTCCGCGCTCTCGGTGCCGCGCCGCCGCGGGTCCGCCGCGCGCCAGCTCGAGGCGCTCATCGCCCGGAGCGCGCGATGATCGCGTCACTCCGCGGCACGCTGCTCGAGCGCATGGACGGCGCATGCGTCGTCGAAGCGGGCGGGGTGGGCTACCTCGTTCAGGTGTCCTCGCACACGCTCGGCGAGCTTCCCGCGGTCGGCGCCGAAGTGCGCCTGCGCACGCGGCACATCGTGCGCGAGGACGCGCAACTGCTCTTCGGTTTCACCGCGCCCGAGGAACTCCGGCTCTTCGACCTGCTCATCGGCGTGAGCGGTGTGGGCCCCAAGATCGCTCTCGCCGCGCTTTCGGGCCTCCAGCCGGCCGCGCTCGCGCGTGCGATCCGGGACGAGCAGATCGCCACGATCGTCGCGGTGCCCGGCATCGGCAAGAAGACGGCCGAGCGCATCGTCGTGGAGCTTCGCGACAAACTCGACTTCATCGTCGCCGCGGGACCGGCGCCGGCGCCGCGCGGCAGGAAGGGCGCGGGCGTGCTGCCGCAGTCGGAGCGTTTCGACGACGCGGTCGCGGCGCTCGTGACGCTCGGCTATTCTGCGGCCCAGGCGCAGGACGCGGTCCGCAAGGCGGGTGTGGACGACCTCGAACTGTCGCTCGAAGACCTCGTGAAGCGCGCGCTCGGGCGGCTCGCCCGGCCGGCGGCGCTGTCGCGCTGACCCGCGCCATCCCCGGAGAACTCATGGCCGAGCCCAAGTCGCGCGCACCCAAGGACCAGCCCGGACGGCTCGCCGACCCCGCGCCGTTCCCCGAAGACGTGCGCGAGGAGAAGAAGCTCCGCCCGGACGAGCTCGACGACTTCGTCGGCCAGCCGCAGGTGCGGCAGCAGCTCGCCGTGTTCCTCGAGGCCGCCCGCCGGCGAGAGGAGGCGATGGACCATGTGCTGTTCCACGGACCTCCGGGCCTGGGCAAGACGACGCTCGCCTCGATCCTCGCGCACGAACTCGGGGTCGAGATCACGCACACCTCCGGCCCGGTGATCGAGCGTCCCGGCGATCTCGCCGGTCTGCTCACGAACCTCGGCCCGCGCGGCATCCTCTTCGTGGACGAGATCCACCGCCTGAGCCCGGTGGTCGAGGAGTACCTGTACTCCGCACTCGAGGACTTCACGCTCGACATCCTGCTCGACCGCGGCCCCAGCGCGCGCTCGCTCAAGCTCAACCTCGAGCCCTTCACGCTCGTCGGCGCGACCACGCGGTCCGGCCTGCTTTCGGCGCCCATGCGCGCTCGGTTCGGCGTCACGCTCCGCATGGACTTCTATCGCGCCGAAGACCTCATGCACATCGTGCAGCGTTCGGCCGGGATCCTCGCGAACCCGATCGACGACGACGCGGCGTTCGAGATCGCACGTCGTTCGCGCGGCACGCCGCGCGTCGCGAACCGCCTGCTGCGTCGCGTGCGCGACTTCGCGCTCATCAAGTCGGACGGACACATCGACCTGCGCGTCACGCGCGAGGCCCTGCACCTGCTCGAAGTGGACGAACGCGGTCTCGACGAGATGGACCGCCGGCTGCTCGACATCCTCGTGAGCCGGTACGACGGGGGGCCCGTCGGACTCGCGCCGCTCGCGGTCGTGCTCGGCGAGGACACGACGACGCTCGAGGACGTGTACGAGCCCTTTCTCGTGCAGGAAGGATTCGTCCGACGCACGGCGCGCGGACGCGAAGCGACGCGGCTCGCCTACGAGCATCTCGGCGTCGCCATTCCCGCGCGGCTCCGCGGGCCCGAAGCCGTGCCCGGCCTGCCCGAACTTCCGCTTTCCTGATCGCGGGGCCGACGCTTGCGCCTCGAGGAACTCGACTACGACCTGCCCGAAGAGCTGATCGCGCAGCATCCTCCCGAACGCCGTGAGGACGCGCGCATGCTCGTCGTCGAACGTGCGACCGGCCGGCTGCACGACCAGCTCGTCTCCGACCTGCCGCGCTGGCTGCGTGCGAACGACATGCTCGCGCTGAACGAGACGCGCGTGCGCCCGGCGCGGCTCATGGTGCAGCGCCCGACCGGCGGCCGCGTCGAACTGCTCTTCGTGCGCCCGGAGCCCGGCGGCGCCTGGCGCGTGCTCACGAAGCCGGCGAAGCACGCCGCCATCGGCGTACGTCTCGCGCTTCCCGACGGCTCACTCGAGGTCGAGGTGCTCGCCGAAGGCGAACGTGGCGAGCGCGTGGTGCGCGTGACGGGTGGCGACCTCGACGTCGCGCTGCGCACGCAGGGCGAGATCCCGCTGCCGCCCTACATCAGGCGCGCGCCCGAGGCGTCCGATCTCGAGCGCTACCAGACGGTGTTCGCGCGCGTGGAAGGCGCCGTCGCCTCGCCGACGGCCGGGCTGCACTTCACCGACGCGCTGCTCGCGACGCTCGGCGAGCGGGGCGTGGGCCATGCCCGCGTGCTGCTGCACGTCGGTCCGGGCACGTTTCGTCCCGTGACCGCGGAGGACCCGCGCGATCACGACATGGACGAGGAGTGGTACGAGGTCACGCCGCAGGCTGCCGCCGCGCTCAACGGCGCGCGCGCGAAAGGTGGCCGGATCGTCGTGGTCGGCACCACCAGCGTGCGCGCGCTCGAAAGCGCCTGCGACGCGGCGGGAGGGACGCTGGCACCCGGTTCGGGCTGGACTCGCAAGTTCATCCACGAGCCGTACACCTTCCAGGCGGCCGACGCCCTCATGACCAACTTCCACCTGCCGCGGACCACCCTGCTGCTGCTGGTCGCGGCCTTCTCGGGCTCCGAACTCCTCCGCACGGCCTACGCCCACGCGGTGCGCGAGCGTTATCGGTTCTACTCGTTCGGCGACTCGATGCTGATCGTCTGATCCCGGCCGTTCGGCCGGCCGAGGACCGGGGGAGGAATGCGAAAGGGCAGGGCTCGCGGGGAGCCCTGCCCCTTCGTTTGACCGGCCGCCCCATCGGGCTGGTACGCTTATGGCCCTTGTCTCCGCCCTGCCGGCCCCGGTTCTCCGTGGCCGTTCACCCCGTACCGACAGCTTGCCCGACACCGACTCAGAGCGGGGGATTGCCGTGCTTCTTGGTGGGAAGGTTCTGCCGCTTGTTGCGGAGCATCTCGAGCGCCGCGATCAGCCGGGGACGCGTGTCCTGCGGTTCGATCACGTCGTCGAGGTAGCCCAGCTCGGCGGCCACCCAGGGCGAGGCGAACTTGTCGTTGTACTCCGCGACCAGGCGCTTGCGCTCCGCGACCGGATCCTTCGCCTTCGCCAGCTCCTCGCGATAGAGGATGTTCACGGCGCCGTCGGCGCCCATGACCGCCATCTCGGCGCTCGGCCAGGCGATGTTGAAGTCGCCGCGGATGTGCTTGCTCGACATGACGTCGTACGCGCCTCCATACGCCTTGCGCACGACGACCGTGAGCTTCGGCACGGTCGCCTCGCAGTAGGCGTAGAGCAGCTTGGCGCCGTGGCGGATGATGCCGCCCCATTCCTGGCGCGTGCCGGGAAGGAAGCCGGGCACGTCCTCGAACGTGACGAGCGGGATGTTGAACGCGTCGCAGAAGCGCACGAAGCGAGCGGCCTTCACGGAGGAGTCGATGTCGAGCACGCCGGCCAGCACGCGCGGCTGGTTGCCGACGATGCCGACCGGCCTGCCGTTCAGCCGTGCGAACCCCACGACGATGTTGCCCGCGAAGTGCTCGTGCACCTCGAAGAAGTCGCCGTCGTCGACCACGAGCCGGACGAGCTCCTTCATGTCGTAGGGCTTGTCGGCGGACTCGGGCACGATCGTCGAAAGTTCCGGCGCGCGGCGGTCCACCGGGTCCGTGCAGGCGCGGCGCGGGGCGTCCTCGGCGTTGTTGCCCGGCAGGAACGACAGCAGCCGCTTCACGTGGCGGATGGCGTCGGCGTCGTCGGCGGCCGCGAAGTGCGCGACGCCGCTCTTCGAGTTGTGCGTCATCGCGCCGCCGAGATCCTCGAACGAGACGTCCTCCGCGGTGACCGCCTTGATGACCTCGGGTCCGGTCACGAACATGTGGCTCGTGTCCTTGACCATGATCGTGAAGTCGGTGATCGCGGGGGAGTACACCGCGCCGCCGGCGCAGGGCCCCATGATCGCCGAAATCTGCGGCACGACTCCCGAGGCGAGCGTGTTGCGCAGGAAGATGTCGGCGTACGCGCCCAGCGACAGCACGCCTTCCTGGATGCGGGCGCCGCCCGAGTCGTTCAGCCCGACGACCGGTGCGCCGTTGTCCATCGCGAGGTCCATGATCGCGCAGATCTTCTTCGCGTTCGCCTCGCTCATGGTGCCGCCGAACACGGTGAAGTCCTGCGCGAAGCAGTACACGAGACGGCCGTCCACGAGGCCCCAGCCCGCGACCACGCCGTCGCCCGTGATGCGCTTGTCGCCCATGCCGAAGTCGTTGCTGCGATGGGTGACATACGTGCCCATCTCGACGAACGAGCCCGCGTCGACGAGCAGCTCGACACGTTCGCGCGCCGTCAGGCGGCCCTTCGCGTGGATCTTGGCGATGCGTTCGGGCCCGCCGCCGGCCAGCGCTTCTTCGCGGCGCCGGCGCAGCTCGGCCAGTCGTTGTTCGCGGTTCACGGGGAACTCCTCCGGAGTGTGGAGATTTCGGGCGGGAGCGTAGGCACCGCCCGAAACGCGGTCAAGCATCGCCGCTGCGGGAGGTCCCGTGCCTGAGTGGCTCCGCTGGCTGACCGGCGGGATCGTCCCGCTCGATGCGACTCCGTGGCCCGGCTCGTGGTCGGACCCGATCGTGTTCACCGTGCTGTTCTGCGCTCTCGTGGACTTCGCGAAACTCGTGATCGAGATCCTCGGCCGCGACGAACCGCGCGATTTCACGAGCGACCCGACCACGGTCACGGCGGTCATCGCGTGCCGCAACGGCGCGCGGGTGCTGCCCGGCACGCTCGCCGGGCTCATGCGCCACCTGCCGCCCGGACGCATCCTCGTCGTGGACGACGGCAGCACCGACGGCACCGCGGAAGTCGCGCGCGCGCTCGGCTGCGAAGTCCATCGTTTCGAGCGCTCGAAGGGCAAGGCCTCCGCGGTGAACTACGCGGTGCACCGCGTGCGCACGCCGCTCACGCTGCTGCTCGACGACGACACACGGCTCGGGGCCGCCCGCCTGCCCACGTCGCTGCTCGCCGACGGCGCGTACGACGCGGTCGCGTTCCGCGTGCTGCCGGACCGGCGCCAGCGCGACGGTGCCGACGGTGCCAACTTCCTCGGCGCCGTGCAGCGTTACGAGTACGCGAAGAGCATGGAGATCGGGAAGCGCTTCCACGACGTGTCGCAGTCGGTGAGCTGTGTCTCGGGGGCCATCGGGTTGTTCCGCACCGCCGACCTGCAGGAACTGCATCACCAGCACACGTGCGTGTTCCAGGGCGAGGACCTGCAACGGACGATGCTCCACCTGCTCAACGGCCGCCGCGTGGTCTTTGCCGACGAGCCCGTGTGGACCGTCGCCCCCTCGACGTGGGGCGCGTGGATGCGCCAGCGCCTCATCGGCTGGTACCCGGGTCTCTATCACCAGCTCGCGAACATGATCCGGCTGCTGCTGCACCGGCATTCGAGCTGGCGCCTGCGCTACGAGATGGCCTACAACCTCTACACCGTCGTGAGCGACCCGCTCAAGACCTGGGGCATCGCCGTGATCCTCGCGGTGCCCGGCATGCGGCACTGGGGAGTGGTGATCTACGTGCTCTATCTCGCGTTCGAGCTGTTCCCGTGGGCGGTGATCCGCGATCCCGGTTCGCGCCGTCGCGCGCCGCTCGGTGTGCTGCTCTTCTATCCGCTCTACGGCGCGCTCAACACCATCCTGCGCACCGGCGCGGCGCTGACTTGGTTCTGGCTGCGTCACGTGAAGCGCGACATGAAGCCGCGCCGTGGTCCGGTGGACCGGGTGACCGCATGACCGCGCGCCTCCGCGCCTTCGGCACCTTCGGGGCCGTCCTGCTCCTCGCGTTCGTGGCCGCCTGCGCAGCGGCGCCGTCCGCGCACGCCGCCCGCGTCGGCGCGCAGTTCCGCTACTGGGCGTTCGCCGACGGCAACGACCTCCGGAACCCGCTCGTGTACGTCACGACGCGCCACTTCGACTTGCAGCTCGAGCGCTGGGACGCCGAGCAGGGCTTCGACCAGACGCGCGCCGAGTTCGGTGTGCACGCGAAGGACGCGCGCCGCAGCGCCTACTTCGCGCGCTGGCGCCACGAGCGTTCGCAGGAGCGCGCGTGGTTCGGCACCGAGCAGGTTGCGGGCGAACGGACGGTGCTGCGCGCGACCGCCGGTCCGATCCTGCCGCACGGCGGTGGCGCCACGTTGTTCGTCTGGGAGGGAGGTGCGGACGTGTACTGGGGCTCGTACTCCTTCGCGGGGGCGACGATCGTGCGCGATCCGCGCGAAGGCGGCCTCTGGGCGGCGCCGGTGCGCGCGCGCTTCGCGAACGAGCGCAACGACTGGCTCCAACTCGCCGTGGCCCCGGCCTCGAAGCGCACGTTCGGCTGGGCCGTGGACGGCAAGTGGCGGGTGCTGCGCGCGGGCGTCGAACGCAACAGCCGCTTCGACTTCACGACGCGAGACAACGTCATCTTCACGCTCGGCTTCGAGCGGGAGTTCGGACGGGACGCCCGGGAGTAGCGTGCCCGAAGCGGCGGAGCGAGCCTTCCGGGCTCGCCCCGCCCGCGCTTCAGGCCGCGCCCTGGATGCGGCGCGAGTGCTTCGCGAGGTCGGTCTTCGGGAGTTCCCCTCGTTCGAGCAGGTCCACGAATACGTCCACGATCGTGGGATCCCACTGCGCACCGCCTCCAGTGCGGAGGCGGTGGACGGCTTCGCCCGCGTCGAGTGCGGCACGATAGGGCCGATCCGTCGTCATCGCGTCGAATGCATCGGCCACCGAGACGATACGGGCGTGCAGCGGAATGCTCTCGCCCGCGAGTCCCTGCGGGTAGCCGCCGCCGTCCCACCGCTCGTGATGGCCACGCACGATGGGCGCGACGACCGGCGCGAAACGCATCGACGAGATGATTTCGGCGCCGATGTCCGGATGCTTTCGCACTTCGGCGAACTCATTCGGAGTGAGCGCGCCGTTCTTGCGCAGCAGGCCGTCGTCGATGCCGATCTTGCCGATGTCGTGGAGGATCCCCCCGTACCAGGCGTGCCGCGCCTCCTCCGGACTGCAGCCGAGCGACAGCGCCACGGAGCGGCTGTACTCCGCGAGCCGCCACAGGTGCCCGTCGGTGTAGGAGTCCCGCGCCTCCACGGTGCGCGCGAGCGTGAAGATCACGTTCTCCGTGCGCTCGAGCTGGTCGGTGAGGTGCTTCACGCGCAGCAGCGCACGGATGCGCGCGATGAGCACGGCGTGTTCGAACGGCTTGCTGATGAAGTCGTCCGCTCCCGATTCGAGTCCGCGAATGCGCGAATCACCGTCGGGCAGCCCGGTGATGAGCACGATCGGAAGCAGTTCTCCTTCCGGCATGCGGCGCACGCGCCGACAGACCTCGAAGCCGCTGAGGCCGGGCATGGTGATGTCGAGCAGCAGGAGATCGGGAGTGTGGCGGGTGATTTCGTCGAGCGCGTGTTCACCGTTGTCCGCAGTGCGAACGGAGAAGCCGTGTGCGGCCAGGAGTCGGCCCAGCAGTCCACGGACGCGCGCGTCGTCGTCGCAGACGAGAACGCGATCATGCATGCGGCGCCTACCATCCCGAGGGGTTGGGCAAGGGACGAACGAAAGGGATGAAGAGGGCGCGCGTGGCATCCTGCCGAAGCTGCTGACGATCCTTCGTGAGCGCGTGCGAACTGTAGGCCGATCGGGGCCGCCGGGAGAAGGCAAAAAGCGGCGGTGAGGTGCCGCGTTCGTCGTCCTTTTCTCCCTGGGCTCTCGCGTTCGTGGCAAGGTGCGTCGTGTTGTCGCGGCGCGCGGACTCGAAGTCGCATGGGGCGTCTCGAGTGTCGCGGGCGAACCTCGGGGGAGCACATGCCGAACGATCGCATCCCGAAGTTGGGGCGGGGGCAGGTCGCGCTGTTCGTGGGCACGGCGAAGGGGCTGTTCGTGTTGCGTGCGCGGGCGGACCGCGCCTCGTGGGACGTGGGCGGACCACTGTTCGCGGGCGAACAGGTGCCGGCGCTCGCACTCGATCCGCGGGACCGCCGGTTGTACGTCGCGAGCCAGAGCTGGCACTGGGGCACCACCATCCGCACGAGCGACGACCTCGGCGCCACGTGGAGCGATCCGGCGTCCTCGGTGTTGAAGTTTCCCGAGGACACGGCCCTGGCGATGCAGCAGGTGTGGCAGATCCAGCCCGGCCGCCCTTCCGAGCCCGGCGTGGTGTACGCGGGCGTCGCGCCGGCGGCGTTGTTCCGTTCGGCCGACCGCGGCGTGAGCTGGGAACTCGTCCGCGGGCTGCACGACCATCCGCACCGCGAGCGCTGGATGCCCGGCTTCGGTGGGCTCTGCCTGCACACCATCGTGCCTGACCCGGTGCGCCCGGAGCGCATGACGGTCGCGATCTCCGCGGCGGGCGTGTACCGCACGGACGACGGTGGCGCGACCTGGCACGCGCGCAACCGGGGCGTTCGCGCCGAGTTCCTGCCGGACAAGCATCCGGAGTTCGGCCAGTGCGTACACAAGATCGTGCAGCACCCGCGGCGCCCCGACACGCTCTTCCTCCAGACTCACTGGGGGCTCTACCGCAGCGACGACGGGGGCGACACGTGGCGCGACATCGCCCGCGGCGTGCCGTCCGACTTCGGCTTCTGCATGGCGATCCATCCGCACGATCCGGACGTCGTCTACATCGTGCCGCTCGAGTCCGACGGCTATCGCTGCACGCCCGAGGGCCGGCTGCGCGTGTATCGCACCCGCGACGGCGGCGGAAAGTGGGAGGCCCTTCGCGAGGGACTGCCCCAGGAAAATGCGCACGAGACCGTGCTGCGCGACGCGATGTGCACCGACGCGCTCAATCCCGCAGGGGTGTACTTCGGCACGCGCAGCGGCAAGGTGTTCGCCTCCGCCGACGGCGGCGCCGGATGGACGTGCATCGTGGACGGGCTGCCGCAGGTGCTGTGCATGCGTGCGGCCTACCTGGGAGATCCCTCGCGCGCGGCGGTCGGCCCCGCCGCACGTGCGGCGAGGCCCGCGTCGCGCACTCGCCGCACTCCGGTCGCCCGGAAGCGCGCTGCGGCCGCGCCGCGCCGAAAGGCGTCGCGCGCGTGAGCGGCGTCGCCCGGTCCGGACGAGTGCGCGTGTTCCTCCCGCAGGGGTTGCGGCCCTTCGCGGGAGGAGCCGCCACGGTGGAGTGGGAGCAGGGCGAGGCGCCGCTGGCCGACGTCCTCGCCGCCCTCTGGGAGCGCCATCCGGCGCTGCGCGACCGGCTGTTCTCGGAGGACGGCCGCTGGCGGCCGCACGTGCGCGTGTTCGTCGGCACCGAGGACGTGCGCTGGAGCGGGGACCTCGCCACGCGAGTTCCCGCGGGGGCCGAGATCACGATCGTGCCGGCGGTCAGCGGCGGATAGGCCGGCCCTCGACCGCCGTGCTATCGTGCCCGCCCCGCACGCGCGCTGGGCGCGGCGGAAGGGCCACGACCGACGGGAGCACCGATGAGCGAACCGACGATTCTCGAGCGACTGCAGACGGCCATGGTCAAGGCCATGAAGGAGAAGGACGCGACCACGCTGAGCACCGTCCGCATGCTCAAGTCCGCCCTCATGGAACTGAAGACCGCCAAGCCCAAGGACTCGACGCTGACCGCCGACGAGGAGATCGAAGTCCTCCAGCGGTACGTGAAGAAGCGGCGCGAGACCATGGAACTGAATGCCAAGGCCGGCCGCGCGGACCTGAACGAGGCGGAGGAGCGCGAGATCGCGATCACGCAGTCGTTCCTGCCCGAAGCGATCACCGAGGATGCGCTGGCCGAGATCGTGAAGGCGGCCGTGGCTTCGACGGGCGCAGCGGGGCCCAAGGACATGGGCAAGGTCATCGGGGCGGTGATGGCCCAGGTGAAGGGCCGCGCCGAGGGCAGCACGGTGTCGCGGCTCGTGAAGCAGGCGCTCGGCGGCTGACGCGGGAGCCGGGTGGGAGCTACTCGGGCGTGGCCGCGGAAGATTCCGCGGCCGCGCCCGAAGTGCTTTCGGCCGGCGCCGGAGCGCTCACCGGTGGCGGCTCGGGCGGAAGCGCGCGCACCTCGCGGTAGTCCGCCTCGCTCAGCTCGCCCTTGCGGCGCATGCGCGAAGCGATCATGCGGATGCGCCGCTCGATCCGGCGCGGCGGCTCGATGGGCGAGTAGCGGCGCGGGTTGATGATCACCGCGGCGAGCCGCACGGACTGCCGCGCGGACAGGTTCGCGGCCGACGTGCCGAACCAGCGGCGCGCCGCCGCCTCGGCGCCGTACACACCGTCGCCCCATTCGATCACGTTCAGGTACAGCTCGAAGATGCGGCGCTTGCTCAGTTCGCGCTCGAGCCGCAGCGCGAGCAGCATCTCCTTCACCTTGCGCATCGGCGTCCGCTCGGTGCTGAGCCACAGGTTCTTCGCGAGCTGCTGCGTGATCGTGCTGCCGCCGCGCGCGAAGCGCATGGTTTCGAGATCCTTCTTCGCGCTCGCCTTGATCTCGTTCCAGTCGAGTCCGTCGTGCGAGAAGAACGCGTCGTCTTCGGCGATCAGCACGGCGTGGCGCAGGTGCGGCGAGATGCGTTCGTAGGCGATCCACTTCTGGCGCGGCCGGAACGTGAGGCCCTTCTCTTCGGCCTCGCGCTGGCGCTGCCGCATGATCGCGGTGGAGCCCGGATTCGTCCGGGCGAGCGAAGCCACGTCCACGCGCATGACGTCCACGATCGTCCAGGCGAGCATCGCCACGCACGCGAGCAGGGCGAGCCGCAGCGCGATCGCGAGCCACGACGCGCCTTTCCTCCGGCGGCGCGGGCTCACGCGCGTGACTTCCGCGCGCGGGCGCGGAGCGTGTGCGGCGGGGAGATCCTTCTCACGCGCGGCAGTCTAGTCAGGCCGCGTCCGCGCACCAAGCCGCGATTTGCTGGCGCTTCGACCGGGTGCCTATACTCCGGCGCGATTTTCACCGGCGGCACCCCACCCATTCATTTCTCCGTGAGCGAACCGATGACCACGACCGCGACCTACAAGAATCTGCTCGTCGAAACGCAGGGCAAGGTGACGATCCTGCGCGTCAACCGCCCCGAGAAGCTGAACGCGATCAACCGCGAGACGCTGGCCGAGATCGCGGACGCCGTGAAGGCGTTCGTGGCGGACGATTCCCAGGGCGCGCTCGTCGTGACGGGCGAGGGCGTGAAGGCGTTCATCTCCGGCGCGGACATCGGCGAATTGCAGCCGCTGGGTCCCGCGGCGGCCGAGGACATCTCACGCTTCGGGCAGGCGGTCGTCGAACTCATCGAGCGCAGCCCCAAGCCCGTGATCGCGGCCGTCAACGGCTTCGCGTTCGGCGGCGGCTGCGAACTCGCGCTCGCGTGTCACATCCGGCTCGCGTCGGACAATGCCGTCATGGGCCTGCCCGAAGTGAAGCTCGGCATCATCCCCGGCTACGGCGGCACGCAGCGCCTGCCGCGCCTCGTCGGTCCCGGCCGCGCGTTCGAGCTCGTGCTCAGCGGCCGTCCGGTGAAGGCCGAGGAGGCCGCCGCGATCGGGCTCGTGAACCGCGTCGTGCCCCAGGCCGACCTGCTGCCCGAGGCGCTCAAGCTCGCGGGCGCCATCGCCGCCAATGGTCCGCTCGCGGTCGAGGCGGCCATGGAGTGCATCGTGCGCGGCATGAACCTGTCCCTCGACCAGGGACTGCGTTTCGAGAGCGGGCGGTTCGGCATCCTCGCCGCGAGCGAGGACATGCACGAAGGACTGCAGGCGTTCCTCGACAAGCGGCCCGCGAACTTCCAGCGCAAGTAGCCGCGCGTCGCAGGACTTCCCCGGAGGCGTCATGGAAGACGTGCTGAAGGACCTCATCCCGATGTCGCTGTCGCTGCTGCTCGGCACGCTCGTCGGCTGGGAGCGGCAGATGGGGCGCAAGCCCGCGGGCCTGCGCACGCACGTGCTCGTGTGCCTCGGCTCGACCATGTTCTGCCTGACGACGTCGTACGCCTACAGCGCGTTCGGCGGGCACAGCCTCGACGCGACGCGCATCGCGCACGGCGTCGTGACCGGTGTCGGCTTTCTCGGCGCCGGCAGCATCATGCGCCAGGAAGGCTACGTCGCCGGACTCACGACCGCGGCGAGCATCTGGATGGTCGCCGCGATCGGTGTCGCCGTCGGTGTGCACGCCTACGCGCTCGCGACGATCGGCACGCTGTTCGCGCTGCTCGTGCTCGAGGGTTATCGCTGGGCGGAGCGCTTCCTGTCGCCCAGCCACGAGCACGACGCGAACGAGTGACGCGGTTGACCGAAAGCACCAAGCCCCGCCCGGCGTTCCGCCCGGCGGGGCTTCGTGTCTTCGATGAAGCGGCTCAGCGCAGAGTGACCACGCGAGCGCAGAGCACGCGATGCGCGGCTTCCAGCCGCAGCGTGTAGGTGCCGGCCGGGAAGGGGCGGCCCGCGCCGTCGCGGCCGTCCCACGAGCAGACGTGCTCGCCGGGTTCGAGTTCGGCTTCGCACAGCGTGTGCACGGTCTGACCGGCGGAGTCGATCACGTGAGCCACGACGAGCGACGCGCGCGGAAGCGCGAATCGGAGCGTGGCGACGTGGGCGGTTCCGGAACCGGGCACGAGGGAGAGCCGGCGCGGAGCGGGAACGGCCGCATCCGTTGCGAGGGATGACGTCGAGGGGCGGGACATCGGTCGAGCTTTCTCGAACGGCGGGGGGGCGTTCGCGAGGGGCTTCGGATCACTGCCTTCGAGCCCGGCCGTCCTGGCGCGGGCGGCCGGAGTGGCCGGAGCCGGAATATGCACCGGTCCCGGCACGGGTCCAAGTCAAGAAACCGCTTCTTGGGGGACCCGTCGCCGCCGGTGCTGTCCCGGAAACGCCGGGGAGCGGCGGAACCGCACGGCCTTTCCTTCCCGGGGGGAAGGAATCCCAGAATCTTTCAGCCCAGGCGTTCCAACACGAGTGTGCCGACGGCGTCCGTTCCGAACCCGGAGTCCATGCCGAGGTTGGGGAGCGTCCGGGCGCGAATCAGCCCCTCGACGGCCCGCTCCACACGCGCGGCCCCGGAGGCCTCCCCGAGGAACTCCAGCATCATCGCCACCGCCATGATCGTGGCGAGCGGGTTGGCGCGGTTCTGCCCGGCGAACTGGGGTGCCGATCCGTGAATGCTCTCGAACAGGCTGACACGCCCCGGATGCAGATTGGCGCTCGCCGCGAGTCCGAGCCCGCCGACCAGGGCCGCACCGAGGTCGGTGAAGATGTCGCCGAACATGTTGCTCGTCACGACCGTGTCGTACTGCTCGGGCGCGGTCACCACGAACATGCACGCGGCGTCGATGTACTGGTGCTCGCGCTGGACGTCCGGGTACTCGGCCCCGACCTCGGCGAACGTGCGCGTCCACAGTTCCATGGCGCGGACGGCGTTCGCCTTCGTGAGCAGCGTGAGCTTCTTGCGGCGGTTGCGCGCGCGGCAGACCTCGAACGCGTGACGGATCACGCGCTCGACGCCCTTGCGCGTGAAGATGATCTCCTGCGTCGCGACTTCGTCGGCCGTACCCTTCTTGAACTGGCCCCACATGCCGGCGTACGCGTCCTCGGTGTTCTCGCGCACGACCACGAAGTCGAGGTGCTCCGGCGTCTTGCCCTTCAGCGGCGTGAGGTACTCGTCGAACAGTTTCACGGGGCGCATGTTCGCGAACAGGTCGAGCCCGAAGCGCAGTCGCGCGACGATGCCGAACTCGAGGAAGCCGGGCGCCATGCGCGGATCACCGATCGCGCCGAGCAGCACGGCGTCGTGGCCTTTCACCTGCTCGAACGCCTCGTCCGGGAAGACTTCCTTCGTCTTGAGGTAGTGCTCCGCGCCGAAAGGGAACTTCGTGCGTTCGATCCGGAAGCCCTCGAGTTCGGCGACGCGGTCGAGTACGCGCAGCCCTTCGCGAACGACTTCGGGTCCGATGCCGTCACCGGGAATCACGGCGATGCGGTGCGTCTTGGCCACGTGGGGACTCCTCGCCGCGCGCGCGGCGGTCTCAGGGGTTCAGGGTGAGTTCGAGCGTCGCCCAGCAGGCCACGGGATTGCCGAGGCGCTGCGCGGGGCGGAAGCGCCACGTGCTCGCGAGCGTGTTGACGTCGGCGACGAGCCGGTCCGGCAGCGACCCCGCCGGCGCGAAAGGCAGGTCGTTCACGACCGGGCGGCCCTGCTCGTCCACGTACACGGTGACGAACAGCCGCAGCGGGCGCGCGAGCTGGAGCTGCCGCTTCATCTCGGCGTCCAGCTCCATGCGCGGCGCGCCGAGCACGCCGGCCGGCTGGTCGAAGCGGGGCGTTTCTTCCTGCTTCGGGCGCCGCGCGGAGACGAGCATCGCCACCTGGCGCCGGCCGCTCAGGAAGCGTACCGGCAGCGAGTCCGGCCGCATGCCCGGCAGCTGCATGCGCGCGAGCGCGAGCGCGGCGTTGCGGTACGACGAGTCGCGCGCGATCGCCGACTCGAAGGCCGCGCGAGCGTTCGCGCGCCGTCCGGCGCGCCATTCCCAGAGCCCGTGCAGGGAGTGGGCTTCGGGCAGTGACGGGTCGAGCGCCACCGCGCGTGCCGCGGCGGCCGCCGCCTCGCTCGCGCGATCGGCTCGTCCCGCGGCCACCGCGAGCAGGAGCTGGTCCTTGCCGGACAGCGGGCGCGCGGCGGCCGCGATGCGCGCGGCGTCGCACGCCTCCCGCCAGCGCCGAGTGACGAGCGCGACTTCGGCGCGGGCGCGCGCGACGTACCAGTTCCAGCCCTCGTAGCGTCCCGAACGCCACGCCGCCTCGCGATGCTGGAAGTCGTATTCGCGCTGCCGCGTCGCGGGCAGCGAGTCGGCGAGTGCCGCCGTGAGGAGCGGACCCGTGAGCCGCGCCCACGCGCTGTCCGGACGCCCGGACCGCGCCTCGTCGAGCGCGAGGAAGAGCTCGAGGTCGGCGTCCGGCGCCGACTGCGCGCGCAGTTCGCGCAGACGTGCGGCGGCCTTCGCGTAATCGCCTTCGTCCTCGAACGCGCGTGCTTCCGCGGCGATCGCCGTGGCCGGGCGCTTGAGCGCGGCCACGGGTGCGCGCGCGGCCGCCGCGCCGGAACGCACCGGCGTGCGCGGCGTGGTCCGCGGCGCCGCGGCGGCCGAGGCGTTCGAGGCGGCCGGGACGCAGGACAGGACGAGCAGCGCCACGAGCGCGGCGCGCGAGGGGACCGTGCGGGTCACGCGGTGCCGGCCTCCGCGAGCGCCGCAAGCACCGCGTGCACTTCGTCGTCGGTGAGCACACGGTCCACGCTCTTCGCGCGCTGGAACACCGCCTGCACGCGTTCGGGCGTCGGCTCGATGTTCCGGGTCTGGAGCCAGAAGACGACGTTGCTCTCGCCGCTCATCGGCCCGACCTCGATCTCCTGGTGCCGCCCGACCATGCCCGCCGGCACGCCGGAATAGACGCGGTCGGCGAGCCACGCTTCGCCCTTCTTGTACGCCTTGATCACCGCGGCCGCGTGCACGCCGGTGCCGGTGCGGAACGCGTCGGCGCCGACCATCGGGTAGTTCACCGGGATCGGCACACCGGTGCCGAGCGACGCCTTCTCGCAGTACTCGGTGAGCGAGGTGAGGTCGTTCTCGATCCAGCCGAGCAGGCGGAGGTTCACGAGCAGCTGGTCCATGGGCGTGTTGCCCACGCGTTCGCCGATGCCGATCGCGCAGCCGTGCACGCGCGTGGCGCCGGCGCGGATGGCCGCGATCGTGTTGATCACCGCGAGCCCGCGGTCGCTGTGTCCGTGCCAGTCGAGTTCGACGTCGGCGCCGCTCTCGGCGACGACTTCGCACGCGAAACCGAGCAGGTTGCGCACGCCCGAGGGGGTCGCGTGCCCGACGGTGTCGCACAGGCAGAGCCGCTTCGCGCCGCACTCGATCGCGGTGAGGAAGAGCTTGCGCAGCGTGGACGGATGCGCGCGGATCGTGTCCTCGGTGACGTACATGACCTGCAGCCCTTCGCGCACCGCGAACGTCACGGCGTCGCGCGTGTGCTGCAGCATGGTCTCCTCGCTCCAGTTCTCCGCATACTGGCGGATGGGCGAGGACCCGATGAACGTGCACACCTCGATCGGCAGCCCGGTCTTCTGCACCACGTCCACGACCGGCTCGATGTCGCGCACCATCGTGCGCGCCGCGCAGTTCGCCGCGATCTTCAGCTTCGCGTCCACGATCTCCTGCGCGAGCAGCGTGACGTCGCGCACCACGTGCGGCCCGGCGCCCGGCAGCCCGATGTCCGCCGTGTCGATCGCGAGCCGGTCCATGAGATGGAGCAGCTCGATCTTTTGTTCGATGGGCGGCGACTTGACCGAGGGCGACTGCAGGCCGTCGCGCAGGGTCTCGTCGTCGAACTGGATCCGGTACGGCGGCCGGTCCCAGCGTTCACCGGCTTCGTTCCAGTCGTAGATGAGTTCGCGTTCGTCCATCGAAAGCTCCTGCGGGCGGGAGTGGAAGACCGCTCTTCTCGCGAGGGAGGGAGTAAAGCCTCGCCGGGCCCCGTGGGCAAGTGCCCGGAGGGGCCCGGAGGGGCGAACAGAACGGCGGGCCCGGGGCGAGTGGCCCCGGACCCGCCGGATGCGAAGGGATCAGGCGCGCTCGACCAGCACCGCCATGCCCTGGCCGCCGCCGATGCAGGCCGACGCGATGCCGAACTTCTTGCCTCGCTTGCCCAGTTCGATGAGCAGCGTGTGGATGAGACGCGTGCCCGTGGCGCCGAGCGGGTGGCCGAGGCCGATCGCGCCGCCGTTCACGTTCACCTTGTCGCGGTCGAGCCCGAGGTCCTTCTCACACGAGAGGAACTGTCCCGAGAAGGCCTCGTTGATCTCGAAGAGGTCGATCTGGTCGAGCTTGAGGCCGGCCTTCTCGAGCACCTTGCGGATCGCCGGCGCCGGGCCGAAGCCCATCACGTCGGGGTCCACTCCCACGTACGACCAGCCGCGCACGAAACCCATGGGCGCCTTGCCCTCGGCCTTCGCGTTCGCCGCCGTCGTCACCACGACCGCGGCCGCGCCGTCCACGACGCCCGACGCGTTGCCGGCCGTGACCATGGACTCGGGGCCGAACGCGGCCGGAAGCGCCGCGAGGCGCTCGATCGACGTGCCGGGGAAGAGGTGATCGTCCTTCTCGACCATCGCGCTCTTCTTGCCGGCCTTCACCTCGACCGGGACGATCTCCTCGGCGAAGCGGCCGTTGTTGTTCGCGGTGTTCGCGAGGTTGTGCGAGCGCAGCGCGAACTCGTCCTGCTGCTCGCGCGTGATGCCGTACTTGCGCGCGAGATTGTCGCTCGTCTGCGCCATGAAGAAGCCGCAGTACGTGTCCTTCAGCGCCACGAACAGCGAATCCTCGAGCTGCGCGCCGGGTCCGAGGCGGAACCCCGCGCGCGCGCCGCGCAGCACGTGCGGCGCCTGGCTCATGCTCTCCATGCCGCCGGCGATGATCCACTGCGCCTCGCCGAGCTGCAGCAGCTGCGCCGCGCTCACGACCGACTGCAGGCCCGAGCCGCACAGGCGGTTCACGGTGAGCGCCGGGCACGAGATCTCCATGCCGGCCTTGAGCGCCACGGGGCGCGCGCCGTAGAGCGCGTCGCCCGAGGTCTGCAGCGCGTTGCCCATGACCACGTGGTCCACGCGGCTCGCGGGCAGGCCGGCGCGGTCGAGCGCGCCGCGGGCGGCGGCGGCGCCGAGGTCGAGCGCCGACAGGGCGGCGAGGGCGCCGCCGTTCTGGCCGTCGCCACGCTTGCCGCCGATCCATTCGGCCATCGGTGTGCGGGCTCCGGAGACGATCACGACATCGGGAAGTCCGTTGGACACGGGAATGCTCCTTGGGCTCGTGGGCCGGGTGGATCACGCCGCGCGGCTGCGCAGCGGGAGGATCAGGACATGCGCGAAACGCGCGTGGGCGGGACCGTACCAGAGCGCGCGGCGGCGTCAACGGGCCGTGCGGGCGTGGTAACGTACCGCCCCATGAAATCCCACACCGAGTACCTGACGATGGAAATCCCCGCCCGGCGGGCCTTCGTGAACATCACGTCCGAGGTCGCGGGCGCCGTGCGCAAGTCCGGCGTGCGTGAGGGCCTCGTGCTCGTGAACGCCATGCACATCTCGGCGAGCGTCTTCATCAACGACGACGAGTCCGGGCTGCATCACGACTACGACGCCTGGCTCGAGAAACTCGCGCCGCACGCGCCCATCTCGCAGTACCGGCACAACGACACCGGCGAGGACAACGCCGACGCGCACCTCAAGCGCCAGATCATGGGGCGTGAGGTCGTGGTCGCGATCACCGCGGGCAAGCTCGACTTCGGGCCTTGGGAGCAGATCTTCTACGGCGAGTTCGACGGCCGCCGCAAGAAGCGCGTGCTCGTCAAGGTGATCGGCGAATGAGCGCGCCGGTGCGGGTGCGCCCTGCGGTTCGCGCCGACATGCCGCGCATCTGGCAACTGCTGCGCGGCCTCGCCGAGTACGAGCGCTGGGAGGAATACGTCACCGGCACGCCCGAGCGGCTCGAGGCGCTGCTCTTCGACGAGCCCGCGCGTGGCGAGGCGCTCGTGGCGGAGCGCGCGCAGTACGGCGCCGCCGGGGGCACCGAACTCGCGATCGTCGGCTACGCGCTCTTCTATCCGACCCTCTCGTCGTTCCGCACGCAGACGCGGCTCTGGCTCGAGGACCTGTTCGTGGACCCGGCCGAGCGCGGCGGCGGTGTCGGCCGGGCGCTGCTCGCCTCGCTCGCACGCCTCGCGCTCGAGCGCGGGCACACGCAGATCCAGTGGCACGTGCTCGACTGGAACGCGCCGTCGATCGCGTTCTACGAACGGCTCGGCGCCGTGCGCTGGGCGACGGACGTGTACACCTACGCGTTCCCCGAGGACGCGCTCCGCGCGCTGGCCGCCGGAAACGACTGAGCGCCTCCGGACCGAAGTCCGAAGGCGCTCGAAGCCGCGAATCGGTGGCGCGCGTTACTTCGCCGCGACCGGGTTCAGGTCGACACCCTGCGTCGAAAGTACGAACGCCGGCGCGGGGCAGGCGTGACCGGCTTCCGCCTCGGTGTGGTCGTGTTCCTTCTTGGGCATCGTGGTCAGCAGGCCCTGCACGACGACCTTCTGGCCCTTGCAGTCCTTGGGCAGGAGCACCGACTCGTCGAGGCTGCGGGCGATGAAGCTCGCGCCCTTCGCGTCCACGACTTCGACCCAGCACCCGGCGCCCTGGCAGACGTCCTTCACGGTGCCTTCGATGCGGATGACCTGGCCCTGGAACTTGGCCGGCGACTTGGCGAGCTTCTGGATGCTCGTGGGCTTCTGGACCGTCACGGCCGCTCCGAAGTGCTGCGGGGCCGGAGCGTCGCCCGCGAAGGCCGGCACCGCGAGGGCGGCCGCGAGCGCGAGCGTGGCGAGGAACGAGATCTTGCGCATGTGGGGAATCCTTGGCGTTGAGGGTGTCGGGCCGCCGGGGGGGATGCGAACTGCGCGCAGCCTATCATCACCTCGAGCGCGACGGGAGGGCTTCCAGCCGGGCGGCGAGTGCCGCCGGGAGGGGCTGGGCCATCAGCACGCGCACGGTTGCACCGTCGGCGCCCGCGCGCTCGAGGTGGCCGAACAGCAGCTCCGCGCGCGCGCGGCGCCGCTCGGAGTCCTCGAGTGCTCCCATGAGCCAGTAGGCTGACGCCCACGCCTCGGGGCTGCCCACCGGGACGCCGTTCCACTCGCCGGTCACGATCGTCGGGATGCGCACGACACCACTCTCGACGAAGAACGCGAAGCGCGCGATCAGCTCGATGCCGCCGCCTTCGAGGTTCAGCTTGTGGTCGGCGTGACAGCCGCTGTTGCCGAAGCGCTCGTGGGGCTGGTCCGCGAACAGTGCGGCGAGCGTGTCCAGGTCCGCTTCGCACGTCACGTCCCAGTCGTTCACCGTGTCCACGAGTCCGAGCGAAGCGCACAGCCCGCTCGCGCCGAGCGCGTGCGGGATGCCCGCTTCGCGCAGCCGTGCGAGCGCGGCGGTGAGCGGCGCGAGCGGGGGATGCGCGATCACGCCTGCTCCGCGAGGCAGCGCCGCACGACCTCGGCCGCGCCCTCGGCCATCGCTTCGTGCAGCCCGGCGAGCATCGCCGCGGCGGCCACGCCCGCGACGCGCGGTGCGAACACGTGCGCGGACGCCGCGAGGCCGAGCGCCGAGGCGACTTCGCCCGGGCCGTCGCTCTCGCGCTCCTGGCCGATGCGGCCGTACTCGTCGTAACGCGCGGCGACGCGCTCGCGCCGGGCCGCGACGCCGTCCGGGTGCTCGAGCGTCCACGCCGCGAGCACGTGCTCGTGCATGGCGTCGAGCGTGTCGGCCGTGGTGTCGCCGAAGCCGGACCCGGCGACGAGCCCGCGGACGCACGCGTGCAGCGCGAGGCACTCCCATTCGGCGCGCGCGACCGCGGCGTCCGCGTCGGCGAACACCCCGGCCTCGCGCAGGTCCTCCCAGAGCGCCGGCTCGACCTGTGCGTGGTACGCCGCGAGCGCGCGCCCGACCGCCGCCGTCACTTCAGCCACAGGTCGAAGCCCAGCTTGAAGGTGATCACGCTGCCGCCCGGGTTCACGACGACCGAGCGGTCGGTGGCTCGCGAGTCGTGGTCCCAGCGCACCGCGGCGCGCAGCGTGCCGGAGTCGCCGGCCTTGCGCCGCGCGCCCGCGCCGACGCCGATGCGCAGGCTGGTGCCGGCCGCATCCGAGTCGCCCGAGTCCACGGACTTGTGCGCGAAGCCCGCTCCGAGGTCCACGAAAGGCGTCCAGCGCGCGGCGGGCGTGAAGTTCCACTGGTAGTTCGCGGTGAGCGCGAGCCCGCTCGCGTGCGCGCCGTTCGAGGTGGACCACGTCATGCCGCCGTCGAAATACGCCTCGGCGTTCGGGTGCGACAGCGTGCGCCCGAGCCGCAGGCCGGGGAGCATGCCGTCCACCGAGCCGGGAGCCGCGAACGTCGTGACGTGCGCGCCGCGGTCGGGGGAGATGAAGCTCACGCCGAGGTTGCTGCCGACGGACCACACCGCCGCGTGCGCGCACGCCGGGAACGCGGCGAGCGCGACGAGCAGGGACACCATGCGCTTCTTCATGTGCGCTCCTTCCGGGATCACGAGTCGAGTTCGCGCGCGCGCTGCGTGGCACGTTGCGTGGCGCGCACGACCGCCTTGATGAGCGTCACGCGCAGCCCGCCGTCCTCGAGTTCGAGGATGCCGTCGATCGTGGTGCCGGCGGGCGTCGTGACTTCGTCCTTCAGCTTGGCCGGGTGCTCGCCGGTCTCGAGCACCATCGCGCCGGAACCGTACACCGTCTGCGCCGCGAGTTCGGTGGCGATGGCGCGCGGCAGCCCGACCTTCACACCGGCCTCCGCGAGCGATTCGATCACGATGTACAGGAAGGCCGGCCCGCTCGCCGACAGCCCGGTCACCGCGTCCATGTGCGCCTCGTCCACGACGAGCGTGCGCCCGACGGCGTCGAAGACGCGCTTCGCCTTCGCGACGTGCGACGGCTTCGCGTGCGTCCCGGCGCAGAGCGCGGTCATGCCCTTGCCGATCATCGCCGGCGTGTTCGGCATCGCGCGCACGACCGGCACGCGGCCCTTCAGGCGCGCTTCGAGGAAGCGGGTGCTCATCGAGGCCGTGGTCGAGACGACGAGCTGGCTCGCACGCACGTGCGGCGCGATCTCCTCGATCACGCGGCCGACCTGCTGTGGCTTCACGCACACCAGCACGAGCGCGGCGCCGTGCACGGCCTCGGCGTTGCTCGCGGCGCGCTTCACGCCGAGTCGCGCCGCCACGTCCCGCGCGCGCGCGGCGTGGCCCGCGGTGACGGTCACGTCGGCCGCGCGCACCTGTCCGGCCTGGAGCAGGCCGCGGATGAGCGTCTCGCCGAGCTTGCCGGCGCCGAGTACGGCGATGCGGGGACGAGCCATGGGTCGGTTCTCCGGGGTGCGGGAATAGAAGAGGGGAGGCCGGCACGACGCCCGGCCTCCCCGATGCGACGGGAACCGCCGGACTCACTTCGGCGGGTTGGCCGTCCAGTCGTAGAAGCCACGGCCCGACTTCCGGCCGTGCAGGCCGGCGAGCACCATGCGCTTGAGCAGCGGCGGGGCCGCGAAGCGCGGCTCCTTGAACTCGTCGAACATGATCTCGGAGATGTAGTACGTCGTGTCGAGTCCGACGTAGTCCGTGAGGAACAGCGGCCCCATGGGGTAGCCGCAGCCGAGCTTCATCGCGTTGTCGATGTCGTCGCGGCTCGCGAGCCCCTGCTCGAAGACGCGGATCGCGTCGAGCATGTACGGCACGAGAAGGCGGTTCACGACGAAGCCCGTCGAGTCGCCGCAGTTCACGGCCGTCTTGCCGATCGCCATGCACCACGCGTTCGCGTCCGCGACGACGGCGCCGTCGGTGCGCACGGTCTTCACGATCTCGACCAGCTTCATGAGCGGGACGGGATTGAAGAAGTGCAGGCCGATCACGCGCTCGGGGCGCTTCGTGAACCCGCTCATCTCGGTGATCGAGAGGCTCGAGGTGTTCGAGGCGAAGATCGTCTCGGGCTTGCAGATGGCATCGAGCGCGCCGAACAGTTCCTTCTTGAGGCCGAGGTTCTCGGTCGCGGCCTCGACGACGAGGTCGCAGTCCGCGAGGTCCTTGAGCTCGGTGGTACCCGACAGGTTCTTCTTCACCTTGTCGAGTTCGAACTGGGGCACCTTGCCCTTGTCGATGCCGGCCTGGAGGAACTTGTAGATCGAACCGAGGCCCTTCTCGAGGGCGTTCGGCGAGACTTCGCGCACGACGGTGGTGAAGCCGGCCTGCGCGCTGACCTGCGCGATGCCGCTGCCCATGAGGCCGCAGCCGATCACGCCGATTTTCTGAATGGCCATGGAGAAACCGCCTCCGGAAAGGTGTTGGAAGTGCCGGGTCGGGAACGACCGGCGGCAGGATAGGCGGGCGTGACCGTGTGCGACAAGCGCGCGCCGCCGGAACGGCTCAGCGCGGCTGGCCGCGCCAGAGGCGCACGACGCCCAGCGTCTCGGCGGGCGCGCCCGAGGCGGCCTCGAAGAGCGCCGCCGCCGCGCGATCGTCGAGCCCCGCGGGGCGGGCGGCGAGCGCGAACCAGCGCAGTCCGTGGTCGTGCGCCGACACGAGCGCGCCCGCCTCCGCGCGCACCGAATCCGGCACGAGATGACCACCTTCGTAGTAGGGCAGGCGCTGCCCCATGAGCAGCAGGACGTGGCGCGATTTCGGGTAATAGCGCTCGCCGAACAGCAGCGTGTGCGTGTCGGCGTGGAACACGACGTCGCCCGCGCGCAGTTCGGAGTCGAGTACGCGCTTCGTGCGCCCGAGCGCGTCGGCCTCGGGGTACGGTGCGCGCACGAACCCCGCGCGCAGTCCCAGCGCGAGCAACGCCACGGCGAGCGCGGCCGACGCCACCTTCGGCAGGCGCAGCGTGCCCGCGGCGATCAACGCGCAGAGCGAGGGAATGGCGAACATCATGTACTTGGGCGCGAACACGCGCACCCCGGCCGTGCCGAGCGTCCAGCAAAGCAGCACGGGCACGAGTCCGGCGCCGAGCGCGTGGACGGCCGCGCGACGCGTCCGCGCCGACGTGAGCGGCGTGCACGCGAGCAGCAGCACCACGGGCACGAGGTAGGAGGCGCCGAACGCGAGCTTGCGCGCCGCCTCGTAGAGGTCGTGCACGCTCGGGCGTGGCAACCAGTGGTCGGCGCCGGCGCGGTGCAGTTGCGCCCACCACAGCGGCAGCACGGGCGCGAACAGCAGTGCGACGGCGACGTGCCAGCCGGTCCACGCGAGCGCGCGCGAGCCTTCGCGGCGCAGCCGTGCGAGCATCCACACCCACTGCAGCGCGAGCACGATGCCGGCGAGGTAATGCGTCCACAGCGCGAGCGCGCTCGACAGCACGAAAAGCACGGCGTCGCGGCGCTCGCCGCGTCCGGCCCAGCGCCATGCGCTCCACGCCGAAATCGAAAGGAACAGCCACAGCCACGGATAGCTGCGCGCCTCCTGCGAGAAGTACACGTGCCACGGGTGCAGCGCGACGAGCGCCGCGGTCAGCAGCCCGGCGCGCGCGCCGAACAGGTCGCGCGCGAAGCCCCAGGCGACGCACACGCCCGCGAGCCCCGCGAGGATGCCGAGCCCGCGCACCGCGAGGTCGGAGTGCCCGGCGAACGTCCAAAGGTGCGCGAGCACGAAGTGCAGGGGCGGATGCACGTCGCCGCGCATCACGCGCAGGACCTCTTCCCACGGCCGGTTCACGGCCGCCTGCGTGTACAGCTCGTCGTACCACAGCGGCGCGCGCAGCGCCTCGCGCACGCGCAGGGCGAGCGCGGCGAGCAGCACGAGCGCAGGGGCGAAGCGGGCGAGCGGGCGCGGCACGCGGGCGTCGGTCATGGCGCCGCATGCTACACGAGCGCGCGCGGCGGACGGCAACCCGATCCTGCACGACGCGCGCGGGCGGGGCGTGGGGCGTGGGGCGTGCCGGATGTCCCGGCGCTCGTGCGCGCCGGCGGGAAAGCGACTAACCTGCGCGCGTCGTGCCGCCGCTCCCACATGGAGGTGCCGTCGCGTGACCGTGCTCCGCCGACTCTGCCTGCTCGCCGTCCTGCTCTCGACCTTGCTCGCGCTTCCCGCGTCGGCGGGGAAGAAGCCGGTCGTCGCCGCGCCCCCGGCGAAGCTGTACCTGCTCGCGCTGCTGCGCCGCGGCCCCGCGTGGACGCCGGAGCGCAACGCGCACACGGACTCGATCCAGGCCGGGCACCTCGCGAACATCCGCCGCATGTTCGAAGCGGGCGAGATGTACGGCGCGGGGCCGTTCGGGGACGACACGCCGCTGCGCGGGCTCTTCGTGCTCGCGACCGACAGCACCGGCCGCGTGCCGGACATGCTGAAGGACGATCCCGCGATCGCGTCGAAGCGCCTGCGCGCCGACCTCTACCGCTGGTACGGCCCCGAGGGCTTGTCCGACGACTACCGCGTCCGCGCCGCGACCGGTGCACGCGACTCCATGGTCACGTACAGCTTCGTGCTGCTGCACCGCGGCCCGCGCTGGACCGCGAACGTCGCCTCCGGTGTGAAGAAGGTGCTGCGCCGTCACGCGAAGCACCTCGACGACCTGCGGCGCGACGGCAAGCTCGTCGCCGCCGGACCGATCGAAGGCATCGGCGCCCTGCGCGGCGTGCTCGTGTTCGACGCCGACACGCTCACGACTCGGCGCCTCGTTTCGGAGGACCCGGCGGTGAAAGCCGGGCGTTTCATTCCCGAAATCCATCCGTGGTGGACTGCGGTCGGAGTCATCCCCGGTCATTAAAGAGAAGGAGAAGGTCGTGTCCTCGTCCGTGCTCGAATCGCTCGTCATCCCGAACACCACCAAGATCGTGCTGCTCGTCATGGACGGCCTCGGCGACCTGCCGAACGCCGAACACCAGTGGCAGACGCCGCTCGAGGCGGCACGCACGCCGAACTTCGACGCGCTCGCGCCGTCGAGCGCACTCGGCCGGCTGCTGCCCGTGCAGCCGGGCGTGACGCCGGGCAGCGGCCCCGGCCACCTCGGCCTGTTCGGCTACGACCCGGTCGAAACCACGGTCGGCCGCGGCGTACTCGAGGCGCTCGGCGCCGGCATGGAACTCAAGCCCGGCGACGTCGCGGCGCGCGCGAACTTCTGCACGCTCGGCCCCGACGGCATCGTCACCGACCGCCGCGCCGGGCGCATCCCGAGCGAAACGTGCGCGAAGCTCGTCGCGATGCTCAAGGAGAAGGCCGCGCGCTTCGAGGACGTGGACGTGATCCTCGAGCCCGGCAAGGGGCATCGCTTCGTCGCCGTGCTGCGCGGCCCCGGCCTGGGCGGTGAAGTCTCGGACGCCGACCCGCACAAGGAAGGCAAGGCGATCCCGGCCGCGCACGCGCTCGTCCCCGGCGCCGCGAACGAGAAGACGGCGCGCATCATCAACGCGTTCATGCAGCGCGCCGCCGAGGTGCTGAAGAACGAGGCGCCGGCCAACGCCGCGCTCGCGCGCGGGTTCTCGGCGCGTCCGCACTTCCCGGGCTACCGCGAGCGCTTCCAGCTGCGCGCCGCGGCGATCGCCGCGTACCCGATGTACCGCGGCGTCGCCCAGCTCGCGGGCATGGACCTGTTCGTGCCGGGCGGCGAGACCGCCGCGGACGCGATCGCGGTCGCGCGCGAGAAGTGGAACGACTACGACTTCTTCTTCCTGCACGTGAAGGGCACGGACATGGCGGGTGAGGACGGCAACTTCGACATGAAGAAGGCCGTCATCGAATCCGTGGACACCGCCCTGCCGCAGCTGCTCGCCCTGCATCCGGACGTGCTCTGCATGACGGGGGACCACTCGACACCGACCCCGGTCAAGGGGCACTCGTGGCACCCGGTGCCGGCCCTGATCCACGGCAAGTGGTGCTTCGCAGACGGCTTCGCGCGCTTCCACGAAAAGCACTGCCGCGCCGGCAGCTTCTCCGGCCTTGCCAGCAAGGACCTGATGGCGGTACTTCTGGCGAACGCCGGGCGTCTCGACAAGTACGGAGCCTGAATGACTCGAGTACGCCTTCTTCTTCCGCTCGCCGCCGCGTGCCTCGGCTTCGCCGTGCCCTGCGCCGCCGGCATGCCTTCGCCGCTCACGGCCGCGCGCTTCGCGTTTCCCGGCTCGGTCGTGACTCCGGCCTCCGGCGCGTCCGCGGGCCTCGCGCTCGCCGACCGCTGGATCGCCGAGGACGTCGCGGTCAATCCCGCCGCGCGTCCGGGGCGGGGCCTCACGCTCTCGCCACAGCTCGTGCGCGTCAGCCGCCAGGACCTGAGCGCGGCGAACCGCGAGTTCGAGCAGGTCGACCTCAACGTGGACTTCGCGGGCGCGCAACTGTCCCTGCCCGTGCGCGGATTCACGTGGTCGCTGTACGCGAGCCAGCCGCAGCTGCGCGTCGAGAACCAGTCGTTCGTGCTCGGCCGCAGCGGCTCCACGGGGCCGAGCGCGACGCTGCAGTACGACGGCAGCACGCGCGAGACGCGTGGTGGCGTCGCGGTGGCGAAGGGGGAGAGAGTGCGCTGGGGCGCGGCCGTCGAGCTGACCTCGCGCGACGACCAGTACCAGGTGCTCGAGACGTCGGGTTCGCCCGACGCGGGGTTGCGCGATCTCACCTGGAGCGGAAGCGCGTTCGGTGGAGCCTTCGGACTTCGCTGGGAGCGCCGGCCGAACGAACGCGGCGGGCTGGTGGTCGGCGGTGGACTGCGGCTCCTCGCACCCTTGAGCGTGACTGGGACGGAGTTGGCCGAGCTGACCTCGGGCGACTCGCGGCGGGACTTCGAGGCCGAGCGTGGCTCGACCTACGAGGCGGGACTGTCCGCCCGCTGGACGCTCTCGCCGGAGTCCGGGGTGTACGCCTCGGGCACGCAGCGCGGCGCCGAGAAGTGGGATGCCTTCGGCGTCGGGGCTGCGGCGGGCCAGGCATGGGCGGCCGGCATCGACTACCTCGACCCGGAAGCGGTCTGGGGTGGGCGAGTCGGCGTCGGACTCGACGTGCAGCCCGGCACGCCCGAGCCGCGCGCGAAGTCGGTCGGAGTGGGCATCGCCTATCACTCGGGTGAGACGGTCGTGGACCTCGGGGTGCTTCATCGGGCCATCGCCCGCCCGGCCAGCCCGACGCTCTCGGACGACCGGATCGTCGCCTCGGTTCGCGTCGCCTTCTGAAACACCGCAGGGCCCCGTGTCCCCGGAGCTTGTTCGGGGGCTCGGGGCCCTGTGCTATGCTGCCGCGCGTTTCCGCGTGCGAGGCCGGAACATGTGCCGGCCGCCCGGCGCCGCATCCATCGCGCTCCCGCGCGCATCGGACCGGACCCGCTCCGGGCGAGGTCGCACGAGCGTTGCGAGAGTGGCGGAACTGGCAGACGCGCCGGATTTAGGTTCCGGTGGGGAAACTCGTGGGGGTTCAAATCCCCCCTCTCGCATGATCCCTCTGATCCGCATCCCGAACTTCCACTGCACCGTTATCGAGGTCGAGACCACACGATGAGCCATACCGTCACCAAGACCGGGGACTGGCAGCACACCGTCACCATCGAAGTTCCCGTCGAAGAGGTTCAGGCGCGCCTGGACGCCGTCGCCCGCCAGCTGCAGCGCCGTGTCGTCATGCCCGGGTTCCGCAAGGGCAAGGTGCCGCTCGACCGTGTCCGCGTGGAGTTCGCCGCGCACATCGAGCAGGAGTTCCTCGACAGTTTCCTCCCGGAGGTCACGGGGCGGACGCTCGGCGAGACCGAACTCGTGCCGGTCGTGCCCCCGACCATCACCAACCTGACCTTCACGCCCGGCCAGCCGCTCAAGTTCGACGCCCTCGTGGACGTCGCGCCGCGCGTCGAGGTGAAGGAGTGGAAGGGCCTGCCGGTCACCCGCCGTGCGCGCGTCGTCGACGACGCCGCGGTGGAGGCGGTCGTGAACAACCTGCGCGAGGACGGCGCGGTGTTCGTGGACGTCAGGCGCCCGGCCGCCAAGGGCGACGTGATCCTGCTCGACTCGCAGCGTCTCGACGCGAACGGCCGCCGTCTGGCCAACACGCGCTCGAAGGGCCTTCGCATCCAGCTCGGCTCGCCGGACCTGCTTCCGGACCTCGAGACCGCCCTCACCGGCGCCGAGGAGGGGCAGGAGCGTACGATCACCGTCAATTACCCGGCCGAGCACGGTCAGACCGAGCTCGCGGGCAAGGCCATCCGATACGTCGTCAGCATCCGGAAAATCCAGGAGAAGAAGTTGCGGGACCTGGACGATAACTTCGCGCGAGACTTGTTCCGTCTCGATTCCCTCCAGGCGCTGCGGGATCGCGTCCGCCAGAACCTCGAAGCCGAGGAAGGTGGCCGGGTTCGCCGCGAGATGGAGGGCGCCCTCACCGAGGAACTGATCCAGCGGAACCCGTTCGACCTGCCCGAGCGCCTCGTGACCTACATGCTGGGTCAGGTGGTCCGGGAGCAGACGAACGGCCGCGAGGTCGGTCCCGAACTGCAGAAGCAGCTGGAAGAGCACTACAAGCCGGGCGTCGAACGCTCGCTCCGGCGCGAAGTGCTCCTCATGGGAGTGGCGACGCAGGAGAAGCTCGAGGTTTCGGAAGAGGAGATCTCGGCGGAAATCGACCGGATGTGCGCCTCGGACCCGCGTCAGGCATCGAAGGTCCGGGCCCGCTACCAGTCGGGGGACCGCCGTCGTGCACTGGGCGAGACGCTCGTCGAGCGCAAGGCGATGGACCTGCTGATCGAAGCGGCGAAGGTGAAGGACGAACCCATCGCGGCAGCGATGGCCGGAGCGGCGAGCTAGCACACGACGCCGCCACGGAGTCAGGCGGCTGAACCCACAGGGAAAGGGTCGAACGAGATGGGTCTCGTACCGATCGTCGTCGAACAGACCGGGCGTGGCGAACGCGCCTACGACATTTTTTCGCGGCTTCTCAAGGACCGCATCATCTTCATCGGGCAGCCGATCGAGGACCAGATGGCGGACCTGATCATCGCCCAGCTGATCTTCCTCGAGGGCGAGGATCCGGACCGCGAGATCAACCTGTACATCAACAGCCCGGGCGGCGTGGTCACGGCCGGCCTGGCGATCTACGACACGATGCAGTTCATCAAGCCTCCGGTCTCCACGCTCTGCATGGGACAGGCGGCGAGCATGGCCGCGGTGCTTCTCGCCGCGGGCGCGACGGGCAAGCGCTACGCGCTGCCGAACTCGCGCGTCATGATCCATCAGGTGCTCGGCGGCGCTTCGGGCCAGTACTCGGACGTCGAGATCGCGACCCGCGAGATGCAGAAGATGCGGGACACGCTGAACGGCATCCTCTCGAAGCACACCGGCCGCACGGTCGAGCAGATCATCAAGGACACGGACCGCAACAACTTCATGTCCGCGGCCGAGGCGAAGACGTACGGGCTGATCGACGAGATTCTCGACAAGCGCAAGTGATCCCGGATGGGGCCCGACTCCCGGGCCCCGTCTTCCAGGGCTGGCAGGCTCGAGGGACGTGACCACATGAAGAAGCGCATCGCCACACCGCACCCCATCCGCTGCTCGTTCTGCGGACGCGGCCAGGACGAGGTCGCACGGCTCGTCTCCGGCCCGTCCGTGTACATCTGCAGCGAGTGCGTGAAGCTGTGCAACGACATCCTCGAAGGCGAAGTCGAGCGTGAGCAGCCGTCGTCCTCGGGCCAGCTGCCCAAGCCCTCCGAGATCAAGAAGATCCTCGACGACTACGTCGTCGGGCAGCACCGCGCCAAGAAGACGCTCGCGGTCGCGGTGTACAACCACTACAAGCGCATCTACTCGACGCCGGGCGCGAACGACATCGAGCTCGAGAAGTCGAACATCCTGCTGATCGGCCCCACGGGCACGGGCAAGACCCTGCTCGCGCGCACGCTCGCCAAGGTGCTCAAGGTGCCCTTCGCGATCGTGGATGCGACCAGCCTGACGGAAGCCGGCTACGTCGGTGAGGACGTCGAGAACATCCTCGTGCGCCTCCTGCAGTCGGCGGACTTCAACCTGGTCAACGCCGAGCACGGCATCGTCTACATCGACGAAATCGACAAGATCTCGCGCAAGAGCGAGAACCCCAGCATCACGCGCGACGTGTCGGGCGAGGGCGTACAGCAGGCGCTGCTCAAGATCCTCGAAGGCACGGTCGCCAACGTGCCGCCGCAGGGCGGACGCAAGCATCCGCAGCAGAAGTACATCGAGGTGAACACGAAGGACATCCTGTTCATCTGCGGTGGCGCCTTCGAAGGCCTCGACAAGGTGATCGAGCGCCGCGTGGGCGAGAAGGTCCTGGGCTTCGGCGCCGAGATCAAGAGCAAGAAGCAGCGCAACACGGGCGAACTCATGGCGCTCGTCGAGCCGGAAGACCTGCTGCGCTACGGCCTCATCCCCGAGCTCGTCGGCCGTCTGCCGGTCGTCGGCACGCTCGACTCGCTCGACGAGGCGTCGCTCGTCCGCATCCTCACCGAGCCGAAGAACGCCATCACGAAGCAGTACGCCAAGTTCCTCGAGATGGAGGGTGTCAAGCTCGACTTCACCGAGGACGCGCTGCACGCCATCTCCTCGCTCGCCATCGCGCGCGGCACCGGCGCCCGCGGCTTGCGTGCCGTCATCGAAGAAGCCATGCTGGAAGTGATGTACGACATCCCTTCGCGTTCGGACGTGATCGGCTGCACGATCTCGAAGGAATGCATCCAGAACAACGCGCCGCCGCTCCTGACGTTCCGCGGCGAACGCGAGAAGAGGCGCAAGGAAGCCTGACCCGTGCCGGGGAGACCCGGCATTCCCGAAGGCATCTCCGGGCCGGCCGCCTCGCGCGACCGGCCCGGTTTCCTTTTCGCCCGCGACTCCATCCTCCGTCGCAAGGAGCACCCTTGGCATCGAAGCCCACCCGCAGGAAGGCCGCGGGCCGCACCGCGACTCGTTCCGCACGCAAGCCGTCCCGCGCGCTCACCCGCGCGCAGTCGGTCGCCGACGCCCCCGCCGCCGAGCGGGGAGAGCGCGCCGGCAAGCTCACGCTCACGCGTGGCGACGAGACGTTCACGTTCTCCGAGCGCCTGCCGCTGCTGCCGCTGCGTGAGGTCGTGGTGTTCCCGTACATGACCATCCCGCTGCTGGTCGGACGCCTGCCGTCCATCAACGCCGTCGAAAAGGCGGCCGCCCGCGACCGCGTGCTGTTCGTGACCGCGCAGAAGCGCGGCGACGTCGCCGACCCGCAGCACCAGGAGCTGTTCGAGACCGGCACGATCGTGCGCGTGCTCCAGCTCTTCCGCCTGCCGGACGGCTCGATGCGCGTGCTCGTCGAAGGACTCTCGCGCGCGGTGGCGAAGCGCTTCCAGTGGTCGAACGATTTCTACACGGTCACCGCGGCGCTGTACCCGGACGAGATCGCGGTGGGACCGGAGGTCGAGGCGCTTCAGCGGAACACGCTGCAGATGTTCCAGGACTACGTGCACCTCAACCGCCGCATCCCCGACGAAGTGCTCGCGACGACGGCCTCCATCGCCGACGCGTCGCAGCTGTCGCTCACGATCGCGTCGCACCTGCAGGTCAAGGTGCCCGCGAAGCAGCGCCTGCTCGAGGCGCCGGGTACGGTCGCCCGGCTCAACCTGCTCGCCGAGACGCTCGCGAGCGAACTCGAGATCGTGCGCCTCGAGCGCAAGATCGAGGGGCAGGTCCGCTCGCAGGTGCACAAGAACCAGAAGGAGTTCTACCTCCACGAGCAGCTCAAGGCGATCCGCAAGGAGCTCGGGCAGCCCGGAGGGGGAGACTCCGGCAACGAGGTCGAGGAACTCGCGACCGCGATCCGCAAGGCGAAGATGCCGAAGGAAGTCCGCGCGCGCGCGATGAAGGAACTCGACCGGCTCTCGCGCATGAGCTTCATGTCGCCCGAGGCGACCGTCGTGCGCGGCTACATCGACTGGCTGACCGCTCTGCCGTGGCGCACGACGACGAAGGACGACCTCGACATCGGCGACGTGCAGAAGGTGCTCGACGAGGACCACTTCGGGCTCGAGAAAGTGAAGGACCGCATCACCGAGTATCTTTCGGTGCTCAAGCTCACGGGACACAACAAGGCGCCGATCCTCTGCTTCGTCGGTCCTCCGGGCGTGGGCAAGACCTCGCTCGGCAAGTCCATCGCGCGTTCGATCGGCCGGCGCTTCGTGCGCCTCGCGCTCGGCGGCGTGCGTGACGAGGCCGAGATCCGCGGGCACCGGCGCACCTACATCGGCTCGATGCCGGGCCGCATCATCCAGGGCCTGCGCCGCGCCGGCAGCCGCAACCCGGTCTTCCTGCTCGACGAGATCGACAAGCTCGGCAGCGACTTCCGCGGCGACCCGGCGAGCGCGCTGCTCGAGGTGCTCGACCCCGAGCAGAACCACACCTTCGCGGACCACTACCTCGAGGTGGACTTCGACCTGTCCACGGTGCTCTTCATCTGCACGGCGAACTCGCTCTACACGATTCCGCCCGCGCTCGTGGACCGCATGGAGGTGATCCGGCTGCCCGGCTACCTCGAGACCGAGAAGCTCCAGATCGCGCGCCGGTTCCTGCTGCCCAAGCAGGTCGCGGCGGCGGGGCTCGCCGAGGGCGACATCCACGTGCCGGACCAGACGCTGCGCGACCTCATGGCGGGCTACACGCGCGAAGCCGGCGTGCGCAGCCTCGAGCGCGAGATCGCGGGTCTCTGCCGCAAGGTCGCGAAGGTGAAGGCCGAGGGCAAGCTCGAGAAGCGCATGACGATCTCGCCGCAGTCGCTCGGCAAGCTGATCGGCCCGCGCCGCTGGCTCGACACGAACGTCGAGCGCGGTTCGCGCGTCGGCGTGGCGAACGGGCTCGCGTGGACCGAGACGGGCGGCGACCTGCTCACGATCGAAGTGAGCATCCTGCCCGGCAAGGGCGACCTGCTGCTCACCGGCAAGCTCGGCGACGTCATGCGCGAGTCGGGGCAGGCGGCGATGTCGTACGCCCGCTCGCGCGCCGCGCAGTTCGGGCTCGAACGCTGGTTCCACCGGGAGATCGACGTGCACGTGCACGTGCCCGAGGGCGCGATGCCCAAGGACGGACCGTCGGCCGGCATCACGATGGCCACGGCGCTGGTTTCGGCGCTCACCGGCACGCCCACGCGTGCCGACGTCGCCATGACGGGAGAGATCACGCTGCGCGGCACCGTGCTGCCGATCGGCGGACTGAACGAGAAGGCCGTCGCCGCGCGCCGGGCGGGCATGAAGACCGTGCTCGTGCCGCGTGCGAACGAGAAGGACATCGCCGAGATCCCGCGCGAGGTGCGCGAGGCCGTCGAGTTCGTGCTCGTGGACGACATGGACCAGGTGCTCGACCGCGCGCTGCAGCGCGAGACGGCGCCCAAGGAAACCGAAGGGCCGGCGCGTCCGGCCACGCATTACGCCCACTGACCCGAAGGAAGGAAGCCACACCGCGATGAGCGCCACGCCTCCGTTCAAGACGAGCACCCGGCCGCGCCTGTTCACTCCCGGCCCGGTCGAGATCCCGGTGCGCATCCTGCGCGCGTTGTCGCAGGTCGCCCCGCACCACCGCACCGACGTCTTCCGCGCGACCTACACGAAGGTGAGCGAGGACCTGAAGTGGCTGCACCAGACGCAGGGTGAGGTGCTCATGCTCGCGGCGTCGGGCACCGGCGCGATGGAAGCGACGGTTGTGAACCTGATGGCGCCCGGAGCCAAGGCCCTCGTGCTCGTCGGCGGCAAGTTCGGCGAGCGCTGGGCGAACCTGTGCAAGGCGTTCGGCGTCCCCTACGAGACGATCACGGTGGAGTGGGGCAACGCGATTCCTCCCGCCGAGGTGGCCGCGAAACTCGACGCCGACGCGGCGATCACGACGGTGTTCGCGACCCAGAGCGAGACGTCCACCGCGACGTGGTACGACATCCGGGCGATCGCGAAGGAGACGCGCGCACGCGGCAAGCGCCTCGTCGTGGACGCGATCACCGGCGTCGGTGTGCATCCCCTGCCGCAGGACGAGTGGGGCGTGGACGTCGTCGTGACGGGTTCGCAGAAGGGGCTCATGTCCCCTCCGGGCATCGCGACCGTGAGCCTCGCGCCGTGGGCGCTCGACGCCATCGAAGGCGAGCGCCTGCCGCGTTTCTACTGGGACCTGCGCAAGGCCCGCAAGAACCTGCCTGCGGGTGAGAGCGCGTTCACGCCCGCCGTGTCGCTCATCTTCGCCGTCGGCGAGGCGATCGCCATGATGCGCGAGGAAGGACTCGAGAACGTGCACCGGCGTCACGCGAAGCTCGCCGCCGCCGTGCGCGCGGGCGCGCAGAAGCTCGGCTTCACGCTCTTCTCGAAGAGCCCCGCGAACAGCGTGACCGCGCTGCTGCCGCCGGCCGGCGTCGAAGCCTCGGCGATCGTGAAGCGACTGCGCGAGGTGCACGGCATCACGGTCGCGGGCGGACAGGACCACATGAAGGGCAAGATGATCCGCGTCGGCCACATGGGCTCGTACGACCTCTCCGACATGTACGTCGTGCTCGGCGCGCTCGAGGAGTGCGTGAACGCGCTCGGCCACGCGGCCGACGGCGCGTGCAGCGCCGCGCGTGAAGCGTGGGAGGCCGCGTCGTGAAGGTGCTCGCCTGCGACAAGGTGGATGCCGCCGCGATCGCGGCGCTGCGCGCGGCCGGCCACGACGTGAGCGAGGGCAACGCGCTCAAGGGGGCCGAACTGATCGCGGCGCTCGAGGGCGTGCAGGGCCTGCTCGTGCGTGGCGCGACCAAGGTGACCGCGGACGTGCTGCGCGCCGCGCCGTCGCTCAAGGTCGTCGTACGCGCCGGCACCGGACTCGACAACGTCGACCAGGTGGTGGCGAAGGAGTGCGGCGTGGTCGTCTCGAACACGCCGAACGCGAACTCGGTGTCGGTCGCCGAACTCGCGATCGGACTCATGCTCGCGCTCGAGCGGCACGTCGTGCCCGCCTCCACGGACCTGCGCGCAGGGGTGTGGGAGAAGACCAAGTACATGGGCCGCGAGCTCGCCGGGCGCACGCTCGGCATCTTCGGCTTCGGCCGCATCGGCCGCGAGGTGGCGACGCGCGCGCGCGCGTTCGACATGCACGTGATCGCCTACGACCCGATGTACGACTCGGCGGGCGAGGGCTTCAGCTGGGTGCGCATGGTGAAGCGCGACGAGCTGTTCGCGCAGGCCGACGTGATCACGCTGCACGTGCCGCTCACGAAGGACACGAAGGACTCGATCGGGGCGCGCGAGTTCTCGCTCATGCGCAAGGACGCGATCCTCGTGAACTGCGCGCGGGGCGGCGTCGTGAACGAAGAGGCGCTGCACGCGGCGCTCTCCGGCGGCACGATCCGCGCCGCCGCGACCGACGTGTTCGGCACCGAGCCTCCCGGCGCGAGCCCGCTGCTCGCGCTGCCGAACCTGCTGCCGCTGCCGCACCTGGGCGCCAGCACGGCGGAGGCCCAGAAGCGCGCCGGCACCGAGGCGGCGGACATCCTCAACGCGGAACTCGCCAGACTCGGCTGAGTCCCGCGGCGGTGTGCGGCGCGGTTCGCTCCGGCGGACCGCGCCGTTTCTCTTTCGGCGACCCGCACGGTGGACACTCTTCGCCGCGCTCCGCTAAGGTGCCGCGTCCTTTGACTGGTCCGGGAGGCCAATCATGTCGTGCACCATCGTCGTGGGCGCCCAGTGGGGCGATGAAGGCAAGGGCAAGATCGTCGATTCACTCGCCGCCGCCGCGGACGTCGTCGCGCGCTGGCAGGGCGGCCCGAACGCCGGGCACAGCGTCATCCATCAGGGCGAGACGCTCGTGCTGCACCTGGTGCCGAGCGGCATCCTGAACCCCGGCTGCCGCTGCCTGATCGGCAACGGCGTCGTCGTGGACCTCGCACGGCTTCGCGACGAAGTCGCCATGCTCGAAGCTCGGGGCATTCCGGCGCGGGAGCAACTCGGCGTGTCGGCCACCGCGCACCTCATCCTGCCGTACCACCGCGCGGTCGAGGCGTGTGCGGAGAGCGGCCCGGGCGCCATCGGCACCACGGGACGCGGCATCGGTTTCGCCTATCGCGACAAGATCGCGCGCACCGGGCTGCGCGTCGCCGACCTCTTCGACCGCGCCGGTTTCGTCGAGCGCGCCGATCGCACGCTGCATCGCCTGCGCCTCGAGTTTCCCGAGGCGGCGCAGGCGCTCGCTTCCATGTCGGGAGCGGGGCTGCACGACGAGCTCGCGCCGCTGGCCGAGTGGCTGCGACCGCTCGTGTGCGACGCGTCGGCCGAACTGTACGACGCCGCGAAACGCGGCCGCCGGCTGCTGCTCGAGGGTGCGCAGGGCACGCTGCTCGACGTGGACCACGGCACGTATCCGTTCGTGACGTCCTCGAACGCGAGCGCCGCGGGCGCCACCGCGGGCGTGGGCATCGGGCCCACGCTGGTGGACGAAGTCGTCGGCGTCACCAAGGCGTACACCACCCGCGTCGGGCACGGACCGTTCCCGACCGAGATGCCCTCCGACGAGGCGGCGCGGCTGCGCGAGGCGGGTGAGGAGTACGGCGCCACGACCGGGCGGCCGCGTCGCTGCGGCTGGCTCGACCTGCCCGCGCTGCGCTTCGCCGTGCGCGTGAACGGCCTGACGCAGCTCGTCGTGACCAAGCTCGACGTGCTCGACGGCTTCGACGAGATCGTCGTGGCGGAGCGCTACACGCTCGACGGCCGCGACGTGGCCGGCTTCCCGGCCACCTCGGGCGAACTCGAGCGCGTGCAGCCCGTGTGGAGGAAGTTCCCGGGCTGGAAGTGCGCGACCACCGCGGCTCGTCGCTGGGCCGAACTGCCCGCCGCCGCTCGCGAGTACCTCGAGTGGGTCGAGCGCGAGGCGGGGGTGCCCATCACCCGCGTCTCGGTGGGCGCAGGGCGGGAGGCCGAAGTTTCTCGCACCTGAGTGCACGCGGAATCGACTCGCGGGAAACAGCTTGGGGGGCCCGACATCCCG
>JACRIW010000092.1 GCA_016215625.1 Candidatus Eiseniibacteriota bacterium | reverse complement strand
TGAACCCGAGCACCGTCGCCAGTTCGCGGCGGTGCACGAGCGGCGCGGCGAAGCCCTCGCGAGCGGAGGCCAGCGACCAGCCGAGCGCGTCCACGAAGAGCACGACCATGACGGGCTTCACGCGTCCCCCGCCGTGCGCTGGCCGTCGAGCACGCGCTCGTCCCACGCACGCAGCACGTCGGCGCGGGCGGCGTCCCAGTCGCGCGCGGCCGTGACACCCAGCGCGCGCAGCACGCGCAGGGCGCCCACGGGCAGCGCGGGGCGCGAAGGCGAGGCGGACGACGCGGCGGCGAGCAGCAGCGCGCTCGCGCTGCCGTTCACGCGGTGCTGCGGCGTGCCCGCGAGCCAGCTCTTCAGGCGCGTGAGCGCGGGCTCGGGCCGGCCGCTGCGCGGCGCGTGCCCGACCGCCTGGCGTGCGCGGCGGCGCAACGGCGCGCGCGCCGCCACGGCGAGCACGCGCTCCCACACCCCGCGGCGCGGCTCGTCGCCCGTGAGCCACCACACGGCGCACCAGCAGCGTACGGCCGCGAGCCATTCGGCGCGCGCCGCCTTCGGATCGAGCGTACGCACGGCGCCCGATCTCCACGCGAGCGCTTCGCGCCACAGCAGCGGCAGGCGTTCGATGGCGTCCCCCCACTCGCCCGGCAACACGCCGTCGAGCTGCGGCAGGACGTGCTCGGACGCCCACGCGACGCGCGCGGCGGAGCCTTCGGGCCATTCGCCGCGCGCGAGGCACAGCACGGAGGCGAGGTCGGCCGCCGACTTGAGCACGGCGTGGCGCGCGCGCAGTTGCGTGAGACCTTCCTCGCGCACGCCCGCGAACGCGTCGAGCAGTTCGAACGCGCGGTTCTCGAGGAGCAGGCGCACTTCCTCGAACGGCACGTCCCCGACGTTCCAGCGCGGGAAGACCTGCGAGACGGTGGGGTCGCCCCACACGACGCGGCCCGAGCGCGACAGCTCGAGCGTGCCGGGCCGAGCGCCCTGACGGGACAGGTCCACGCGCGTGAGGAAGCCCACCTCGAGCGGCGCGGCGAGGCCGGACGCGAGCAGTCGCGCGGCGAGGCCGGGCCGGCCCGCGCGCGCACGGGCGGTCGCGGCGGCGGCCGAGGCGGTGTCGCGCATGACGGCGTAGAGGTCGATGTCGGAGAGCGAGATCGTCCGGCCCTCGATTTCGGCCCACGCCGCTTCCCCGCTCGCGTGGCTGCCGGAGAGCACGAGCGCCTCGAGGCCGTCGCCCGCCCACTCGCGCGCGATCGCGAGTCCGGGTTCGAGCCGCGCGGAAACCGAAGAGCCCGTGACCAGCTCCAGCGGCGTCACGGGCCCTCCCTGGGGTTTCTCGCTCTCGTGCATGACGGGGCTCGGCTCCATGGCCGACCTTCCTGTGATCCGCGGCGGCCTGCCGGCGGGGTCAGATCCGGCGGTAGATGAACTCGGGAATCTCGAGCACGCGGCGGTTCAGCACGCTGCCCATCACGCGGGCGCCGGCCTTGCGCAGCAGGTCGGCGGCGCGGGTGAGCACGGGCCGCTTGGTGCGGCCGGCCTGCACGACGAGCACGACGCCGTCGGCGAGCGCGCCGAGCGCGGAGGCATCGGGCGACTCGAGCACGGGCGGTCCGTCGAGCAGCACCCAGTCGAATCCGGTCACCGACGCGTCGAGCACCTGCCGCAGCGTCGAGGGCTGGTAGAGGCCCGTGCGGCGCACGTCCTCGGGGCAGGGCACGACGAAGAGGTTCGAGCTCACGGCCGGCGGTTCGGCGCCGCGCGGCGCGACGTTCGCGGAGATGATGGCGCCGCGGACGGACGAATCGAGGTCGTAGGTGGGACGGCGGACGTTGACGTCCACGAGCACGGGCCGCACGCCGGGGTCACGCGCGAGCGCCTGCGCGAACTGCAGCGTGACCGTGCTGGTGCCTTCCCCGCCCTGCGGGCTCAGGAACATGATGACGCGCGGGTTGCGGTCGCGCATCGCGGACTCGAGCGAGACGCGCAGCGCCGCCATCTCGCGCATCGTCTCGTCCGTCATCTCGACCGAGCCGAGCAGCGGCAGCGGTCCGTGGTCCCCGACGGGACGCGGCATGGCCGGGCGCGCGGGAGCGTGCGAGGGGGAAGCATGCAGGGGCGTCACCGGGCCCCCCGCGGGGGTCGCGGCTTCCCGTGCCGCCTCGGCCTTCTTCAGCGCGTCGAAAATGCGGGTCATGTGCGGACGACTCTCCTCTGGGGGACGATCAACCGCGCTTGCTGCGCCGTTCGGACAACGTGGCCAACACCGGGATCTCGAGGTACTCCTCGGCCTGCCCCGCGGTGCGTACGGTCATGTCGAGACCGTCGATGAAGAACGCGAGACCGATACCGATGACGAGGCTGAACGCGGGCGCGAGCGCCATGCGGACGTAGTCGCGGGTGTTCTGGGCGACGGCGATGCCGGCGGGATTCAGCAGCACGACGCTGCGCTCCTGCGACGTGTTCGCCGTGATGATCGCCATGTCGCGCGCCTTCGAGAACTCGGCGTAGCGCTCGCGCAGGTTGCGGATCTCCGCGTCGAGGTCGTCGAGGTGACGCTGGCTGCTCGGGATGACGCCGAGGCGTGCGCGCAGCGAGACGAGATCGCGGTCGTAGACGGCGAGGCGGGCGCGCAGCGATTCGATGCGCGAGCTCGACATCGTGAGACGGGCGTCGACTTCCTTGCGGAGCAGCGCCTGCAGCGTCTCGAGCGTCTCCATGGCGTTCTGGACTTCGGGCGCGTCGTCGCGGAAGCGCTCGCGCAGCGTCGCGATGCGCGTCTGCTGCTCCATGATCTTCTGCTTGAGGCCCACGAGCGCGGACTCGTTCGTGAACGACTGGCCGAGCGTCGGCAGGTCGATGTCGGGATTGCGCTGCAGTTCGCGCATCGCCGCGAGCGAGTTCTGCGCCTCGGCGAGGTCCGCCGCGGCGTCGTTGCGCTTCTGTTCGAGCGAGCCGAGCTGGTTGCCCCACTCGCGCGCCTGGTCGCCCGCGTTCGTGACGCCGCTCGCCGTGCCGATCTGCTGCTTCTCGATCAGGCGCTTCTCGATCTCGCCGTTGAGGCTGTCGAGCCGCGCCTGGAAGAACACCTCGGGCTGGCCGAGACGCTGGCGGTTCTGGCGGTACTCGACGTACGACGTGAGCAGCGCGTCGCACACCTGCTGCGCGATCTCGGGATCGAGATCCGTGTAGCCGATGCCGAGCACGTTGCTCTTGCCCATCACTTCGACGTCCACGGCGCCGTAGTTGATCTTGGGCGCGGTCTTGCCGGACGCCTTCGCGCGTTCGTCGAGCAGCGCGCGCGTGCGCTCCATGACGGGCGTGCTGCGCACGTTCGCCACTTCGCTCGCGAGCTCCTGCTCCCAGTCGCTGAACAGCTGGCGGCCCGGGCTCAGCGCGCTCTGGCGCTCGCCGCGGATCACGAGCACGCGGCCCGACGACGAGAACGTGGTCGGGGTCGTGAGCGAGATCGTCATGACCGTGGCGGTCACCGCGAAGAACAGGCCGATGATGAACCAGCGCCGCCGGAACAGCACGGCGAAGAACTCGCGCATCGTCGCCTGGCGGGCCGACGTGTTCATCTGCGGGGAATGCCCGGACTGCGGATTCATGCGCGGTTACTCCTTGACCACGCGCGTGACGAACACGCGGTCGAGATTGAACAGCTCCCAGCCGAGCAGGCCGGTGCTGACCGCGGGCGACAGCCCCGAGAACAGCGTCTGCAGGAACACCGTGAGGTTTCCGATCGACGTGCGCGGCACGTAGACGATGTCGAAGCGCGACACGGGCGCGTCCACGAACTCCTCGCCCTTCAGGGTGCGATCGAGCCGGACGCGCGTGACGCGCACGGTGCGCGCGCCGTCGCGGTGGATGAGCAGCACGTGGCCCTTGTTCGCGTCGTCCTTGAACCCGCCCGCGGCCGCGACGGCCTGCGTGAGCGTGAAGAACGGGCCGGTCGGGTACGAGCCGGGGCGTTCGACGCGGCCGAGGACGTGCACCTGGTTGCTCGCCGTCGAGACGACCTCGACAGTGACGCGAGGGGAGCGGAAGTCGGCGGAGAGCAGCGACGTGATGGCACGCTGCAGGTCCATGGGCGTCAGGCCGGCGGCGACCACGTCACCGACGGGATGCACGGTGATGCGGCCGTCGGAGCGCACGATCACTTCGTGAACGTTGTCGAGATTGGGATCGGCCTTCGGTCCGAGATTGAGCAGGAGCTTGTCGCCCGGAACGATGCGGTACTCCGGGACCTGGCTCCAGTCCATGCCGAGCGTGTCGGCCACGAGGTTGGGCTTCGTCGCCGCGCCGGCCGCCGTCACGGCGCCACACAGCATCAGCGCGAGCAGGCAGGCGGGCAGCACCCTGTGCACGAAACGAATCACGCGTTCTCCCGATCTGGATGGGAACTGGACCACGGCACGAGCGAGCCGGGCTTGGGGGCGCGCCGAGCGGATCGGCGGCACGCAGGCTTTCCGGACGCACTCGGGCTCGATGGCTCGAAACCCGGCTAGCAAATCGACGGCAGGGCCAACAACCACAAGGCCCTTCCCGATGCAGTAGCAAGATGCGTCTGGGTCGTTCCTCCGCCTGCGACAGGTCGGTCACCGCAAGTGTGGGTGACTCAAGGGCCTGAAGTATAGGTGGAGGATTTTCGGACTGTCAACGCTTGCCGTGCTTCGGGTGGTCACGGCGACCGGAACGCAATCGCCGTGCCGCACGTCGGCCAGAGGTATCGGCCGGTCGGAGTCGCGAAATAAGCGTTGCGAAAGCGCTCCGGGGCCCCCCGGGCCGGGCGAGATGGCGCGAAGTGCGCCGGAGCCGGGCCGGATGCCCCGGCGGGCCCGAAATCCCGGCCACCACGCCTCAGGCGGGGGTCTTCGCCTCCTGGAGGACGACGCTGATGGAGCCGATCAGCACCTTGCTCTTCATCAGCACGGGCATGCGGCGCTCGTCGTCCGTGAGCCAGATCACGAGCCGGCCTTTGTTCTTGAAGATGCCGCCGGCCTTGAGCAGGGGCTCGATCACCACGCAGTTGAACTTGCCCGCGGGCGTCTTCACGGTCTGCCGCCCGAGCACGCGCACTTCCATCGGCGCGCTCTTGCGGCTCGCGTGGTAGTCGAACGTCACCGACCCGCCGAGCGGCAGCGCCTGGAAACGCGTGTAGTAGAACGCCGACAACGCGTCCTGCACGTGCGGAGGCACGGGATACTTCTGGCCGTTCTTGTAGCGCACCTCGCGCACGCCCGGATCGAACCAGAGCGTGTCGTTCGCCTTGAAGTGTCCCTCGTGACGGTCCTCGAAGTAGCGCCAGCTGAAGAGCGAGTCGCGATCCCAGAACGACTCGATGCGGTTGCGCACCTTGTACATCTTGTCGAAGAAGCCGTTCGACTCCGCGCGCGCGACGAGACGGAAGACCGGCTGGCCGTTCCACGTCGTCACTTCCGGCACCTCGAGCCACGCCGAGCCGGCCTTGATGAAGCCGTACTGCACCGAGAAGCGCAGCGACTCGCCCGGCCGGAAGGGCTGGGCGGAAGCGGGCAGCACTTCGTGGTGGTTGAGCGCGAGATCGGTCGTGTCGGGCAGATCGGTGTCGTCCGCCTCTCCGGCGCGCACGGGCAGCGCCGGCACGAGCAGCACCGCCGCGAGCGCGAAGCGCAGGGCGGCCTGCGCGGCGAGCGCGCGCAGGACGGACAGCGAGGCGAAGGGTGCCGCCGGGTGCGGCGGCGTGTGCGTACGGGGAGTGGTCATCATGCTCCGGTAGCAAGGCAAGTCCGATGCCGCGACCTGACGCCGCGTCCGCGGCGGCGTGGCGCGGGACTATGTGCGGCGCCCAAGCACAAGTCAACGGCCGTGTTGCGTGCGCGCCACCGATCGTCCCCACGGCCCGCCGGCGGCCCGGGAGGGTGTGCATCCGGCGCCACGGAGCGTGGCGCCGCGGTCACTCCCGCGCCGGTGCGGCCATCCGCAGTGCGAGCACGCGCACGCTCGGCGTGGCGAAGGCGATCCGGGCGACCGACGTGTCGCGCAGGGTCGGGCTGAGCGTTCCGGCCGCCAGCGAGTCGTCGCACCAGACGTACAGCGGCCACGGCCGCGTGCGCAGGAACTCGAGGTCGGCCGCGCGCAGGGGCGCGTCCGAGAAGACGGCCTTCTGCACGGCGTCGCGACGCTGCACTTCGTTCCAGACGTCCTCGGGAATGGGCGGGCGCGAGCCGGACGAGAAGAACGTCGCGCGATAGAACACGTCCGCGAAGCCGAGGAACAGACGGCGTCCTCCGTGCACGAGGATCGGCTCCGTCCCCTGCCTGCGAAGCGGCTGCACGAACACGGCCTCGCGCGGCGAGCGCTCGCGCACCCACCGGAGCGCCGCGGCCTCGTCCGTCGTGTAGAGCGCGGCGCGGTGCATGTGCGGCGCGTCCACCATGTCGCGCAGTGGACGGTGATCGCCGAGGAAGCCCGCGGCCGTGATCGCGGCCGTGCCCACGCCGCCGGCGACGAGCAGCGCCGCCACCGCGCGCGTGAGCGCGCCGCCGCGCCACCAGCGCTCGAACGTGAGTCCCGTGACCGAAACCGCGACGAGGAACATCGGGTAGAAGAGCTTCTCCTCGGCCTCCCCCGGCAGGTCGAAGAACAGGCAGGGCAGCACGAGCGCCACCAGCAGCCCGGTCCACAGCCCGCGCGCGCGCGGCGGCAGCGCGCGTTGCGCCAGCGCGGCCATGACCAGCACCGCGCCGCCCGCGATCACGGTGCCGGTGAGGTTGAGCCGCGAGAGCGCGAGCAGCATGACCTTGTTGTTGCCGCCGACCGTGACCAGGGTGAGGTACGGCTTCGCGGCGACGAACGCGAACACCACGCCCGCGCCGAGCCGCGCGAGCGCGCCGAGGGCGCCGCGCGCGTCGTCCCGTGCTCGCGGCAGCGCGCCGAGCACGCCGCCCACCGCGAGCGCGATCGCCACCGACAACGCGGTGAGCGTGTGCCAGTGCACGAGCAGCGTCATGCCGAAGGCGAAGAGCAGCGTCGTACGCCACGACGGCGCGCGCCACGTCTCGAACGCGAGCGCGAGCAGGAACGCGCTCGAGGCGAGCGCGAAGTTGAAGGCGGTCGGCGTCCACAACCGGCCGAGCCACGTCGCCTGGAACATGGGGAAGTTCCACTGCAGCGCGATGAGCACGGTGTTCGCGTCGGAGACCATCTGGCGCAGCACGGCCGGCCCGGCCGTCTCACCGACGAGTCCCTGCGCGAGGAACAGCAGCGGCCCGGCGGGATTCACCCCCACGAACGCGACGAGCGCCGAAGCGACGCCCGCTCGCGGCGACAGCCCGGTGGCGCGCGCGAGCACGTAGACGGCCGCGCCCCAAAGCGCCGCCGTCCACAGGTTGAGCGACGCCATCACGAGGAACGGATCGGGATTCACGAGCGGGCGGCACGCGACGAGATACACGTGGAAGAACCACGGGTACGGCAGCGGCCCGCCGGCGAAATGCGGGAACTCCACGGGCACGCCGGCGCGCAGGATCTCGTTGAACACCGCCGCGTGGAACCACGAGTCGCTCCAGCGCGCGAGCCGCGGGTTCAGCAGGCCGAGCGCCACGATCGCCGCGAGGGCGACTCCCATGGCGAGCGCGGTGCGGTCGGCGACGTCGGCGCGGGCCCACTCCGGGCCCGCGTCGTGCTCGCGGCGCCGGCGTGGCAGCGACAGCACGATGAGCGCCAGCGCCACGAGCGGCAGCGCGACCCGCTCGATCGGGCCGTGCGCGAGGCCGACGGCGAGCGCGACGCCCGCGACGATCGGCGGGGACAGCGTGCCGGCGCCGAGGGCGACCCACGCGGAGCCGCGGTCGGCGAGCCCCCACAGCCGCAGAGCCGCGAGGCCGGGCAGCAGGTTCACGAGCAGCATGCCCGCCGCGCCCTGCAGCACGTCCACGTGCAACGCCCGTGCGGCCAGCCAGACGGCGGCGGGCCACCAGCACCAGAGCCAGGGGGACTGCGTTGCGCGCATGCGGGTCTCGAGCTCGCGCGCCGGTCGGAGGGCGCCGCGAGTGGGGGTCTCGGTCAGGGACGTGGGCGCATCCGGTGCGCGGGACCCGGGAATGATAACCAAACGCCCGGGGCGCTGTCGCGCGCGGAAACGCTCAGGAGGCCGCCGGCCACTCGGCGGGCGACAGCGGACCGCCCGGCGCGGGACCGAGCGCGCCGAGCGTGAAGCGCTCGGGGCGCGCGAACTCCGCGGCCAGGTCCGCCACCTGCTCGCGCGTGACCGCGAGCACCGCCGCGACGTGTTCCTCGGGCGGCGAGTAGCGGCCGGTGTACAGCTCCTGCCGCGCCATGTGCTCCATGCGGTTCGAGACGCTCTCCATGCCGATGATCACGCCGCCCTTGAGGTACATCTTGGCGGCCTCGACCTCGGATTCGCTCGGCCCTTCGGCCGCGAGCTTCTCGAGCTCGAGCCGCAGCAACCGCAGCGCCTCGCGGCCCTGCTCGGGCGCGACGCCCATCTGGATGGACAGCAGCCCCGTGTCGCTGAGGAAGCTGAGCCCCGAGCCGACGGAGTACGCGAGGCCGGCCTCCTCGCGGATGCGCTGGAACAACCGCGAGCTCATGAGCCCGCCGAGCAGCGTGTTGAGCACGCGCAGGCCGTAGCGGCGCGGATCGGAGTACGCGGGGGTCGGCGCGCCGAGCGCGAGGTAGAGCTGCTGCTCGTCACGCTCCTCGTGGATCACCGACACGGCGCGCGGAACGGGCGCGGGATCGCGCACGACCGCCGGTCCCGAGGGCGCGGCGAAGTGCCGTTCGACGAGGTCGCGCAGGTGCTCGGGGTCGAGCCCGCCGGCCGCCGCGATCACGAGTTCGTCCCCGCGATAGCGGCTCGCGAAGTTCGCGTACAGGTGCTCGCGCGTGAACGCGTCCACGCTCTCGACCGTGCCGAGGATGGGACGCCCGAGTCCGTGCGCGCCGTACAGCTGGCGCGCGAGCAGTTCGTGGATCTTGTCCGTCGGGTCGTCCTCGCAGGCGGCGATCTCCTGCTTCACGACCGACTTCTCGCGCTCGATCTCTGCGGCGTCGAAGCGCGAGCGGCAGGTGATGTCCGCGAGCACGTCCACGACCTGCGGCAGGTGCTCGCTCAGTGCGCGCGCCTCGTAGCAGACGTGCTCGTGGTTCGTCCACGCGTCGAGGTGACCGCCGAGGCCCTCGAGGCTCGCGGCGATGCCGCGCGCGTCGCGCGTCTCGGTGCCCTTGAACATCATGTGCTCGATGAAGTGCGCCATGCCCTGCAGTTCGTCGCTCTCCACGCGCGAGCCGCTCCGCACCCAGACGCCGGCGGCGACGGTGAGGCGGTCGGGCATGGGCTGCACGAGCAGCGTGATGCCGGAGGACAACCGGAGCTTGTGCACGGGCGAGAACGGCATGGGCGCTCTTCTCTCCTGCGGGGACGTGACGGACGAAGACGGGCGCACGCTGCCCGAGCACGGTCGAAAAGACAAACGGCGGACGGCCCGAAGGCCGCCCGCCGTGTCGTGTTCCGGTCTAGCGGCGACGCGGACCGCGGTCCCGGTCACGGCCGCGATCACCACGATCGCCCCGCTCCCGGTCACGGCTCGGCGCCCGCTCCACGTAGCCTTCCGGCTGCGGCAGCAGGGCACGGCGCGACAGCTTGACCTTGCCTTCCTTGTCCACACCGATGACCTTGACCATCACCATGTCGCCGACGTTCAGCACGTCCTCGACACGCTCGGTGCGGCCCCAGTCGATCTCGGACACGTGCAGCAGGCCGTCGCGACCCGGAACGATCTCGACGAACGCGCCGAAGTTGACGACGCTGCGCACCTTGCCCTGGTAGATCCGATCGACTTCCGGATCCTCGGTGATGTTGCGGATCAGCTCTTCCGCGCGCTTGCCGGCGTCGAGGTTCACGGCGGCGATGCGCACTTCACCCGTGTCCTGGATGTCGATCTGGCAACCGGTCTCCTCGGTGATCTTCTTGATCACCTTGCCGCCCGGTCCGATGACCTCCCGGATCTTGTCCGGATGGATGTTGACGATCGTGATGCGCGGCGCGAACGGCGACATCTCCGGACGCGAGGCCGCGAGGGTCTCCTGCATCTTGCCGAGGATGAACATGCGGCCCTTGTGCGCCTTCTCGAGGGCGTTGCGCATGATCTCGAACGAGATGCCGCCGATCTTGGTGTCCATCTGGAAGGCCGTGATGCCCTCGCGCGTGCCCGTCACCTTGAAGTCCATGTCGCCGAGGTGGTCTTCGACGCCGAGGATGTCGGTGAGGACGGCGACGCGGTCGCCTTCCTTGATGAGGCCCATCGCCACGCCGGCCACGGGCGCCTTGATCGGCACACCCGCGTCCATGAGCGCCATCGAGGCGCCGCAGACGGAGGCCATGGACGACGAGCCGTTCGACTCGAGGATGTCCGACACGATGCGGATCGTGTAGGGGAAGTGCGTGTCGGCCGGGATCACCGGCTCGACGGCGCGCTCGGCGAGGGCGCCGTGACCGATCTCGCGACGGCCCGGCCCACGGATCGGGCGCGTCTCACCGACCGAGAACGGCGGGAAGTTGTAGTGCAGCATGTACGACTTCCACGACTGGCCCTCGAGTTCCTCGATGCGCTGCTCGTCGGCCTTCGTGCCGAGCGTCGCGACGACGAGCGCCTGCGTCTCGCCGCGCGTGAACAGGCAGGAGCCGTGCGTGCGCGGGAGCATGCCGACCTCGATCGAGATCGGGCGGATCGTGTCGCAGTCGCGGCCGTCGGAACGGACGCCCTTGTCGAGGATCATGTTGCGCAGCACGTCGCGCTCGACGTCGTGCAGCAGCTTGCCGATCTTGTCGGCCTTGTCCGGGAACTGCTCCGCGAACTTGGCGACGGCCTCGGCGGTGATGATGTCGATCTCTTCCTGGCGCGCTTCCTTGCCGGGAATGCGGATCGCCTCGGTCAGGCGCGCCGTGTACTCCGCGCGCAGCGCCGCGTCCAGGTCGGACACGTCGGCGACGGCGACCGGCGAGCGCTTCGGCTTGCCGTGCACCTTCTGCAGTTCGTTCTGCGCCGCGACGATCGCGCGGATGTGCTGCATCGCGAAATCGAGCGCGGCGACCATGTCGGCCTCGCTCACTTCGCGGCAACCACCCTCGACCATGATGATGTCGGTCGCCGTGCCGGCCACGACGACGTCCATGTCGGACTCGTCGAGCTGGGCGAACGTCGGCATCACGACGAACTGGCCGTCCACGCGCGCGACACGCACGCCGGCGACCGGCTCGGGGAACGGGATGTCCGACAGCACCAGCGAGCACGAGCCGCCGATGAGCGCGAGGACGTCCGCGTCGTGTTCCTGGTCGGAGGAGACGACGGTCGCCATGACCTGCGTCTCGTAGAACCACTGCTTGCTCATGAGCGGACGGATCGGACGATCGATCTGCCGCGAGCTGAGCGTCTCCTTCTCGGTCGGCCGGCCCTCACGCTTGAAGAAGCCACCCGGGATCTTGCCCGCGGCGTACGTCCGCTCGCGGTAGTCGCAGGTGAGCGGAACGAAGTCGAGGCCGGGCTTGGCCGACTTCGCGGCGCTGGAGGCGACCAGGACGACGGTGCCGCCGAGCTGGACGACGGCGGAACCGCCGGCGAGCTTGGCCCACTTGCCCGTGCTGATCGTGAGTTCCTTGCCGCCGAGATCCACGCTGACTTTGTGCTCTGCCATTCTTGTCTCTTCCTGTGCTCTCGCATGTGACGACGACCCTCGTCGTCACGTCCACCCGGTCGGGCGTGCGGCGCCCGGCGGGTCGAGCAGGGGCCTTCCCCGCTCTTGCAGAAACGCGGCCCCGAATGGGGCCGCGTTCCCATGTCGCCAGGATGTTCCTAGCGACGAAGTCCCAGTTCCTTGACGACCTTTCGGTACCGATCCACCTTGGTCGCCTTGAGGTAGTCCAGCAGCCGGCGGCGCTGGCCCACCATGCGGAGCAGGCCGCGGCGCGACGCATGATCGCGCTTGTGAACCTTGAAGTGCTCCGTCAGGTAGTTGATCTTCTCGGTCAAGAGCGCGATCTGGACCTCGGGCGAGCCGGAATCCCCTTCGTGCGTCTTGAACTTCTCGATGATGCCCTGCTTCTGCTCCTTCGTGAGCGTCACAGTGGCGATCTCCTGCCAAGAGGTGGGAAGACGAGGCCCCTCGTCCGCGAGTGTCAGGTCTCGTCGGAGGGAGCGGAGTGAATCGCCGCCCTGCAGGTCCGCAAGGGGGGCAGAGCGACGCGGCAATCTAGCATTCCGGCCCCGCTCCGGCAACGGTCGAGGAGGCTTTCCGGACCCGATCGAGGCGTTTTCTCCATCGAGAGGCGCGAAAACGTCAGAACGATGCAATGCGAATGGACGTCCTGGCCCGTTCAGTCGAGTTCGGGAGCGTTTTCGGGCTCGGCGAGGCGCTGCCGCGTGTGCTCGACGTCGGCCGCGATGGCGGCCACGAGCGCCTCGCGCCCGTCGAACTTGAGTTCGGACCGCAGCCACTGCACGAACTGCACCTCGACGTCGCGGCCGTAGATGTCGCCGTCCCAGCCGAGCAGGTGCACCTCGAGCGTGCGCAGCTTGCCGTCGAACGTGGGGCGGATGCCGACGCTCATCGCTCCGGCGCGCCACTCCCGCTCCCCGGCGATGCGCGCCCAGACCGCGTAGATGCCGAGCGCGGGCACGGCCTTCTCGTCGTGCAGGCGCAGGTTCGCGGTCGGCCAGCCGAGCGTGCGCCCGATCTTGTCGCCGTGCACCACGAGCCCGGTGAGCGTGTAGCGGCGGCCGAGCAGCGCGGCGGCGTCCGCGACCCGGCCCTCGGCGAGCGCCGCGCGGATGCGCGAGGCGCTCACGACCTCCGCGCCCTCGGCGAGCAGCGGCACGGACTCGACCTCGAAGCCGTGACCGGAGCCGATCTGGCGCAGCCGTTCGACGTTGCCGGCGCGGCCGCGGCCGAGCGCGAAATCCTCGCCCACGACCAGCGCGCGCGGCGCGAACGGCGTGACGAGGTGGCGCTCGACGAACTCCTCGGGCGAGAGCGCGGCGAGTTCGCGCGTGAACGGCAGCACATGCAGTTCCACGCCCATCGCCGCGAGCCGCGCGTGCTTCTCCGGCAGCGGCGTGAGCGGCGCGACCGCGCGGAACTCCTTCGCGAGCACGACGTCCGGGTGCGGATCGAAGCTCACCGCCACGCAACGATCGCCCGCCGCGCGTGCGAGGGCGCGCTCGAACAGCGCGCGATGCCCACGGTGCAGCCCGTCGAACACCCCCACGGCCACGACGCTCATGCCGCCCTCCCCTCGCGCACCGCCCACGGGAAGACGACGTTCGGCCGCGCGAGCACGCGGCCGTCCGCCTCGCGCACGAGTTCGCCGAGCGCGAGCGCGCGGCCCCCGAGGTCGCGCAGCGCGACGGTGCGCGGGCCGGCGCCGATCGCGGCCGTGGCCGCGCGCTCGAGCGAGGGCTCCACGAACTGGCCGTGACCGAGCGCGCCGGCCTGCGCGGCGTCGAGCGCGACGGCCGGCAGCACGTCGAGCGCGCGGTCGAGCGTCACGCCCCAGCGCGCGAGCAGCGCGTCGCGATCTCCCGGCACGAACGCGTCCCACGGGCAGGCGTCCTCCACCCGGAACGGCTCGCTCGCCAGGCGGCGCAGGCTCGCGAGCGCGGCCCCGCAGCCGAGCGCGGCGCCGAGATCGTGCGCGAGCGTGCGCACGTATGTGCCGCCCGAGCAGCGCACGACGCAGCCGGCCTCGGGGAGCGCGAAGTGCGTCCATTCCCACGCCTGCACGGTGATCGGGCGCGGCTCGCGCTCGACGACCTCGCCGCGGCGCGCGATGTCGTAGAGCCGCTCGCCCTTGTGCTTGAGCGCGGACACCATCGGCGGCACCTGCGCGGAATCGCCGAGCATCCCCTCCGACGCGCGGCGCACGGCCGCCTCGTCGGCGGTCACCTCGTGGGTCTCGAGCACGTCGCCGTCCAGGTCCTGCGACGTGGTCACGACGCCGAAGCGCACGGTCGCGGCGTAGGTCTTCGCGCCGCCCTGCCAGACCTGCGCGCAGCGCGTCGCCGGGCCCACGGCCAGCACGAGCAGGCCGCTCGCGCCGGGATCGAGCGTGCCGAGGTGCCCGATCGCGCGCGTGCCGAGCACGGCCCGGGCACGCGAGACGACGTCGTGCGAGGTCATGCCGCCGGGCTTGTCCACCGGCAGCAGGCCCGCCCACTCGAGCGGAGCGGGGCGCGCGGGACGCGGGCTTCGCACGGACGCGCCCGTCATTCCGTCTCCTCGTCCTCCACCTTTTCGCCGCGTTCGATCTTCTTGAGCAGTTCCTCGACGCGCTGCCCGTGGTCGAGCGACTCGTCGTAGAGGAACCGCACCTCGGGCACCTCGCGCAGGCCGAGCCGGTCGCCGAGTTCGCGGCGTACGAAGCCCGCGGCGTGCTGCAGCGCGGCCATGCCGGCGGCGCGCGACTCGCGCTCGCCCATCATGGTCACGTAGATGCGCGCGAACGACAGGTCGTGCGTGACCTGCACGTCCGTCACCGTGACCGTGGTCGTGAGGCGCGGATCGCGCAGGCGCGTCTCGAGGATGTCCGCGACTTCGCGGCGCATCAGGTGCGCGACTTTTTCCGGTCGGATTCTCACTCGATGTTCTCCTGCCAGTCGGTGATCTGCGCGGCGTATTCCTGCTCGACGATCCGGCGCGCCGACTGGAGCTGCTCCCGGACCTGGCCGCTCTCCCCGGACACCACCGCGAGCCCGAGGGCCGCGCGCTGCCAGAGGTCCTGATGATCCACCTCGGCGACCGCCGCGTGCAGGCGCTCGCGCAGCCGGTCCTTGAGCGCGCGCACCACCTGCCGCTTGTCCTTCAGCGAGCGCGCCGCGGGAATGTGCAGCTCGACGCGGACGATGCCGACGAACACGGAGCCTCCCGAGAGTGCGAACGGCGGCGCGCCCGGGTGGACGCGCCGCCGCCGGGAAACGGCACTACAGCGTGCGGGCCAGCTCCTGCACCGTGAACGACTCCAGGCGATCGCCTTCCTGGATGTCGTTGTGGCCGTTGAGCGTGATGCCGCACTCGAATCCCTGCAGCACTTCGCGGACGTCGTCCTTGAAGCGCTTGAGCATGTCCACCTTGCCGGTGAACACCGTCTCGCCCGCGCGCACGAGGCGAACCTGCTCGTTGCGCGAGATCTTGCCCGTGGACACCATGCAGCCGGCCACCACGGAGCCCTTCGACAGGCGGAACACCTGCCGCACCTCGGCGACGCCGAGGATGACTTCCTTGAGCTCGGGCTTGAGCATGCCCTCGAGCGCCTGCTTCACGTCCTCGACGGCCTTGTAGATGATGTCGTACAGGCGGATTTCGACCTTCTCGCGCTCCGCCAGCTCGCGCGCCTTGGCGTCCGGACGCACGTGGAAGCCGACGATGATCGCGTCGGAGGCCGCCGCGAGCAGCACGTCGGATTCCGTGATCTGGCCGACCGCCTGACGGATGACGCGCACGGCGACTTCGGCCGTGCCGAGCTTCTGGAGCGATTCGGCGAGCGCTTCCACCGAGCCGTCCACGTCGCCCTTGATGAGCATCTTGAGCTCGTTCGGGCCGCCCTGCGACATCTGCGAGTGGAAGTCGACGAGCGAAACGGCCTTCGTCGAACGGAACTCGTGTTCGCGATGCAGCGCCGCGCGCTTGGTCGCGATCTCGCGCGCCTCGCGCTCGTCCTCGAGCGAGACGAACAGGTCGCCGGCGCCCGGGGTCGTGTTCCAGCCGAGCACTTCGACCGGGGTCGAAGGCGGGGCCGACTTCACCGGTTGCATGCGCTCGTTGAACATCGCGCGGACGCGGCCGAAGTTCTGGCCGGCCACGAACGGGTCGCCGATGCTCAGCGTGCCGCTCTGCACGAGCACGGACGCCACGACGCCACGGCCCTGCTCGACGCGTGCTTCGAGCACGACGCCGCGCGCCCGGCGGTCCGGGTCGGCCTTCAGCTCGAGCAGCTCCGTGGACAGGAGGATCATGTCCAGGAGCTTGTCCATGCCGTTGCCCTTCTTGGCCGAGATCTCGACGGCGACGTACTTGCCGCCGAACTCCTCGACGACGACGCCGTGGCCCGCGAGTTCCGTCTTGATGCGCTGCGGGTCGGCGGCCGGAAGGTCGCACTTGTTGATCGCCACGACGATCGGCACGTTGGCCGCCTTCGCGTGATCGATGGCTTCGATGGTCTGCGGCATGACGCGATCGTCGGCCGCGACCACGAGCACCACGACGTCCGTGACCTGGGCGCCGCGCGCACGCATGGCGGTGAACGCCTCGTGGCCGGGCGTGTCGAGGAAGCAGATCTTACGGCCGTCGGGCAGCGTCACGTCGTACGCGCCGATGTGCTGCGTGATGCCGCCGGCCTCGCCCGCGATGACGTTCGTCTTGCGGACGTAGTCGAGCAGCGACGTCTTGCCGTGGTCGACGTGACCCATGACCGTGACGACGGGCGCGCGCGGACGCAGGCGCTCGGCGGGAATGACTTCGGCCGCCGCGGCCTCCTCGTCCTCCGCGAACTCCGACACGATCTCGACCGTGAAGCCGAACTCGTCGGCCACGGCCATCATGGAGTCCTTGTCGAGGCGCTTGTTGAGCGTCGCCATGAGCCCCATGCGCATGCAGGTCATGATGACTTCCTGCGGCTTCACGTCCATCATGTTCGCCAGTTCGGCGACGGTGATGAACTCGGCCGCCTTCAGCACCTTCGGCTCGTCCGTCGTGATCTCCGAGCCGTCCTCGTCACGCCGGCGGTGCTTGCGCTTGCCGCCCGCGGTGTCGAGGCTCGCGAGAGTCTTGCGGACGCTCTCGGCCGCCTGCTTCTCGTCGACCCAGTTCTTCTTCTTCTTGCGGTCGCGACGGCGATTCTGCGCACCCGCGCCCGAAGCCGCACCGGCTCCCGCGCTCGGCGCGCCGCCACCGGCCCCGCCGGGGCTGCTGAAGCCGCCACCACCGCCACCACCACCGGGCCCACCGCGGCCGGCGTAGCCACCGCCGCCGGCGGGACGGCCGGCGCCGCCACCCGAACCACCGGGACGGCCACCGGGACCGCCGAACGACGGACGACCGCCGCCCGGACCGAACGTGGGCCGTCCGCCACCCGGACCACCGGGACCACCCGGGCCGCCCTGACGGTGCGGCGGGCGCGAAGGCGGCGGCGTGGTCGCGCGCGGCGCACCCGTCGGGACGACGGGCTGCGGCGGACGGTAGACCACGGCCGAGCCGGCGCCGGGAGGACGGTTGTACGGAAGCGCGGGATTCTGCACGTGCTGCGCCGGAGGAGGAGCGGACGCGGCACGGGCGCGATCGTCACGCGCGCGCTGCTCTTCCTTCTCCTTCTGCTGCACGACTTCCTCGCGGGCGGCGGCCTTCTCGGTCGCCATCTCCGCGCGCACCTTGTCGACCATCTCGACCGGCAGGGTGCTCATGTGGTTCTTCACTTCGACGCCGAGCTTGCGGGAGATCTGGATGATCACCTCGCTCGACATGCCGAGGTCCTTGGCGACCTCGTAGATGCGCAGCTTCTTGCCGGCAGGACTATTCGCCACGGTCAGCTCCTTCCGCGGCTTCGCGAGATGCGGGCGCCTCGGTGCCGTCGCCCGCCGCGAGTTCGTCCTCGTCGGCGGTCATCTCGGGCGTGAACTCCAGTTCGCCACCCGTCGTTTCGGGCGCCACCGGCGGATGCGCGGCCAGGTACTCCTGCGCGGTCGCCAGCACCTTCTCGGCGGTCTTTTCGCCGATACCCGGGATCTGCACGAGCGTTTCCAGCGGGGTCGCGACCAGTTCCTGCACGGTCTCGATGCCCGCGGAGATGAGCTTCTCGGTCGTGGCTTCGCCGAGTTCGAGCTGCTCCACCTCGATGCGGCTCGCCCGCTCGAGGTCGTGACGCTTCTTCTCCTCGCTCTTCGAGACGAGGTCGATCTTCCAGCCGGTCAGCCGCGCCGCGAGGCGCGCGTTCTGGCCGCCCTTGCCGATGGCGAGGGAAAGCTGGTCGTCGGCCACGATCACGTTCATGCGGCCTTCGGCCTCGTTCACCTTCACGTCCATGACGCGGGCCGGGGACAGCGCGCGCGACACGAACACCGCCGGGTCGGCCGACCACGGCACGATGTCGATGCGCTCACCGCCGAGCTCACGCACGATGCTCTGCACGCGCGACCCCTTCAGGCCCACGCACGAGCCGACCGCGTCCACGCGCGGGTCGGTCGAGAACACCGAGATCTTCGAGCGGGCGCCGGCCTCGCGCGAGACCGCCTTGACCTCGACGATGCCGTCGGCGATCTCGGGAACCTCGTTCTCGAACAGGCGCTTGAGGAAGTCGGGATGCGTGCGCGACATGATCACCTGCGGGCCCTTCGCGGACTTGTCCACGTTGAGCACGACGGCTCGCACGTAGTCGCCCTGACGGTGATACGAGCGGGGGATCTGCTCGCGCGCCGGCAGCACGCCCTCGGAGAAGTCGAGCTTCACGATCACGTTGCCGCGGTCCACCTGCTGGACGACGCCGCGCACGAGCGTGCCGATCTTGTCCGAGTACTCCTTGAACACGCGGTCGCGCTCCGCCTCGCGCACGCGCTGGATGAGCACCTGCTTGGCGGTCTGGATCGCGTTGCGGCCGAATTCGTTGATCGGCAGCGGAATGCGGATGACGTCGCCGACGGCCGCGTCGCTCTTGTGCGCGCGCGCCTTCTCGACGGTCCACTGGAAGGCGGGATCCTCGACCGTGTCCACCACGGTCATGCGCAGCGCGCACTCGAGCTGGCCGCTCTTGTCGTTGAAGCGCACTTCGACGTCCGCCGTGAGGCCGTGCTTCTTGCGCACGGCGCTCGCCAGACCCGTCTCGAGCGTCTCGATGAGCATCGCGCGGTCCACGCTCTTCTCGCGCGTGATCTGGCTCAGCGCATCCAGGATTTCGTTGTTCATCGAGCCCCTCCCCGCGGCTTCGGCCTGGACTTCGGCTTCGCCGCCGTGCGGCCCGTGGTATTCCGCAGGCCTTCCCACGGATCCACCACCAGGCGGGCCGACTTCACCTCGGCCCACTCGAACCCATGTTCTTCGTTGTCTTCGGTGCGAACGCCCACGCGGTCGTCGCCCAGCGCGAGGAGCACACCCTCCCAGCGCCGGCGCCCTTCCCGTGGTTCGTGCGTGGCCAGCGACACACGCTGGCCGGCGAAACGCTGGACGTGCTCGAGCGTCCGGATGGGACGGTCGAGGCCGGGCGAGCTCACCTCGAGGTGATAGCTCCCCGGAATGGTCTGGTTCATGTCCAGGCAGTCCGACAACCGGCGGCTGAAACGGGCACAGTCGCCCACGCTCACCCCACCCGGCTTGTCGAGGAACACGCGAATGATGCGATGACGGCCTGCGGACGCCATCTCGACGTCCACGAGCTCGTACCCGTCCTCTTCAGCCAGTGGGGATGCCAGCTGGCGAACCTCTTCACGCACTTCCACTATGGCTCCCGCGTAAGACAAAAAAGGGAGTGGTCGCACCTGCCCCACTCCTGAGCCGCAAACTACTCGATGGCACAGGCGTTGGGCAAGTCGGCCCCCCGGGGGAGCTTCGCTTCGAGCGAACGGGTCAGGGGCGGGCGAGCACGCTCCGGTAGGCGATCCATTCGACCACCCGGGCGACCTCGGCGAGGCTCTCGGCGCTCACCTGGTCGGGGGTGTCCCGGTGGGTGTGCCACGCGGGGTAGTCGAAGTCGATGACGTCCACGGTGGGCAGGCCGGCATCCAGCAGGGGCACGTGGTCGTCGATGATCGACCACTTCACCTCGTCCCGGAACGAGCGGGCCCCGGTCGCGCGGGCGGCCTCGGCGACCAGCGCGGTCAGGTTGGACGCCCGTTCGGCGGAGTTCTTCTCGTGGAAGACCTGCAGGTCCCGGTCTCCCACCATGTCGAGGAGGAACCCGGCGACCGGACGGCCGGGCGAGCCCGGCGCCGGGAGGCGCTCGGCGTAGCCGCGCGAGCCGAGGCAGAACTCCTCGGGCCGGTCGTTCGTGCCGAGGTCCTCGCCGTCGAAGAACACGAGGTCCACCCCCACGGGGGGCGGCGAGAGCTTGAAGCGCTCGGCCAGTTCGAGCAGCACCGCGACACCGGAGGCGCCGTCGTTCGCGCCGGGCACGGGCTGGTCGTGGAACGCGGGATCCGGATCGCGGTCGCACCACGGCCGCGAGTCGAAGTGCGCGCAGAACAGGATGCGCCGCCCGGTCTCCGGACCGAAGTGCGCGATCACGTTCGTGAGCGTGACCGCCCTTCCGGTCGCGGAGTCGGCGAACGTCTGGCGTTCGACACGGCCGCCGAGCCGGGTGGCCTCGGCCACGATCCACTCGAGCGTCTTCGCGTGCGCTTCGGTTCCGACGACACGCGGCCCGAACGCGCACTGCGTCTTCACGCGCTCGAGCGCGCGCGCGCCGTTCACGGGGGACTTGCCGGCGCACGAGGCGGGGAGCGCGAGGCCGGCGAGCAGGGCCAGGGAGAGCAGGTGTCGGGTCATCAGAAGGAGAACTGCGCGCGGACTTCGACGCGGACGCTGCGCCGCACGATGCCGCTCGCCTTGTTCTTGTTGTGGTTGAAGCCCAGCACGGCGCTGCCCGTGACGTTCGAGCTGAAGCCGTACGAGCCGGTGGTGGTGACCGAGAGCCGGGTCTCGTCGCGCAGCTGGCCGAGGCCGAGGCCGTTCGCGTATCGCGTCTCGCCCTTCGTGTGCGAGTAGATCGTCGCGAGCTGCATGCTGACGTTGCTGCGCACGGTGCTCGTCTTGCCGAGGAACGTGACCTTCTGGCCCTGCGAGTACGAGCGGCTCAGCGTGAAGTTCACGTCGGAGTTGCTCTCGACCTGGCTCGACGTGCCGAACTGGTGCACGAGGCGTTCGGTGCTGCGGTGGTTCACGCCGAGGTCGGCCTGGATGCCGTTCTTGAAGCTGCCGCGCATCGAGAGCAGCGGATGGAAGTCGCTCGTGCGCGATTCACCGGTGAGCGAGTCTCGGCGTACCTGGTAGTCGTGCGTCTTCGACACGCTCCACGCGGTGCGCAGCGACGGGTTCTGCAGGAACTTCGTGAGCTTGATCGCGTTCGCGACGCGGCCGTAGTCCACTTCGAGGTCCGGGAACCGGCGGTCGGACGTGCGCGAGAGCACGCCGTTGTTCTCGCCGGTGCGGTCGCCGTAGCTGAAGCGCAGCATGAGCTGGCTGCCGAACACCACGGGAATGCGCGTGCGGGCGTTCGTGCGCCAGTCGAGGCCGGTCTGCGAGTTGTTGCCCGCCGCCGCGCTCACGCCGCCGGTCGAATCCGCGAGGCCCGGGTCCTCGGAGAGGCCGACCAGGTACAGCAGGCTCGGGTTGCCGCGCAGGCGCGAGTAGCTGCTCGAGCGCGACAACTGCAGGTCGGTCTGGACGTTGCCCACGCGCGAGAGCACGTCGCGCCAGCCGATCGAAGGCCCCTTCGGCTTCGCGGCGGGCTTCGTCGAGTCGGGCTTCACCGGGGCGACGGCCATCATCGGGCGGCGATTGAGCAGCCCGTCGAACGGCAGATCCCAGTTCATCTGCACGTTCTGGCCGTTGTTGATCGCGCGCACCGACAGGTTCGGCGAGGTGATGTCGTTCATCTGCCCGAAGTTCGAACCCCAGTTGAAGCTCGGTCGCAGCCACGCCCCGCGCTGCAGGCTGTAGCGCGTGCTGAAGTTCTGGCGCCAGGAGGTCAGGCGGCCGAAGTTGACGAAGCCGATGTGGTCGAGCGGCACGTTGTCGAGGCTCAGCGCGCGCGTGCCTTCGATGTGGTGCGAGAGCGCGTCCACCGGGCGCGAGTCCGCGCCGAAGCCGAGCGTCGCCTGCCGGCCCTTGAGGTCGCTGCTCGGGATCAGTTCACCCGAGCCGTCCGTCGCGCGCGTGAAGGACTTGCTCTCCGTCGCGTTGACCTGGTAGTTCCAGTACACGCGCTCGGGCAGCGGGTAGAACTTGCTCTTCGCCAGCGGCAGGCCGATGCCGACGAGCGCGCGCGGCGCGACGCTCCAGTTGACGCCCGCGTTGGTCGCGGCGCTGCTCGACACGGCGCTCGGCGTGCGCGAGTCGGTCTCGGAACGGCTGATGTTCGCGGTGAGGCCCGCGACCGTGTACTTGAGCAGCGGGTGCGTGCGCTCGCCCCACGCGCGCGAGTAGGTCGTCGAGATGCTGCGCGTCTCGGAGCGGGTCTCGCTCGCTTCCTGCTGCGCGCCCGTGCGCACGATGTCGTCGCCGGCGGTGAAGCGGGGCTTGGACGAGTTGCGGTTCCATGCGAGCGACACTGGCAGCGTGACACCCGTGCCCTCGAAGAACCGGTGCAGGTCGAACTGCGACGTCGCCTGGACCTGCGTGTTCCGGCTGCCGCTGCCGCGCGATTCGCCGACCGAAAGGAAGTTCTCGTCGCGCGAGTTCCAGGCGAGGTTGTACGTGAACAGGTTCGCCATGCGGCCGTTCACGAGCACGCGGTTGGCGTAGCCGACGTCCTTCTTCACGTCGGTCGCACGGATCTCGTCGAACCAGAGCTGGCCGCTCGGGAACTCGCGTCCGCCCGGCGGATTCGCGTTGATGACGCCGAACGAGACGCGGCGGAGCCGGGTGAACGAGGGCCGCCCGATGATGATCACCGAATCGCCCGCGGTGCCGAACGCGACGCGGATCGGATCGGCGGTCAGGCCCGGGCGCGAAAGCTTGAAGTTCGAGACCTCCTCGAGCAGCACGCGGCTCTCCTGCCAGTCGATCGTGCGCGGCGCCGACGAGCTCGGCATGCGGCGCTTGATCTCGTAGTAGTTCTGCCCGCGCTCGTCCGAGGAGAAGCGCACGAAGTAGAAGAGCGTGGTGTCCACGGCCGCGTCGTATCCGGCGACCTCGAAGCTCGACGCGTACCAGCGGAGCGCGCCGTAGCGCGTGTAGTTCTCCTCGAGCGAGAAGGTGCGGTACGCCTCGAGCGTGTCGGCGCCCAGGTTCGTGAACTCGAGCGCGATGGACTGCTCGCGGCGGGTCTGCGCCTGGTTGCCGTTGCGCGTCTCGCCCGGGTCGAACGGCGGCACGTAGATGTCCGCGTTGTCGAGCGAGTTCACCGAGTTCAACGTCATCGTCGTGTGGCGCTCGCGCTGGTCCTCCGACAGTTCCACCGCGAGCCAGCGGTTGCCCACGATCTCGACGCCGCCGAGCAGGAGCAGCGGGCGCTGCACGCTCGCGGTCTTCGGCTCCGCTTCCTCGAGGCCCTCGATCCACACGCGCACGTGCCTCGCCATGGTGAGGTCGGGCGAGCCGAACTGGACGCGGAGGCTGTCCGTGATCGGAATGCGGTAGCGCCGCCAGCCGTTGTCGTCCGCCACCGACGCCTGCCCGAGGAAGTCCCGGTACACGTCGGTCACGAGGTAGCGCCGGCTCGAGTCCGCGAGCGGAATCGTGTACTCGAAGTAGTGCTCCTCCCGGTCGAGGTTGTCGTTGCCGTTCAGGTCCTCGGTGTCGGGATACGGCGCGAGGCGGAAGTTGTCCTCGGTGCCGTTCGTGAACTGGAACTTCCGCGGATCGATGTCTTCCTTGTCGTTGTCGGGATCGCGGTAGTTGTCGCCCTCGCGGTCGGACTCGCTCGCCGTGCTCAGGTCGGCGATCGGCGTCTGTTCGCCGGAGCCGCGCAGCCCGTCCACGCCCGTGTCCTCGTCCTTGGCCGGCGGCACGGTGAGCTGTCCGTCCCGCGGCGCGGTGTCCTCGGTGTTGAGGAAGCCGTCGGGCAGCCGGTTCGGCGCGCGCATCTGGTCCTCGCTCACCACGCCGAGGTCCACGTGCAGCATCACGCGATTGTCGTTCGCGCGCACGAGGTCGTGCGGGATCGCCGGATCGTGGCGATCGCGGAAGTCGTTCACCCAGACCTCGATGAACTGCGCACGCGACAGGTCGATGCCCTGCGGGTCGAGCACGTACGTGAGGCCGGTCCACAGCGAGTCGCGCAGGCCCGGATCGTCTCGCATCTCCTGCGGCACCCGCGGCACGGACAACGCGAGCGCCTGGCGCGGGTTCTTCGCGCCCTGCGCGTCCTCGAGCGTCGGCTTGAGGTCGCGCTCGTGCACGTAGTTCGGCGGCATGTACCAGCGCACTTCGGCGTTGCGCTGCCCGGGCAGGTCGAGGAAGTCGTCCACGACGAGCGCGCGGCGGTCGGCGTCGAGCGTGCGCGCGCGCGAAGGCGGGCTCATGGGGTGCCAGCGGTCGGCCGTCATGGACAGCGAGACGGCGTCCCGCACGCCTTCCATGTCGTCCACGAACACCTCGTTGCGCGTGTTCGGGTTCGGGAACGACGCGCCGACTTCGGCCTGGATCCCGAACTCGGACGGCGTGCTCGTGCGCACGCCCGGCAGCGCGTCCACCATGCGCGTGAGGAACGACGGACGGAAGCGCCACTCCGAGTTGAGATCGGTGATGAGCGTGCGAGAAGGCTCCTCGCCGAGGCGCGGGCGGAGGTCCTGCGCGCCCTTGCTCTCGTACAGGAACGCGCCACCGAGCGAACGGTCGCGCCCCTCGAGCCGGAACGCCGAACCGATGAGCGTCTTGCCCGCCTGCTGGAAGAGCGGCGCGTACGAGTAGTCGATGCTGAGCTGGTCGGTCGGCCCGAGACCGCGGACGAGCGTGATCTGCCCGGTGTCGTAGTCGATGCGGTAGTCACGATCGCGCGTCCAGCGCTCGCCGTTCACCGTCACGACTTCGGAACCCTCGAGCAGGCTGCCGCGGTTCAGGCTGATGTTGCCGCCCGAGCGCTGCGCGGCGTAGTCGAACACGAGGTAGTAGCGCGCGTCGGCGACCGGATCGAGCTTGTACTTGTCGTAGATCCCGGCGTTGGGCGCGAGGCTCGAGCCCGCCGCACCCGTGAGGCTGGCCCGGCGGTTGATGTTGTCGGGCAGGTTCATGAGCTCGTCGAACCAGCGGCCGGCGCCGCCGTTCACGCGTGGCGCGAACGGATGCGGGTCCGGCAGCCACAGCACGCCGTTCGCGTAGTCCACGTAGGCGCGCGCGCCGGACGTGCGGCCCGTGCCGTCCACGCGCTCGTCGTGCCCCTTGACCGGCGTCGAGTTCGATTCGTCCCAGCTGTCGAGGCCGAGGACCTCGATGTAGTTGACGCGCGTGCCGTTCGGGCCGTCCGCGTACTGCACCGGCGGTTCGTCTCGACCGCGCTTGATGGTGAGCGTGAACGACTTCGGGTCGATGCCGTAGCCGCCGATCGCGTAGAAGTTCTTCATCTCGAGCTCGCGCACGACGTCGAACGCCTTCGTCGTGTCGAACGCCGAGGTGTTCAGTTCGCTCGAGTTCGCCGCGGCGAGCAGCTCGCGCGGCGGGCGCAGCATCTTGAGCAGCGTGTAGGCCGAGTCCGCCCCGGCGGAGGCGTCGAGCTTCTGGCCGCCGACCGTGAGCGTCGGGCCGCCGGTGCCCGCGGCGGGGACGGCCGTGTAGGTGGCCGCGAGGCACATGTTGCTGTTCACCGGCATGGGCTGCTTGAGCCGGATGATCTTGAACGCGAGCCCGTCCGCGAAGGCGTAGTAGTCGGGCAGGATCTCGTAGTCCACGAGCGGCGTGAGCCGGTCGAAGTTGCCGCGGTATCCCGCCGTGTCGGACGGTGTGCCCGCGAGCGTGCCGGCCATCATGAGTCCGGTGGGGTCCACCATGGCCTTGCCGCGGAGCGGGGTGTAGTCGTTGCTGTTGATGCGGTCGTCGCGGAAGATCGTGATGCTCGCGTCGTCGATGCGCCACGCGCCGTACTGGGGGTCGTACAGCAGGAAGTACTGCCCCTTGATCCAGTCCACGTCCGCCACGGTCGGATTGCTGCGGGTCGAGCCGCCCGAGTACGAGGCACGCTCGGAGCGCCCCTCCTGCTTGGACGCGAGCGCGGTGAAGTCGAGCGGACCGAAGCGCGTCGCGACCTTGACGCCGAAGAGGCCCTCGTTGCGCCCCGAGTACGACACGTACTGCGTGCCGGGCAGCGCGAGGCTCGTGTTGCCGAGGTCGAGCGCCTGCACGAGGTCGTCCTCGTCGCCGCGGTAGTTGATGGCGATGCGGTTGGCGAGCGGGATCTGGTTCGCCGAGTTCTGCAGCAGGTTCACCTTCACGCGGTCGGACAGCTGGCCTTCGAGGCGGATGTCGAGGTCCTGCTGCATGTCGAGCGAGGGGAACAGCGACTTCTTCTGCCCGAGAATGGTCGTCTGCTGGTTCGTCCAGTTGCTCTGGCCGGAGAGCCGGATGCTCTCGGAGCCCGACACGTTCAGCGCCGGACCGCCGGGTCCGAGGATGCTCGTCGCGAAGCTCGGCAGCTGCACGGGCAGCGCGAGCTGGAGACCCTGCCGGGTCGCGGGAGCGTTTCCGGCCCCGAGCGAGTTCAGGTCGCGCCGCGATCGCTCCTGCCAGCGCTGCAGGAACGTCTGGTTCATGTTCGTGGCGGCGAACATCGAGAGGTCGGAGCGGTAGGGCGCGCCGAGCCGGATGTCCCCCACCTCGACGGCGACCGACCAGGCGCCCGAATCGGGCTCGATGCGCGTGCGCACCTTGCGGGGGTCGAACGAGGGCGACAGCTTGATGCCGGTCGCGCCCATCCCGAACCGCGGCAGGCCCCGCTGGACGAAGTTCCGTTCCAGGGCGAGACGCGACGAGGGCTTCCAGGCCGGCGGCAGGCTGTCGAGCACGACCGGCTTGGGCTTGCGATGCCCCAGACCCTTCAAACCGGGCAGCGCATTCAGCCCGGGGATCCCGGAGATCCCCATCAGGAACGCGAGCACCGGTACGGCGAGCACATTGAGCATGGTCGGGTCGGGAGCGCTGCGGGAGAGGGGTGCAACGGGAGCAGGGACCGTATCAGCCGGTTCCCGCGGCGGTCAAAGCCTTTGCCCTTCCCGCGTTGTGGCTCGTTTCGAGGTGCCCCTCCCCGGCTCTTGGGTTAGATTGCGCCACCGTGCGCATTCTCTCGTGGTACATCCTCCGGCAGCATCTGGTTCCGTTTCTCCTCGGCCTGGGCGTCGTCACGTTCCTTTTCCAGATGGACGCCCTGTTCCAGTACCTCGATCTCGTGCTCAATCGCGGGGTCCCGGTCTGGGCGGTCGTCCAGATGTTCGTCCTGTCCCTCGGCTTCGTGGCGGTGCTGTCCGTGCCGTGCGCGGTGCTGGTGGCCGAGCTCATGGTCTTCGGGCGGCTGAGCCAGGACAACGAGATCACCGCGCTGCGCGCGAGCGGCGTACACCTGTTCCGGGCGATCATCCCCTCGCTCCTCGCCTCGGTCGTGCTGGCCATCGGCCTGACGCTGTTCAACAACCACGTCTATCCGGAGGTGAACCACGCCTTCGCGAACCTGCTCGTGGACATCCAGCGCATGCGCCCGACGGTCCGGTTGCAGGAAGGGGTGTTCATCACCGACCTGCCCGGCTACAACCTGCTCGTGCAGTCGGTGAACAGCCGCACGAGCGAGATGCGTGGCGTGACGATCTACCAGCTCAACAACGGCGCCACGCCGACCACGATCCTCGCGAAGACCGGCAGGCTCAGCTACACGCCCGACGGCCGCACCGCCGTGCTCGAACTGCGCGACGGCGAGATCCACGAGATCCCGGCCAGCGCCGAAGGGCCGCGCACGTACCACAAGATGCGCTTCGAGAAGCACAAGATCTTCATCCAGGACGCGGGCGGCATGCTCGACCGCACGGTGCGCAACTCGCGCAGCGACCGCGAGAAAAGCGCGCGCGTGCTGCTCGACGAGCGCAAGCAGATCGAGGATCAGTACGACCGTTCGCTGCGCGTGCGCCGCGAACGGTTCCAGGCGCTCGGCGTGGACGCGCGCGACCTCGAGGCGCTCGCGCCCGAGCGCGCGCCGCTCGCGCAGCGCCCGGCGCTGCGGTGGGCCGCGCTGACGCACAAGGGCTGGGCGCTCGCACCGGTCGCACAGAAGGTGCCCGCGCTCGCGATGGACGTGGACCTGTGGAAACTCGAGAGCGAGTCGCTGCGCAAGCGCATCGCGACGCTTTCGGTGGAGGTGCACAAGAAGTTCGCGCTGCCGGCGGCGTGCGTCGTGTTCGTGCTCATCGGCGCCCCCATCGGCATGCGCGTGAAGCGCGCGGGCCCGGCGGTCGCGTTCCTGTCGATCGGGTTCTTCCTCCTTTACTACGTCTGCCTCGTGGGCGGCGAGGAACTCGCCGACCGTCTTCTGCTGCCCGCGTGGCTCGCCATCTGGCTCGCGAACATCCTGCTCGGCCTGCTCGGCGTGGACCTGACCGCCCGCGCGTGCGACGTGCGTCTGCCCTGGCACCGGCGCCACGTGCATTCGCGCGTTCCCGCCGGCGCCGACCCGAGCGGGCGGCGCCCCGCCACGGGGGCGGCGACGTGAGGATCCTCGACCGCTACCTGCTCCGGGAGTTCACGGTCTACCTCGCGCTCGGGCTGGCCGGCTTCGTCGTGATCTACGCCGTCGTGGACATCATCGAGAAGCTCGGCAGCTTCCTCGACCATCGCGCGTCGTTCGTGCTGATCGCCACGTACTACCTGAACCTCGTACCGAAGATCCTCGTGCAGATGATGCCCGTGGCGCTCCTGCTCGCCACCTTCCTCGCGCTCGGGCAGCTCAACAAGTTCGGGGAACTCACCGCCATGCGCGCGGCGGGCATCTCGATCCTGCGCATCCTCGTGCCCGTGTTCGGCGTCGCCGCGGTCGCCGCGGTGGGCACGCTGCTGCTGAGCGAGTTCGTCGTGCCCCGGTCGGCGCGCGAGTGCAACGACATCCTGAACCGGCGCATCCAGCAGATGTCGAACATGCGCGGCGTCGAGCGCACCGACCTCACCTACCTCGGTCAGGGCGGGCGCATCTGGTACATGCGGCTCTACATCGTGCCCGAGCGGCGCATGCACGAGGTGTCGCTGCAGGAGTTCACGCGCGGCCGGCTCGTGCGCCGCATCGACGCGTCCGAGGCCACCTGGGACGGGCAACGCTGGGTGTTCGTCTCCGGTGTGAAGCGCACGTTCGACGCGCAGGGCCACGAGATCGCCGAGACCTTCCCGCGCCTCGCGGTGGGTGGACTCGCCGAACGCCCGGAGGATTTCTCGCGCGACGACATCCGGCCCGAGGAGATGAACTACTTCGAGCTGTCCGCCTACATCACGCGGCTGCGCTCGAGCGGCGCGCGCGTCGCGAACTACCTCGTCGACCTCCACATGAAGCTGGCGTTCCCGGTCATCTGCATCGTCGTCGTGCTCATCGGCGGCGCGCTCGCGACACGCATGCGCATGCAGAGCGCGGCGCTCGGCTTCGGGCTCTCGGTCGCGATCGCCGTGCTCTACTACGCGGTGATGCGCGCCGGGCAGGCGCTCGGCCACAACGGCGCGATGCCGCCGTACCTCGCGGCGTGGCTCGGCGACATGATCTTCGGCACGATCGGGCTGGTCATGCTGCGCGAGGCGCAGAAGGCGTAGCGCGGCGCCGGGGCATGCGGCGCCGGAGGCGCCGATCTCCCTAGGCGCGGAAGGCGTGGTCCACGGCGTCCAGCGTCGCGCAGAACGCGACGTCGCGCGCGAACTCGGGACCCAGCGCGCTCAGGTACCGCGCGTGTGAGGCGCCCTCGACGCGAGCGCGCGTTTCGGCCGCGTCCGCCGGCGCGAGACGCGCCACGAGCTTCGCGGCGCCGCCCTCGAGCACGGCGCCTTCGCGCGCGAGCGCGGCGCACAGCCAGCCCGCGCACGCGGCGTCCTCGAGCGCGAAGCGCCCGAGCTTCCCCGCGCACACGACGTGCAGCTGCTGCGCGCCGCGCACCGCGCGCAGCAGCGCCGAGGCGTTCACGAACGAGCCGAGCCAGCGCGCGTCGCAGCGTTCGAGCGCGAGCAGCGCGCGCGAGCCGTTCGTGGACGCGAACGCGAGCGTGCGTCCCTCGACGACGTCGCGGCCGAACTCGAACGGCGAATTGCCGCGGTCGAAGCCGGCGACGATCCGCCCCTCACGCTCACCGCAGACCAACGCGCGCGGATCGCGCTCCCGATGCCGCAGCGCCTCGGCGGTGTCGCCGTAGGGCACGACGCCCGCGGCGCCGTTCGCCAGCGCGACCGTGAGCGTGGTCGTCGCGCGCAGCACGTCGATCGCCACGCCCGTCCAGCCCGGGCCGCCCGCGGCGCCGGGCGCCGGAGGCGTCAGCGACACGCGGACGATCATCGCGCGACCGGCGCTCTAGCCGCGCGCCGCGGCGGCTTCGGCTTCGCGCTCCTTGAACAGCTCTTCCACGAAGCGCGTGTCGATGTTGCCCGCGCGGAAGCGCGGGTGGCGCAGCGCGATCTTGTGGAACGGGATGGTCGTCTTGATGCCTTCGACCACCATCTCGTCGAGCGCGATCTCGGCACGGCGGATCGCGTCGGCGCGGTCCTTCCCGTACGCGATGAGCTTGCCGATCATCGAGTCGTAGAACGGCGGGATCGCGTAGCCGCCGTACACGTGGCTGTCCACGCGGATGCCGGGACCGCCCGGCTTGTGCCAGTAGGTCACCACGCCGGGACTCGGACGGAAGCCGTGCTCGAAGTCCTCGGCGTTGATGCGGCACTCGATCGCGTGCCCTTCCCAGCGCACGTCCTCCTGACGGAACGACATCTTCTCGCCCGCCGCCACGCGCAGCTGCTCCTTCACGAGATCGATGCCCGTCACTTCCTCGGTCACCGGATGCTCGACCTGGATGCGCGTGTTCATCTCCATGAAGTAGAACTTGCCGTCGGCGTCGTAGAGGAACTCCATCGTGCCGGCGTTGCGGTAACCGATGCTCGCGGCGCCGCGCGCGGCGAGCGCGCCGATCTCGACGCGCTGCTCCGGCGTGAGGATCGAGCTCGGCGCCTCCTCGATCAGCTTCTGGTGATTGCGCTGCACGGAGCATTCGCGCTCACCGAGGTGCACGACGTTGCCTTCGCCGTCGCCGAACAGCTGGAACTCGATGTGACGCGGCTGGACGATGTACTTCTCGACGTAGACCGCGCTGTTGTTGAACGCGGCGCCGGCCTCCGCCTGCGCGATACCGAAGCCCGCACGCAGCTGGCGCTCGTCCCAGGCGATGCGCATGCCGCGGCCACCGCCGCCGGCGCTCGCCTTCACGATGACGGGGAAGCCGATCGTCTTCGCGATCGCGACGGCTTCCTCGATGTCCTCGATGATGCCGTCCGAGCCGGGCACCATGGGAAGACCCGCGGCCTTCATCGTGCGCTTGGCCTCGGCCTTGTCGCCCATGCGCCGGATCATCTCCGGCGTCGGGCCGATGAACGTGAAGCCGCTGGCGCCGCACACCTCGGCGAAGTGCGCGTTCTCGGACAGGAAGCCGTAGCCCGGGTGGATGGCTTCGGCGCCCGTGACCTCGGCGGCCGAGATCACGCGCGCGATGTAGTTGTACGACTGCGCCGGCGCGGGCGGCCCGATGCAGACGGACTCGTCCGCGAGGCGCACGTGCATGCTGTCGCGGTCGGCCGTGCTGAAGACGGCGACCGTGGCGATGTCGAGTTCCTTGCAGGCGCGAATCACGCGGAGCGCGATTTCGCCGCGATTGGCGATCAGGATCTTTCGGAACATGGGCGGCGGAAGGGGTCCGGCTCGGTTCCTACTCCTTGGTCATCCAGTCGGGACGGGAAGCGCCGCCGGAAGCGTGCGTGTCTCCCTTGTCGCCCGACGCGGCGTCGACCGGCTGCCACATGCGGTCGCTCGTCGCCGAGATGCCCTTGAGCTTGAGTCCGAGTTCGTTCGGGTTGTTGCAGTTCCGGAGCGCTTCTTCCTCGGTGATGAGCCCCTCGCGCAGCAGCGCCAGCACGGACTGGTCGAACGTCTGCATGCCGTACTGCGTGACGCCCTCCGCCACCACGGTGTGGATGAGCGGGATCTTCTCGGGGTTGAGGATGTACTCGCGGATGGTCGGAGTGCTCACCATGACTTCGCACGCGGGCACGCGGCCCGCGCCGTCGCGCCTCGGGATGAGGCGCTGCGAGATCACGGCACGCAGGTTCGCCGCCAGCGACATGCGGATTTCGTCGTGCTGGTGCGGCGGGTAGAACGAGATGATGCGCTGCAGGCTCTGCACCACGTCCGTGGTGTGGAGCGTGGACATCACGAGATGTCCGGTGTCGGCGGCCATGAGCGCCGTGCTCATGGTCTCGAGACTGCGGATTTCGCCGACGAGGATGATGTCGGGATCCTGGCGCAGCACGTAGCGCAGGCCGTCGTGGAACGACTGCGTGTCGAGCCCGACCTCGCGCTGGTGGATGAACGACAGGCGGTCGCGGTGGAGGAACTCGATGGGGTCCTCGACCGTGATCACGTTGCGCGTCGTCGTGCGGTTGATCTGGTCGATCATCGCGGCGAGCGTCGTGGACTTGCCCGAGCCCGTGCGGCCCGTGACGAGCACGAGTCCGCGAGGCGAGAACGCGAGGTCGCGCACGACGGGCGGCAATCCGAGGTCGTCGAGCGTCGGCACCTCGACCGGCACGTGGCGGAGCGCCATGGCGGGCGTGCCGCGCTGCATGAAGACGTTCGCGCGGAAGCGCGCGAGGCCGGCGACGCCGAAGGCGAAGTCGATCTCGCTGTGCGACGAGAAGTACACGCGCTGCTCCTCGTTGAGCAGCTGGTTCGCGACCTCGCGCAGGTCCTGCGCGCTGGGCGCGGGTTCGTCGAGCGTGTACAGCACGCCGTCCACGCGCACGACGGGAGGAGTGCCGGCCTTCAGGTGCAGGTCGCTCGCCCGAGCCGCGATCATCTTCTCGAGCACGCCACGGATGTTCATGCCGCCCCCATCAGGTGCGGCGCCGCGAAGCGGCGCCGTCGATGCCGGCTCGTCAGGCCGGTTCCACCAGGAAGAGCTTCTGACCGAACTCCACGGGCTGTGCGTTCTCGACCAGTATCTGGACCACGCGCCCCTTGAACTCGGATTCGATCTCGTTCATGAGCTTCATGGCTTCGATGATGCAGACGGTCTGGCCGATGTCGACGCTGTCCCCGTTCTCGACGAACGGATCGGCGTCGGGCGCGGGCGAACGGTAGAAGGTTCCCACCATCGGCGACGTGATGGCCTTGAGCTTGTCGTTCGCGGCGGGCGCCGGCGCGGCGGCGGCCGGAGCCGCGGCCGGTGCCGCTTCCGCGGCACGGACGGGAGCCGGAGCGCTCACCGCGTAGGTGGCGGCCGGAGCATGGCCGGTCGCCGAGATCCGCACCGAACGGCCGCCCGAGGTCAACTCGAGCTCGCCGATGCCGGTGCGCTGGACCAGCTTGATGAGCTGACGGAGCTCACCCATTTCGAAGCCGGCAACCGACGCACCGACAGGCTTATCGGCCTTCTCCATGGCGGGCTTCACGCCCTTGCCGCGCGCGGACGCGCTCTTCTTCTTAGGACTGGCCATGGGACAGGTGCTGGTGGAGGGCGCGAAGGCCCAGGAGATAGCTGTCCACACCGAATCCCTGCACCGTACCGAGCGCGACGCCCGAGATGAGGGAGGTGTGGCGGAACTCTTCCCGCGTGAGCGGATTGGACACGTGCACCTCGACGGTCGGTAGGCCGGCTCCCCGAACCGCGTCGCGGAGTGCGACGCTGGTGTGGGTGAGACCGCCCGGATTGATCACGACACCGTGGAAGCGGCCGCGCGCTTGATACAGCGCGTCGATCAGCAGCCCCTCGTGATTGCTGTGGAAGAACTCGACTTCGGAACCGAGCTCGCGGGCGAGCGCCGTGAGGCGCGTTTCGACATCCGCCAGCGTGACACGGCCATACACCTCGGGCTCGCGGGTGCCGAGTGCGTGCAGGTTGGGTCCGTGAAGGATCAGGATGCGGGGCATCGTGGCAGTCACCGGACGGGCGTCAACCGCGCGCGCCGGCGTGCAGCAACGCGGCACGCACGAGCGAGTGATCAATGGCGCGCGGCACGCTAGCAACTCCGATTTGGGGCGTCAACACCCAGCGGGTCTTGCCGTTCGCGCTCTTCTTGTCGTTCGTCATCGCGGCGAGCAGCGCGCGCAACGGCGTGCGCGGCATGGTCACCGGCAGCCGCAGGTGGTCGAGCGCCGCCTCGAGCCGGATGCGCGACTCGGCCGGCAGCCCGGCCGCGTGCTGGCTGAGTTCGGCCGCGGCGCGCATGCCGATCGCGACGGCCTCCCCGTGCAGCAGTCCCCGGTAGCCGAGCGCCGCCTCGATCGCGTGCCCGAGCGTGTGCCCGAAGTTGAGCGCCGTGCGCCCTCCCCCTTCGCGCTCGCGCTCGTCCGCCTTCACGACGGCCGCCTTCACGCGGACCGCGCGTTCGACCGCGCCGGTCAGCGCCTCGCTCTCGCCGTCGGCGAGCGCGTCGAGATGGCGCTCGACCCATGCGAACAGTTTCGCGTCCACGGCGAAGCCCTTCTTCACGACCTCCGCGAGACCGACCCGCACGTGGCGGGCGCTCAGCGTCGCGAGCGTCGCCGGGTCCACGAGCACGCCGGCGGGTTGGTGGAACGCCCCGACGAGGTTCTTGCCCGCGGGCACGTCGATCGCCGTCTTGCCGCCGATGCTGCTGTCGACCTGGGCGAGCACGGTCGTCGGCACGCACACCCACGCGACGCCGCGCAGCCAGGTGGCCGCGGCGAATCCCGCGAGGTCGCCGACCACACCGCCGCCGAGCGCGACGACCGCGTCGGCGCGCGCGAGCTTCGTGGCGGCGAAAGCGTCCCAGAGGCGCGCGAGCTGCGCGGCGCTCTTGGCACGCTCGCCCGCGCGCACGCGCACGACGGTCGCGCCGATGCCTGCGGCGCGCAACGAGCGTGTCGCGGCGCGTTCGTAGAGCGGGCCCACGTGTGTGTCGGTCACGATCACCACGCGCGCGGCGCCCGTCGTCGAGGCGGTGAACGCGCCGAGGGTGGCCAGCGAGCCCGCGCCGATGCGCACGCGCGATCGCACGGGTGTGCCGGGATAGCCGAGTACGAGGTCGCTCTTCACGCGGCGCACCCTACACCAGCGCCCGCGCACGCGCTCGTGCGGACGGCCGCTCCGCGCGTCAGCGGACCGAGTCCTGCGTGCTCCGCAGGCGGCCGAGTTCGCGATTGAGCCGGCGAATCTCGTCCTCGATGCCCTTGATCCGCGCGGTCCCGGCACCCGCCGCACCGGACGCGACCGGGGCCTCGTCGCCCTCGACGCGCATCCACGAGGGAATGGTCTCGCGCGACTCGCCGACGGCCACGCGGCCGGAACGCTGCATGTCGTTGCGCGCCCAGACGAGCGACACGACGGTGCCGGGCGGCGTCGCCGCGACCCAGCGCGCGAGCTGCTCCGGATACTCCACACGCTCACCGTCGTACGCGACGATCAGGTCGCCCTTGCGCAGGCCGAGCTTCTCGGCCGGCCCGCCCGCCTGCGTCCCCTCGACGATCGCGCCGATCGGGATGCGCACGCCGGGCTCGGACTCGCTCTCGACGAACGCGCCGCGCGTCGAGACCCCGAAGTAGCCGAGGCGCACGCGGCCTTCGGCCTTGAGGCTGCGGTGCACGGGCACGATGTCCTCGGACGGGATCACGAAGCTCATGCCGCTCGGACGGCGCTCGCTGTCCGCGCCGCGGCGGCCGGGCGCTTCGGGCGCGCCGAGTTCGCCCTGCACGAGCCCGACGAGCTCGCCGCGCGTGTTGAGCGCAGCCCCGCCGCTGTTGCCCGGGAACACTTCGTTCGTGAGCTGCAGCAGGCTGGTGCGCGGCTCGCGATAGCGCGACGACACGTGCCCGACCGACTGCGTCGGCTGCGCGCGGTACGAACTGCCGAGCGTCACGACCCAGTCGCCGAGCTGTGGAGCGCGCGAGGCGAAACGCACCGGAGACAGCTGCAGGCGCGGCGCGCGCACCAGCGCGATGTTGCGGATCGGGTCCATGCCCACGACCACGGCTTCGACCTGCAGGCCGTTGTCCGTGATCACGAAGACCTTGTTCGAACCGAGCACGACGCTCGCGGTGGTGAGGATCTCGTCGGCGCCGACGGCGACGCCCGAACCGATGCGGCTGTGCGTGCGGCGCGCCGGCCCCTGCCCCGCGGTACGCGAGCGCGTGGTGACGGTGCGCTGCGCGACGACCGTGAGCATGGACGGGCGAGCGCGCTTCACGAGCGCATCCACGTCCACTTCGACCGCGGTCACCGCGCTCTGGGCGCGGGCGTCGCGCTGCAGCGGTCCGCCCGCGGCGAACGCGCAGACGAGCGCGAGGAGCACGATGCCGAACACGCCGAAGCGCGGGCGGCCCGTCTCGCGGTCCGTCCGCGCCTCGGCGCGGTGTCGCTGGAAGAAAAGAGGAAGCATGTCCGCCGGGCTAGAAGGTGATGACGGCCTGTTCGCCCTGGACTCCCTCCGGGAGGTTCGACACGGCGACGGCACGGCCGCGGCGCACCTGCACCGGGTCGAGCACGAAGTCGATGTCTTCGCTGTGGTCGAAGAGGTTCTCGGCGACGGCCGTGCCCGTGGCGGGTGCGGTCGCGGCCGTTTCGGGCGTGACCGGAGCCGGCACGGCGTTCGGCACCGCGGCCACGAGTCGCGGCGCGGAGACCCCGGCGTCGCGCTGCGCGAGCAGCGGAGACCCCGGCATGCGGGTCACGTACGGCAGCAGCGCCAGGACCGCGAGCAGCACGGCGGCCGCGGCGGCGACCGGCGCCCAGCGCGGGGTTTCGCGCACGAAGATGCGGTCGGGCTCGGGCGCACGGCGCTTCGCCTCGGCGAGTGCACGTGCGGCGAGATCCGGCGCGGCTTCGACGCGCGGCAACTCCTGCACCAGCCCGAGTGCGCGCGAGTACGTCTCGTACTCGGAGCGGCAGGCGGCGCAGTCGCGGAAGTGGCCTTCCAGCCAATCACGCTCGGCGCGGGTGATTTCGTCGTCCCAGAAAGCCCCGAAAAGGTCGCGGGCCCGGGTGCAGTGGCTCATCGGGATTCCTGCTTTCGAAGTAGCGGTTGGAGCTTGCGCTTCAGCATGCCGCGCGCGCGATTGATGCGTGACCGCACCGTGCCGCCCGGGATGCCGAGCACTTCGGCGATCTCCTCGTAGGGCAATCCCTCGATGTCGCGAAGCACCAGCGCGAGCCGGTACTTCTCCGGCACCGTTGCGATGGCCTTCCCGACTTCTTCACGGAGCTGCTCGCGCTCGAGCCCGAGCTCGTGATTCTCGGTCGGATCGGCCAGCTGGGGAGCGCTGTCCTGCAGCACTTCGGTCAGCGCATCCAGCGAGAACCAGTTCCTGCGTCGTACCCGTCGGCGGATCTCGTTCTTCGCGAGATTCGCCGCGATCGTGAACAGCCAGGTCGAGAACTTGGAACCGCGGCGGTAGTTCCGGCGATGGACGAACACGCGCACGAACACCTCCTGCGCGAGATCGTCCGCACCGTTGCGGTCGTTCAGCACCCGGCTGATGAGGTTGGTCACCCGTCCCTGGAATCGCCGGACAAGCTCGGGAAACGCCCGTTCGTCGTCCTCGGCCACCCGGGCCATGAGGTCTTCGTCGGACAAGCTCACGACCTGGGGTAGCGGCGGCTGTTCAGGGGCCAAGTGGTTCCTCACCACGGCGACATACACCGCAGGGGGGCACGGGTTCCCAAAGACCGGGCTCCGGCCGGGGGCCGCGCGCCGAACTCACCGCAACGCCTCCAACTTGCTGCGCACCCGCGGGTTGGAGTCGGCCGCGAGGCTCGCCCGGTACTGCTTTCGAGCGGGCTCGACCAGCTTCAGGGCGGCGTAGACGTCCCCGAGGTGCTCACGCACCACCGCGTCCCCGCCGGTCAGCTCGACCGCGCGCTCGAGCGCCGCGCGCGCCTCCTCGAGCCGGCCTCGCCGGAAGAGCAGCCACCCCCAGGAATCGAGATAGGCGCCGTTGTCCGGGTCCTGGGAGAGCGCACGACGGATGAGGCGCTCGGCCTCGTCCAGCTCGCGCTCATGGTCGGCCAGAAGGTAACCGAGGAAGTTGAGCGCCGGGGGCGCGTCGGGCACCAGCGCCAGGGCGTCGCGGCCGGCCTGGATCGCCGCGTCCACCTCGCCGGCCTGCTCGAGGCACACGCCGAGATCGAGCAGCAGGGCGGGATCGTCCCCATGCGAGGCACGGACCGCGCGCCACTCGGCGGCGGCTTCGGCGAACCGCTTCCGGTCCTGGAGGATGCGGGCGAGAAGCCGGCGCGGCTCGGCCGAGTCCGGCGCCGCCACGCTCTCGCGCCGCGCGATCGCCGCGGCGGAATCGAGCTGGCCGGTCATGGCATAGGCACGCGCCACGATGAGCCGGGTGCGCTGCGTGGATGCACGCCCCGCGGTCCAGCGGCGCGCCAGTTCCACGGCTTCCTTGCCACGCTGCGCGCCGGCGAGCGTCGTGACGCTGCGCATGACGAGGCCCGGATCGTCCGGATCGAGCGCACGCATGCGTTCGAGCGCACGCCGCCCTTCGTCGGCGCGCTTGAGTTCGTAGGCGAGCTCCGCCTCGGTCTGCTGCGCGTCGGCGTCCCGCGGCCGGGCCCGCGCGACCGCCTGCGCTTCGCGGTAGGCCTCGGCCGGACGATGCGCCCGGTCGAGCAGCACCACGAGACGGCGCCGCGTGCCCTGGTCGTTGTCGTGCACCCCGAGGTGATGCTGGTAGGCCGCGATGGCCGTCTCGAGATCGCCGAGATTCTCGCGCACGAAGCCGCGCAGGAAGAGGCTGCCCGGGCGGGCCGGATTGAGCTCGGTCGCGATCTCGAGCGCGGAATCGGCTTCGGCGAACCGGCCGGAGCGCGCGTAGTAGGTCGCGAGCTGGAACCAGCTCTCGCCGTCGTCGCCGTCGAGCTGTGTCGCGCGCGCCCAGGCACGCTGCGCGACTTCGGGCTGGTCCGCGGCGTCCGCCGCGCGCGCGAGCGTGCGCTGGTCGTCGGCGTCCAGGGAGTCGAGCCGGGCCGCGGTGCGGAGTTCCTCGACCGCGTCGGCGGGCTTCTCGAGGTTGAACAACGCCGCGCCCGCGAGCCAGTGCGCACGTGCGTTCGAGGACTCGGCCGCGCTGGCGCGACGTGCCAGCTCGAGCGCGCGAGAGGGTTCACCGGCGCGGCTCGCGGCCTCGGACAACCTCAGCAGCACGCCGACCGCGTTCGGGTCGAGCGCGAGCGCGCGGGTCAGCTCGGCGACCGCTCCTTCGGTATCCCCCGCTTCTTCCAGCCAGCGCCCCTGGAGGTAATGGCGCGACGCCTCCTCGGAAGGCGAACCCGAGCGGGACGAGTCCGCTGCGCGCGCGAGCACGCGCGCGGGCGTCCCGGCGCCGCGCGCGGCGGGAGCGAGCATGCACAGCATGGCGAACGCGGAGAGGAACGAGAGGAGTGATCGGCGCATGTGTGCGAGAGCCTAGCACGGGCCTTTCGCGCGCAGCCAAGCCGAACACTGTCGTTGCAACGTGATTCTGTCCGCCCTACTGCAACATGATTATGTCCGCCTTGTTCGGGTGGTCAGGGGGTGCGGATGGGCGCTCCCTTGTAGCTTTTCTTCCATGCGTGGGTCTTCGCTGGCCGCCGGATCGTGGTG
>JACRIW010000089.1 GCA_016215625.1 Candidatus Eiseniibacteriota bacterium | reverse complement strand
GTCGCGCCCTCGCTCGTGACCGGCTCGAGCTTCAACGTCGCGCCCGCGCCGAACCAGGCGCTCACGTGGGCGGTGGACCTCGGCTGGAACTTCGAGGGCCGCACGTTCGACAGCCAGCTCAAGATGGGCCAGGTCACGGCGGACCTGCACACCGGTCTCGAGTACTGGTACCGCAACACGCTCGCGCTGCGCAGCGGGCTTTCCGGCAAGGACCTCACGTTCGGAGCCGGCGTCCGCTACCGCCACTTCGGCGTGGACTACGCCGCCTCGCTGAACCGGTTCTTCGCCAAGGACGATCCCGACTTCCCGGACGACAAGAACCTCGACGCGACCCACCTCGCGTCCGCCTCGTTCAGCTGGTGAGACGTTCGTTCTCCCGAGACGCCCGCGAGCTTCCCGCTCGCGGGCGTCTCGTTTCCGGGCTTCGCCTTGACCGAGCTTCGCGCCAGTCATTAGTGTGCCTTCGCGTGTGAAATGTCGGCTTCCGAACGTTCTCGGGGAGAGTGGTTCGCGATGCGAAACGTGATGGCGTTGATCCTGTCCGGCGGCGGAGGAGAGCGCCTCGGCGTGCTCTCGGCCGAGCGCGCGGTGAGTGCACTGCCGTTCGGCGGCAAGTACCGCGTCATCGACTTTTCGCTGAGCAACTGCTGCCACTCGGGCATCGGCCAGGTCGGCGTGCTCGCGCAGCACGCGCCCGCGTCACTCAACGATCACATCGGCGCCGGCCGGCCGTGGGACCTCGACCGCCGCTCCGGCGGTGTCGTCATCCTGCAGCCGTACCAGACGCGCAGCCACGCGGGCTGGTATCGCGGCACCGCGGACGCGATCACGCAGAACTGGGACTACCTCGAGGAGCGCCGTCCCGAGCGCGTGCTCGTGCTGTCGGGCGACCACGTCTACCGCATGGACTATCGCGCGCTCTTCCTCGCGCACGAGCAGCGCGGCGCGGCGGTGACGCTCGCCGTGACGCGTGTGCCCGCGGACCAGACGCGCCGGTTCGGCATGGTGACCACCGACCGCGGCGGCCGCGTGCGCACGCTCGAGGAGAAGCCCGAGCGCAGCGCCGCGACGCACGCCTCGATGGGCATCTACGTGTTCGAGTTCGAGGTGCTCGGCGAGATGCTGCGCACCCGTCCCGTGGACCTCGTGCTCGACGTGCTGCGCCCGCTCGTGGACGCGGGCGAGCGCGTGTACGCGCACGAGTTCAACGGATTCTGGGAGGACGTCGGCACGGTCGCGTCGTACTACCGCGCGAGCATGGAACTCGTGCAGCCCGAGCCGCGCTTCCAGCTGCACGACGCGCGCTGGCCGATCCTCACGCGCGACGAGGAGCGCCCCGCGGCGATCGTCTCGGGCAACGCGCAGATCGAGGACAGCCTGATCGCGAACGGCTGCCGCATCGACGGACAGGTGCAGCGTTCGATCCTGTTCCCGGGCGTCTCGGTGGGCCGCGGCGCCACGATCACGGACGCGGTCGTCATGGCGGACACGGTGATCGAGCCCGGTGCGCGGGTGGACCGCGCGCTGCTCGACAAGTACGTGCGCGTGGGCGAGAGCGCGATCGTGGGCGAAGGCGAGGAGCGCGGCCCGAACGAACTGTCGTGGCTCTCGAACCTCGTGCTCGTCGGCAAGGACACGTGGATCCCGCCCGGCGGCCGCGTCATGCGCCCCGCCCAGCTCGGCGTCGGCGGGCGCTACGAGGATTTCGTGGATGGTGTCGTGCCCTCGGGCACGCTGGTCGGCAACCGCCGCTGGTTCGAGGAGCTGCGATGAGCGGACGCTACGCCTTCATTCTCGCCGGCGGCGTCGGCAGCCGCCTGTGCCTGCTGTCCGAAAAACGCGCGAAGCCCGCGGTGCCGTTCGGCGGCAAGTACCGCATCATCGACTTCACGCTCTCGAACTGCGTCAACTCGGGGCTCTACGACATCGGCGTTCTCACGCAGTACCGCCCGACGTCGCTCAACCAGCACATCGGCATCGGCCGTCCGTGGGACCTCGACCGTTCGCGAGGCGGCATCCAGCTGCTGCAGCCGACCCCGGGCATGTCCACGAGTGACTGGTACCAGGGCACCGCCGACGCGATCTACCAGAACCTGCTGCACCTGAAGCGCCGTCGCGTCGAGGAAGTGCTGATCCTTTCGGGCGACCACATCTACAAGATGGACTACAACGTCCTCTACGCCTTCCATCGCGCCAACCGCGCCATGCTCACGGTCGCGGTGACCGAGGTGCCGGAGAAGGACGTGAACCAGTTCGGCATCCTCGAAGCCGAGCCGAACGGCCGCGTGACGGCGTTCAAGGAAAAGCCCCGGGGACCGGTCACGAGCCGGCTCGCTTCGATGGGCGTGTACCTGTTCGATCGCGAGGCGCTCATCCGCCATCTCGTCGAGGACGCCTCGACACCCGGTTCGTCGCACGACTTCGGCAAGGACATCCTGCCCAAGATGGTCGAGCGCAGCGAGGGCGTGTTCGCGTACCGCTTCCCGAACTACTGGCAGGACGTCGGTACGCTCGACTCGTACTACGACGCGAACCTCGCGTTCCTCGGGGACCGTCCGCCGCTCGACCTGCACGACACGGGCTGGGTCATCCACACGCAGTCGGCCGACCGTGCACCGGTCCGCGTCGCGCACGGCGCGCGCGTGCACCACAGCATGCTCGCGAACGGCTGCCGCATCGGGGGCGAGGTCGTGAACTCGGTCCTGTTCCCGGGCGTCGTCGTCTCGCCGGGGGCCGTGGTGCGCGACAGCATCGTCATGCACGACACGGTCATCGGACCGGGCGCCGTGCTCGACCGCGCGATCATCGACAAGGAGGCGCACATCGGCGCCGAGGCCCGCGTGGGCAGCGGTGACGAAACGCCGCCGAACCGCGCGTGCCCCGAGCATCTGTCGAGCGGGCTCGTCGTCGTCGGCAAGCGCGCGCGGATTCCCGAGAACATGGTGATCGGCCGCAACGCGCGCATCGGGGCGTCGGTGGTGGAGGAGGACTTCAGCGCGCCCGTGCCCGCGGGTGGGGTCGTCGACGGGCCGGAGTCCATGCATTGATCCGCCGCGCATGCCGCAAACGAATCGGCCGGCGTTCCGAGCAGGAGCGCCGGCCGAAGTGTCTTCGCCGCGGGATCAGGCGGGCAGTTTGAGCCTCTGGCCGGAGCGCACGGTGTTCGAGCGCAGGCCGTTCGCGCGCTTGAGCGCGCTCACCGAAACGCCGTGCTGCGACGCGATCTCGGAGAGCGTCTCGCCCTTGCGCACGGTGTGCGTGGCGCGAGCCTTGGCGCCCTTCGCGCCGGCGCCGTTCGATCGCTCGGAAACCGCCGCCTGCTTCTTCATGCCGGGGGCGCGCATCGTGGCGATCTGCGCGCTGTCGGCCGCCGCCGTCTCGGCGTCGAACTGCCGCACCGAGAGACGCTGGCCCGGCCGGAGCACGTCGGACTCGAGACTGTTCTGCGCGCGCAGGTCGTCGGCCGCGAGGCCGTAGGTCTGCGCGATGCCCAGCAACGTCTCGCCGGGCTTCACGACGTGGCTCACGACCGCCTGCGAGCTGTTGCCCTGGATCTTCGCGGGCAGCCCGATGCGGCGCGACGGCACGTAGCCCGTCGAGGCGCGCGGGTCGGTGCCCGAGGTGACGATCTCCGGCGTGGACACGCTGGCGCGCGTCGCCGGGATGGTCACGAGCATGCCGCGCTTGAGCGGGCGCCTGCTGGTGATGCCGTTCACGCGCGCGAGCTCCTTCGCGTTGACGCCGTACTCCCGGGCGATCGTGCGGAGGGTCTCGTTGCGGCGCACGCGGTGGCGCACCGTGACGTCGGCCTGCGGCAACTGCTGGCCGGAGAGCATCGCCGCCATGATGATCTCGGACTTGCCCTCGGGCACCCGCAGCGTGGTCACGCCCTCGTTGCCGCGCACCGAAAGGTTGCGCACGGCGGGATTGAGCTCCTTGAGCTCCTCGACCGTGCAGCCGGCGAGCCGCGCGATCGCGCGCAGGTCCACCGCACCCTTGAGCGCGACTTCATCGAAGCGCAGCGGGTCGTCGAGTTCGACCTCGGAGAAGCCGTATCGCACCGGGTCGCGCGTGATCGCGAGCGCGGCCATGAACTGCGGGACGTAGTCCTCGGTCTGCTGCGGCAGCTTGAGGTCCCAGTAGTTCGTCGTGCCCTGCTTCTTGATCGCGCGCAGCACCGTGCCCTCGCCGGCGTTGTACGACGCGAGCGCGAGCGGCCAGTCGCCGAAGATGCCGTAGAGGTGCTTGAGGTAGCGCGCGGCCGCGACGGTCGCCTTCTCGGGGTCCTTGCGCTCGTCCACCCACTGGTTGACGTTCAGGCCGAAGAGCTTCGAGGTGGCCTTCATGAACTGCCACGGGCCTACGGCCGACGCGTAGGACTTCGCGTTCACGTTGAAGCCGCTCTCGACGAACACGAGGTGCACGAGGTCGGGGGGAAGCCCTTCCTTCTGCAGCACCGTGCGGAACAGCTCCATGTACTTGCCGGAACGCTTGAGCCAGCGCTCGAAGGTGCTGCGGCCGGCGCCGGTGAAGAACTCGATGTAGCGCAGCACGTCCGAGTTCATCTGGAGCGGAATGTCGTCGATGGCCGCCTGGTTCAGGAGCGCGGCGTCGGCGGACGTCTCGGCGACCTCCTCGGCGGGCTCGACTTCGGGCACGAGGGCCTCGCGCGCAGCGACGGTGTCGCGCGCGGCGGGGGGCGAAAGGGGGGGCACATCGGCAGCCCAGAGGCTTCCCGGCAGGCATCCCGCGGCGATCACGGCGAGCGTGATCAGTCGCCGGAGGGTCTTGCGGTCGGTCATGGTCGGGTCTCCGTTGGCAGGTCCATCCGCGTCACGGTGCAGAAGCTGGAGCAAGCTAGCCCGCTCGGCATGCAACTCGCAAGGCAGGCTTTCGTCAACTTGCAACGTGGCGAACGTCTCCTTCGTGTGTCCGCAACGACATCCGGCGGAGACAGGCCAGTCATCGGCAAGGCACATGCCACAACTGAAGCCTGCGTTGACACTTGCAGAGGGCTTGGATAGCTTGCGACCTCATCTCACGAAGCATGGCCTGAAGTCGTCGGCCCATGATGGGGAGGGAGCCCCTCGATGACCCCGGTGAGCCTCGTCGCCCCGAAGTGGGCGGTTTCCGGCCGCACCCACGGCGAAGTCCTGACCGCCGGCGTTTCCACGTCCGGTCTGGAGATCGTCCTTCTGGGCGTGCCGCAGGGTTTCACCCCTGCCGAGGTCGAGGGCTGGCTCCGTGATCTTTCCGGCGTCGCGGTCGAGACCTCGCGAACGGATTCACGCGAGCGTCCCATCCCGGCGATTCTCCACCATGCGCTCACCGGCCTGCTGTTCTCGCAGTCCGAGCTCTGGGGGCGCGCCGCCGCGAGCCCGTGCTCGGCCGCGTTCGTGGACGGTTCCGAGGGCATCGCCTTCGGCTGGGTCGGTGCTGGTGCCGTGAGCGTGCTCGTGGACGGCATCCCGACTGAACCGCGCTGGGTGCTCGTGCGCGACGAGAACGGGAACGAGGCGCACGCGACCGTGTTCGCCGCGGACCAGCATGTCGTCGTGACCGTGGACTACTGGCCGAACGGCGGCGACGGGTCCCAGGCGCCGGCGTCCATCGAAGCGGTGTTCGCGCCGGAGGCCGCGGCCGGTGAGTCGTACGCACCGGTGCTCGAGCCGGAGGTCGAAGCCGAGCAGGCGTCCGAACTCGCCGCGTTCGCCGAAGTCGACACCGCGGCGCTCGTGTCCGTCGAGCCGGCGATCGAAGCGCCGGTGGACACGACGCTCACCGCACCGTCCACCGAGCTTCCGACTCACCTCATCTCGCAGGACCGGCCCGGGCTGCGTCCCACGTTCGAGCAGGTCGCGGCGGCCGAGCCCGTCGTGGACGCGGGCGCGCACGAAGCGGTGCTCGAGGCCGCCGCGCAGCAGGTCGTCGCCGATGCGCAGGCCGAAGAAGTGCCGGCGGGGATTCCCGCCGAAAGCGTCGTCGAGAGTGCGACGACCGACGCGAGCGAATCGCCGGAGGCGCCGCAGGCGCCGGCGGCGCCGGAGGCGACCGTCGAGGTCGAGTCCGACGCACCGCGCGGAGCGCATCCCGTCGGACGTTGGCTCGCGCGCATGCTGGGCTTCGGCCGCAGCGAGGCTCCGTCGCGCCGCGCGAGTGCGGCCGAGGATTCCGAAGCGACGCCGCTCTCGACTTACGACTCCATCCTCTCCGACGCCGTGCCGGCCGCCGAGCCGCCCGCGGAGCAGACGCACCTCGACCTGTCGCGCGACGTCGTCGAACTCCCGTCCGTCGCGCACCTGCCCATCGCTGACCCGCTCGCGATCAGCTCGACGAGCGATACGTACGCGCGCGACGACGGCGCCGAGATCGCCGCCGTCTTCCATACGAGCACGACGTTCACGCCGGAGGCGCCGGAGGCGCCGACGGCGTGGGAAGTCCCGGCCTCCGAAGCCACACCCACGCCGCTCGTGGCGGAGTACACCGAGGGCGAGCCCGTCGAGGGCGTCCCGTCCGAACTCAGCGCCGTCGCCGAGAGCGCGCCCGAGTCCGTCGCCGAGCCGGCGATCGCTCCGGCGCCCGCGCCCGCCGCGCCGCTCGCCGGGCTCGCGCCCGCGGGACTGGCCGACGTGCTCGGCGCTGCGTTCGCGCTGCCCGTTCCCGAGCCGGAACCCGTGCCCGAGCCCGAGGCGATCGCGCCCGCATTCACGCACGCCGACCTGCTGCGCGCGCTCGCCGAATCGCCGCTCGCCTCGCGCGCCGCGAGCGCCGCTCCTGCGCCGCCGGCCTCGGACCTGGGGATCGATCACGAGCCGGTCGGTGCCGCCGAAGACTTCGCGATCGCGCCGTTGCCCGGCACGCAGCCGCCCGCCGTCACGCCCGTGCCGCTCGCGAGCGCTCCGCCGGTGCTGCATGTGGAACTCAAGCCGTACACGCCGCAGCCGGAAGCCGAGCCCGAAGCGCCCGCGCGCGCCGAAGGGCCGCCGACGCTGCGCATGCCCGAGGCTCCGCCCGTGCTGCACGTGCACGTGCCCGCCGCGAGCGCGCCGCCCGTGCTGCACGTTTCGCGTGTCGCGGACGTGCCCGAGGCGCCGCCGGTGCTGCGCGTCGAGCCGCAGCCCGTGCCGCGTCCGGTCATCGTGCCGACGCCGCCCGTCGCTCCGGTCGCGCCCGTCGCGGGCTACGCACCGGTCGCGAGCGGCGAACCCGTCTCGGGCGCCGAGACCATCGAGAACAGCGATGCCGCCGAGCCTTCGGCGCCGTCCGCTCCGTCCGCGCCGCCGCGCATCCAGTGGCCGCACTTCGAGGACCGCGCGCTCGAGCCGCAGCGCTGGTACCGCCGCCGTTCCGTGATCGGCGCGATCGTCGTGGCGCTCTTCGGAGCGGGCTGGCTGCTCGGCACGCTCGCCACGCCGCACGGCGACGAGCCCGGACCGCTGTCGCGTGCGCTGCGCGCGGTGGGACTCGGTGGTGCGCGCTTCGACGTGAGCGTGGACAGCTCGCCGCCCGGCGCGTGGATCGCGGTGAACGGCAAGGACGTCGCCAAGCGCACGCCGGCGAAGCTCGAACTCAAGCCCGGCAAGCATGAGCTGACGCTCACGCTGCCCGATCTCGGCTCGGCGAAGTTCCCCGTGCAGGGTGAGAACGGCGCCAAGGTGACGATCGCGCCGACGCTCAGTGGTTCGCTCGAAGTGATGCCCGCCGATCCCAACGTGCCGATCACGGTCGCCCTCGACGGGCGCGCGCAAGGTTACGCGCCCATCACGATCGAGAAGCTCGCGCCCGGCCTGCACGAGGTCCAGTTCAGCGGTCCCGGCATGGCGCCGTGGGCGCAGAACATCCAGGTGGGCGTGGGCAAGACCGTGCAGCTCGTCGCGCGTCCGATGAGCGCGCCGGGCACCGGCGTGCTGCAGGTGCAGGCGACCCTCAACGACGACGAAGGCGCTTCTCCGCTCTCGGGGGCGCAGGTGTTCGTGGACGGGGCCGCGCGCGGCGTCACGCCGCTGTCGCTCGAGCTGCCGCGCGGTCCGCACAGCGTGAAGGTGGTCTACCGCGACGAGACCGCCGCCATCCAGGTGATCGACCTGCCCGGCGGCAACCAGCGGTTCGCTTCGTTCGACTTCGGGCTGGCGACGACCGCGCCGCAGGTGACGATCGTGGGCGTCTCGCGCGTGATGTCGCCGACGGGCACCAACATGGTCTCGGCCGCATTCTCGGGACTCGGCGCGCGGGACCTGCGCGAGGCGTGGCTGCACGTGCGCTCGGCCGAGGGTCTGTGGCGGCGCTACCCGATGACCCCGGTGACGAGCCCCGGCGCCACGATGATGGCGGCGGTGTTCCCTTCGGGCGTGTTCGACGCGACCGGCCGCACGATCTGGTACGTGAGCGCGACCGCGGTGCAGGGCGACGAGTACTTCTCGGAAATGCAGCCCGCACTCCTGCAGGGCGCCAAGGGCGCACCGGCGGCCGCTCCGCGCTTACTCTTTCGCGAACGTCCACGACGCAGACGGCCCCGTCCACGCACTGGACGGGGCCGTCGCGTTCGAGCGCCGCAAGTCGCGTGCACGCCGTCCCCTCGTCATGGCACGCACGCTGCCCCTGCGCACGGCATGTGCGGAAGACACGGTGCCGTGTTCGCGGTCCTGTTCGCGCTCGGACTGCTCGCGGGACGCGCGGCGGGCGTGAGCGCCGCGTGGCCCGCGCTCGTGCTCGCCGGCGGTGCGGGCGCGCTGGCCGCGATCGCGCCGCCGCGCACCGGCGCGGT
>JACRIW010000088.1 GCA_016215625.1 Candidatus Eiseniibacteriota bacterium | reverse complement strand
TAGACGGGCGCGCGCGGGTCCTCGCCGGTGCCGGGGAGCGAGATGCCGATGTCGGCGTGCTTGCTCTCGCCGGGGCCGTTCACCACGCAGCCCATCACCGCCACCTTGAGCTCCTCGACGCCCGGGTGGCGCTCGCGCCACACCGCCATGCGCGCCTGGAGGTGGGCCGTGACCTGCGTGGCCAGCTCCTGGAAGAACGTGCTGGTCGTGCGGCCGCAGCCGGGGCAGCTCGTCACCTGCGGCGTGAACGCCCGCAGCCCCAGCGACTGCAGGATCTGCTGGCAGATGCGCACTTCCTCGGCCCGGTCGCCGCCGGGCGCGGGCGTGAGGCTGGTGCGGATCGTGTCGCCGATGCCTTCGAAGAGCAGCACCGACAGCGCCGCCGTGGTGGCGACGATGCCCTTGGCGCCGAGGCCGGCCTCGGTCAGCCCGAGGTGGAGCGGGTAGTCGGCGCTCTCGGCGAGCGCGCGGTAGACCTGCACGAGGTCGCGTACGTCGCTCACCTTGGCGGACAGCACGATCTTGTCGTGCGGCTGGCCGAAGCTCTCCGCGAGCGCGGCCGAACGCATCGCGCTCTCGCGCAGCGCCTCGAGCACGACCTCGCGGTCGGGGAGCGGATGCTCGCGCCTGGCGTTCTCGTCCATCATCGCGGTGAGCAGCGCGCGGTCGAGCGAACCCCAGTTGACCCCGATGCGCACCGGCTTCCCGTGCGCGACGGCGACTTCGATCATCCTGCGGAAGTTGTCGTCGTGCTGCGCGCCCGCGCCGACGTTGCCCGGATTGATCCGGTACTTGTCGAGCGCCGCGGCGCACGAGGGGTACTCGGTCAGCAGCAGGTGGCCGTTGTAGTGGAAGTCACCCACGATCGGCGCGCGCACGCCCAGATCGAGCAGGCGCTGCTTGATCTCGGGAACCGCGGCGGCCGCTTCGCGCGTGTTCACCGTGATGCGCACGAGCTCGGAACCGGCGGCGGCGAGCAACGCGATCTGTGCCGCGGTCGAGGCGGCGTCGGCGGTCTCGGTGTTCGTCATGGACTGCACCACGACGGGGTGGCGGCCGCCCATGGGCACGTGCCCGACGCGGCAGGTGACGCTCGCACGGCGGGGCTTCGAACGCAGGTCTTCGATCTGGACCAATGGCATGCGCGGCAGGCTAGGGGCGGCTCCGGGCCCCGTCAAACGCGGCGTAATCGGGCATGGACGGGACCCCGCGGACGGTGCCAGAGTGCGCCCCGTCCCTCTTCCGCAGGAGGCCGCCATGACGCCGAACGACACCGAATTGATCACGCTGCTCAAGGCCGGGGACACCGCCGGGGCGCTGGCCCTGCTCGCCGCGCGCCCGCTCGCCGCGCGCGAGCGCGACGCGTCCGGCGTGTCGCCGCTCATGTGGTCGCTGTACCTGCGCCAGGGCGAGGTGAGCGAAGCCCTGCGCGCGGCGCTGCCGGAGCTGGACGTGTTCGAGGCGGTCTCCACGGGAGACGCCGCGCGTGTCGCGACGCTGCTCTCCGCCGATCGCTCGCTCGCCCGCGCCCGCTCGGGCGACGGATTCACGGCGCTCCACTTCGCGGCGTTCTTCTCGCGCCCCGAGCTCGCGGCGTCGCTGCTCGCGGCGGGTGCCGATCCGGCGGCCGTCGCGGACAACCCGATGCGCGTGCAGCCGCTGCACAGCGCGGCCGCGGCCCGCAGCCTCGAGACGTGCCGCGTGCTGCTCGAGTCCGGCGCGCCGCCCGACGCCGCGCAGCACCAGGGCTGGACCGCACTCATGTCGGCCGCGCAGCACGGGCTCGAGCCGCTCGTCGACCTGCTGCTCGCGCACGGCGCCCGGCTCGACGTGCGCGCCGGCGACGGGCGCACGGCGGCCGAGCTCGCGACGGCGGCCGGCCATCACGAACTCGCGGCCCGGCTCACGCCTCCTTCCGTGGCTTAGCGCGCGCCCCACGCGCCGCACGGCGGTTGCGCTGCTCCGGCGGCGAAGCGCGGTTCACGCGGCGTCGCGCGCTTCGGCCTCGGGGTCGCCAGTGTCGCCGCTCGTGCGAGTCCAGCGCGTGAGCGCCGTACGAAGGTCCTCCGCCTTCACGGGCTTGGTGAGGAAGTCGTCCATGCCGGCGGCGAGGCACTGCTCGCGGTCGCCGACGAGTGCGCTCGCGGTGAGCGCGATCACCGGCACGCGTGGCCGGCCCGAGGCGGCCTCGTCCTCGCGGATGCGCCGCGTGGAGTCGTAGCCGTCCATCACGGGCATCTGGCAGTCCATGAACACGGCGTCGAAGCGTCCCGCCGCGCAGCGCACCGCGGCCTGGAGGCCGTCGTTCGCGACCTCGACTTCGCAGCCGAGGCGGCGCAGCAGGCCCGAAGCGACGCGCTGGTTGACGGGATGGTCTTCGGCCACGAGCACGCGAGCGCCCTCGAACTCGGCGGTGGCGCGGGCGGGTGCGGGAGCGTCGTGCGACTCGAGCAGCGCCTGGCGCGTGAGGATCGGCATCGGCTCGACGTCGCGTGGCGCGCGCACGAGGCGCTCGGCGGCGCGCAGGAACAGCCGCGGGCGCAGCGGTTGGGCGAGCCAGCCCGAGAAGCCTTCGCGCTCGAGCCGCGGCAGGTCCATACGCGCGCCGACCGGCGAGAGCAGCAGCATCCGCGCGTGCGCCACGGCCGGCCGGGCGCGCAGGTGCGCCAGCCAGCCGCCGCCGTCCGTTTCGGCCAGCGTGTGCTCCACGGCGACGAGGTCCACGCGTGCGCCGGCGTGGTCCGCCGCCTCGAGCGCCTCGGCGGCGGTGGCGGCTTCGAGCACCGCGGCACCGCGCGCGCGCAGCAACGTGCGCAACGCCGCGCGCTGGACGCGATCGCCGTGCGCGAGCAGCACGTGGGCGCCCCGCAGGGAGACGCCCGCCTCGCCGATCGCGGGAGACGGGTCGGCGACTTCGAGGTCCACGGTGAACCAGAATGTCGAGCCTTCCCCCTCCACGCTGTCACAGCCCATCGTGCCACCCATCATCCCGACGAGCTGGCGCGAGATCGCGAGTCCCAGCCCCGTGCCGCCGAAGCGGCGAGTGGTCGAGCCGTCGGCCTGCTCGAAGCGCTGGAACAGCCGGTCGCGCTGCTCGCTCGAAAAGCCGATGCCCGTGTCGCTCACGGACACGCGGAGCACGGCGCGCCCCTCGGCCGAGTGCTCGCGCCCCACGTGGATCGCGACCCGGCCGTGCTCGGTGAACTTGATCGCGTTGCCCGCGAGGTTCATGACGATCTGGCGCAGGCGCCCGGCGTCCCCCACGACGCGGCGCGGCAGGTCGCATTCCCAGCCGACGACGAGCGCGAGCGACTTCTCTTCCGCACGCTTGGCGAGCAGTTCGACGACTTCCTCGACGGCCTCGGCCCATTCGAACGGCGCGTTCTCGATCGTGAGCTTGCCGGCCTCGATCTTCGAGAAGTCGAGGATGTCGTTGAGGATCGCGAGCAGCGCCTCGGCCGAGCGCCGCACCGTGATCGCATAATCGTGCTGCTCACCGGTGAGGCCCGTACCGAGCAGCAGCTGGGTCATGCCGAGCACGCCGTTCATGGGCGTGCGGATCTCGTGGCTCATGTTCGCGAGGAACTCGCTCTTCGCCCGGCTGGCGGATTCCGCCGCGGCCCGGGCCTCGCTCAGCACGCGTTCCTGTTCGACGTGCTGCGTCACGTCCCGCTGGACACCGACGTAGCCGGTGATCTCGCCACGCTCGTCCACCAGCGGCGAGATGTTGATGGACGCGTGATAGTGCGAACCATCCTTGCGGCGGTTGACGGCGCGGCCCGACCAGACCGATCCGGACAGCAGCGTGGCCCACATCGCACGGTAGTATTCCGCGTCCTGTGCCCCGCTCTTGAGCATCCGGGGATTGTTCCCGATCGCTTCGGCCGGCGAGTAGCCCGTCACTCGGGTGAAGGAGGGGTTCACGTACTCGATGGTGCCGCCCGGATCGGTCAGCACGACGACGTCCGCGGCGGATTCGACCGCCCGAGAGAGTCGCTGGACCTGGTCCTCGAGCCGGATGCGCCGCAGTTCGGCCGCGACGCGCTCCGAGTACAGCGTGAGCAGCGCGGTGGTGCCGTCGAGGTCCGGGCGCTCGCGGTCGTCGAGCGCGGCGAGGATGCCGATCGGCTGACCATTCGTGTCGTACAGCGGTGCGCCCACGTAGCAGTGCACGCCCATGTCGATGAGCATCTCGTCGACGGGGAAGCGCTCCTGCACGGCATGCGTGAACAGGCAGACGTCACGCGAGGAGACGACGTGCTCGCACGGCGTGCCGGCCAGCTCGTAGGTGAAGCCCGGCGCCGGAGCGCCGTCGCTCCAGACCGCGACCGTGCGCACGCGACTCCGCCGCTCCGGATCGATCTCGCCGATGATCACGTGCCGCGTCCGCAGCGTGGAGGCGAGGCTGCGCGCGACGATGCGCAGGAACTCCTGGCCGCTGCCCGCCTCGCTCGCTTCGACGAGCGAGCGCATGGACTGTTCGGCGCGCTTGCGCTCGGTGATGTCCACGCGCATGGACAGGTAGCGCCGCGGCGTGCGGTCCGGGCCGAGCGTGGCGCTGATGATCGTGTCCATCCAGCACGTATCGCCCGCCTTCGTCCGGTTGCAGACCTCTCCGTGCCACGGCTTGCCGGCCGCGAGGGTGGTGTGCATTTCGCTCCAGAACTCCGGCGGGTGGTGCCCCGAGTTGAGGATGCGGTGGTCGCGCCCGATCAGCTCCTCGCGTGAGTAGCCCGTGACGCGGCAGAAGTTGTCGTTCACGAACGTGATCGCACCCGACGGGTCCGCGACGGCGAGGATCGCCGACTCGTCGATCAGCGCCATGAGTTCCTGGTGCTCGCTCTCGACGCGGTGGAGCACGCCGCGCGTGTCGTGAAGGGCGCTGCGCGCGCGGTCGAGTGGCGCGCCGAGCGTCCACCACACGGGCATCGCCACGAGCGCGGAGAGCAGGCATGCGTCGGCGATGTTCTCCGCCCAGCCGGTCAGCGTGAGATGGCCGAGTACCCACATCACCCCGAGCTCGGCCACGGCGACGATGGCGAGCAGGCGCACGAAGAGCCACAGCAGGGAAGCGGAACGCGCGGGCGCGTCGCCGTTCTCCGGCCCGGTTCGTTCGGGGGGTGAGAGCGGTGCCTGGGTCATCCGGTTCCCGTCTGGAAAGTGTCGCGGCGAGCGGGCGGACACGAGGGGGCGCGTTCCAGTCTCGGCCGGGTGTGGCGAAACTGGAGTGCCAACATCTAACTCGCGATCGCGGAGTCCGACAGCGAGCGGGCCTGCTCGAACCAGACCGGCCAGCGCGGGTCGCGCATGGCGGCGGGCAGGCCCGGTGCGCTCTGCGACGTGCCCGTGGGATCGGGGTCGGTGGCGTGTGCCAGCAGGTCGCCCAGCGCGACCGCGGAGCCCGGCGTGAGGGGCGTCGGCAGCACGAGCGGAACGTCGTGGTGACCTCGCACCGCCTCGAGGATGGGGCTCGGCAGTCCCCACATGCCGAGCAGGCAGGCTCCGAGCGTGCCGTGATGCGCGCCGAGCCGCTCCATTTCGACTTCGTGCTCGCAACGTCCGGTGCTCTCGGCTTCGACCACGATCTGCTCGTGGAGCGCGGGTTCCTGCGAAGCCATGAGCAGCTTGCCCACGTCGTGAAGCAGGCCGGCCGTGAACGCGTCGTCCTTCCACGCGACCCCGGGTTCGAGCGTCGAGGCGATGCGCGCCACGAGGGACGAATGCTTCTGGAGCCGCTCCAATCGTTCGACCATGAACGGTGAGATCGGAAGCCGGCTGTACACTTCCGCGGTCAGCACGAGCGAGCGCAGCAGTCGCGTGCCCAGGCGCGCGGCGGCCGCGGCGATCTGCGTCACCGGGGTGCCGTGCGAGAAGTAGGCGCTGTTCGCGATCTTGAGCACCTGCGCCGAGAGGGCCGGGTCCTCGGCCACGATGCGGCCGAGCTCGAACACCGATACCGAAGGATCCTCGAGGCGTGTCGTGAGGCGCGCGTAGACGCTCGGCACCGGCGGCAGCTTGCCGATCTTGCCGAGCAGGTCGCGCACGGCGTCGTTCGAGACGAGTTCTCGGAGCAGCAGCGTGCGCCGGATGGCCTCGAGCAGCGTGTGGATCTCGACGGGCTCGGGCACCGCCCGGTGGGCGATCCGGAGTGCGCGCAGGGCGTTCTCGTCCGCGCCCTGCACGCCCACGAGAACGCGCACGATTTCG
>JACRIW010000091.1 GCA_016215625.1 Candidatus Eiseniibacteriota bacterium | reverse complement strand
TCGAGGCGGACGAAGGAGCCGCCTGAGGGGCAAGGTCGGGGGAACTCGTCGTGATGTCGGTCGGCCGCATCGGTTGACATAATACATATTATGCGACTCCACTGGGGAGCGGCCTTGGGAACCGCGGGCATCGGCGCCGCACCGCCAGTCCTGCCGAGGCCCTCTCGAGCGGCCCTCCGAGCCCGGCTCCATCGCGGCCTCGCCTGACCACGAACCACCTCCGGCGCTTCCGCATGGCGTGTGTCCGCCAGCTCTCCTCGCGACGCGATCACACTCGCTCCGGTCGCCGTGTGCCCGCACTCGTGCGCGGCACGCTGCGCAGGACGGCTCGGCCTCGGCCGGCCGTGCGCGAGCCTCGGGCCGCCCGGCGGCCCTGGCCGCGTCCGGCGGCCTGCCGTCCGGAGCCGCCCACGGTCCTCGGCGCCCAGCCGCCCGGCGCCCCGGTTGCCCGGACGCGCGGCCGCGCCTCCGGTCGCGCTCGCCGTAGCCCCGGCTCGGGCCGCATCCGCCCGTCCCAAGATCCGGGTCCCGGACTCCGCCCGCCTCGGCCCGGGCGCCTGCGCCACAGCCGCTTGGGCCCTGCAGCTCAGCATCCGCCAAAACTGCACATTTGTGCATGACCCATCGAATGGGCATCCTGCGCGGCCATGCGCCCCGAGTACTTCGACCAACCCTGCCGCTCGGCCCTCAATCACGTCTCGGGCATGCCGTTCGAGTGGACGCTCAACCCGTACATGGGTTGCGCCCACCGCTGCACGTTCTGCTACGTGCGCGCGTTCGAGCGCCGCGCCGACCGTCCCTCGGGAGACGCCTACGGGCGCCGCATCCGGATCAAGCCCAACATCGCCGGGGTGCTGCGCCGCGAACTCGCGCGGCCGTCCTGGTCGCGCGAGACGGTCGTGGTCGGCGCGGCCACCGATCCCTACCAGCCGATCGAGGGCTCGCGCCGCCTGACGCGTGCGTGCCTCGAGGCCTTCGTCGAGCACGCGAACCCGTTCGGAATCATCACGCGCGGCCCGCTCGTCGTGCGCGACCTCGACGTGCTCGCCGAGGGTTCGCGCCGCGCGAAGGTCGCCGTGGACGTCTCGATCCCGACGCTCGACGAAGCGCTCTGGCGCGTGACCGAGCCGGGCACCGCACCACCGGCGCAGCGCCTGCGGGCGGTGCGGCGGCTGGCCGACGCGGGGATTCGGGTGCGCGTGGCGATGGCGCCGCTGCTGCCCGGACTCTCGGACCGGGACGATTCGCTCGCGAACGTCGTGCGAGCTGCGCGCGACGCCGGTGCGATCAGCGTGTGGGCCGGGTTGCTCCACCTGCAGCCGGGCACGCGCGAGCATTTCCTCGACACGCTCGGCGCGGCCTGGCCCGAGGAGCGCGCGCGCATCGAGACGCTGTACGCGGGCCGCGCGTACCTGCCGAAGCGCGCGAGTGCGCCCGTGCTGGCGCATGTGGCGGAGCTGCGGCGCGCGAGCCCGCGGCGTGCGGGCGCGCCCGAGCCCATCGAGCCGCTGCCGCCGCCGGAGCCCGAGCGCACGTTCTTCGCGGAGCAGCTGGGACTGGCGCTCTGATCGCCACTGCGGCATCGTCCGCGTCATGCGCTCCGTTCATCCCGCCACCGGACGACTCGTGCAGGAATACGCCGGGCACTCTCCCGCCGACGCCGCGGCCTGCCTCGATCGCGCCGCCGCAGCACAGCCCGCGTGGGCCGCGCTGCCGTTCGCCGCTCGCGCCGCCGTGCTGACGCGTGCCGCCGCACTGCTGCGCGAGCGCACGGGCGCTCTCGCACGGCTCGCCACGATCGAGATGGGCAAGCCGATCGCGCAGGCCGAGGGCGAAGTCGAGAAATGCGCGTGGGTCTGCGAGTGGTACGCCGAGCACGCCGAGCGCCTGCTCGCGCCCGAGTCCGTGGCGACCGACGCGACGCGCAGCGGCACGCGCTGCGAACCGCTCGGGGTGCTGCTCGCGATCATGCCGTGGAACTTTCCGTTCTGGCAGGTCTTCCGCGCCGCGGCGCCCGCGCTCATGGCGGGCAACGTCGTCGCGCTCAAGCACGCCTCGAACGTGCCCGGTGTCGCACTCGCGATCGAGTCGCTGCTGCGCGAGGCCGGCGCCCACGAAGGCGTCTTCGCCACGCTGCTCGTCCCGGCGAGCGGCGCCGCGGCGCTGATCGCGCACGACGCGGTCGCGGCGGTCACGCTCACCGGCAGCGAAGCCGCGGGGCGCCAGGTCGGCGGCACCGCCGGCGCCGCACTCAAGAAAGTCGTGCTCGAACTGGGCGGCTCGGACCCGTTCGTCGTGCTCGCCGACGCCGACATGGACGAGGCCGCGGCGGTCGCCGTGACCGCGCGCGTGCAGAACAACGGCCAGTCGTGCATCGCCGCCAAGCGCTTCATCGTCGAAGCGCCCGCGGCCGAGGCGTTCACGCGCGCCTTCGTCGCGCGCACGCGCGCGCTCGTCGTGGGCGATCCGCTCAACCGCGCCACGCAGGTCGGGCCGCTCGCGCGCCCCGAGTTCGTGGACGACCTCGACGACCAGGTGCAGCGCACGCTCGCGGCCGGCGCGACGCTCCTCGCGGGCGGACACCGGATCGAGGGCCCGGGCTGGTACTACGCGCCGACGGTGCTCGGCGGCGTGACGCCCGGCATGGCCGCGTTCGACGAGGAGACCTTCGGTCCGCTGGCGCCCGTCACGATCGCGCGCGACGCGGCGGACGCGGTGCGGCTCGCGAACCTCACGCGCTACGGCCTCGGCGCCAGCCTCTGGACCCGCGACGCCACGAAGGGCGAAGCGCTCGCACGCGAGATCCGCGCGGGCGCCGTGTTCGTGAACGGCATGGTGAAGTCCGACCCGCGGCTGCCCTTCGGCGGCATCAAGGCCTCGGGGCACGGACGCGAACTGGCCGGGACGGGAATTCGCGAGTTCGTGAACCTCAAGACCGTCTGGGTGCGCGAGGGCTGAACCCGCGCGCACGGACCGTCACACGCTCCAGTGCGCCGCGTCCCACTCGGGACCCGGCAGCGTGAAGCGGAGCGGCTCTCCCGGCGGCAGGCTCTCGAGGCGCTGCGCGCCGCGCTCGACGTGCAGCATGAGTTCGAGCGTCTGGCCCGGTTCGCCGCCGAACGCCGCGAGCGGCAGGCCGACTTCCAGCACGTCGTCGAGCACCGCGGTCGCGCCCGGCAGGGGCTCGCCGTCCTCACGCCCGAGCGCCGCGGCGCCCGGCGACAGCCCCACGAGCCGCAGGCGCGCGGCGACCGGCGCCGTCACCTCGATCACGATCGAGGCGTCCGCGCCCGGCAGCGCCTCGCCGGCGAAGTCGAGCCGCAGGTAGAGGAACTGCTCGTCGAAGCCGTAGTGCAGCGTGCTCGCGACCGGCGCGGTCACGCGGTGCATCGAGCCACCGCCGGTGCCGAACTTCCACAGCCCCGCGCCGTGCCACTCGTAGTAGCGGCTGAGACGCCCGTCGAGCACGGGTCGCACGTAGGCCGTCGGCGGCGTGTGCTGGTCGCCCGACTTCGCCTTGCCGCTGACCGGCAGGCTCAGCCAGCCCGGGACGGGCAGGCCGGCCTTCTCATGCACTCCCTGAAGATGTGCGCGGAACAGGCTGTCGAACAGCGCCTTGTCCGCCGTGTAGTGATCCTCGCCGAACCACCAGAACCAGTCCGAGCCTTCGGCCGCCGAGAGCGAAAGCCAGGCGCCGGGATGGCTCGCGCGCGTCGCCCCGCTCGCGACGAGCGCGTGACGCGTGCGCGCGAGCAGGTCCCACGCGCGGTTCTTCTCGGGGTGCCCCGCCCAGATGTGGAAGTCGGCGTCGATCCACGAGCCCGAGTGCAGCGCGTGCATCTCCTCGGGCCGCTCTCCCCCGTCCAGCACCTCGGAGGGCGTCACCGTGCGGATGTCCCCGGCGGCCTCGAGCGCCTCGTAGAGCGCCGAGAGGAACGGCATGCCGTCCTCGGCGTAGTGCTCCCAGCAGTTCTCGCCGTCGAGCACGACGCTCACGACCGGCCGCCCCGGCAGCCCCGAGGCGGCGTACTGCTCGCCGATGTGGCGCACTCGCCGCACGAAGTCGGCGGCCGCGTCGTGCGCGCCCCCCGTGCTGTCCACGAAGCCGATGCGGTCGGACAGCTCGTGGTCGCGGAAGAAGAACGCGAGATCGCCCTTCGGCGTGGCGAAGCGCCACGGCTGGTAGAGCCGCTCTCGGCGCGGCGAGCCTTCGCCGAGCGAGCGCCACAGCACCATTTCGTCGGTCGCGACCCAGCGCACGCCCGCGCCGGCCAGCAGTGCCGCCGCCTCGGGGCTGACGCTGCCCTCGGACGGCCACATGCCGAGCGGGCGCGCGCCGAAGGCCTCCTCGGCGATCTCGAGCCCGCGCGCGATGTGCCACGCGGCGTCCTCGGGGGCGGCGAAGTCCTCGGCCGGCGAGGGCTGGTCGGGGCGCGACCGCCGCGCGGTCTTCACGTCCACGAGCAGCGGCAGGATCGGATGGAAGGCCGGCGAGCACGTGATCTCGATCTGCCCGCGCGCGGCGAGCTCGCGATAGGCCGGCAGCACGCGGTGCAGGATCTCGGCGTGCAGCGCGAGCAGCGCTTCCCGCTCGGCGAGCCCGGCGTGGCCGGCGATCGCAGCCTTCTCGGCGGCCGCGGCGGCGCTCTCGTGCATGAGCAACGGGTCGAGCCATGCGAGCAGGAAGAAGCAGTTCAGCCGCAGCAGCTCGGCCTCGTTCGCCACGGCCGGCGCGCGCAGCTTCTCGCACAGCGCCTGGTACTGGGGCCAGCGCTCGCGGGCCCAGCGCGGCGCCATGCGCGAGCGCGCCTGCAGTTCGGCCCGCTCCTCGCCGGACAGCGAGCCGGGCGGACGCTGGAGCAGCTCGAACAGCGCGTCGGCGCCGCCGGTGCGGGCATGCTCGAGCTGGTCGAGCAGCGAGGGCGCGAAGTTGAAGGTCGCCTTCACCCCGGCATGGCGCTGCAGGTGCAGCGCCATGTCGAGGTAATCCTTCGTCGCGTGCAGGCGCACCCACGGCAGGAGCGCGCGTCCATCACTCGGCCGCCGGTAGTCCGGCTGGTGGTGATGCCAGATGAAGACGAGGTCCACTCCGGGCGAGACGCGGCTCACACCGGGATCCCCTTTCGGGAGGGCTTCAGTTGGCCGGGGCCGTCAGCTCGGCCAGCTTCACGCGGGCGCGGTTCGCGTAGCTCGTGTCGCCGAACTCGTCCACGAGGCGCTGCAGCCGCTTCGCCGCTTCGGCCTTGTTGTTCGTCGCCTCGAGGCAGCGCGCGGAGGCCGCGAGCATCTCGGCGCTCGACTCACGCTCGAACACCCCGACGAGCTGATCGTAGAGCTTGACCGCCTCGGCGTGCTGCTTGTCCGACTCGTACGCGTACGCGAGCGAGCGGCGCACGGCCTGCGAGACGATGCCGGTGGACTGCTTGGACAGGTACGCCTTGTACTGCGTGATGGCGTCCTTCCACTGGCCCTTCCAGTAGGCGGCGTCGCCGGCGACGCGTCGCGCGTCGTTGCCGTTCGCGGTCGAGCCGTACTGCTTCACGACCTCTTCCGCGAGGGTCTTGCTGCGGTCGTAGTCGCCGTTCCAGAACATGGCGTTCGCCTCGGCGAGCTTCTCGGCGGCGGCGACGTTCTGCTTCTCGGTGTTCTGGACCGTGTAGAACGCGATCGCGCCGACCGCGACCACCGCGATCACGACACCGATCACGACCCGGCCGAAGCGGTCCCAGAACGACGTGACGGTTTCGACGACCTGCTCGGAGGTGACCTCCGGCGCATGACCCTTCGTGAACTCCTGCGACAAGTGAGACCTCCGGTTCGGCAACACACGGGAAGGCGATACAGGCCCCGTTCGAGGGCGTAAGCGACGGAAAACCTTAGCGGTCGGCCGTCGCGACCGTCAAGCCGCCGGGCCGGGTCCCGGGCCCGTGGCGGCGCGTCCCGCCGGGTCCCTCCCGTTCATCCGGCGCAGTTCGCGCAGGCGACGTGCCCCCGGGCACGCACGAGCAGTTCCGCCGGCGTCCCGCAGGTCGGGCAACCCGGCAGGGACGGTTTCCCGCGCGCGACGTCCACGGCCGAGTGCAGCTTCACGTGCATGGCGCCGGACTTGAGCTCCTGCTCGAGATCGGCGACCGGCCACGACCACTCCTCGATGCCCCAGAGCCGGACTTCCGTGCGCATCTCCCAGCGCTGCCGGACCTCCGCCGCACGGCGTTCCCACTCGAGCTTGAGCTGGGTGGCGTCCCCGTGCTCGAGTTCGTGCTCGTCGCGGCTCGTGCGCCGCCGGTCGCGCTCTTCTTCCTCCTCGATGCGGGCCGAGAAGAACGCGCCGAGGCGCTCGAGTTCGGCATCGCGCAGGCGTCCGACGCTGACCTCCCACTCGCGCTCGCGCTCGCTCGCCAGTTCCTCGAGCGTCGCACGCGCGGCGAGCAGCCAGCGCTCGCGCAGTTCGGGCTCGAGGTCCTCGCCCATCTGGTAGAGCCCCTCGCGCGGCCGCACGTCCGGCACCTGCGGGGCCTGGTCGCGTTCGAGCACCTCGCCACCGGCGCCCACGAGCACGACCCACTGCTCCTGCCACGGCAGCCCGCCCCAGCGCGTGATCACAGCATGGAACGCCACTCGCCGTTCGTAGCGCACCGGCCCGAGCCGCGGCGTGCCCCACGTGAGCCCGCGTGCCTTGCACACGCTCGCGATCCCGGTCGCCGGCGCGCCGGGCACCTGCGCGAGCGCCGTGCGCCGCGTGAACATCGGCCGGTCCATCGCCGCCTCGAGGATGCGCCGGCCCGCCGTGCTGCCGGGCGCCGTGAACCACGCGCCACGCGGCACGGTGTTGCGCGCCGGGTCGAACACGAGCCGCACGCGCTGGCGCCGCCAGCGCTTCTGCAGGTCGGGCGCGAGCTCGACTTCCCAGTCCCCGTGCGGCGCGGACTCGACCTTGCAACCGGCGATTTCGAGCCAGCGCCCGACGAACGCGCGCCACTCCGGCTGCTCGAGCGCGGTCTCGCCGAGCGGCACGCGCGTCTCGGACTCGGAGCGCTTCGCTCCCTTGCCACGCGCGAGCGGCTTCTTCGCGGCCTTCTTCTTCGCGGCGGTCACGACTGCGGCTCCTCTTCGTGCTCGTCGTGGGCGCCGCGAAACAGCCAGCTCTGGTTGTCACGCTGCTGCTGGTAGAGCTTCCGCGCGGTCATGAGGTGCTGCGCGAGCTCCGTGAAGCGCTTCTTGCGCACGCGCGGGTTGCGCGACTCGGTCCAGCGGCGGAAGACCTCGTCCTCGAAGGAACCCTGCACCTGCCAGGCGCCGAGGATCTCCTCCATCTCGCCGACGACGAGTTCGAACATGCGGATCTTGCGCTCGAGGATCTCGAGCACGTACGCCTCGATCGTGCCGCGCGCGACGAGGTTGATCACGCGCACGGGATGCTCCTGCCCGAGCCGGTGCACGCGCCCGATGCGCTGCTCGAGCCGCATCGGGTTCCACGGCAGGTCGTAGTTGATCACCACGCTCGCGAACTGGAGGTTGCGTCCTTCGCCGCCCGCCTCGGTGCTCACGAGCACCTGCTCGTGCTGGCGGAAGCGGTCGAGCGCCTCTTCCTTCTCGCGCCACCCCATCTCGCCGTGGAACTCGGCGAACGTGATCCCGGCCTCGCGCAGCGCCTGCAGGATCGCCTCCTGCGTCGCCCGGAACTGCGTGAACACGATCGCCTTGTTGCCGTTCAGCGAGGCGATGCAGCGCAGGAGCGTCTTGATCTTGCTCGGGTCACGGCTCAGCTGCTCGGCGCGGTCGGCGAACTGCCTCGTGCGCTTCGGATCGAGCCCGTCGGGATGCGAGGCGAGTTTCGCGAGCGTGCCGCAGGCGGCCGACCACGACGAGCCCATCTCCTTCTGCAGCACCATGAGGGTGAAGTAGTGCGGCTTGCCGGGCATGCCGGCGTCGCCGTGGACCGCGTCGGCGACGAACTCGCTCACCTGCTTGTACAGCGCGCGTTCGGCCGCGCTCTGCGGCACCCACTGCGTCTCGACCTTGCGCGGCGCGAACGTGAGCTTCGTGTCGCCGCGGCGCGTGCGGATCATCACGCTCTGCAGCAGCCGCCGGAGCTTGGGCGTGTTGCGCGGCGTGCGCTTGTCGTGACCGCTCAGGAAATCGCGGCGGAACTGCGAGAACGTCCCGACCGTCCCCGGCCGCACGAGCGTGACGAGGTTGTACAGCTCGCGCAGGTCGTTCTGCACCGGCGTCGCGGTCGCGAGCAGCAGGTAGCGCGGATTGAGGTCGTTGATGAACTTCCAGCCGAGCGTGAGGTGGTTGCGCAGGCGGTGCGCCTCGTCGACCACGACCATGTCGTAGTTCGCGCCGCGCACCCTGCGGCGGTGGCGTTCGTGCCGCGCGGTCTCGAGCGACGAGATCACGAGCGGATGCCGCCCCCACTGCCCGGCGGGACCGCGCGAAACCACGAAGTCGAGCTCGAACTTCTCCCACAGCTCGGCGCGCCACTGTTCGCACAGCGACGCGGGCACGAGCACGAGCACGGTGCGCACGGCGCCCCGCAGCAGGTACTCCTTGAGGACGATGCCGGCCTCGACCGTCTTCCCGAGGCCGACTTCGTCCGCGAGGATCCCGCGGCCGCCGAAGTCGCGCAGCACGCGCAGGCACGCCGTGACCTGGTGCGGGAAGCGTTCGACCCCGCGCAGCGAGTCGAGCGAGAGGAGCCGGTCGGCGCTCGTCCAGCCCGCCCACTCTTCCGCCTGCGCGCGCACGTCGAAGTGCGCCTGCGGCTCCGCGTGGTGACCGAGCCACTGCTTCAGCAGCACGTCGCCCTGCGGATGCCAGGTGCGCTTGGCGTGCGGGGACGAGCGCACGAAGGCCGGCCCGTCCCCTTCGTCGCCCTCGGCCTCCTCGTCCTCGGACGCGGGATCGAAGCTGCCCGCGCCGTCCACGATGTTCCACTCGCGCAACGCCGAGAGCCGGCGCAGCTGGCCGTCGAACACCACCTCGAGCACTTCGCGGCCGCGGTCGGTGTGGACCTCGACGATGAGGCCCTCGCCGAACATCGGGTGGTGGAGCCGCTGCCCCACCTCGTATCGCGACTCCGTCATTCCCACAGGTCGAACTCCTGTCCCAGCTCGGGAATGTGAACCGTGGCTCCGGTGCGCTCGCGCAGGAGTTTCGCGAGCACTTCGGCCGGGGCGAGATCGCCGTGCACGAGGAAGATCGTGCGCGGCGGCGTGGCGAAACTCCCCACCCACTCGAGCAGCTCGCGCTGGTCCGCGTGGGCGCTGAATCCGTCGAGCGCGGCGATTTCGGCCCGCACCGTGCAGGGCTCGCCGTACACGTTCACCGTTTCGGCGCCGTCGCGCAGCCGGCGGCCGAGCGTGCCTTCGCCCTGGTAGCCGACGAAGAGCACCGTGTTCTTCGCGTTGCCCAGCGCGTGCTGCAGGTGGTGCAGCACGCGGCCCCCTTCGCACATGCCGGACGCCGAGATGATGATGCAGGGGTCCTTGCGGTCGTTGAGCGCACGGGACTCGTCCGGCGAACCGATGTAGCGCAGGCGGCGGAACCCGAACGGAGCGCCGTCCTCTTCGTGGAACGCCCGGAACGTCTCTTCGTCGAAGCACTCGGGGTGATGCACGAAGACCGCCGTCGCGTTCCGCGCCATCGGGCTGTCGACGAAGATGGGCACGTCCGGGATGCGCTTCGCTTCGATGAGCGGGTGCAGCATGGCGACGAGTTCCTGCGTGCGCCCGACCGCGAACGCGGGCACGACCACGCGGCCGCCGCGCGCGACGGTCTTGTTCACGATCGCCACGAGTCCTTCGACCGTCGCGTCGTCGTCCGAATGCAGCCGGTCACCGTACGTGCTCTCGAGCACGAGCACCTCGGGCGCGGCGGGCGTCTCGGGATCGCGCAGGATCGGCCGCGCGGGCCGGCCGAGGTCGCCACCCATGCACACCCGCCTCGTGCGCCCGTTCGCCGCGAACTCGAACGTCGTGATCGCCGAGCCGAGGATGTGGCCGGCGTCGTCGTAGCGCGCGCGGACGCCCGGCAGGGGCTCGAACACCTCGTGGTATCCGTGCTTCACGACGCGCGTGAGCGTCTCCTCGACGTCGGCCATCGTGAACAGCGGCTTGCGCTCGGGCCGTCCGCCGCGGCGCTTGTTCACGTGCTCGAGGTCCTTCTGCATGAGGAAGGCGGTGTCGGCGAGCAGCACCGCCGCGAGCTCGGCGGTGGCGGCCGTCATGTGGATCGGCCCGGCATACCCGCGCGCGACGAGCGACGGCAGGTTGCCGATGTGGTCGATGTGCGCGTGCGAGATCACGACCGTGTCGAGTTCGGCCGGATCGAAGCGGAACGTGCGGTTGATGCGGTCGGCCTCGTCGCGGCGCCCCTGGTACAGGCCGCAGTCGAAGAGCAGCTTCCGTCCGCCGAACGTGAGCAGGTGGCGCGAGCCGGTGACGGTGCGCGCGGCGCCGTGGAACGCGATGCCGAGAGTGGTCTTCATGTCAGTAGGCCGCATAGAAGATCATGCCGAGCGAGACCTGCGCGCCCTGGTTGACCTTCGCGTCGTGGAAGATGGCCTGGTAGCGGCCGTCGAGCGTGACCGCCCAGCTGCGGTAGACGAACTTTTCGAGGCCCGCGCCGGCGCTCAGGTAGAACCCGTCGCCGCCCAGCGGATACTGCACTTCACCGTTCGACAGCCGCGCCGAGACCTGCGTGATGCCGAGCCCCGCGTTGAGCTGCTTCACGGTCTTCTTGCGCGTTCCGAAGTACTGGTAGAGGTCGAAGCCCGCCGAGTTCATCACGAGGCGGTCGCGCACGAGCGTGGGATCGAGGTCGTTCTCGAACCCGAGGAAGGCGGTCTCCTTGCGCGACGGCGAACGCGAATCGAGCGACTGCGTGTCGAACGACAGCCCGATGCCGCGCTCGTAGCGCATGCGGTAGCGCAGCCTGACGCTGAGACCCGGTCCGTTGCCGAACTCCGCGCCGAGCTTGCCGCCCTTCGTGAGGGCGCCCCACTGCCCGGCGACGCCCACGCCGACCTGGCCGGCGCGCGGCAGCACGATGGAAGCCGCCGACGCGGACAGCGCGAAGCCCGCGAGCATCACGAACGTCAGGACCAGCACTCGAACTCGTTTCATCATTCCTCCACGACCCCGGTCGTGTTGTCCGCGTGCGTCACGCACGCGGATGGAACTGGCGATGCACCTCGCGCAGGTAGCCGCGGTCGAGGTGCGTGTAGATGGCGGTGGTGGTGATGCTCACGTGCCCGAGGAGTTCCTGCACGACGCGCAGGTCGGCGCCGCCCTCGAGCAGGTGCGTGGCGAACGAATGACGCAGGGCGTGCGGATGCACGCGCGTGGCGATCCCCGCGCGCACGGCATGACCGCGGAGGATCTTCCACCAGCCCATGCGCGAGAGCGGCGCGCCCATGGCGTTGCAGAAGACGTGATCGTGGCGCGCGCGCCCGGCGAGCTGCGGGCGGCCGCGCTCGAGCCACTCGCGCAGCGCCTTCGTGGCGGCGCGCCCGAACGGCACGAGGCGCTGCTTGTCGCCCTTCCCCGTCACGGTGAGCGTGCCGCCGGACAGGTCGAGCTGTGCCCGCTGCGCGCCGACGAGTTCGGAGACGCGCACCCCCGACGCGTACGCGAGTTCGAGCATGGCGCGGTCGCGCAGCGCGAGCGCCTCCTCCCCTTCGGGCGCCGCGAGCAGCGACTCGATCTCGCCGAGCGTGAGCGCGTGCGGCAGCTTGCGCTCGCGCCGCGGCGAGGCGAGCAGCGCGATCGGGTCCTCGGAGTGCTCACCCATGCCCGCGAGGAACGCGTGGAAGCTGCGCAGGCTCGATCTCCGGCGCGCCGCGGTCGAGCCCGCGCGCCCCTTCTTGAGCAGCGCGGCGAAGTAGCCGTCCACGAACGTCGTCGACGCCTCGGCCCAGTCGCGCAGTCCGTGCGAGCGCGCGAAGTCGTGGTAGTCCACCGCGTCGCGCCGGTAGGCGTCCACGGTGCGGTCGCTCACGCGCCGGACGCGGCGCAGTTCGTCGAGCCACGCGTCGATCGCGGGAAGCAGCGGCGACGGCGCGCCCGGCGCCTTCGGCGCCTTCGGTGCGAGGGTCGGGCTCACGCGGCGCCCTCCCGTCCGGCGGCGAGGTGTTCGGCGACGCGCTGCGCGAGCGCGAGCGGGACGCGTGCACGCGCGGCGATCTCGGGCGCGCTCGCGGCCCGCAGCGCGTCCACCGAGCCGAACTCCTTGAGCAGCGCCGCGCGCCGCGTCGGGCCCACGCCCGGCACGGCGTCGAGCGCGCTGCCGATGCGGGCGCGCGAGCGCAGCTTGCGGTGGTACTCGAGCCCGAAGCGGTGCGCTTCGTCGCGCAGCCGCTGCAGCGCGCGCAGGCCCGGCGAACGCCGGGCGAGCCGCAGGTCGGGCAGCCCTTCGCGCACGACCAGTTCCTCGCGCTTGGCGAGCCCGATCATGGACACGTGGCGCGAGGCGACCTTCTCGATCGCCGCCCGCGCCGAGGCGAGCTGTCCGGCGCCGCCGTCGATCACTACGAGATCGGGACGCAGCAGTTCACCCGACTCGACGCGCGTCCAGTAGCGCTCGACGGCCTCGCCGATCATCGCGAAATCGTCCGGGCCCGGGTTGCGCATGCGCATGCGCCGGTAGAGCGCCTTGCGCGGGCGCCCGTCCTCCGACGCGACGACCGCGGCGACCGCCTGGTCCGCCCCGAAGTTCGAGATGTCGAAGCACACCATGCGGTGCGGCGGGTCGGGCAGCCCGAGTTCCTTCTGGAGCGTGAGTGTCGCGGCCGAGAAGCGCGAGCGCTTGCCCGCCGCGCGCGCGACCAGGTCCTCGAGCGCGACCGAAGCGTTGCGATCCGCGACCTCGACCATGCGGCGGCCGCGTCCACGCACGGGCGCCGACAGCTCGACCGCATGTCCCGCACGCGCCGAGAGCGCCTGCGCGAGCGCCGCGTGCCCGGCGGGCAGCGCGCCGACGAGCACGCGGCGCGGCAGGTCGGTACGCGAGAGCGCGTGCTGCGTGATCCAGACCTCGGCGATCGCGGCGTCGTCGAGCCCCTCGGCCTGCTCGATCACGCGCGACTCCTTCCCGATCACGCGGCCGCCACGCACGATCAGCGTGACCACGACGGCACGCGCGCCCTGGCGCGCCACGCCGAGCACGTCGGTGTCGCGCGGATCGGCGGTGACCATCTTCTGCGGCACCTGGGCGTGCTCGATGAGCCGGATCTGGTCGCGGCGCTGCGCGGCAAGTTCGTAACGCTGCGCGCTCGCGGCCGCGTCCATCTCGGTGCGCAGGCGCGCGAGCAGTTCCTCGTTGCGCCCCGTGAGGAGCAGCACGAGCTCGTCCGCCATCGCGCGGTAGGCCGCGCGGTCCACGCGCGCGCGGCTGTAGCACGGGCCGGCGCAGCGCTTGATGTGGAAGTACAGGCACGGGCGGTCGCGGCGCCTGTAGTCCTCGAAGTTGCGGCAGGTGCGCAGCGGGAACACGCGGCGCAGCTCGCGCAGCGTGCGGCGCAGGTTCTTCACGTCGGTGAACGGCCCGAGGTAGCGCGCGCCGTCGTCGCGCACGCGGCGCGTCACCGACACCCGCGGGAAGTCGTCGGCCATCGAGAGCTTCACGAACGGGAAGCTCTTGTCGTCCTTCAGCAGCACGTTGAAGTGCGGCCGGTGCTGGCGGATGAGGGTGCTCTCGAGCAGCAGCGCCTCGGCCTCGGTGTCCGTGAGGATCGTGTCCACGTCCACGGCGCGCGCGATCATCTCGTCCATGCGAGGCCGCTGCGGGTCGTGCGACAGGTAGCTGCGCACGCGGCTGGCCAGCTGGATCGCCTTGCCGACATACAGCACTTCGCCGCGGGCGTCCTTGAAGAGGTAAACCCCCGGCGCCGCTGGAAGATTCGCGATTTTCTCGGCAATTGTGCCCACGGAAGCCTCCGGAGACACGAGTGGGGGTACTCGAGGAACGCAGACTACACGCCCGCGCGAGCGTGGCACAACGGCCGAATCGGGGTCCCGGGCCCGGCGGCCGCGGGCGCTCGTTCCGGCGGGGCGGCCGAGGGTCCGCCGACCGCCCGAGTGCTTGACACTCGCCCCGGCCGGACGGTACTTTCCCCCGGCTTTTTCCAAGCTTGTCTCACTCTTCCGGAGGATTCCATGCCGCATCACAAGTCAGCGGCCAAGCGCGTGGTGACGAACGAAAAGCGCCGCCTGCGCAACATCGCCGCGACCAGCCGCATGCGCACCGCCATCAAGGCCGTCCGCTCGGCGACCACCAAGAACGCCGGCGAAGCCGCGCTCCACGAGACCATCGCCGTGCTCGACCGCACCGCGGCGAAGGGCATCATCAAGCGCGAGACCGCCAGCCGCCACAAGTCGCGGCTGTCGAAGTTCGTCGCCAAGCTTCCCGCCTGATCGAGGCCGGATCTTGCGCCGTCTCGCGGCCGCCTCGCTGATCGCGGGCGCCGTGATGGCTGCGCCGATGTGGGCCGCCTGTGCTTCCGCGCAGGCGGCCTCTCCTTTCGAGGTCGTCCCCCGAGCCACCGCGCCGTCGCGCTCGCACTGGGCCGCGTACGGCTGCGCCGCCGCCGGAGCCGGGCTGCTCGTCGCCTCGTTCCCGCTCCGCGACGCCGCCGACCGCCGCTACTCCGACTACCTCGCCGAAACCGACCCTTCGCGCATCGAGTCGCGCTGGAGCGACAGCGTGCGCGCCGACCGCATCGCCAACGGGTCGCTGCTCGCCGGCGAGGCGCTGCTCGCGACGGCCGTCTGGCTGCGCTTCGTCCACCGCCCGCGCACGGCCCCCGTCGCGCTCGTCCTCGGCTCCGCCCACGGTCCCGCCTCGTGCGCCGTCTCGCTGCGGTTCTGATCGCCGCGGCGCTCGCCGCGGCCGCGCTCGGCTCGGCCGGCTGCAGCCGGCGCGACCGCGCCAACCCGCTCGATCCCGCCAACCCCGAGACCGGCGGCCGCCCCGAAGGCTTCAACGCCGTCTCGAACTACAGCGTCATCTCGCTCGCGTGGACGCCGCGGCCCGACCTGGCGATCGACGGTTTCCAGCTCTCGCGCCTCGCGCCCGGCGACTCGCTCTACCGCCCGCTCGGCGGCACGCGCGCGACCACGTCCAACGGCTACGTGGACTCGGGCGTGCTCAACGGCCGGCGCTACCGTTACCGGCTCGCGTACGTCGTCGGCGGCCAGGCCGGGCAGCACGCCGCCGAGGACGAAGCGACCGCCGGTGCGCTGCGTGCCTACGTCGCCGACCCCGGCGCGGGCGCCGTCGTTCGGCTCAGCCCCGACGGCCGCGACGTGATCACGCGCTGGACCAGCTTCGGTGACGTGCAGAGCGTCGCCGTGGACGGTGAGGCCGGGCTCGTCTGGGTTTCGTCGTGGGCGGACGGCCTCGCGGGCTGGCTCGATCCCTCGACGCCGTTCACGCTGCAGGTGACCGGCCTCTCGAGCCCGTACACCCTCGCGGTGGACCGCGGCGACAACACCGTGTGGATCTGTGACCGCTCGGGCGCACTCGTGCACCGCGACCTGAACGGCGCCAGCGCGTCGCCGGGCACGATCCCGCTGCTCGACGACCCCATCGGCGTCGCGGTCGGCCCCTCCGACCGCTCCGTGTGGGTGTGCGAAGGCGGCGGCAACCGCGTGCGGCGCTGGAACAGCGTCGGCACGCCGGTCGCCACCGCGTTCCTCGGAGCCAGTCCCTCCCGAGTCGCGGTGGACTCGCTCACGCGCGTGGCGTGGGTGACGAGCCTGCAGGGCGCCCGCGTGTGGCGCATCGCCGAGAACGGCGCGGTGCTCGATTCGTCCTCCGCCTGCGCCGGCCCGATCGGCATCGCGCTCGACCGCCCGCGGGGACTCGCGTGGGTCGCGGACGCCGTCGGCAACCGCGTCGTCGCGCTCGACCTCGCGACGCTCGCCGTCGTGCGCACGATCGGCGGGTTCGTCGAGCCGCGCAGCGTCGCCGTCGATCCCACGACCGGCGAGGTCTGGATCGTCGCCCGCGGCACCCGCGCGGTGCTGCGCTGTGCGAGCGACGGCACGGTGCTCGACCGGCTCGCCGGCTTCGCCGACCCGTCCGAGATCGCGCTCGACTTCGGCTGGTGAACGCGCGCGATCAGAAGTTGTAGGCGATCACGAACGCGTGGCTCGGGCTGGCCGAGTCGAACTTGCGGAAGTCGTCGCTCGTCCACATCCAGTTCCAGCGGAACGCCGGGAAGAACCCGCCGCCCAGGTAGAGCCCCCAGCCGAGCACGCCCACCTGCCGGCGCTCACCGTCCTCCCAGACCCACGCGCCGTCGCCGAAGACCGATCCGTGCACGGTCGGGACCGGCCACGGACTCGGCACCGCGACCACCACGTTGCGCACGAGCGGGAAGCGCGCCTCGACCTGCGAGGTCAGCGCGCTCAGTCCCGAAAGGTAGCGGCGCTCGGTGACGCGCACGCGCGTCGGGCCGCCGAGGTAGATGCGCTGCGCGTCGCGTCCGAAGTTCGTCGAGCCGGCGGTGCGCCACGTGAGCGTCAGCGGCCGCACGGGATGACGGTAGTGGCGGAACTCGCCGTACACGGTGCCGAAGTCCGCGCGCCCGCCACTCATGTCACGCGTCGCGCCGGCGCTCAGGTTGAAGCGCGAGCCCCCGACCGGGCCGTCCCACGTCCAGCGCGAGTTGTCGTGCACGAGCGACAGGTAGTTCGAGACGAGGTCCACGGTCGGGGCCTGCCCGTTGCGGAGCAGGTGATTCGAGGCGTGCTTCACCTCGACACCCATCTCGATGCGGTCGAAGCGCGAGAACGGGTAGCTCGCGATCGCGAGCATGCCGAGGCGCTTCTCGCGGCGCAGCAGTTCGAAGTCCGGGTCGTAGAGGCTCGTGAGCCGGAACATGCCGACCGCGTAGTTGAGCCGCTGCGCCTGGTTGAAGTACGTGAGCCCGCCCTCCCAGCCGTCCCAGAAGTCGCCGAAGCTCTCCGAATCGTTGGCGAGCGTGAACAGGAACTGTTCGTTGCCGAGCACGTCGCTGAACGCGACCTGGCCGAAGCCCATCGTGCTGTTGAACGACGGGCTCGTGCCGATCGCGTTCTGCAGGAGGTCGAGCCCGATGCGGCGCTGGTAGGGCTTCGGCGCCTCGGCGTGCACCACGTCCGGCAGCACGGCCGCGACCGCGGGTTCGCGCCCCGGCGCGCGTTCGGCGACTTCCGCGAGCGTGTCCGGCGAGAAGCGCAGCAGCCACGTGCGGAACGTCACGCCTTCCTGCACCGTCGCGAGGAGCCCGCCACCGTCCCACGTCCAGTCGGGATCGGAGACCGGGCCGATCATGCGCGTCACGCGCCGCACGCCCGCGCCCGGCGCCACCGCGCGCACGTACAGGTCGCTCGTCCCGGCGCGCGTCGAGCGGAATGCGAGCCAGCGCCCGTCCGGCGACCACACGGGCTGGCGGTCGTCCCCCACCGGCGGGAACGTCAGCTGCTCGCGACGGCCGTCCTCGAGCGACATCCGGAAGAGCGCCGTGCGGCCGCCGTAGTCGCAGCGGTCGGACGCGAACGCGACCCAGCGCCCGTCGGGCGAGACCGCCGGATCGAGGTCGTCGAAGTCGTCGTGCGTGAGACGTTGCAGCTCGGGCCTCCGGCCCTGGCCGGGGCCGGGGCCGGCACCGGGGCCGGAGGCGCCGAGCGCCGCCATGTAAAGGTCGCTCTGTCCGTCGTAGTCCTGCGCCGCGAACACCACCGCCGAGTCGCCCGGCACGAGCACCGGGTCGTGGATCGCCACGAGTTCGGGAAACTCGAGCCGCTCGAGCACCTCGCCGCGCGCCGCGTCCACGACGTACAGCGCGTCCCGCCCGCCGTGCTGCGCGCTCAGCGCCACTCGCCCGGCGCGCGAAGCGCCGGGCCGGTTCTGGAACAGGTGGAACGACTCGAACGCCGGCGAGCCGCCGCTGCGGAGCATGCGCCGCTCGCGCCGCCTGCCGCTGTCCGGCTCGCTCACCACGAGGTCCACCGCGCCGTCGTTCACCTCGAAGAAGCACAGCCGCACCGTCGTGTCGGAGGGCGAGGCGTTCGGCAGCGCGCGCGGGCCGAGATTGAAACGGCTGCGCTGCGGGATCGGCTGTCCGACCTCGCGCGCGCGCGTGAGCCGCGCGACCGTGGGCAGGTACTGCCTGCGGACCCACGCGAACCACTCGAAGTCGACCTCGGCGAGCGGGCGCCCGTAGGTGATGCGGAAACACGTCTCGAAGTCCTCGGCGCGCCAGGCGTTCTCGAGCAGCGCGAAGATCTTCTCCTCACCGTAGCGGTCGGCGAGCCAGAGCAGGAACGCTTGTCCCTCCTTGTACATCTCGACCGAGCCCGTGATCGGCTCGCTGCGCGTCATGGGGTAGGCCATGCCCGAGACGACCATGTCGCGCAGCAGCCCTTCGGCGTCCGCGTCCCAAGTCGTGCCGCAGTACTCGGCCAGTCCCTCGATGAACCAGAGCGGCGGGAACCACTGCGGCGGTTTCTTGTGGGCGTGCATGACCTGCGAGAACTTCTCGATCATGTACGCGTGCGTGAGTTCGTGGCGCGCGACCCAGCGCAGGCGCGACCACGAGCCGTTGTGCGGCAGCAGCACGCGCCCCTTGATGAGCTCCGTGAGCCCGCCGATGGACTCGCTCAGCAGCTCCGGCGTGGCGTTCGTCTGCTGGAACAGGTGGTGCGTCGAGTACAGCAGCAGCGGCACCTTGTGGCGCGGCTTCATGGAGAAGCGTCCGTCGAACTCGACGGCGACGCTTTCGGCGAAGGCGGTCAGCGCGCGCGCGAGGCTCTCCTCCTGCGCGTAGTAGTGCACGCGCAGGTGCGGCGTCTCGAGCACCGCCCACGTGAGCTGCTCGTAGTGGACCTTGTTCTTGCCAAAGGACTGCGCGCACGCCGGGCGCGGCACGGCCGCCGTCGCGAGGACGGCGGCGAGGATCAGCGCGAGGGGTGCGAGACCGGGACGCAGGCGCATGCGGGACCGCTCTTCCGGGTGCGAATCGAAAGGTGGAGTGTCGTCCCGGTCACTTCAGCAGGTCGCTCATGCCGTACACGCCCGCGGGCGCGCCGGCCACGAATCGCGCCGCGGCGACGGCGCCGTGCGCGAAGGCCGCCCGATCCTCGGCCACGTGGCGAATCTCCAACGACTCGCCGTTGCCCGCAAGCACGATCTGGTGGTCGCCGACGAACGTCCCGCCGCGGACGGCGTGCACGCCGATCTCGCCGGCCGTGCGTGCCCCCACCACGCCCTCGCGGCCGTGACGCAGCGCCTCGCGCGTCAGGCCGCGCGCGGCGAGCGCGTCGTCGGCCAGCGTGAGCGCGGTGCCGCTCGGCGCGTCCTTCTTGAGCCGGTGATGGCGCTCGACGATCTCGACGTCCCAGCTCCGGGGCACCGCGGCGAGCGCCGCCGCGAGCAGCTGGCGCAGCGCCGCCACGCCGATCGAGAAGTTGCTCGCGCGGAACACCGCCACACTCTTCCCGGCGTCGCGCACCGCCGCTTCGGCCGCGGCGTCGAGGCCGGTCGTACCGCAGACGAACGGCGCGCCGTTGGCGGCGCAGAACTGCGCCGAGGCGACCGCGCCCGTGGGGCTCGAGAAATCCACGACGACCATGCCCTTGCGATACGCCGCGGCGAGGCTCTGGCCCCAGCGCGTGTCGCCGCTGGCCGCCGCGATCGGGTCCACGCCCGCCGCCACGCGGCAGCCCGAGGCTTCGGTCGCCGCGTGTGCGATGGCCGCGCCCATGCGGCCGGCCGCGCCCACCAGCACGATGTCGATCATGCGTACACCGCGCTCGCGAGCTTGACCCCGACCTTCTCCGCCGCGGCGAGGATCGCCGTCTCGCTCGCCGGCTCGACCGGCACGAGCGGCAGGCGCAGTTCGTTCGCGCAGATCCCCATGCGCGAGAGCAGGAACTTGGTCGGCGACGGGTTCGACTCGATGAACGCCGCCTTGAAGATGGGCGCGAGCTTGTCGTTGAGCGCACGCGCCTCGTCGAGCCTGCCGGCGCGCGCGGCGTCGGTGAGCGCGCGCATCTCGCGCGGCACGACCTGGCCGACGACCGAGATGATGCCCTCGCCACCGACGGAGATCGCGGGCAGCGTGAGCGAATCGTCGCCCGAGAGCAGCGTGAAGCGCGTCTTCTGCTTCACCTGCGCCATCTGGTCGAGGCTGCCCGAGGCTTCCTTCACCGCCTTCACGTTCGGCGCGGTGACCTGCGCGAGCGTGTCCGGCAGCGTGTTCGTGCCCGTGCGGCCCGGGACGTTGTAGAGGATCACCGGCAGCTTCGTGGACTTCGCCACGGCGTCGAAGTGCGCGACCTGCCCCTTGGCCGAGGGCTTGTTGTAGAAGGGCGTGACGACCATCGCGCCGTCGACCCCGACTTCCTCGGCCATCTTCGTGATCGCGATCGAGACGGCCGTGTCGTTCGTGCCCGTGCCCGCGACGATCCACACGCGGCCCTTGGCCTGCGCCTTCACGAACTTCCAGAGTTCGCGCTTCTCGTCGAACGACGTGGTCGCGGCCTCGCCGGTGGAGCCGCTCACGACGAGCCCCTGCACGCCCCCTTCGATCATGAACTCGACCAGGTTGGCGGTGGCGGTGTAGTCGATCGCGCCGTTCTTGAACGGCGTGACCATGGCGACGGAAAGGCCTTCGAACATCGCGCTCCTCCGGTGCGGCCGGGGCGCTGGCGGGCAGCGCGGGCCGCGGGCGAAATCCGTTTCGGGCCCCGGCGGTCCGGGGCGGCGGGAACAGTCGCGCGGCAGCATACCCGAGGGGCCTCGGTGCGGGCATGGAAGATTGTGGGCCGGACGAGCGCCGGCAGGGCCACGCCTCGGCGTACGCCGAAGCCTCAGAGCGGCCAGGCGCCGCCGAACACGACGACCGCGGGGCCGGTGAGCGTGGCGAGCCGGCCCTGCGGCGTATCGGTGAAGGCGACGACCAGGTCGTCCCCTCCCGCCGTGCGCACCGTGACGGGCGACGCCGCGCCCTCGGCCACCGCCCAGAGCGCCGACGCGATCGCGCCGCTGCCGCAGGCGAGCGTCTCGTCCTCCACGCCGCGCTCCCACGTGCGCATGTGCAAGCGGCCCTCGGCGTCTCGCGCCACCCAGTCCACGTTGGCGCCGGAGGCGCCGAACGCGTCGTGCGCGCGCAACGCGGGCGACCACGTCGCGAACTCCACCGCGCCCACGTCCGGCACGCCGACCACGAAGTGCGGCACGCCGGTCACGACGAAGCGTCCCGCGAACTCGCGCCCGCACGCCTGCACGGCGCGCGCTTCGGGCGTGTCCACGAGCCCGAACGCCAGCTCGATGCGGCCGTCGTCCAGCAGACGCGCGGCCTTGTCGCCCACGGCCGTCTCGAACACGACCGTCCCTCCGGCTCCGAGCTTCACGTCCAGCGCGAACCGCGCGATGCACCGCGCGCCGTTCCCGCAGAAGTCGGCGTGCCCGCCGTCGGAGTTGAAGTAGCGCATCACGAAGTCCGTGCGCGCCGAACGCTCGAGCAGCAGCACGCCGTCGGCGCCCACGCCGCGGCGCCGGTCGCACATGGCCGCGAACAGCGCGCGGCGCGCGGACTCGTCCGCGGCGAGGAACGGTTCGCGGTGATCGATCACCACGAAGTCGTTGCCCGCGCCGTGCATCTTCACGAACGGGAACGTCACGGTCCCGACCCCGTGGGCGCCGCGCCCGCAGGCTCGGGCCGCGTCAGCAGGAACACCGTGCCCACGAGTTCGCCACCGGGCGTGAGCACGATGCGGATCTCCTCGCTCGCCGGCTCGCTCTCGCGCTTCCACGACTTGTTGCGGTCGAGGTCGCGGTAGGCCCGCACGCGGTAGCCGCCCGGATCCCAGCGGAAGTCGAAGCCGCTCGCGATCACCTCGTACTGGAGCTTGCGCGTGGTGTCGGAGTCGGCGACGACCTGAAGCCGCAGCACGCCGAGCGAGTCGTTCAGCGTGTCGGTGATGCTGCCCGCGAAGCGGCCGGGCGCGCGCGGGTTGACCATCCGGACGAGAAGATCCCGTGCCTCCGGCGCGGCCAGGGTCAGTTCGAGCGTCGTGTCGGCCGAGGCGAGCAGGTCGCTCGCGGGCTCGAACGAGCGGTTGAAGTTGAGGTCGGCGAACGCCCAGATGCGCCACTTCGCGGGCGCGGCGAGACCGCTGATGCGGAAGCGGCCCAGGCCGACGGCGACGCCGAGCGCGTCGAAGTCGCGCGCCGTGCTGTCGGGCGCGCGGCCGTCGCGGTAGCACCACAGCAGCGTGCCGGGCGCGCGGAAGCCCACGGCCTCGAGCTTGCCGTCCAGCACGCCGGGCGGGAACGTCTCGGCGGTCGTGAACACGACCGTGCGCGGCTGCGAGAGCGCGTTGCCGTGGCGGTCGCGCGCGCCACCGCCCACGAACAGCGTGTACGTGCGTCCGAGCTGGAGCGAGTCGGCCAGCTCGAGCGTGAGCACGCGGCCCTTCCAGCGGCGCGAGCGGATCTCGACCGGCGGCGCGAGTTCGACCGCCGCGCCCGTACCGCGAGGCTCCATGCCCTCGCTGAACTCGACGACGAGCTTCGCGTCGAGCGGCACGTTCGCGGCGCCCGAGTCGGGCGAGACGCTCACGATGCGCGGCGGCTCGAGGTCCGGCGGCCCGCCGGTGGGCATGCCCTTCTTCGCGCAGCCGGTCGCGGCGAACGCGAGGCACACGAGCGCGACGGCCGCAGCCCTACGCACGCGGATGCGCCTGCGCATAGGCCTCCTTGAGCCGGGTGCGGCTGACGTGCGTGTAGACCTGCGTGCTCGCGAGCGAGCGGTGGCCGAGCAGTTCCTGGATCGCGCGCAGGTCGGCGCCGGCGTCGAGCAGGTGGCTCGCGAACGAGTGCCGCAGCGCGTGCGGCGTGACGCCGAGACCGCTCGCGACCATCGAGAGCCGGCGCGCGACGACGCGCTGCACGGTGCGCCCCGAAAGCCGGCCGGAGCGGCCCGGGAAGAGCGGGGATTTGGGACTCACCGCGGCCCGCTGCGCCGCCGGGAGTGACGCCGTGTAGCGGTCGAGCGCGGCCATGGCGCGCGCCCCGATGGGCGCGATGCGCTCGCGGCGGCCCTTGCCGCGCACGCGCAGCAGGTGACCGGTGCGGTCGAGGTCGCCGTGGTCGAGCCCGACGAGTTCCGAAAGCCGCAGCCCGGCCGAGTACGTGAGCTCGAGCAGCGCCGCGTCGCGCGCGGCCTGCGGATCGCCGGCCTGCCCGAGCGCGTCGAGCGCGGCGTTCAGGTCGAGCTTCGGCAGCGTGCGCGGCAGCCGCTGCGGCCGGCGCGGGAACGGAAGCGTGCGCGCGGGGTCGGCCTTGAGGATGCCGCGCCGCATGCAGAACTTGCCGAAGCAGCGCCAGGCCGCGAGCGCGCGCGCCGCGCTCGTCGCGGCGTGACCGGTGCGGTAGAGGTCGCGCATCGCACGCTCGAGCAGCGGCGCGTCCCACTGCGCGGGCGCGACGGGCTTGCCCTCGCCCGCGCAGAAGTCGAGCACGCGCGTCACGTCGCGCCGGTACGCGGCGACCGTGTGCGCCGAACCGCGGCGGGTCGCGGCGAACTCGCGGAGAAAGTCCTCGAGCGCGCTACGCACCGGCCGGCTCGGCCGCGTCGGCCGGGAAGCGTGACTTGCAGGTCTGGCACAGCAGGCTGACGCCGGACTTGCTCACCTTCTCGACCAGGAACGCGGCCCCGCAGGTGGGACACGGTGTGGGACGCGGACGGTCCCACATCGCGTAGTCGCACGCGGGCCAACGGGTGCACGAGAAGAAGATCTTCCCGCGCTTGCTCTTCTTCTCGGCGATCTCGCCTTCGTTGCACTTCGGGCACTTCACCCCGAGCGTGAACGGCTGCGTGTACTTGCACTCGGGACGGCGCTCGCAGTGGATGTAGCGCCCGAACGGGCCGTTGCGCGCCACGAGGCCGGCGCCGCAGAGCTTGCATACGCCTTCGACCGGCACGGGCAGCTCGGACTTGTCGAGCGGCTGCGTGTGCTTGCATTCGGGGTAACCCGGGCACGCGAGGAACGCGCCGTTGCGCCCGAACTTCTTGACCAGCTTGCGGCCGCAGACCGGGCAGTCGATGTCGGTCGGCTGCTGGAGCCTGTCCTTGATCTCCTTCGTCTTCTTCTTCGCGACCTCGAGATCGCGCGACAGCGGATCCCACAGCTCGCGCACGACCGCGTGCCACTCGCGCTTGCCCTCTTCGACCTCGTCGAGCTCCTCCTCCATGCCGGCGGTGAACTCGAGGTTGAAGACGTCGGGGAACGTGTCCACGAGCAGCTGCGTGACGAGCATGCCGAGGTCGGTGGGTTTCAGCGACCGGCCCTCACGCTCGACGTAGTCGCGCTTCGTGATCGTCGAGACGATCGTCGCATACGTGCTCGGCCGTCCGATGTTCTCCTCTTCGAGCGCCTTCACGAGCGACGCGTCGGTGTAGCGCGGCGGCGGCTGCGTGAAGTGCTGGTCGGGACGGACCGTGCGCGGCTCCTCGCCTTCGTCCGGCTCGACCACGGGCTCCGAAGCGACCGCGAGCGCCGAGCCGTTGACCAGCTCGGGCAGGCGGCCCTCTTCGGCCTCGTCGTCCTCGTCGCGTCCGTAGACCTTGAGCCAGCCCGGGAAGCGCAGCACCGAGCCCGACGCGCGCAGGCCGAGGCGTCCCGCCTCGATGTCCACGGTCGTCATGTCGTACTCGGCGGGCGTCGCCTGCGAGGCGACCGCGCGCTTCCAGATGAGGTCGTAGAGCTTGAACTGTTCCTCGGTGAGGAACGACTTGATCGAGGAAGGCGTGCGGGCGATCGCGGAGGGGCGAATGGCCTCGTGCGCTTCCTGCGCGCCCTTCTTGCTCTTGTAGAAGTTCGGCTTCTCGGGCACGTAGGCGTCGCCGTACTCCTTGCCCAGCCACGTGCGGATGTCGGCGAGCGCCTCGTTCGAGAGCCGCGGCGAATCCGTACGCATGTAGGTGATGAGACCGACGCTGCCTTCGCCCTTGAGCTCGATGCCTTCGTAGAGCTTCTGCGCGATCTGCATCGTGCGCTGGCTCGTGAAGCCGTAGCGGTTCGACGCGGCCTGCTGCAGCGTGCTCGTGATGAACGGCGGCACCGCGCCCTTCTTGCGCGGCTTGATCTCGATGCCGGCGATGCGGGCGCTCGTGCGCTTCAGCTCCTCGGCGAGCGACTCCGCCTGCGCGCTCGCGAGCGCGCCGCGCAGCTGGCCGTTGTCGAGCTTCTCGTCGCCGACGCGCACGAGCCGGGCGGTGAATCGCGCCTTCGCCTCGTTCTGCGTCTCGTAGTCCACCTCGATCGTCCAGTACTCCTCGGGGACGAACGCGCGGATGAGCGCTTCACGGTCGCAGATGAGGCGCAGCGCCACGCTCTGCACGCGGCCGGCCGACAGGCCGTACTTCACCGTGCTCCACACGAACGGGCTGACCTTGTAGCCGACGAGCCGGTCGAGCACGCGACGCGCCTGCTGCGCGTTCACGAGGTTCATGTCGAGATCGCGCGGATGCTCGAGCGCCTCGGTCACGGCGCGCTGCGTGATCTCGTTGAACGTCAGGCGCTGCACGGGGCTCTTCACGCCCTTCAGCGTCATCTGCAGGTGCCACGCGATCGCTTCACCTTCGCGGTCGGGATCGGGCGCGAGATAGATGTGCGCCGCGTGCTTCGCGGCCGCGCGGATCTTGCCGAGCGCCTGGTTCTTCGTGCGGATGGCGACGTACTCGGGCTCGAAGTTGTTGTCGATGTCCACGCCGAGCTGGCTCTTCGGCAGGTCCATGACGTGGCCGTTCGAGGCCAGCACCATGAAGTCCTTGCCGAGGAACTTGTTCAGCGTCTTCGACTTCGTCGGGGACTCGACGATCACCAGCCGCTTGCCGGACGCGCGCGAACCCGCCGCCTCGACCTCGGCCAGTTCCTCCTCGGTCGGCGCTTCCTCGGCGGCCGGCGCGGCCGCACGCTTGCGCTTCGCGGCCGGGGCGGTGTTGCTCGCCTTGACCGCGGCCTTGCGCGTGGCCTTCTTCTTCGTGCCCGCCGCCTTAGTGCGCGACTTCGATGTCGCCATGTGGCCCCTCTCCCGAATGGTCGGCCTCCCCGATCTCCATCGCCACGCGCGACGCGACGTCACGCGCGAACTCGACGCTCACCGGACGCACGCCGCTCGCGGTGAGCATGTCGAGCACGCGCTCGAACTGCTCCGCGTCGAGCGCGCCCAGACGGCGCAGATCGAGCAGGTATCCCCAGGCTTCCGTACTGAGGGAGTTGCGTTCCTCGGCGCTCATGACACGCGACGCGTCACGCCCCGGCGCGCCGGCCACCCAGCCGGTCGCCGCCCCCGCACCCGACAGGCTGCGCAGCGCGAGAATGACCGAGCCGAGATCCTCGCCCGTCCAGCCACCGGACTCGATGGCCTCGCCGAGCGTCTCGAGGGCGAGTTCGTCCCCCTCGAGATAGTCCTCGAGCTTCTGCGCGACCAGCCTCAGCAGGCGCGGGACGCCGTCCGGTCCCGGGCGGTCGCTCACGCGGCCCCCGTGCCTTCGTCGGCGGCCATGTGGCACTTCTTGTACTTCTTGCCGCTGCCGCACCAGCAGGGATCGTTGCGTCCCACGCGCGGCCCCGAGCGCACGACCGGCTGCACCGGGCGCTGCGGCTGGGGCGCGGCCTGGGGCGGCGGGACCTCGCCCTGCTCCACCGCTTGCACGGCCGCCGCGGCGGCGAACGTGTCCGCCGTCGCGTGGCTTTCGATCGTCTGCGTCGGCGCCTCGGGCGCCTGCTCGATGACCTGCTGCGCCGCGGCCGGCTGGAGCTGCACGCGGAAGAACCGCTGCACGAACTCCTCGCGCACCTCGGCCATCATGGTCTCGAACAGCCCGAACGCCTCCTTCTTGTACTCGATGAGCGGGTCCTTCTGGCCGTACGCCCGCAGGCCGATGCCGCCCTTGAGGTGGTCGAGCTCGTGCAGGTGCTCGCGCCAGCGCTCGTCCACCGTGAACAGGTACAGGTGGCGCTCGAGGTCACGGCACAACTCGGGCGAGAACTCGGCCTCGCGCCCGCGGTAGGCACGCTCGGCCACGGCGAGCGCCTTCTCCTGCACGCCCTCCATGCTGGAGTCGGCGAGTTCCTCCGGCGTGACCGGCGTCATGAGCAGGTAGCCCATCTCGTCGGCGAGCCCGCGCAGGTTCCACTCGTCGCGGTGCACCTTCTCGGGCGTGTAGCGCTCGACGCGCTCGGCCACGACCTCGCGGATGTCCTCGAGCACGCGCTCGCTGATGTCGTTCGACATGAGCGCGGCGTTGCGCTGACGGTAGACTTCCTCGCGCTGCTTGTTCATCACGTTGTCGTACTCGAGCAGGTGCTTGCGGATGTCGAAGTTGTGCGCCTCGACCCGCTTCTGCGCGCGCGAGATGGCGGACGTCACCATGCCGTGCTCGATGACCTCGCCCTCCTGCACACCCATGCGCTCCATGAGCGCCGAGATGCGCTCGGAACCGAAGAGGCGCATCAGGTCGTCCTCGAGCGACAGGTAGAAGCGCGAGGATCCCGGATCGCCCTGGCGGCCGGCACGGCCGCGCAGCTGGCGGTCGATGCGGCGCGACTCGTGACGCTCGGTGCCGAGAATGTGCAGGCCGCCCAGGTCCGCCACGCCGGCGCCGAGCTTGATGTCCGTACCGCGGCCGGCCATGTTGGTCGCGATCGTGACCGCGCCCTTCTGGCCCGCCTGCGAGACGATCTCGGCTTCCTGCTGGTGGAACTTGGCGTTGAGCACGTTGTGCTTGATGCCGCGGATCTTGAGCATGCGGCTCAGCAGTTCGCTCACTTCGACCGAGATCGTGCCGACGAGCACGGGCTGGCCGCGCTGCTGGCAGGCCTCGATCTCGTCGATGACCGCCTTGAACTTCTCGCGCTTCGTGCGGAACACGACGTCGTTCTCGTCCTTGCGCGTGACGGGCTTGTTCGTCGGGACGATCGCGACGTCGAGCTTGTAGATCTCCCAGAACTCCGACGCCTCGGTCTCGGCCGTTCCGGTCATGCCGGCGAGCTTGTCGTACATGCGGAAGAAGTTCTGCAGCGTGATCGTCGCGAGCGTCTGCGTCTCGCCCTCGACCGTCACGCCCTCCTTCGCCTCGACCGCCTGATGGATGCCGTCGGCCCAGCGCCGGCCGGGCATGAGCCGCCCGGTGTGCTCGTCGACGATCATGACCTTGCCGTCCTGCACGACGTAGTCCACGTCGCGCTCGTACAGCGAGTACGCCTTGAGCAGCGCCTGGATGCTGTGGATGCGGTCGTTCTTCGCGCCGAACTCCTTGTAGATCCGGTCGCGCTGCACGACGCGCTCTTCGGGCGTGAGGTCCTCGCGCCCTTCGAGCTCGGAGAGCGCACCCGCGAGATCGGGCACGACGAACTGGTCCGGCTCCGAGGGCGACATGATCGTGCGCCCCTTCTCGAGCAGGTCCACGTTCCGCGTCTTCTCGTCGATCGTGTAGAGCAGGTCGTCGTCGAGCTCGTGCATGCGCTTGTCGCGCAGGTACTCGAGCTCCGCGCGGGTGACCAGCTTCTTGAGGCCGGGCTGGTCCGACATGAGCTTGATGAACTTCTTGTGCTTCGGCGCCGCGCGCTGGATGCGCAGCAGCTGCACGCTCGCCTCCCACTCCTGCGACTTGTCCTGCAGGAGGCGCTCGGCTTCGGCCATCGCGCTCGCGACCCAGTTCTGCTGGGCGCGCACCACGCGTTCGACGAGCGGCTTCAGTTCGTCGAAGCCCTGGTCGCCCGCGTCCACGGGGCCGGAGATGATGAGCGGGGTACGCGCCTCGTCCACGAGCACGGAGTCCACTTCGTCCACGATCGCGTAGGCGAACTCGCGCTGCACCCGGTACTCGGGGCGTACGGCCATGTTGTCGCGCAGGTAGTCGAAGCCGAACTCGTTGTTCGTGCCGTAGGTGATGTCGCAGTTGTACTGGGCGCGCCGGTTGACCGGGTCCATCTGGTTCTGGATGCAGCCCACGGTCAGGCCGAGGAACTTGTAGACCTCACCCATCCACTGGCTGTCACGCCGCGCCAGGTAGTCGTTCACGGTCACGAGGTGGACACCCCGCCCGGTGAGCGCATTCAAATAAAGAGGAAGCGTGGCGACCAGCGTCTTGCCTTCGCCCGTGGCCATCTCGGCGATCTTGCCCTCGTGGAGCATGATGCCGCCGATGAGCTGCACGTCGTACGGCACGATCTCCCAGGTGATCGGTATGCCGCAGACGTCCCAGCTCTTGCCGCACAGGCGCTTACAGGCCTGCTTCACCGCGGCGAAGGCCTCGGGCAGGAGGTCGTCGAGAGTGTCCTTCCCGGAGGCGAGGCGCTCCTTGAACTCGGCCGTCTTGGCCTGGAGCTGCTCGTCCGACAGGGTCTCGAACTCCCCGAACAGGCGGTTGATTTCTTCGACGATGGGCTGCACCCGCTTGAGTTCGCGGTCGTGCTTGGAACCGAAGATGGACTTCAGGAGGGATTCGAACATGGCGGCAGAATAGGCGCAGACGGCCGGAAAGGGCAAAACGGGGCGGTTTCGGGGCAAACGCGCGGCCCGGTGCGGTGGGCACCGGGCCGTGGGGGTCGGCGGGCGGGGGTCGCCTCAAACCTTGCAGACGTGGGCGGCTTCGCTGCCTCGCATACTGTTCTTGATCTCGAACTCCACCGTCTCGCCCGGATGCAGGGTTCGGAACCCCTGGGTTTCGATGGCGGAGAAATGAACGAAGACTTCGGACTCCTCGGAGCCCTCGGCCGTGATGAAACCGTAGCCCTTCGAATCGTTGAACCACTTGACGGTGCCACGCGCCATGTGTGGTCCCCTCCCGAACTGCGTGAAAAGCCGGAGTGAGCCCGGACCCGTGGGTACCTTGCTCCCGTCCGAAGCAGCGGGTCAAGAGCGATGTGCGCTCGAGGCGGTAGCCGTTCGGCCCCCCCGGCGGCGGGCGGTCAGCCGCTCGTGGAGCTGCCTCGCCTCGGCGTGGCCCGGCTGGCCCGCGAGCACCATCTCGAGCTGCACGAGCGCCTGCGGGGTGTCCCCCACGCTCTCCAGCGCACGCGCGAACTCCACCCGCGCCGCGTGATAGTCGGGATTCAGCTCGAGCGCCCGCGACAGCGACTCGAGCGCGTCGTCGGTGGCGCCCATCTGCAGTTCGTGCGCCCCGAGCAGCAGGTGCAGGTCGGGGTAGCCGGGCCGCTCCAGCGCCGCCGCGCGGACGTGCTGCAGGGCGCCGACCATGTCACCGTCGTACACGAGCGCCTGGTAGGCGTGCAGCTGCTCCTCGATCCAGGCGTCGGTGGGTTCGAGCCCACGGTGCAACAGCGGCGCCGCGTCCTCGAAATCCGCCTCGCCGAGCCGCTCCAGCCCGCGCTCGAACGCACCCGGTTCGCCGGCCAGCTGGTCCGCCGCCATGGCGCGCAGGGTCTGCATCGCTTCCGCGATGCGGCCGTCACGCGCATCGAGGAGCGCGCGTTCCACCGCGGCGGCCCGATAGCGCGGATTGAGCGCGAGCGCCCGGTCGAACGCCTGGCGCGCCTCGGCACGGCGGCCGCGTTCGGCGAGCACCGCGCCGAGCCGGCAATGCAGGTCGGCCCAGTCCTGGCAGGAGGTCGCGAGTTCGAGCGCGCGTTGCGCCTGCACGAGGTCGCCGCTGTCGCGCGCGGCGGTGGCGACGTCGGACAACGTGTTCGCGATCGCCTGGCGCTCGTCCGGGGCCTCGCTCCGCGCGAGCGCCCGTTCGAGCCAGAGCACGGCCTCGGTGTACTGCTGCTCGGCGACGAGGCGCAGCGCGGCCTCGCGCGGCGTTTCGGGGTGCGATCGGGAAAGGTCCATGACGCCGGGGTTATCGGCCGAGCGCGGGCGGCGCTTGCGCGCTCAGTGGCCCGCGGTCAGGCGGCCTGCGCGGGCAGTTCGCCGCCCCAGCAGGTGAGCACGCGGGTCAGCTCGGCCGGCTGGACGGGCTTGGTGAGGTAGTCGTCCATGCCCGCCTCGAGGCAGCGTTCGCGGTCCCCCTGCATGGCGTTCGCCGTCATCGCGATCACGGGCAGCCGCGCGGTGCCCGCGGTGCGCTCGCGCGCACGGAACTCGCGCGTCGCCTCGAAGCCGTCCATCTCCGGCATCTGGCAGTCCATGAGCACGAGATCGTACCGGTGCGCCGCCGCGAGCTTCTCGAGCGCGACGAGGCCGTTGCCCGCCACCTCGAGCGTGCAGCCGAGCCGCGCGAGCAGGTGTTTCGCGACGCGCTGGTTCACCTCGTTGTCCTCGACGAGCAGCACGTGCCGCCCCAGCGAGCGCTTCGCGAGCGCCGGCGGCTCGGCGGCCTGCCCGGACTGCCCGGGTTCCTGCTCCGCGACCGGCAGCGCCAGCGTGAAGAAGAACGTCGAGCCCTTGCCCGGCTCGCTCGTGAGCTGCAGCTCGCCGCCCCTGAGCCCGATGAGCTGGCGGCGGATCGCCAGCCCCAGGCCGGTGCCGCCGATCTTGCGCGTCGTAGAGCCGTCCGCCTGCGTGAACTTCTCGAAGATCAACGCCTGCGCCTCGACCGGGATGCCGATGCCGGTGTCCTCGATCGCGACGCGCAACCACGTCGTCGCACCCGTGCCGCCCTCGCACGTCACGTGCACGCGGACCTGCCCCTGGGAGGTGAACTTCACGGCGTTGCCGGCGAGGTTGAGGATGATCTGGCGCATCCGGACGGGATCCGCCACCACGCGGCGCGGCACACCGTCGGCGTAGTCGAGGACCAGGTCGATGCCCTTCTCCCGCGCGCGGCCGGACAACAGGTCGATCACGTCGGCGCAGGCGCGGCGGAAGTCGAACGCGAGCGGTTCGAGCGTCATCTTGCCCGCCTCGATCTTCGAGAAGTCGAGGATGTCGTTGATGATCGCGAGCAGCGAGTCGGCCGAACTCTTGATCGTGTGCGCGAACTCGAGCTGATCGGGTTCGAGCTTCGTGTCGAGCAGCAGCGACGCCATGCCGCTCACGCCGTTCATCGGCGTCCGGATCTCGTGGCTCATGGTGGCGAGGAACTCGCTCTTCGCCTTGCTCGCCGCGATCGCAAGCTCCTGGTTCCGGCTCATGAGCGAGAAGAGGTACACACCGCCGCTGATGAACAGCACGAAGACGAACAGGTAACCCATCACGCTCGTCCGTGCGCGCTCGATCGTCGAGTGCCATTCGCGCGCGTCGAAATCCACTCCGAGCACGGCTTCCACGCGGCCGTCCGAGCCGCGCATCGGAGCGTACGCGCTCACCCACGTGCCCCACTTGTCGGTGTAGGGACGATCCTGGAACGTGATCTCGCCTCCGAACGCACGCATGAGTTCGGCATTGTGATCGTCGTAGACCTCGCCGATCGCCGTGCGCTGCTCCTTGCCGGCGTCGTAGCGGCCGTCGCGGTCGTAGTCGGTCTCCGAGTCCACGATCAGCCGTACCGTGCCGTCGGCGTCCATGCGGAACGTGTAGATGTCGTTGACCGACGGGTTCGCCTCGAGCCAGCGTTTCTGGCTCTCGATCATCTGCAGGTAGTCGGGATCGTCGGGGCGGGTGTGGCGCGTGATGCGCTCGTGACCGAGCGCGCGCAGATCGGCGGCGTAGGTGGGCGCGTAGCCCGTGAGCATGCGCACGATGTTCCGGCGGGCGTTCTCTCCCGCACGTTCCGTCACGACCCAACCGCCGAGCAGCACGGGAAGCAGCAGGGCCGCGCCGATGAAGGTGGCGCCGCGCGACGTGCCGGTGCGGAGCACGGCGAAGCACACGATCGCGAAGAGACCGATCGAGATCGCGCAGAAGACGAGGTAGTCCAGCGAACCAGCCATGCGCGCACCGTTTCGGGGGTGAGCTGTGCGAGGACGTCGAGCCGGGGCCATTCGGAAGTATCGGTGGCCGGCCGCAGTCCCGAAGGGCGGTTTCTGCGAATGCCCCATGTGGCGTCGATGGTCCTGCCGCCGGCGCCTGCCGGCCCGCACGGCCCTCCGGGCTCGGGCCCGCAAGTGACGGCGAGCGCGTGCCCGTGGCCCCGCCCGGTGCTCCGCGCGAGCCGGGCGCCCCTGCCCGCGATCAGGCGCCCTGGACGAGCAGCTTCATCGCGTAGCCGGCGGCGAGCGTGATGCCGAGATTGTCGTCGAGGGGCACCGGCAGCATCTCGACGAGCGTCGCGACGAGCGCCCCGACGAGCAGCACGTTCCACGGCACCTGGCCCGTCAGCCCGACGACGCAGGTCCAGACGAGACAGGCGAACAGGCAGCCCATCGCGCCCTCGAGCGATTTGCGGAAGAACTTGTGCCGGCCGTAGGCGCGGCCGACGAGCGCGCCGAACGCGTCGCCGAGCACCGTGAACCCGAGCGCCGCCGCCGCGATCGGCTGCGGGAAGATCTCCACCGCGAGCAGCGCCGCGAGCAGCAGGTACGTGCTGCCGAGCAGGCTGAGCTGCTCGTGCTCGCGGATCATCTCCCCGAAGAAGTCGCGGAAGAACGCCTTGGTGCGGTGCTCGTGGATACGGAACAGGTCGAGCACGATCGCGCCCGCGGTGAGCAGCACGAACAGCAGCGCGAACTGGTGCTTGCCGCGCGGCCACGGCAGCACTTCGAACAGCAGTTCGAGCGGGATGATCACCATCCCGAGATGGATCGCCTTGCGGCGCGCCTCGGCGAGCCAGCCGGGCGAGCGCAGCGGCTCGAGCGGATCGGGCATGGGTGCGGGCTTCGGGTTCGCGTTCACGGCGCGGACACTACCAGAGACGTCAACGGTCTTCGCGCGGGGCGAACACCCGATAGGCCTGCCGGAAACCCGTGATGCGACGGGCGTAGTCCTGCGAGTCGGCGTTCGTGCCCAGTTCGCAGAACAGCGCGTCTCCCCCGCGTTCGAGCACCTCGCGCCAGTCCTTGCGCATGGCGTTCGGGCCGGCGTTGTAGGCGACGAGCGCCACGGGCGGCGAACCCGCGAAGCGTGCGAGCATCATCGCGAAGTACTTGGCGCCGTAGCGCACCGAGGGACCCGGCGTGAAGAGCGTGGAGTCCGTGGGCGCCCGCTCGCGCAGCGCGCGCGCGACGTCGCCCGCGGTGGCGAGCTTGAGCTGCGCCAGCCCGAGCGCGTCGCTCGTCGAGCGCGCCTTCGGCTCGAACCGGCTCTCCTGGCGCACGAGCGCCCAGGTGAGCGCGCGCTCGACGCCCAGCGTCTCGGCCGCGGTCACCTCGCGCTCGAACGCCGGCGGATACGCCCACGGCACCACGCTCCACTGGGCCGAGTCGCCGGAAGCCTCGGAGAACGCGCGCTCGGCGAACCGCGTGCCGAGCGACGCTTCGCCCAGCGCGTACGCGAGCCGTGCGCAGCCGAGCCACTCCGCGCTCGTGAGCGAAGCCCCGCCCAGCAACCGCGCGTCGTTCGCGTTCAGCCGTCCCATCAGGAACACCGCGTCCTCGGAGAGCCCGACGGACGCGAAGGACGTGGCTGCGGCGAGCGCCTGGCCCGCGAGCCCGGCCGGGAGTTCGGGCGCCATGATCGTGCCCGGCCAGCCGTACTCGCCGAGCGTGTCGCGCGCGGCGGCGCGGTAGAACGCATAACCCGGCTTCGCCGCGATCGCGCGGAGGAGCGAGTCGGAGCGCGCCCGATCGGAACCGCGCAGGGCGATCGCGTACCAGAAGCGCGCGCCCTCGCCGGACTGCCCGCGCCAGCGCGTGGCGGCCGAATCGCGCTCGCCGGCCGCCCAGTACATGAGCCCGTCGAGGAACCGCGCGTCGTCCGAGCGACGGTCGCCCGCCTGTGCCACGCGCACGAAGCCGCGCCGCGCCTCGGCGAAACGCGAACGGTCCTGCGCCTCGCGCGCGTACTCCCACCACGCGACCGTGCGGATCGCGGCCGGCGGGCCGTGCGCGCCGAGATCGGCGGAGAGCGCGAGCGAGCTGTCGATCGTGCCGGCGGCGCGCAGCGCGCGCGCCTGCAGGAGCCGCGCGCGGGCGCGGCCCGTCTCGTCGGCGGCGCGCGTCCAGGCGGTCTCGGCCGCCGTGCGCGCCGCGAGCGGCATGCGCGCGGCGAGCAGCAGTTCGGACAGCTCGAGCGCCACGCGGTGCTTCTCGGACGCCCCGGCCCGCGCGAGCGCGCGCCGCCAGCGACCGATCGCGGACGAGCGCATGCCGCGCAAGGCCTCGGACGTGGCGGAGAGCTGCAGGTCGACGGCGCCGATCGAATCGCCGTGCGCCGCGGCGAGCGTCTCGAGCACGCGGATGCCGCGCGCGGCCGCCGCCGCCGCGGGGTACACGCGCAGCGCCTGGCGCGCGAGCACCTCGGCGTCCGCCGAATCACCGGCGGCGAGCGCCACCTCGGCGCGCAGCCCGAGCCACTGGGCGCGGTCGCCGTCCGGCCAGGGGTCACGCTCGGCCGCGTCGAGCAGCCGTGCCGCGCGCGCTTCGTCGCCGCGCGCGCGCGCGATCGCCACGCGCTGCTCGCACGCGCGCCAGCTCCACGGCGAGGACGACACGCCGAAGTGCGCGAGCAGCGTGTCGGCGCGCACCGTGTCGCCGAGCGCGAGCGCGTGCCGCGCGAGCGCGCGCCGCGCGGCCGCGCGCTCGAACGCCGAACCCTCGATCGCCAGCCGCTCCCACGCGGCGCTGTCGGCGCCCGCCGTGCGGCCGCCTTCGGGGATGCGCACGTCCGACATCCACACGACGCGCCCCGAGTCCGCCGCGACGCGCGGCGTGTCCGTGCGGAGCGGGCGTGCGGTCTGCGCGGCGAGCGGCGGCGCGAGCAGGCACGCGAGAGCGACCACCACGACCGCCGCGGCCACCGCGGCCCGGCGTGGGCGCATCCGGCGCGTCACTCCCATTCGATCGTCGAGGGCGGCTTGCTCGTGACGTCGAAGACGACGCGGTTGACCCCGCGCACTTCGTTCGCGATCCGGCTCGCCGCGCGCGCGAGCAGCGCGTGCGGCAGGCGCGTCCAGTCGGCGGTCATGCCGTCGACGCTGTCCACCGCGCGCAGCGCGAGCACCTTCTCGTACGAGCGCTCGTCCCCCTTCACGCCGACCGTGCGCACGGGCAGCAGCACCGCGAACGCCTGCCACGTGCGGCCGTACCACTTCGCACGGCGCAGTTCCTCGAGGAAGATCGCGTCGGCCTGCCGCAGCGTGTCGAGGTCGTGCTCCTCGATCACGCCGAGCACGCGCACGGCGAGGCCCGGGCCCGGGAACGGGTGCCGGTCCACGAGATGCGAGGGCAGGCCGAGCGCGCGCCCGAGTTCGCGCACCTCGTCCTTGAAGAGCCACTTGAGCGGCTCGACGAGCGCGAGCTTCATGCGCGCCGGCAGCCCGCCCACGTTGTGGTGCGATTTGATCACCTGCGCGCCGTGGCCCGCGGACGCCGATTCGATCACGTCCGGGTAGAGCGTGCCCTGGGCGAGGAACTCGATCTTGCCGAGCTTCTTCGCCTCGCGCTCGAAGACCGCGATGAACTCGTGGCCGATGATCTTGCGCTTCTTCTCGGGGTCCGAGACACCCGCGAGCTTCTTCAGGAACCGTTCGCGCGCGTTCACGACGCGCAGGTTCAGCCCGCGCTTCTCCCCCAGTTCGCGCCGCACTTCCTCGGCTTCGTTCAGCCGCATGAGCCCGTGGTCCACGAGCACGCACACGAGGCGGTCGCCGATCGCCCGGTGCAGCAGCGAGGCCGCGACGGTCGAGTCCACGCCGCCCGAGAGCCCGAGCAGCACGTGTCCGTCGCCGACCTGCGCGCGGATCTCGCGCACGGCGTCGCGCACGAAGTGCTGCATGGACCAGCCGCCCTCCAGCTTCGCGATCTTGAAGAGGAAGTTCGACAGCACCTGCTTGCCGTAGGGCGAGTGCACGACTTCGGGATGGAACTGGATGAGGTGGAACGGCAGCGTGCGATGGCGCGCGGCGGCGAACGCGCAGTTCGACGTGTGCGCGACCTTGACCCAGCCCGGCGCGAGCGCCTTCACCTCGTCGCCGTGGCTCATCCACGCGCGGAAGCGCTTCGGCACGCCCGCGAAGAGCGGCGACTTGCCGTCCTGCACGAACGTCGCGACGCCGTACTCCGCGTGCTTCGCCTTGTGCACCTCGCCGCCCATGAGCTGCTGCGTGACCTGGAAGCCGTAGCAGATGCCGAGCATCGGCTTGCCCATCGCGTAGATGCCGGCGTCGGGCTGCGGCGCCGCGGCGCGGTAGCCGCTCGCGGGTGAGCCCGAGAGGATGATCGCGTCCGGCTTCTTCGCTCGGATCGCCGCGAGCTTCGCGGTGCCGGGGATGATCTCGGAGTACACGCCCAGTTCGCGCACGCGACGCGCGATGAGCTGCGTGTACTGGGAGCCGAAGTCGAGGATCAGGACGAGCGGGCGGGGCATGCGGTCAGGCCTTTCGGAACATGTCGGTGGACGGCGGATCGGTCGGTTCGTCGAGTCGCGCGCTCAATGCCGGAACGTTCGGCGGTCGGTGAAAATCATCGCGATGCCGAGGCGGTCGGCCTCCGCGATCACGTCGGCGTCCTTCACGCTGCCCCCGGGCTGCACGATGGCCGTGATGCCCGCCTCGGCGGCGTGCGTGACGGAGTCGGGGAACGGGAAGAAGCCGTCGCTCGCGAGCACGGTGTCGTGCGTGTCGTGTCCCGCGCGACGCGCCTTCATGAGCGCGACGTCCACGGCGTCCACGCGCGAGGTCTGGCCACTGCCGAGCCCGACCAGTTCCTCCCCACGCGCGAGCACGATCGCGTTGCTGCGCGCCGCGGCGCAGACCTCCCACGCGAACTCGAGCGCCGCGCGCTCGCGCGCGTCCGGCGCGCGCTTCGTGACGACGCGCCATTCGGGCGGGACGTCCGCGCTCTCGCGCTGCGCGAGCACCCACGGCCCCACGGGACGCAGCTGCCACGCGTCCGGCGCCGCGAGGTCGGCGGCGGAGAGTTTGACGAGGCGCAGGTTCTTGCGCCCGCGCAGCGCCGCGTCGGCCTCGGGCGACAGCTCCGGGTACGCGACGCATTCGACGAAGCGCGTCGCGATCTGCGCCGCCGTCGCGCCGTCGAGCGGGCGGTTGAACGCGACGATGCCGCCGAAGCTCGACAGCTCGTCCGCCTCGACCGCGAGCGAGTACGCGTCCACGAGAGAATCCGCGCACGCCGCGCCGCACGGCTGGTTGTGCTTCACGATCACGCACGCGGGCTTGGCGAACCGCCACACGAGCGAGACCGCCGCCTCGAGGTCGAGCAGGTTGTTGTACGAAAGCTCCTTGCCCTCGCGCCACGACTCGAGCGCCTTGAGCGCGCCCGCGCGCGCGTAGAGCGCGGCGCCCTGGTGCGGGTTCTCGCCGTAGCGGAGCGCGCGCGCGCGCTCGAGCGTGAGCGACTGGAACGCGGGCGGCTCGTCCGCCACGCCCATGCGCTTCGCGAGCTCCGTCGCGATCGCCGCGTCGTAGCGCGCCGTGCGGGCGAACGCCGAGAGCGCGAAGCGGCGCCGGTCTTCCGGCCCGAGGCCGCGCTCGAGCGCCGCGAGCGCCTCGGCGTACTGCGCGGGATCGTGCAGCACGAGCACGCCGGCGTGGTTCTTCGCCGCGGCGCGCAGCAGCGCGACGCCGCCGATGTCGATCTCCTCGATCATGCCCGCGTCCGAGAGCGCGACACCCTTCTCCTCGAAGGGGTAGAGCGACACCGCGACGAGGTCCACCGGTTCGAGGTCGCGCTGCGCGAGCTCGGCCAGATCGGCCGGCGAGTCGCGGCGCGCGAGGATCGGCGCGTGCACGTGCGGATGCAGCGTCTTCACGCGGCCGCCGAGCAGTTCGCCGAAGCCCGTCCACTCCTCGAGCTTCGTGACCGGCACGCCGGCCTCGGCGAGCGCGGCCGCGGTGCCACCACTCGCGAGGATCTGGGTGCCGTGGGCGACGAGCGTGCGCGCGAAGTCCGCGGCGCCCGTCTTGTCGGAAAGGCTGAGCAGCGCGGCGCGCGGCCAGGTGGTCGGCGTCATTTCGCGTCCCCTTCCGGCGGCTGCGGCGCGGTGAACGCCGGATGCTCGACGTTCCCCGTGTTCCGCGTTCCCTGCGGTTCGAACAGCATGACTTCGACCTCCTCCGCCGCGTTCGGCCGGTGCTCCACACCGCGCGGCACCACGATCATCTCGCCCGGCGACAACGTCACCGTGCGATCACGGAACTCCATGTCGAACGTACCGCGCCAGACGAGGAACATCTCGTCGGCGTCGTCGTGGCGATGCCACACGAAGGGCCCGCGGAACTTCGCCACCTTCACTTCCTGCCCGTTCAGTCGCGCGACGACGCGCGGCCGCCAGTGTTCCGTGACGGCCGCGAACTCCGCGGCGACCGACGCCTTCTCGTGCTTCATCGTGCCGGGCCGGAGAGGCGCTGCACGGCTTCGAGATAGCACTCCTGCGTCCGGCGCACCACGTCGCCGGGCAGCGCGGGCGCCGGCGGCTCGTGGTTCCAGCCGCTGCGGTCGAGCCAGTCGCGCACGAACTGCTTGTCGAAGCTGAGCAGCCGTCCCGCTTCGTACTCCGCGCGGTCCCAGTAGCGCGACGAATCCGGCGAAAGCGCCTCGTCGATCAGCGTGAGCGCCCCGTCCACGGTCCCGAACTCGAACTTCGTGTCCGCGAGCACGAGGCCGCGCGCCCAGGCGTGCGCGCGCGCCTCCTCGTAGATCGCGAGCGAACGCTCGCGCAGCGCTTCGGCCACCGGAGCGCCGACGATCGCGCACATGCGCTCGAACGAGATGTTCTCGTCGTGCCCGGAGTCGGCCTTGGTCGCGGGCGTGAAGATCGCGGGATCGAGGCGGGAGCCGTCGTGCAGCCCCGGCGGGAGCGCGATGCCGCAGACCGTGCCCGAGCGCTGGTACTCCTTCCAGCCGCTCCCCGTCAGGTAGCCGCGCACGACGCACTCGATGTCGTGGCGCTCGGCGCGGCGCACGAACTGCGCGCGTCCCTTGAGCAGTTCGCCGTGCGAACGGAACGGCTCCGGGAAGTCCGCGGGATCGTCGCTCACGAGGTGGTGCGGCGAGGCGCTCGCGAGCGTGCGCATCCAGAACGCCGAGATGAGCGAGAGGATCGCGCCTTTGCCGGGGATGGGCGTCGGGAGGATCGAGTCGTACGCACTCAGGCGGTCGCTCGCGACGATCACGAAGTGATCCGGCCCGGCCTCGTACACGCTGCGCACCTTGCCGCGCCGCCAGGCGCTCAGGCCGGGCACGGCGACCTCTCCCATGGCGCGCGAAGGATCGAGCAGTTCGGGAGCGATGCGGATCGGTTCGGCAGTCTTCATGGTTCCTCCTCCCGCCGCCTCTCGGGACGGCCGTCCAGGTGGAACGGGGGCGCTCAAGTCTGCGCGGTCCCCGCGTGCGCCGGAAGTGTGAACGTCGCTCGCACGAACTCCGGCAGTCCGGCGATGGTCGGGATGTGGTGCATGCCCGGCGGGGCGTACTCCCCCGTCGGGTCGATGAGCACGAAGTGCATGCCCGCGCCCGCGGCGCCGGCGGCGTCGACGGAACGGATGTCGCCCACGTAGAGCGCGCGTTCGGGCGCGACCCCCATGCGGTCGAGCGCGAGAGCGAAGATCCGCGGATCGGGCTTTTCGATCCCGACGACGTGCGAATCGATCACGAACTCGAGGCCGTCGCGCACGCCGCACGTTTCGAGGATGAGTTCGGCGCGCCCGTCGGCGTTGCTCACGCACGCGGCGCGCAGCCCCGTGGACGGCAGCTCGTCGAGCATCGCGCGCGCGCCTTCGGCCGGCACGCCCCAGAGGAACTGGTCGCTGTGCTGACGGGCCCACGTGCGCGCGAGCGCCTCGGCGTGCAGCGACTCGGGCACACCCGCCGCGGCGAGCGTCGCGGTGAAGTAGGCGTCGCTCGGGCCCAGCAGTGAGAGCGGCTTGCCGCCACCCTCCGGCGGAAGCGTCGCGGAGACGCGCTCGGCGACCGCGTCGTACGCACGGCGGCCTTCGAGCTCGGCCACGCGCAGCGCCTGTGCGCTCACGGCGTACCCGAGTTCGGCGAGCATGCCGCTCATCCACTCGAAGTTCACGCGCACGAGCGTACCGCCCGCGTCGAACACGATCGCGTCCAGCGCCGGGCGCTCAGCCACGCGAGCCCTCCGCCGCACCGAAGACGAGGCGGCGTCCTTCGACGTGCCACGGCTCGGAGAGCCAGCGGCGCACCGCGGCCGGATAGAGCGCGTGCTCGACCGCGTGCACGCGCGAGGTCAACTTCTCGAGCGTGTCGTCGTCGCGTATTTCCACTGCCGCCTGCGCGACGATCGGGCCCGTGTCGAGGCCGTCTTCGACCACGTGCACGGTGCAGCCGGTCACGCGCGCGCCGTGGCGCCACGCCTGCCCGATCGCGTCGAGCCCGGGGAACGACGGCAGCAGCGACGGGTGCAGGTTGAGGATGCGTCCCGCGAACGCGCCGAGCAGCGGCGCGTGGATGCGGCGCATGAAGCCCGCGAGGAGCACCGCGTCGATCGCGCGTTCACGCAGCGCGTCGATCCATGGCCTTTCGTCCTCGAGGCGCGTGCGGAAGCGTCCGGTGGGCGGCGAGAGCGCCTCGATGCCGTGACGGCGGGCGCGTTCGAGCGCGAAGGCCTGAGGCTGGTCGGAAAGCAGCGCGACGATCGAGCCCCCCAACTCGCCGCGCGAAGCGGTGGAGGCGAGGGCCTCGAAGTTGGAGCCGTTGCCGGAAGCGAAAACGGCGAGCCGTGCGGACCTGGCGGAGAGCACGCCGCAAACTAACCTCGCCCCCCAGCCCATCGCAAGCCGAGGGTTGTGGTTCGCAGAATGTGGCGGCGCGGTCCGTGCAGTAGCTGGCAGGCATGGATCGCACGATCGCTTCATTCGTGCCCCCGCATTGTCCGCGAAGTCGTTGCCGCTACCACTGGAACGCCGCCGGTTGGCGCTGGAAG
>JACRIW010000090.1 GCA_016215625.1 Candidatus Eiseniibacteriota bacterium | reverse complement strand
CAGCTTCCGCCGGGTCAGCGACGTGGCGCGCATCTTCGCCGCGGTGCCGTTCGCGCTCGTCGGCGGCGTGGCGGCGCTGGCCCAGCGCGGGCTGCCGTTCAGCCTTTCGGCGGCGGTCGGGTTCATCGCGCTCTCGGGCGTGGCGGTGCTCAACGCGCTCGTGATGGTGAGCACCATCCGGCAGAACCTGGCCTCCGGTCAGGGGCGCGCCGAGGCGATCGAGGCCGCGGCCGAGCGACGCCTGCGACCCGTGCTCATGACCGCGCTGGTGGCGAGCCTCGGGTTCGCGCCCATGGCGTTCCACACCGGCATCGGCGCCGAGGTCCAGCGCCCGCTCGCCACGGTCGTGATGGGCGGCGTGCTGTCGAGCACGCTGCTGACGCTGTTCGTGCTGCCGCTGCTGTTCGGGATCAGGCGCCGCGAGCGCGAGGCGGCATGAGGCATCCTGACACCAAACGAATCGCCGGGGCTCGTGAGGGCCCCGGCGTTCGTGTTCCCGTGTCGCTCGAAGGGCGTTACTTGCCGGCGGAAATCACCGTCATGAGGATGCCCTTCGTGATGCGGAAGTGGTAGCCGTTGTTGCCGAGCGCGTACAGGTCGAACCGGCCGTCACCCTTGATCTCGTCGATCAGGGCCTTGCGGCCCGTGAACAGCGCGGCGGATTCGTCCCAGCCGATGTTCTTCGAGCCGCTCGCGGCGACCGTGACCGGGCCCCACACCTTGACGCCGGCCGCGCGAACGGCCGTGTCGGTGGTGAGCATCGTGCCGGGGGTCCGCACCATCCAGACTTCGACGGTGAGACCGGCGCCCGAGTCGAGGTTCGTGAGGTTGCCCAGCAGCGCCAGGTCCACCACGTCCTTCAGGTCCGACTTGTGGTCGTTGTAGACGTCGATCGTGTTCAGGTCCACGGCCACGCCGCTCAGCGACGTCGCGCTGTCGACGGTGACCGGGTCCGCGCCCACGTCGATGAACTTGAACGGCACGATGAACTGGCCCGAGACCAGCATGCAGCCCGACGCGATCAACGCGGCGAGCATCGTGACGGGAAGCCAGAGACGAAGATTCTTGATCATGGTTGCGCCTCCCTTCAGGGCATGCTGAACAGCGCGTAGGAAGCGCCGACGGTGACGTTGCCGAACTTGCGCGAAGCCTCGCCGTCCACGACGGTCTGGAGTTCGCCGCGCAGGTGGAGCGTGAACTTGGGCGCCGGCGAGATGCCGAGGCCCAGGCCGAAGTTGAACGTGGTGAAGCTGTCGTCGAAGCCCGTGCGCTTGAGCGACGTCTGGCCGACGCCGGCGAACGGGTAGAACTGCACCGGGCCGCCCATCGTGAGCAAGGCGTTCACGCCGTAGGCCTTCTCGTCGAAGCCTTCGCGCGTGTAGTCGACGCCCGCGACCGTTTCCGTCGCTTCGCCGAGCGCGGCGCTGGCGTAGTAGGGCTCGACCGTGAACAGCGGCACCAGGTTCACCGGGACGCGGATCCCGAACATGTTGCCCTTGGCCACGTCTTCCTGCAGCACCGGCGCGCTCATGCCGGCGAAGGCGCCGATGCCGACGCCACGGGCGTGGGCGACACCCGCCGACAGGCCGAGCGCGACGAGGGTCAAGGCGATCAACCTTCTCATGGGATTCCCTCCATCGAGTGTGGGGCCCGGTTCGTCTCACTGGGCACCGGGGGTTGGCGGCACGGGGGAGCCGCCACGTTACGCACGTCGTTGTCGGCACCGCAAGGGCGGGACTTGCGCCCCACGGCTACTGGATCGTGCGGACGATGCGGATCGTGGCTCCGCAATACTTCGTCAGGAGCTCGGCCGTGCGGGCCAGCATGCCCGACAGTTGCTCTCCGGAACGGTCGGCTGGGCCAAATACCACGAGCAGGAGCGCGCTCGTGCGTTCCGTGACCTGGGTGCGTGCGGAATCCGACGTCGGTGCGCCGAATGCCCCGCCGTCGTCCGCGAGCAGCGGTCGGCCGGAGAGATTCACGCGCGACTTGCGGATGCCGTCGTAGCCCTCGCCTTCGCGCCCCACGCGCGCGAACACGCCGCCGGTGACGAACGCGCGGTCGTAGAGCCCGAGCGGGAACTGGTGCTCGAGCGACGCGAGATTGCACACGTCCACGACCGCGTCGATCTCGGGCAGCGGCTTCGCCTGCAGCGCGCGGCGCAGCAGCGCTTCGCTCGACGGCCGCGTCTTCGTGGGATCCACGCCGAGGCGATGGAACATCGCGCGCGCTTCGGCGACGCCCGGAATGTCGAGCACGGAGCGCGAGCCGTAGCGCTCGAGCAGCTTCGCCGCGATCGCGTCGCGCTCGGCCGCGAACTCCGCCGGCAGGGTCGCGTGCGACACGCCGTCGGCCTCGAGCCAGCCGAACGTCATGATGCCGCGCAGCGAGTCGTCCACCTCGAACGACAGGCCCTGCGATCCGGTGAGTGTCATGGATGAAGGTCCTCCGTCCGCGAAGGAACGAGCGCTGCGGAGAAGAACGGACTCGGGCACCGGCGACTCGGTGCCGCGAAAGAAGCGGGCGGCGGGAATTCCCTTTCCGACCACAGGCCGGCGGCGACGCGGACGTCGCGCCAGGCAATGCGGCCAAAACTCATGTCATCGCCGCCCGCCGGAACCAGTCGTCTGGTGACGTTCGCGGATGTTCTCGCGCTCGAATCAGACCGGCGTGCTGTTGCGCGTGCTGCTCGTCGTCGGGGCGCAACTCGCGAAAAACGCAGTCGCAACATAGGCGCGCGCACGACATCGCGCAAGCGATTCTTGGGCGTTCGCGCAAGATTTCGCCGTGCCTATTCGCGCGTGACGCGACTCGCCGCTCAAGCGCGCGTCGTGCCAACGCGAAAAGTTCGCGCGCAGGCAACATCGTCGCGTGTCGTGCGCGCTTCGGGCGTGTCGCGACGCGGTGGTCGCGCGATTCGCGGCGCGCGTCGGCGCCGTGCGCCCGCGACAGAATCGCGCCGCGCGAAGGACCTTTTCGCGCGGCGCGACCAGAAATCACTTGCCTCGTGTGCTCACGCGTTCGGCGTCGCGCCTTCCACGGCGGGCGGAAGCTTGCGCGCCACGCCCTGCACGCGCCACGTCTTGCCGTCGCCGATCGCAACGTCCTCGCCGACCTTGTGGCCGACGAGCGCCTTGCCGATCGGCGCCTGGAACGAGATCACGGTGTCGCCGAGATGCTGTTCGCCGTCACCGAGGATCCAGTACGTGCGCGACTCCGAGCCGCTCGTGATCGAGACTTCGGTGCCCAGCCCGACGACGCCGTCGCGATAGTCGGCGTCCTCGACGAAGCGCGCGCGCGTGATGCGGCGCGACAGCGAGGCCGCCTGCTTCTGCGCGTTCGCCTGCTTGAGCTTCGCCGAGTGGTACTCGGCGTTCTCGCGAAGGTCGCCCAGCTCCCGGGCGCGCTGGATGGTCTGCGGAATCACCGTCTTGAGGTCGCGCTCGACCTGGGCGAGTTCTTCCTTCAGCCGCGCCCACGTCACGCGGGTCATGACGGGCACGTCGAAATCCTCGACCTGCTCGCCGACCTGGCTGAACAGCTTGTCCGCGCGGCGCTTCCGGTGCTCGAGCACCCAGTCCTTCTCTTCCGGCATGCCCACGCGCTCCACCGCGTCGAGCGCGGGGAACAGGAGCCGGTCGGACGAGCGCCACTGCCGCAGCAGCACGCGGATCTTCAGGCGCATCTCCTCGGTGTGCGGGACGAGGTCGAGCATGCGCTCGAACTCACCGCCGCGCTCGAGCCAGCGCAGGATCTTCTCGGCGACGGACGGCTTGGGCTTGTCCTCGATCAGCCGCAGCGCGGCGAAGAACAGGTACCACGCGTCTTCCGGCGACGTGTTGACCTCGAACGCTTCCTCGATCAGGCGGACGACGGCCGCCGAGTATTCGATCGGGCGCTCGAGCAGCGCGCGGCGCAGCTTCTCGCGGCCCTTGTCGTCGAGCTGGGCGCGGTCCTTCTCGGCTTCGTCGCGCACCGCCTGGAAGCGCGAGTCGAGTGCCGACAGGATGCCTTCCGCTTCGACGCCGGCCTTGCGCGAGGCGTCGAGCAGCGCGAGCTGCTCGTCCTCGGTCGACAGGTCGGAGATCCCGAGGCCGCGCTCCCACAGGAGTCGCAGCGTCTGCATCCACTCGCCCTCGCGCTCGGGATACCAGCGCGCGAAGTACAGCCCGGCGCGCGCGCGGTCGGCGCGCTCGCCCTCGTCGTCGAAGAGCGTGTTCTGGATGAAGCGGCCGAAACGGCCCTTGAGCGGCTCCTCGGCCTTCGGGTGCTGCGCGAGGAACTTCTTGATCACGCCGAGGTTGTAGCGGGCCGGCTTGCGCACTTCGTACGGCGGCAGCGGCGTCTTGTCCGCGCTCACCGCGACGGCCGCGCCCTCGGGCGCGAGCTGGTAGAACTGCTCGAACGCGCGCGCGTGATCGATGCGCGGATCCTTCTCCGCGGCGGCGCGGGCCTTGCGCCAGAACGGCGTCCACTCCTTGGCCGGCACGAGGTCGGAGCCGACGAGGAACACCTTGAGCTTGTTCGCGTCCGCCGAGCCGCCGAGGATCTTGAGCGCGCGGACCACCATCGTGGCCTGCTCCTCGGTCATGAGGCGCTTCACTTCGGCGGGGTTGGTGAACTTGAGCAGGCGCAGGTCGTCTTCCGCGACCGGCGTGAGCGTCCGGTGCGCCGCGGCGTAGGGCATCTTGTGCCCCTTGCCCTTGGCGAAGTCGATCACGACCGTGGTCGTGTCGTTCGAGACGATCCGTCCGGCGCCGAAGCCGTCGTGCAGCACGCCGCGTCCCGGCGCGAGGGCCGAGATGGAATCGAATGCTTCGATGGCCTTCGTCAACGGCGTCCCTTCGTCTTCCAGCCCACTCTGCGCTACGGCATCGTCGAGATTCGGCACGGTCGCGCCGGGCCCCTGGCGCAGGGCCGCGGTGATCGCGGCGCGGAACGGCTCCGCCGCGTCCTCACCCTTGGTGGCGATCGCCGTGGCGATCACCTTGCGCAGCGGTTCGAGCGCCTCACCGGCGCGGCCGCCCTTGGCGAGACCCGACGCGGTGATGTCCGCCAGCTGCCGCGCTTCCTTGAACGCGTCCTGCGTCGCCACGACCGGCAGCACGGCGGCGAGCTGCGAAAGCCCGTCCCAGTCCTCGTGCTCCACGAACTCGAGCGCGGCCTCTTCGAGCGCCGGCCAGCGGCCCTCGGCGGCGAAGCGCGGCGCCAGCTCGGCGAGCAGCGCGCGGCGGTCGTCGTCCTGCTTCGCCTCCCCGAGACGCTTCGCGAGCAGCAGCGCCAGCTCGAGGTCGTCGGGGTTGATCGCCCATGCACGCGAGAGCGCGTCGATGCGATCGGGGTCCTTGCCCAGTCCTTCGTGCGCCTGCACGAGGAGTCGCGCCGCGGCGTGCGTCTGCGAGAGGGCGAGGGAGCGTTCGGCACAGGCGGCGAGCGGCTCCCACTTCTTCTTGGCGATCAGCTTCTCGCCGAGCTGCAGCAGCGTCTGCTGCGCGCGTTCGACTTCACCGTTCAGCGCGCACACCGCGGAGAGGAGGTAGTACACGCTCCAGGCGGCGTCGGGTTGCTTCAGACGATTGCCGAGTTCGTCTCGTACGGGACCGAGCTTCTTCTCGGTCTGCGCGTCGTGCGCGAGGGCTTCGAGCTGCGCGCGGGAGTCGGGCGTGAGATCGGCGCCGAGTTCTCCGCGGAGTACGTCGGGGAGGGCGTCGCGAACGGGCATGGTCCCTCGTAGGCTGCAAGTGAGGTGGCTCGGAAAAGGGGCGGTGAATATGGCCCACGAGCGCACTTCGCGCAAGCCGACGAGGGCGATCGCGCCCGCGATTGACGCGGGCGCAATGCCCCACCGGCCGCTCGGGCGCTTCCAGCCGGGCGCGACGCGCGTTCAGTGCTTGCGGCGCTTCGCCTTGCCCGCCTTCTTCGCCTGTTTCCGTTCCTGTTTCAACCACTCGACGGCGCCGGCAACACCGTCGAACGCGTCGATCAGGCGGTCGGAGACGACCTGCGCTTCGCTGTCGCGCCCGGCCACCCAGGAGTCCGGCAAGAGGTCCGGCAGCTCGGACGTTCCGGTGAGGTACTTGAGCACGCCGGGATTCGCGCGCTTCGCCGCAGCCAGCGCCGCGCGTGCCGCTTCCGAGTCGCCGTGTTCGGCGAACTCGAGCAACGCGTGCGCCCAGCGAGTCCCGGCGCCGATGTCGTCCTCGAACTCGGTGTACACCTCTCGTGCCCGGGAGAACTGTTTTGCCTCGAGCAAAAGCGGCAGGATCCGGTGGCGTACGCCGAGGTTGTCACCCGGACACAGCTCGAGCATCTCGTGGTAGTGGCCGACCGCCTCTTCGAGCCGACCTTCCGCCTCGAGAAAATCCGCGAGCGCCAAGCGGGCTCGCATGTAGGGCCGCGTCTCGAGTACACCCCAGAAATGTCCGCGGTACTTCTCGAAGTGGCGCTTGCCGATCGCGCGCTCGCCCGCCTCGACGGCCTTCGTGAAGAACTCGAAGGCGCGTTCGGGCTCACCCGCGTCCTCCGCCAGGATCAAATACGCGTCGGCGCAATCCGGCCACGCCTCCAGCGCCCGCCGCGCGAGACGGATGCGGCGGCGGTCCTCATACTCGTACGCCTCGTACGCGAGATCCTGAGCGATCTCCGCGGGAGTGGACGGCGCACGATGTTCGACTCGCTTGCCGATCAGCTCCTTCTGGATGAAGGCCTGCGCCTCCTCGGGCGACTCGAAATGCTGCTCGGCCATGAGCGCGGCGATGTCGCGCATGATGACCTCCGTGCGGAGCGCGCTTCCCCGTGGCGCCACGCCGCCGATGCCGCGCGGCGAAGCGTCGTGCTCCAGCAGCACGGGCATCGCGAGACGCACGAGCACGGGCTCACCCGCAGCTTCGACCGCGCGCTCCCAGCGGCCCGCATCCACTTCGTCTTCCGTGGACAGCGACACCGCGCGCAGGACGGCTTCGGCATAGGCGAGCTGTTTCTCCGTGAGCGCTGCGAAGTCCGCACCGGGCCTCTGTTCCGCGGCGAACGGAATCTCACCGTCCGTCACGACCGGCAGCGATTCCTCCCGCCAGCGGCGCGCATCCGCGATCGAGAGGGCGCGAGGCTCGTCGCTGCCCACCGACCAGAAATGCAGCCGATCCATCTGCTCGTCGGTCATGCCCTCCGCCTCGAAGAGTCTTTCGAGCGTCCTGCGATCGAACAGCATGGCGAGACCGAAGTGCTCGCCGGCGCCCCCGTTGACCGTGAACCACGCGGGCAGGTCCTTGGCTGTGGGGGACTCCACCTGCACGATGTCGAGCGGACCGAGCCAGCTCCAGGGTCGGCGCTCGTGAAACAACGCCACCGCGTCGGCGAAGCTGCGCAGGCGCTCGCTCGAGATCGTCCGGTAGAGAGGATCGTTCACGAATCGGCCCGTGAGCTCTTCGCGCATCTCGTCCACGGGTTCGTCGAGGTCGCTCAGGTGTGGTTCGAGCCGGCAGGCGATACCGCATTCGTCGAGGGCGGGCCCGAGTGCCGCGAAAAGGGCTTCGTCCTCCGCCTCGACGCACACCGGGCGGCGCGCTCCGGGGATCGAGCGAGCGAGCGAGAGGAGCGCCTCGAACGCCCCGCCCGCCGGCGTGAGCGCGGCGTCCGACAACGCGCTCAATCCCAGGCGGCCCGTCTCGGACGAGCGCGCGATGAACTGCAGCGAGCGCTCGCGATCCTCGGGGCGAAGCTCGAGCCAGTCGGCGAGTCGCAGGACGCGCACCTGCCACACGTCGTCTCCGACTTCGAGGCGAAGAAGCTGATCGATCTGCTGCTGCGTGACGTCTGCGGACATGGCGCGGCCTCGTTGCGGGGGCGTGAGGTGATGCGGGCACGGCAGCGTAGGGTGGCCGCCCGTGGCGCGGCAAACGCGTTCGTGCGAGTTCCGTTGCTTTCGCCGCGCGCGCCACGGAAGCTGGCGGCAGGGTCGAAGTCGCGGCGTGCACCTGCGGAGGGCTACCGGATGCGATCGAATGCGCGCTCGAGCCCCCGCACCGACCGCACGCTGCTGTTCGCCTCGCGGGGCCTGCGGCTGTTCGCGTTCGGCGCACTCTCGATCGCGTTCGTGTCCTACCTCGCCGCCGCGGGCTATTCGGGCCGCGCCATCGCCGCGCTGCTTACCGCGACGCTGCTCGGCGACGCGGCGGTGTCGCTGTGGATCACGACGAACGCCGATCGGCGCGGCCGCCGGGCCATGCTTTGCGTGGGCGCGCTGCTCACCGTCGCCGGGGGCGCCGCGTTCCTCCTGACGCGGCGTATCGAGTGGCTGATGATCGGCGCGACGCTGGGCGTACTGAGCCCGAGCGGCAACGAGGCGGGTCCCTTCCTGCCGATCGAGCAGGCCGCGCTCTCGCAGCTCGGCGAGGCGCGCGACCGCACGCGCACGTTCGCCTGGTACAGCCTCACGGGCTCCGTGGCCACGGCGCTCGGCGCGCTCGCGGGCGGCGCGCTCGTGCAGGCCGCGCTGCACTCGGGCGCGGGAGAAGCGGCGAGCTGGCGGCTGCCGTTCGTCGTGCACACGATCGCGGGCGCATTGCTGCTCGTGCTGGCCGCCGCGCTGTCGCCCGCGGTCGAAGCGCCCGCGACGGAAGGCGCGGCGCCGCGGGCCGGCGTGCTCGGGCTGCACCGTTCCGCCGGCGTCGTGGGGCGGCTCTCGGGACTGTTCGCGCTCGACGCGTTCGCCGGCGGCTTCGTGATCCAGAGCGTGCTCGTGCACTGGTTCCACGCCCGCTGGGGCGCGAATCCCGCCACGATCGGCGCGCTCTTCTTCGGCGCCAACCTGCTGTCGGCCGCGTCCGCGCTGCTCGCGCACCGCATCGCCGCGCGCGTCGGGCTGCTGCGCACGATGGTGTTCACGCACCTGCCCTCGAATGTGCTGCTGCTGCTGGTGCCCGTGATGCCGTCGCTGGGCGCGGCGATCGGCGTGCTGCTCGCGCGGTTCTCGATCTCGCAGATGGACGTGCCCACGCGCCAGTCGTACACGATGGCCGTCGTCGAGCCCGACGAGCGCGCCGCGGCCGCAGGCGTGACCGGCATCGCGCGTTCGCTCGGCGCCGCGCTCGCGCCGGCCGTGGCCGGGCCGCTGCTGCTCGCGAGCGGCGGCGCGCCGTTCTGGATCGCGGGCGGGCTCAAGATCGCCTACGACCTGCTGCTGTGGCGGGCGTTCCGGAGCGACGCGGCGACGCGCGCGATCCGGTGACGCGCCCCGGCTAGTGGAGCGAGAACTTCACCGGCACCGCGACCCACACGGCGACCGGCTTGCCCTTGGACGTCGCGGGCACGAACGTCCACTGGCGCACGGCGCGCATGGCCGCGTCGTCGAGCATCGGGATCGACTTCGTGACGCGCATGTCCTTCACGTGGCCGTCCTTCCCGATCAATACCTGCACCATCACCGTGCCGTCGACGTTGGCGCGACGCGCGTCCTCGGGATACGACGGCGCCACCTTGTAGAGCGCCTCGGGCAACTCTTCGACGTAGACGTACTCGCCGAACGCGGGATCGCGCTCGCCGTCGCTCGCGGAGGCCGGTGTGAGCAGCCCCGCGAAAAGGGCGGTGTCGCCGCTCTCGGGCACCCACGTCTCGACGCGCGCGTTCGCCGCATCCCAGCCGTCGCGGATCTCGGCGCGCAGCGTGTTGTTCGCGATCGCGGTGATGCGCACGAACCACACGCGCCCGGCGCCGTCCGCCTGCTCGCGCACCACGCCGAGGTACGCGTCCTTTTCGCGGCCGGCGCGCCCGAGCGTCGTGTTGCCCCGATGAATCGAGAGCCAGCCGCCGTCCAGGCGCTGCAGATGGATCTTCTCGCCCGGGCGCTCGACGATGCTCCATTTGCCGAACTGCGGCAGTGGCGGCACCGGCTTTTCCTCGGCGAACGCCACGGTGGCGAGCAGCGAAACGAGCAACACCAGCGACCACGTGAACTTGCTCACGATCAGCCCCTCCCGCCGAGCGGCGGCGTGAATCTTCCCGTGAAGAAGAGGAAGGCGCGTGGCCGCCCATGAGCGCGACACCCTTTTGACTCCCCGCTCCCCCCTGTGCGTACATCCGCGCCCATGAAGATATACACCCGCACCGGAGACGACGGCACCACGGGACTGCTGGGCGCGGCGCGCGTGCGCAAGCACGATGCGCGCGTCGAGGCGTACGGCAGCGTGGACGAGCTCAACGCCGCGCTCGGCGTGGCGGTCGCGTTCGACCCCGAGCGCTGGCTCGCCGCGGACTTCGCGCGCATCCAGCCGGCGCTCTTCCAGGTCGGCGCCGAGCTCGCCACGACCGACGAAACGATGCTTCAGAAGCTCGCGCGGGTGTCCGATGACGACATCACCGCGCTCGAAGGCGTGATCGACCGCCTCGAGAACGACCTGCCGCCGCTGACGAAGTTCATTCTTCCGGGCGGCTCGGCCCTCGCGGCCCATCTTCATCTCGCGCGCACGGTCTGCCGGCGCGCGGAGCGCCGTGTGACGGCGCTGTCGGAACAGGCGCACGTGGACGTGCGCGTCGTGAAGTACCTGAACCGGCTCGCCGACCTGCTGTTCGTGATGGCGCGCTGGGCGAATCATCGCGCGGGCGTGCCCGAGACCACCTGGCCGGCCTGATCCGGCGGGCGTTCTCCGCACGGACCCCTGAAAAATAGTCGCGAGTCTGCCCTTTACTTTGTTCCTGCGGCATGGCCATAATCCCGGCCGCAGACCTGCGTTTCACGGAGGATCGAACATGTACCGGAGCTCGCGCATGAGCGCGGCCGGTCTCTCCTCCCGCGGTCTCCTCCTCGCAGTCCCGGCCCTGCTCGCGCTTGCCGTTTCGGCGCACGCCGCCGTGGTGATGCAGGAGAAGACGGTCTCGAACGGCTTCGGCGGCTTCGGCAACGGCACGTCCGAACGCACGATCGTGATCGCGGGAGACAGGAGCCGCACCGACGAATCGTCCACGTACACGGGACGGTTCAAGACACTCGCCGGCGGTGGTAAGCCGAAGGCTTCGGCCGAGATCACGCGTCTCGACCGCGAAGTCTTCTGGTACCTCGACCCGGCCAAGAAGCAGTACAGCGAACTGACTTTCGCGCAGCTGCGGGAGCAGATCGCCAAGGGCATGGCCGACGCGCAGTCCGAGATGGCCAAGCCCGAAGCCCGCAAGCCGGACGACGTCGTCACCACGTTCAAGGTGGACGTGAAGCGCACGGGCAAGAAAGAGACGATCAACGGCTTCGCCGCGGAAGAGTTCGTCGTCACCCTGACCGCCACGTCCAAGGACAAGTCCTCGGGCCAGGAAGTCGGCAGCTACACGATGACGATGGACCAGTGGCTGTCCACGGCGGTGCCGGGACAGGCCGAGGTGCAGGCCTTCTACAAGCAGATGGCCGCCAAGCTGGGCATGGACCCGCAGCTGCAGCGCGCCGCGGGCGCCGCGATGGCGATGTACGGCGACGCGATGAAAGAGATCGCGGCCAAGATGAAGGACATGAAGGGCTACCCGGTGCGCAGCACGCTCACCATCCAGCTCGGAGCGGTCCTCACGCCGGAGCAGCAGGCGGAACTCGAAAAGAAGCAGGCCGCGGAGCAGCAGGCCGCGGCGGAAGAGAAGAAGAAGAAAGACGCGGAGAAGGATGCCGCAGCCCAGGGCAACGCGGCCCAGTCGCTCGCGAGCGGTAACGTGAGCGGCGCGGTCGGTGGGTTCCTGGGGCGCCGTCTCGCCAAGGCCGCCGAGAAGAAGGCCAACGCGAACGCGCAGTCGAACGCCGGCACGCCCGGCAGCTCGGCCAGCATCACCGTGGTCACGGATCTCGTCAGCGTCACGACGGGCGCCACCACGGCTTCCTTCGACGTCCCGTCCGACTTCAAGAAAGTCGAGCGCAAGTAGCCGTTCTCGGCGCGTGAGCGCCGCCGCGCAGGTTCGCGGCGTCGGTCCCCGCCCAGCGCGCTCGCCGGTCGTCACCCGCAGGACTCGTGGCAACGTCATGCCCGCCTGCGTCAGTCGAAAACCCCGGTCCACCACGCGTGCGACCCGGAAGGAACACCGATGAGACCTCGTCGTCGTCGTGTCGGCGGACCGCGTCCCGAAACGGGAGCGGACACCGCCGGAGCAGCCCCTGAAGCGCAGTCCGGTGGAGCCATGCCGTTGTTCGAAGCCCCCGCGCCTCCTCCGGCACCGGCGGCGCCCGTGAACAACGAGAGCTACAGCGCTCCTGCACCTCCGTCCGCCGATGGCGGTGCGACCGGCTCCGACGCCGGCGGCGCGCCGAACGGTGGCGGTGGTGGCTACGACAACGACCGTGGCGGCCGTGGACGGCGCCGTCGCCGCCGTCGCGGCGGCGATCGCAACGATCGTCAGGCCGGACCGCAGCAGGGCGGTGGACAGCCGCAGCAGCAGAACCGCGATCGCGGTTACGGCAGCGGTGGCGGCAACGATCGCAACGACCGTGGCGGCCGTGGACGCCGTCGCCGTCGGGGCGGCAGCAACGGCGGCGGTGGTGGCGGTGGCAACAACGGTGGAGGCGGCGGACGCCCGATGCGTCGCGGCGGCCTCGAGATCCTCAAGGACATGCAGCAGGCCGGCGCCGCGCTCGATCCGACCGAACGCCTGATTCTCGAGCTGAAGCCGGGCGAAGGTGATCCGCCGTACGGCGACCGCCTCACCGGCCGCGCGATCGACCTGATCGCGCCCATCGGCCGCGGCCAGCGCTGCCTGCTCGTCGCGCCGCCGAAGGCCGGCAAGACGCGCATCCTGCAGGCGATCGCCGCGTCGGTCGCGCACAACCATCCGGACGTCGCGATCTACGCGCTGCTCGTGGACGAGCGTCCCGAGGAAGTCACCGACTTCAAGCGCAACACGCCCGCCGAAGTCATCGCCGCCTCGAGCGACATGACGATCGGCGAGCACATCGAGACGGCCGAGCACGCGATGGAACTCGTCGCGCAGCAGGTGATCGCGGGCAAGGACGTGCTGCTGCTGCTCGACTCGATCACGCGTCTCGCGCGCGCCTACAACGCCGCGTCGGGCAACGGCGGCCGCACGATGTCGGGCGGTCTCGATTCCAACGCGATGCAGGCGCCGCGGCAGATCTTCGGCGCCGCGCGAAAGATCGAGAACGGCGGCTCGCTCACGATCATCGGCACCGCACTCATCGACACCGGCTCGCGCATGGACCAGGTGATCTTCGAGGAGTTCAAGGGCACGGGTAACAGCGAAATCTACCTGTCGCGCGAACTCGCCGAGCGCCGCATCTATCCCGCGATCGACATCCCGAAGAGCGGCACGCGCAAGGAAGAGAAGCTCATCGCGCCCGAGCTGCTGGGCACGTTCCAGGCGCTGCGCCGCATCCTCGTGCAGATGCCGTCGCAGGAAGCGATGCTCAAGCTCACCGACCGTCTCAACAAGACCAAGACCAACGAGGACTTCTTCAACCTCGTGCGGGTGGGCGAGAGTTAGGAAGCACATGGTCATGAGGCGCCGTTCCCGCGAGGGGGCGGCGCCTCTGCTTTTCCGAGTGCAGCCCGCCGTACGGTGACGGCCAGCTCGCTGCCCCATACGGGGCAGTTCGAAGCCGCGGGATCTCTCCCGCCCCTTCGCGGGCGTTGACGGCTCTCGAGTTGGCGCGACGCAGGCCGCGGCGCGCGGTTTGCATGCACTTCTCCAGCGAGCGGTTCGACTTCCACGCGCACCCAGGAGACCCCATGCCCCGGCCCTTCGGGTGGACCCTCGCCTGCATGCTGCTCTGCGGCCTGCACGCATCCCCGTCGTCCGCCGTGCCCAGCGCGACGATCGCGGTCGATGCCGCGACGGTCACGAACCCTTCGGCCCGCCGACTGCTCGGAACGAGCTTCGATGGCCGGACCGGCATCCACCAGCAGGTCGGCGGCGGTGCGAGCGTGCCGACCGGGTATTTCGATCAAGGCAACCAGCTGATCGCGGGAGTCGCGCCGCTCTGGTCCCAGCTCCACCTGACCACCGTGCGCTACCCCGGGAATGGGGTCGACCAGATCGACTGGCGCGAGACGGTCGGCCCCATGGCCCTGCGTGCGCCACAGCCGTACGCCGGCAACAGCGTGCAGACCCAGGTCATTCGCTTCGGGTTCGACGACTTCATGGCCATGCTCGCGGCGCACAACGCGCCCAGCCAGCCCGCCCCCGAAGTCCAGATCATGGTGTCGACCGACACGTCGCTGACGGTGCCGACGCAGGCCGAGATCGTCCAGATGGCCGCCGACTGGGTCGAGTACGCGAACTGCCCCGATGACGGCAACAATCGCGGCGGCGGCGTGAACTGGGCTCACGAGCGGGCACTGAACGGTCACCCCGCGCCCTACGGCATCCGGATCTGGAACATCGGCAACGAGCCGTGGGGACCGACGCAGGCCTTCAATTTCAATGTCGCGGGCAACGCCGCGGCGTTCGCGGCGCTGGCGCAGCCGATCATCACCGCCATGACGGCGATCGACTCGACGATCCTGATCACGGTGCCTTCTGCGGCGCACTCGCTCGGCGCGGTCGTGGACAACGCGGCCCAGGCGACATGGGACAACGTCATGCTGTCGCAGTTGGGCGGCCGGATCTTCGGGCTCTCGGAGCACATCTTTCACGACGGCAGCGCGGCCCGCGGCGTCGCGGCGAGTGCAGGCTCGATCGACGCCGTGCTCGCGCGCATCGCCGCGAGCGCACATCCGAACGTGCGGTTGCTGCTCGGCGATCAGGCGTCGTTCATTCCCGGTTCGCCGACGCCCGCGCAGGTCGAGTTCGGGATGCAGTGGCAGTCGGCGCTCACGACCGCCGACTTCCTGCTCATGCTCGCCGGCAAGCGCATCGAGCTCGCGAACTTCTGGGTCTACGGCAGCACGCAGAGCACGTGGCACCCGATCCGCCGGAACTCGAACGGCAGCTACACCATGATGCCGGCGGCGCAGCTCTACGCGCAGCTCGGCCAGTCGCTGCACGACCAGGCGCTGGCGACCACGACCGTGTCGCCGGCCAGCCTCGACGGCACCGCCGCCTATTCGGTGCGCGCGGGGGCCTTCCGCGCCGGCGACGGGTCCGCGCTCACGCTCGTGGTCGTGAATCGCGACACGCTCGCGGCCCAGAGCGTCACGATCACCGGGCTCGAGGCGTGGAGCGCGGCGAGCGCCCGGCGGCTCTCGGCGGCGAACGCGAGCGCGGAGGTGATCGACGTCGCGACCGTCGCCGCGGGCGGCGCGAACGCGGAGTACGCCTTGCCGAGAGCCAGCATCCTGATCGTGGACTACGTGCCCGCGACGACGGGCGTCGTCGCGGACCTCGACCGGCCGCCGTTCGCACTCGGGACGCCGCAACCCAATCCGGCCTCGGTCGGGACCCGGCTCGCGCTCTCGGGTGTCGATCCGATGACCGCACGAGCGTGGATTCACGACGTCGCCGGACGCGTCGTTCGCGAACTGGCACCGGCCATGGGAGCGAGTGTCGAGTGGGACCTGTGCGATTCCCGAGGTCATCGGGTCCATCCGGGGGTGTATCTCGTGCGCGTGGCCGATGCGCGAGGATGTCGCACCCGGCGGGTCGTGGTTCTGGACTGAAGGCAGTCGCCAGCGACGACCATTCCTGTTCGGGCTCCGCTCCCCGCTGTGGCACGATGCGCGCCCAACCCGGAGGCCGCCGTGAACCGATCGCTCCCCCGTTTCCTCGTCCGCTGCGCGCTGCTCGCCGCCTGCCTTCTGCCGAACACGACGTCGTTCGCCGCCACGATCCCGACGCCGAGCGAGTACCTGAAGCTCGACATCGGCGCCGACCGCGTGCTCGCGGACTACCGCCAGATCCGCTCGTACTTCGCCGAGCTCGACCGCCTCTCGCCGCGCGTGCAGATGCAGACGCTCGGCAAGAGCACGCTCGGCGAGGACATGGTCATGGCGGTGATCACGTCCGAAGCGAACATGGCGCGCCTGCCGCGCCTCAAGGAGATCGCCGCGAAGCTCGCCGACCCGCGCGGGCTCTCCGACGCGCAGGTCGCCGCGCTCGCCGAAGAGGGCCGCGCGTTCCTGCTCATCACCTGCAACATCCACGCGACCGAGATCGGCTCGACGCAGATGGCGATGGAATGGGCGCACGCGCTCGCGAGCGCCGACGACGCCGAGACGAAGCGCCGGCTCGACGAAGTCGTGCTGCTGCTCGTGCCGTCGCTCAACCCCGACGGGCAGATCATGGAGACCGAGTGGTATCGCAAGTACCTCGGCACGCCGTACGAGGGCGGGCGCGAGCCGTGGCTCTATCACCACTACACCGGCCACGACAACAATCGCGACTGGTTCATGCTCACGCAGGCCGAGACGAAGGCCATGTCGCGCGCCGTCTACCGCGAGTGGTTCCCGCAGGTGTGGCTCGACGAGCACCAGATGGGCAGCACCGGCCCGCGCATCTTCACGCCGCCGTACGCCGAGCCCGTCGACGCCGACATCCACCCGCTCGTGTGGCGCGAGGTGAACCGCATGGGCGCGGACATGTCGCTGCGGCTCGAGCAGGCGAACAAGTCCGGCGTCATCTACGGCTACGCGTTCGACGCGTACTGGCCGGGCGGCACGAAAAACACCGCGTGGTTCAAGAACATCTCCGGGCTGCTCACGGAAGTGGCGTCGGTGAAGCTCGCGACGCCGGTGTATGTCGACCCGAGCGAGCTGTCGGGCGGCCGCAAGGGACTCGTGGACTACGAGCGCCAGACGAACTTCCCGAACCCCTGGCCCGGCGGCTGGTGGCGGTTGCGCGACATCATGGACTACGAGCGCATCGCGTCCGACGCGATCCTCGAGTCGAGCGCCGACCTGCGCCGCGACCTGCTGCGCAACGTGGCGGCGCGCGCGCGCGCGTCCATCGCGCTCGGCGCGAACGGCGAGGGCTTCCTGCTGCCGCGTGAGCGGCAGCACGACTGGGCGGCCGCGCTCAAGCTCGGCGACCTGCTCGTCGAGCACGGCGTCGAGGTGTACCTGACCGAAGACGACGATCTCTGGGTGCCGCTCGCGCAGCCGTACGGCAACTTCGTGCGCGAGATGCTCACCACGCAGCGCTATCCGGAGGTGAAGCTCGTCCCCGGCAAGGACATCGTGCGCCCGTACGACGTCGCCGCGTGGTCGCTGCCGCTCATGATGGGCGTGACGGTCGAGCCGGCCGTGGTCCGCGACGCGGACGAGCGCTATTCCCCCGTCGCACGCGGCCCGGCCACGGTGGCGGGCCCCGCCGCGCTGCTGCCGAACGGCGCCGAGCGCGCGAAGGGGCTCAACGCCGCGCTGCGCTCCGGCGGACGCGTCGTCGTGATCGACCGCACGACCGAGTCGGCCGGCCGCACGTGGCCAGCCGGCACGGCGTTCCTCGACGCGAAGGCCGCCGCCGCGGCCGACGCCGCGCTGCCTCCCGGCATCGTGCTCGAGCGCGCGCCCGCGCCCGCCGGCCGCGCACTCGCCGCGCCGCGTGTGGCGCTCTACAAGCCGTGGGCGGCGTCCATGGACGAGGGCTGGACGCGCTTCCTGCTCGAGCGTCACGGCTTCGCGCCCCGGACGCTCGACAACGCGACGATCCAGAAGGGCAACCTGCGCGCGTCGTTCGACGCGATCGTGCTGCCCGACGTGCCGAAGGAAGTGATCGCGACCGGCAAGCCGAAGCGCGACGACGGCGCCACGTACTTCGCCGAGCTTCCGCCCGAGTATCGCGGCGGGCTCGACGCCGCGGGCGCGGCCGCGCTCAAGGCGTTCGTGCAGGCCGGCGGCACGCTGATCGCGCTGTCGGGCGCGTGCGAATACGTGACCGACGTGTTCAACATTCCCGTGTCGAACGCGCTCGCCAAGGTGACGCCGGCGGACTTCGGCTGCCCGGGCTCGATCCTGCGCGCGCATGTGAACGCCGAACACCCCGTGACGTGGGGCATGCCGGCGGAGGCGGCGCTGTTCGTCGACAAGCCGATCGCGTTCGCCACGCAGCCGCCCGCGGGCGAGCTCGACCGCGCGGTGCTCGCGACCTACCCCGACGATCCGCGCGACGTGCTGCTGTCGGGCTGGATCACGGGCGAGGACAAGCTCGTGCGCCGCTCGGCCGCCGTCGCGGTCACGATGGGCAAGGGCAAGATCGTGCTGTTCGGCTTCCGCCCGCAGCATCGCGCACAGACCGACGGCACGCACCCGCTGCTGTTCAACGCGCTGTGGTGGTCGGCGCTGGGCGACTGAGCCGAACGCGAAACGACCGGCGGGCGCCGCTCAGCGCCCGCCGGTGGCCTTCTGGATGAGACGCTTCAGCTCGCGGTCGAAGCCGAGCGCGACCTCGAAGTGGCGCACTTCTCCTTCGCCGTCGCCCTTCTGCGTCACGAGCAGGTCGCCGCCCGGCAGCACGGCGAAGCCGCTCTCCCCGCTCACGAGCGGCGCGATGTCGGTGCGCTGCACGGGCGCCGACACATCGAGCGAGGGCGAGACCTGCGACGCCATCACCACGCGCTTGCGCGTGGTCCAGAGCACGGTCCCACCGTCGAGCCAGTTCGGGTTCTGGCCGTACCCACGCGAGACGGAGACGCCCGGGCCCGCGCGACCGTCGCTCATCAGCCGCGCCACGAAGATTTCCGGGTCGCCGTTCTCGAACGACAGGTAGGCGATGCGCTGGCCGTCGGGCGAAAGCCTTCCGTCCATGACCGGGTAGCTCATCCCGGTCAGCACGTCGTGCACGGTGACCGAATCGCCCTCGAGCGCGACGCGCTTGAGCGAGCGGCGGCCGTCGTTCGTGGACATCACGAGGATCGAGCGGCCGTCCGGGTACCAGTCCAGCGCGAACTCGCCGTCGGGGGCGGGCCGCGCGCGCAGCAGCTTGCGCGCGGGCGCGCTGCCGTCGAACGGCTGCAGGTAGAGCCCGCCGACGTCGAGACCGCCGAGCACGGTCCACGCGACGAGGCGTCCGTCGCGCGAGAACGCCGGTGCGGTGCAGTCCGCCTCGGGAATGCTCGCGAACCGCTTCACGCCCGCCCGGCCGCGCTCGAACAGGAGCAGGTCGAAGACGCTGCCGCCCGGGGGGGCCACGCTGACGAGCGCGTACCGGCCGTCGAGTGAAGCCTTCGGCCCCGACGAGATGGGCCGGTGCTCCTCGTTCCACGGTTCGGTCCGTCCGTCGGCGTGCACGATCGTGAGGCGGCGGTCCTGCGACGTGACGCCGCCGAGCACGAACCCGGCGTCGCCCCGGCGCGACGCGGCGACGCGGGCGTGTTCCCACGACATGGTCGTGCGCAGTCCCTGCATGACCACGACCGGTCGCCCGCCGAGCTGGCGCTTCGACGCGTTCCACGGCGCGGCGAGCAGCGACGTGCCGCGCGTCATGAGGATCTGGCCGCCCGTGAACAGCTGCGGCGAGCCGGCGTTCTCCTCGATCACGCGAACCTCGCCGGTGGCGATCTCGAAGACCGCCACGCTGATCAGCCACGCGCTCCCCTTGTAGTAGCCGAGCGTCAGGAGCGCGCCCGTGCCGTCGGGCAGCGACTCGTTGGCGTTCAGCTCCACGATCGCCACGCCGGACTTCACCGGCTTCCACGCGGGCGCGCCGGTGTCGCCGGGCGAGAGCACCGCGAACTGCTTCTTCGGGCCGTCGTTGAACACGAGCACGCGGCCGTCCGGCAGCACGTCCCACGCTCCGGAGTTCTCAGGGAAGCTCACGACGACCGCGGGCGGCGCCGAGCCGTCCATCGGCACGCGCGCGATCTCGAGCTGCCGTGAGCCCTGCGCGACGGAGCGCAGCACGTAGATCCACCGGCCGTCCATGCCGACGTCCCAGGCCACGCGCCCTTCGGTGCCCGGGATCTTCTTCCACTGGAACTCGTCGAGAGTGCGCCGGTAGACCGCGCTCGCCAGGGGCGAATCCGTGCCGCGTACATTGCCCGCGCCGTACATCGCGCGATCGTCCCCGAAGCCGAACTGGATGGCGCCCATGACGACGTCGTCGGGCGGCACGATCGAGACGTGGAGCGTCTCGCGCGGCTGCACGAGCCCGCGCAGCGCGAAGCCGCCGGCGAGCGCGAGCGCGCCGAACAGCATCGCCAGCGCGGTCACGCCGAGCATGCGCTTCTGCGACTGCGCCCGGGACTCGGGCGTCGCCGCCGGCGCGTCGCTCACGCCGGACGAGAGTTGCGCGATCGCCGCCTCCAGCTCGAGCCGCGCGTCGCCGACGTCGCGCAGGCGCTGCTTCGCGTCCTTCTCGAGGCAGCGCCGCAGCAGCTCGCGCACCCGCACCGGCGTGCGCGCGGGCAGCGTCGCCCACTCGGGCTGGCGCTCGAGGATGCGGGCGATCGTGTCGCTCACGGTCTCGCCGGCGAACAGCTGGCGGCCCGAGAGCATCTCGAAGAGCACGACCCCGAACGCCCAGATGTCGGCGCGCTTGTCCACGGCCTTGCCGCGCGCCTGCTCGGGCGCCATGTACGCGGCGGTGCCGAGCAGCACGCCCGCCTGCGTGCCCACGCTCATCGTGGGCGACTGCGTGATCTGCGGCGAGCTCTGCGACGATCCGTCCTCGGCGGCGAGCGCCTTCGCGAGGCCGAAGTCGAGCACCTTGGCGGCGCCGTCGGGCGTGAGCTTGATGTTCCCGGGCTTCAGGTCGCGGTGCACGATCCCGCGCTCGTGCGCGAACTCGACCGCCTCGGCGATCTGCCGCGCGAGCGCGAGCGCCTCGCCCAGCTCGATCGCGCCGTGCGCGTCGAGCCGCTCGGCGAGCGTCTGGCCCTCGACCAGCTCCATGACGAGCGCGGGCGAGCCGTTCGCGTCCTCGAGCCCGAGCACCGCCGCGATGTGCGGATGGTTGAGCGAGGCGAGCAGCCGGCACTCGCGCTCGAAGCGCGCGCGCCGTTCGGGGTCGCTCGCGAGCGCCGCGGGCAGCACCTTGATCGCCACGTCGCGCCCGAGCCGCGCGTCGCGCCCGCGCCACACTTCACCCATGCCGCCGGCGCCCAGGGGCGCGACGATCTCGTAGGGACCGACTCTGCTGCCGGGGCCGATGCTCAAGTCACCTCCGTGCGTGGTGGCGCGAATGCCGAGCGCGCAGGGTAGCCGCTCGGACGTCCGCGTCACCACACAAAGAAGTGAGGGGGCATTCCTACAGGTCCAGCGTCGGCGCCTGCGGCGCCTGCGGCGCCTCGGCCTCCCCCGCATGCCGGCGCGGGGCCCGGCCGCGCCGCGTGGAGCGCTGCTCGCGCTCGTGCCGGCGCTGCTCGCGGAGGAAGCAGGCGTAGTGGATCACCGCCCCGAAATGCGGCGTGCCGGCCGCGTTCCACGCCTCGACGAACTGCGCGAGATCGAGCCGTGCGTCCTTGATCTGCTCGAGCAGCCACAGCAGCCGCGTCGGGGCCTCGCGCTGCGTGATGCCGCACCAGGCGTCCACGGCGGCCGCCGTCAGCCGTTCGTGCCCGAGTTCCGCGTACAGCTCCTGCACGCGGCGCAGCAGCGCGCCGTCGTCGTAACGCGAGATCTCGAGCAGCAGCTTGCTCGCGCGCAGGGCCGACGGTGTCGGCGGCTGCAGCGCACCGATGCTCAGCGCCTCGGCGCTCGCCTCGGGCGCGAGGACCGACGGCTCGCCGCGCACGAGTTCCGGCGACGCCGCACCGTCCGCCGCGGCGGGGGGCACGCGCACCGCGGTCACGCCGCCGGACGCCAGTTCCGGCAGCCGCCACGACACGTCCTCGAGCGCGCCACGCAGCAGGCTCGCCAGCCCGCGCGCGCCCGGGCCCGCCGCCATCGCGCGGCGCGCGAGCGCCTCACGCGACTCGCCGGGCACGTCGAGCGCGACGCCGTGCAGCGCGAACTGCCGCTCGGCGCGGGAGAGCGGCGAGTGTTCGACCTCGCCGAGGATGTGCGTGAGGTCGTCGACCGAGAGCGGGTGCAGCGGCGCGATCGCCGCGAAGCGGCCGACGATCTCGGGCACGAGCCCGAAGTCCACGAGATCCTGCGGGATCACCTGTGCGAGCGCCTCGCCGTCGGTGAGCCGCGGCGGCGCGAGATCGCCGCCCGAGCCGAAGCCGAGCGCCCCGCGGCGCCCGACCCGGCGGCGGATCATCTCGGGCAGATCCGCGAACGCGCCCGTGCACACGAACAGCACGCGCGAGGTGTCCATCACGAGCGGCTGTTCGCGCACGCGGAAGCGCGCGGGCGCGCCGTCGAGCAGCGCGAGCAGCGCGTTCTGCACGCCCTCGCCCGACACGTCGCGTCCGTGGCCCACCACGCGGCGGAGCTTGTCGAACTCGTCGAGGAAGACGATGCCGCGCTCGGCGCGCGCCATGTCGTGTCCCGCGGCCTGGTAGAGCGCGGCGAGCGCGCTGTCCACGTGATCGCCGACGTAGCCCGATTCGACGAGCGACGTGGCGGCGATCGTCGCGACCGGAACGCCGAGGTGCGCGGCGAGCGTGCGCACGAGGTGCGTCTTGCCGCAGCCGGTGGGCCCCAGCAGCAGCACGTGCTGGCGGCCGAGATCGCGTCCGTGCGCTTCGGGCCGGTCGCGCAACGCGAGCCCGAGGTAGTGGTGATAGACGGCGGTGGTGAGCAGTCGCTTCGCACGTTCCTGTCCGGCCACGTGCCGGTCGAGATGGGCGATCATCTCGGAGGGTGTCGGCAAACGATCGAGGGCGACCATCCGGTGGCCTCCTTCGCGGGGTGAGGCGTATTCGAAATGAAGTGGGTTCGAGTGCGCGCGGGGGGAATCTCGGCGCGAGCCAATTGTTGCCAGCGCGGCGCGCGCGAGTGAAGTCAATTGTCGGGTCGCGCGCGCGCACGCACTCGTTGTGGAGAACGTGGCCAGCGCTTTTCACGACTGCGCGTTGCGCGGCGTGGAGCGCGTCGGACGGAAATTAATTCTTCGCCCTTGAACGGCGCGCGCTCCTGTGCGGTCGAGCGCGAAGCGTCCTCGACTCGCTCCTCAGTCGTGCGTGCCGCGCTCGAGCAGCACGCGCGCGGCCTCGATCGCCTCGCCCGTTCCGGCGAGCGCGAGCACGTCGCCGAGCCGCAGTTCCTCGTGACCGTCGGGCACGAGCACGACGTCCTCGCCGCGAGAGATCGCGATCACGGTGGCGCCGGTGCGTCCGCGCAGCTCGAGTTCGGTGAGCTTCCGCCCCACCGCCTTGTGACGCTTCTCGAGCCGCACCGGCACGGGCTCGCCGAGACCGGGCAACAGTTCGTACGCGCGGTGCAGCGCTTTCTCGGCGCCGCCGGGGCCGCCCTGGCGCGCATGGCGGCCGATCGCGTCCACGACGACTTCGGCCGCGGCGCGCACGTGCCCCTGCAGGTTGTTCGCGCTGCGCCAGAGCCCGACGCCCATGACGGCGAGCGCGACGAGGAAGCCGGCGAGCGCCACGAACGGCGGCAGGAACGGCTGCGTCACCGCGACGAGCGGCGCGCCGACCACGAGCACGGCGGTGAACTGCACCGCGACGATCATGCCGCGCCGGGGCGCGGCGGCGCGATCGAGCTTGCCGCTCACCGGGGCCGAGAAGCTGCGGTCCGCGAGGAGCACGCCCAACGCGCGGGAGCTGCGGAAGATCCCCGCGAGGAACGGTCCCGTCAGCACGGCCGCGATCGCGATCTCGAGCCAGAACGACCGGTGGACGGGCCATCCGGTCACGGCGGCGATGCGCTCCGCCCCCGCCTTGCCGAGCACGCTCGCGGCGATCGCCAGCGCCGCGACCACGCCGGCGTCGAGCGCGAGCACGCGCAGCGTGCGCTGCAGCCGAGCGCGTTCGGCGCTCGTCTCGGGGCGCTCGCGCAACCCCTCGATCCAGGTGCCGTGCAGCGTCGCGAAGGTCTGCAGCGGCCGAGGCAGGTTCTTGTCGAACGCCGCGGCGACGGGCTCCGCGAAGCGGATGAAGAGCGGTGTCGTGAGCGCCGTGATCGCCGAGACCGCGACCACGACCGGCGAGAACTCGCGCGGCATGACGCCGGTCGCGAGCCCGACGCCCGCGAGGATGTACGAGAACTCGCCGATCTGCGCGAGGCTCATGCCGGCCTGCAGCGCGGTCCGCGTGCCCGCGCCGGTCAGGAACGCGCTGACCGACACCGCGCCGACCTTGCCCACCATGACGAGCGCCGTGAACGCGAGCACGGCGCCCCAGTGCTTCAGGACCAGCTGCGGCTCGATCATCATGCCGACCGAGACGAAGAACACGGCGACGAACATGTCGCGCACGGGCTCGACGAGCTTCGTCACGCGGTGGCCCTCGCCGGACGCCTCGACGAGCGAGCCCGCGAGGAACGCGCCGAGCGCGACGGAGTAGCCGATGGAGCGCGCGAGCAGCGCCGTGGCGAAGCAGATGCCGATCGCCGCGACGAGCGTGGTCTCGGGCCGCTGCAGCTTGACCACGAAGCGCATGAGGCGCGGCACGACGAGCATGCCCACCGCGAGCATCGCCGCGAGGAACGCCGCGAGCCGCACGACCGTCATGCCGATCGGCGCCGCCGAGATCGCGCCGCTCATGGCGATCGGCGTGAGCACGGCGAGCAGCAGGATCGCGATGAGGTCCTCGAACACGAGGACGCCCATCACGAGCTCGGTGAACTTGCCCTTCACCTTCTGCTCGGCGAACGCCTTGAGGATGATGGTCGTGGACGAGATCGCGACGACACCGCCCGCGAACACGCTCTGCAGCACGTTCCAGCCGAAGAGCCGAGCGGCCGTGTAGCCGAAACCGAGCATGAGCGTGGTCTCGAGCACGGCCACGATGAGCAGCGCCCAGCCGCCGCGCAGGATGCGCAGCACGCTGAACTCGAGGCCGAGCGAGAACATGAGCAGGATGACGCCCAGCTCGGAGAGCGTGTGCACCGTGGGCGAGTCCGCGAGGAGCGGGATCGCCACGTGCGGCCCGACGATGAGGCCGGCGAGCAGGTAACCGAACACGACCGGAAGCCGCAGGCGCTGGAACGCCACGGTCGTCACCGCGGCGACGCCGAGGACGATCGCGAGCGTCCCGAGGAGGTCGGGTCCGGAGTGCATGCGCGCAGGTTACTGCGCGGCCGCCCCCTTGCGCGAGAACCGCACGATCGCCAGCAGCGCGCCGTGGACCGCGAGCAGCACGGAGAGCGTCACGAGGATGCTCGGTGCCGCGGGCAGGTCCCACTGCACGCTCGCGAGCAGCCCGGCGACGCTGCACGTGAAGCCGAACGCCCAGCCCACCGCGAGCGCCACGCCGGTGCGCGCCGACGCCATGAGCCCCGCGACCGCGGGAATCACGAGGAAGCCGAACACGAGCAGCACGCCCGCGATCTGCACGGACGACGTGACGACGAGCCCGAAGGTCGCGTAGAAGAGGAAGTCCCACAGGAACACGCGGCGGCCTCTTCTTTCCGCGCCCTCGGCGTCCTGCGTGATCTCGAAGAACGGTTTGCGCAGCGCGAAATGCACCGCGCCGACGATCGCGTACAGCACCGCGACCCGGCCGATGTGCGCCGGGTCCACGGTGAAGAGCGATCCCACGAGCGTCTCCTTGAGGTGTTCGGGTCCCGACGGCGACTTCTCGAGCACGAGGAAGACGAGTGCCTGCGCGGTCGCGAACACGATGCCGATGAACGCCTCGAGCGGCACCGTGCGCGAGCGTCCGCGCAGCCACGCGAACAGCGCGGCGCCCACGAAGGTCATGCCGAGCGCGAGCAGGTACGAGCCCGCCTCGTCGTGTTCGCGCCCGAGCACCACGCCGAGCGCGACGCCGAGCGCCGCCATCTGCGCGAGCGCGAGGTCCACGAACAGGACTCCGCGCCGCACGATGTGGAAGCCCAGGTACGCGTGGATGCCCGCGAGCACGAGCGCCGCGAGCACCGCGGTCTGGAAGAACGGGAGCGCGAAGGCTTCGGTCATTTGCCCCCTCCGGCCGCGGGCGCGCCCGCGATCGCCGCGAGCACCGCCTGCACGTGCGCGAGGTAGCTGCCCGCCGAGCCGTCGTCGCACGAGGGCGACATCGTCACGGCGCGCACGCCGGCCGTGCGCTGGAGGAACTTGCCCGCGTCCGCCGAGAAGTACGGCTCCTGCAGCAGCACGCTCACGCCGCGCGCCGGGATCAGCTTCTGCAGGTCCGCGAGATGCCGCGCCGTGGGCGGAATGCCGGGGACGGGTTCGATCGTTTCGGCGATCTCGAGACCGAAGGCGTCGGCGAGATACGGCCACGAGCGGTGGTACGTGAGGATGGTCTTCGACTTCAGCGCCGCGACCGTCGCGCGGCCGTGCTGGAACGCGGTCTCGGCTTCGCGGCCGAAGGCTTCCGCGCGCGCGCGGTACTGCGCCGCGTTCACGGGATCGGCGGTCGCGAACGCCTCGGCGATCGTGTGCGCCACGACCGCGCCGTTGCGAGGGTCGAGCCAGTAGTGCGGGTTGCCGTCGGGGTGCACGTCGCCCATGGACGCGTCCACCTTGCCGGCGGGCTTCTCGAGCACGCGCACGCCGCGTGAGCAGTCGACGATCACGAGGCGGCGGTTGCGGGAGCCGTCCACGATCGCGCCCGACCACTGGTCGAGGCCGAGCCCGACACGCAGGTAGAGTTGCGCCTTCGCCACGCGGACCATGGCGCTCGGCAGCGCTTCGACGCGGTGCGGGTCCGCGGTCGCGCGGGCGATCGCGAACACTTCGACCTGTTCGCCGCCGACGCTCGAAGCGATCGAAGCGAGGTCCGTGGTCGAGGCGGCGACGCGCAGCCGCGCGTGCGCCGGAACGGGAAACAGGGCACCCAGGACGAGCGCCACGACGATGAGCAGGTGTCGCATTTGCCGTCCTCCTAGAACTGGTGCGCCTTGTGCGGTCCCATGGACCACACGACGCGAAGAGTGAAGGTGTTGACCGTGGGCTCGCTCTCTCCGAGGGCGCGTACGGGCGGCACGTGACCGACCCAGTCGGCACGGATGGCGGTCGTCTCTTCCATGAGCGAGAAGCCGCCGAACACGCCGTACGACGTCACCCACTCGTTGTCGAGCTCGGGGTCGCGATACGCCTCGATCGAGCCGCCGAAGTTCAGCCGCCGGTCGGGATGGAAGTCCACAAAGGCGTGTCCGCCGTGTGAGAGGCTCGCGCTCTTCCACCAGCGCTGCGACTCGTCACGCCATTCCGCGGTTTCGTGACGGCCCACGATGCCTTCCGCCTGAAGAAGCACGTAAGTCTCGGGACCCGACCAGCGCTTGAGTTTGACGTCGAGTCCGAGCAGGCGGGTGCGGGCGCCGCTCACGACCTCGTGAGTGCCCTCACACCAGGAAGCACCGAACTCGAAGCCCGAGCGATCGTTGATCGGAAGGAAGGCCGTCGCGCGACCGAGGAATGCCGGGCGCGGCTCGGGCTCCTCCGGGTGGAAAGAGTCCCCCTGCAACCAGTCCACCGACAGCTTGTACGCACGCCCCGACGCCGTCCCGAACTGTTCGCTCACCTGCAGGCCGGTCTCGATCATCGCCTCGTCGCCCGGCAGGTACGTGGCGAGCATGAACGGCCGTTCCGCGAAGGGCAGAGTGTGCGGATGCTGCGCGTTGAGTCGTCCGAACTCCACACGGTACCGCCCACCCTTGAGCGCCAGTCCGGCCGGCAGGCCGCGTACGAGGGTGATGTAGCCCTCTTCGAGCGCGGCGCCTTCGGAGCCGATGCTCGCGACCACGGTGCCGTTCGCGTACGGATTGAGCGGCGAATCGAAGAGCAGTTCGAGTTCACCCGGATCGAGCACGAGCCGTTTCTCGGCGGGCGAGGACTCGGCGTCCGTCCAGCGCACGAAAGGCTGGCCGATCACGGAGATGTCGGGGTTCACCACGCCCGCGCGAGCGGGCGGCGCGAGCGCCGGCGCGCCGCACAAGACGGCGACGGCGAGCGCGCTCGAGAAAACTCCACGCATGGAATCGTCCTTCCGAAAGGAATGCGCGCGCGCACGCGGGCGGCCCCTGTGGCCGGCACGGCGCAGCGCGTCGGTTGCCTGCGGGTTCGGAAGAGGGAAGCCCGGGTGCGGCCGCGCACGGGCCGCGGGCTTCAAGCCGCGGGAGGAGCGCGCGGAGCGCCGCTCGTGCGAGGAGCGGCCGCGGGGGCGTGCGCGACGGGCGCGGCGAAGCCGGCCCATGCGACGAGTGCCGGCGCCGGGGCGGGCGCGTCGCCCGCGGCCAGCGTGCCACCGGGAAGGTTGGTGCAGGCGCCGCAGTAGTGCTCGCCGTGGCCCGAGCCCGCCGACTCGCCGCAGTGCGGATCGGCGACGTGGTGCCAGACATGCGCGGCCGCGCCCAGGACGAGCGTGGCGACGAGCAGGATCGCGCCCAGAGCGCGGGGCAGGCGGCGGATGGCGAACAGCGGCAGCTTCATGAGGCGGGCAGTCTCGCACGAGGGCTCGCGAGCGCTCAATGCCATTGTCGCCCAGGGCGGGATTTCGGGGCTTCAGCGCGTGGGCGGAACGCCCAGTTCCTCGCCCAGCTGGTCGGCGAAGGCGCGCAGGAACACGGCGCGGCGCTCCGCCTCGGCGCGGCCGGCCTCCGTGCGCATGGTGGCCGGCAGCCCGAGCAGCTTGGTGAACAGGTGGTCGACCGAGTACCGCCGGTCGTCGAGATCGCGCGCGACGGCCCACGGGTCGTCCGGATGGAACCACTCGGCGCGCATGCGCACCCCCGTGGCGATGCAGCGCAGCCAGCCGATCGCGCCGAGCGCTTCGAGCCGGTCGGCGTCCTGCAGCGCGCAGCCGAGCGCGTCCTCGGGCACCGCGCCGCGCGAGAAGCTGTGATCGCGCACGGCGGCCGCGATGCGAGCGATGCTCGCGCCCTCGAAGCCGAGCGCGGCGAGCCGCTCACGCGCGAAGTCCGCGGCCAGCTCGCTGGCGCGCGCGCGATCGGGCGAGTCCTTGGGCACGTGCACGGCGTCGTGCAGAAGCGCGGCCGCGACGGCCTCGCGCGCGTCGACATGGTCGGCGCCTCCGGCGCCTGCGACGCCTGCGGCGCCGATGCGCAGCGTCCAGAGCGCGACGCGAAGCAGGTGCGCCGTGTCGTGCGCCGGATCGGGCGTCGCGAGCGCGGCGTCACGCGCGCGCGCCTCGGCGAGCAGCGTGGCGAGCACGCGGTCGGCGGCGATGCGGTCGAGCAGTTCGGCCAGCGTGGCGGGTGCGTCGGACATGGCGCCGGACGGTACCCCAGTGCCGTCGGCGCCGGAAGGCGCCCTGCGGCGCCAGCGGCGCCGAACGGAGAGCTTCCGAACGGAGAGCTTCTGGCGTGGAGCATCGCCGAAAAGCTACTCTCCCGCCGCGCTCGTCCCGATCGTTCGACTTTCCGAAGGAGGCAGCATGAAGCGCCTGATGCTCACGCTCGTCCTGGCCGCCGTGCTCGTCATGGTGGCCGCCCCGCGCGAAGCGCGCGCGGAAAACTCGTTCAACGAAGTCGCCAAGACCACCGTGCTCGGCGCCGCCGCAGGTCTCGTCGTGGGCGGCGCGATCGCCTGGCTCGCCGAGGACGGCGAACCCGTGAAGTGGGGCTTCGTGGTCGGCACGTTCGGCGGTCTCGCGTACGGCCTCGCTCACCAGAACAGCTCGAGCGCGTCCCTGATCGAACTGCGCCGCGGCACGATCGGCACCGGCGGGCTCGCGTCGGTGGACCGGCGCAACGGCTCGGTGCAGGTGCGGGCCATCGGCCTGAGGTTCTAGAGCCGCGCCTCGGCGCGGCGCGCTGGCGCAGGCGAGCGCGGCTTCGGGAAAAACAAGAGCGCCGCGAGGGCCATCTGCACTCGCGGCGCTTTGGATTGTCCGGAAAGCAACCCCGGCCCTTCGGGCGAGGGCTACACGCGCTCGACGAACTCCCCGGTGCGCGTGTCGATCTTCACCTTGTTGCCCACTTCGATGTAGGGCGGAACCTTGATCTCGAGGCCCGTCTCCATGATCGCGGGCTTGCTCGTGTTCTGCACCGCGGCGCCCTTGATGTTGGGCGTGGTGTCCGCGACCGTCAGCTCCACGAACATCGGCGGGTCGATGCCGACGACCTTGCCCTGCCAGTAGCTCGCCGTGATGACCATGCCGTCGATCAGGTAGCCGGCGGCTTCGCCGAGCACGTCCTTGCCGAGCGCGATCATCTCGTACGACTCGGTGTTCATGAAGTGGAACTCGTCGCCGGCCTTGTAGCTGAACTGCAGCGAGTGCTCGTCCAGCGACGCCTTCTCGACCTTGTCTTCCGACGAGAAGCGGACTTCCTGGTTGGAGCCCGTCTCGATGTTCACGAGCTTGGCCTGGACGAAGCCGCGCAGGTTGCCCGGCGTGCGGTGGATGGCGGTGGCGACGCGGTGCGGCTTTCCGTTGTACAGGATCAGGTAGCCGACGCGGAGCTGGGTGGCGGCGATCATGAAGGACCTTCTTCTGGGTTTCGGGTGGCGTTCGGAGGGGGAATGCGGGCCCCTCGTCGGGCCTCCCCACTACTGTTGCGGCCGGGGATTTTGCCCGATGGGCGCGACCGAGAGCAAGTTTCGCCCCCGCGACCCGGAAAGCCCCCTGAATCCGTGGCGGCGGCGCGGTCCCGCGCTTAGACTGCGCGGCCTCGCCGCCTCGCCGGCCGCAGGCCGGCCGCCTCTTCTTCTTCAAATGACTCGGAGCTTCGCAAGCCCATGCCGGACATCACGACCGAAGCGCAGCTCGCCGAGTTCTCGCTGGCCCCCGGCTTCCGCACGGCGGCCACCGCGTGCGGGCTCAAGAAGTCGGGCGCGCTCGACCTGCTCATGGTGTGGGCCGACGGCCCGTGTTCGGCCGCCGGCGTGTTCACGACCAACCGCGTGCAGGCCGCGCCGGTGCTCGTGGATCGCGACGCGCTCGCTTCCGCCGCCGGCCGCATCCGCGGCGTGGTCGCGAACGCGGGCTGCGCGAACGCCGTGACCGGCGATCGCGGCATGACGGACGCGAAGCGCATGCAGGCGGTCGCGGCGTCGGCCGTGCACGCGAAGCCCGAGGAAATGCTCGTGCTCTCGACCGGCGTGATCGGCGTGTTCCTCGACATGGACAAGCTCGAGCGCGGGATTGCGGCGCTGCACTCCGGCGATGCCGGAGGCGCGATGCGCCGCGCGGGCGACGCGGCGCGCGCCATCTGCACGACCGACACGCGCGCCAAGGTCGCGAGCGTCACGGTCGAGCTGTCCGGTGGCCGCGCGACGATCGCGGGGTTCGCCAAGGGTGCGGGCATGATCCACCCGAACATGGCGACCATGCTGAGCGTGATCACGACGGATGCCGCGCTCGCGCCCGGGGCGCTCGACCGCGCGCTGCGCACCGCGGTGAGCGAGAGCTTCAACCGCATCAGCGTGGACGGCGACATGAGCACGAATGACACGGTCTTGGTTCTGGCCTCCGGCCAGGTCGGCTGCGCTGCAGCCGACGAAGAAAGCTTCACGGCCGCTCTCGCGGCCGTATGTAAAAGCCTCGCGCGCCAGATCGCGCGCGACGGCGAAGGGGCGACGCGCCTCGTCGAGCTGCGCGTGACGGGCGCGGCGAGCGAGCGCCAGGCGCATCGCGTCGGGGATTCGATCGCGTGCTCGCCGCTCGTGAAGACCGCGGTGCACGGCAACGACCCCAACTGGGGGCGCGTGCTCGCGGCCGCGGGCTACAGCGGCGAACCGATCGAGCCCGCGCGCGTGCGGCTGTGGTTCGGCGACGCCGACGACGTGCAGCTGCTCGATCGCGGACTGCCGGTCGAGTTCGACAAGGCGCGCGCCTCGGCGCTGCTGCAGTGCGACCCGGCGGTGATTCACCTCGACCTGGGCCTCGGCGACGCCCGCGCGATCGTGTGGACGTGCGACTTCTCCGCCGAGTACGTGCACATCAACGCCGACTACACGACGTAGGTCCGGCGTGTCGCATCGCATCGAGATCGTCGAGCACGACGCGCGCTGGGCGGACGAGTTCGCGGCGCTCGCGAGCGAGCTGCGCGCGGCGCTGGGTGCGCTTGCGCTGGCCGTGGATCACATCGGCTCGACGAGCGTGCCCGGCCTCGCGGCCAAGGACGTGATCGACCTGCAGGTGACGGTCGCGGCGCTCGGCGACGACGTCGCCCGCGCGATGACGGCCGCGGGCTTCACGCATCGCGCGGATGTCACATGCGATCACGTGCCGGCGGGCGCCGATCCCGTACCGCACGATTGGGCCAAGCTCTACTTTCAAGCCAAACCCGGCGCGCTTCGCGCGCATATTCACGTGCGTGTGCTCGGCGCCCAGAACCAGCGCTACGCGCTGCTGTTTCGCGACTACCTGCGCGCGCATCCCGAAGCCGCGGCCGCGCTCGCCGAGATCAAGCGCCAGCTCGCCGCGCGCTTTCCCGACGACGCCGACAGCTACTACGCGATCAAGGATCCGGTCTGCGACGTGATCTGGTACGCGGCACGCGAGTGGGACGCGCACGGCCGGACCTGACTCAGCTTCGTGCGCCTTGCGCCGCATCGCGCTTCCTGTCCATGAACGCCCGCCCAAAGACGCGATCCGCCTCGACCTGATTGTGGGTGCGGCACCGAAGTCGCACATTCGCCACGATGGACTCTCCCCCGCGCGCCACGGGCAGGATGTGGTCGAACTCGAGACCCGCACGTGCGCCACAGCAAATGCCGTCGGTGCCGACGAAGGTGCAACGCCCGTCGTCGCGCTTCCACACCTCGCGCCTCACCTGCGCGGGGATTCCTCGGCTCGCGCCACCCGCGTGCGATCGACGCGCCGCTCGCGGGCGTTCCGTCGCCGCGAACTTCCGCTTCTCCTGCTGCTCAAGATGATCGCGAAGCGCGGCCTTCAACACCGCCGCCACTTCCGCATGCGCGCCGGGAAGCGCAAGTGATCGAGCGCGCTCCAGCAGCTCGACGGCTTCTTCGTCGAGCGTGCACTGAAGGAGATACTTCGCGGTCGGTTCTTTCGGGATCGCCGGCGGCGACGATTCGCCTTGAGGGCGGACATCAGTCTCACTAAACAAAACTGGCCGCGCGGCCAGTTCCTGACTCTGCGTTGGTGCGCCGCCGGCTGGCGGCGCGGCCCCGCCGCCGCTGGCGGCAGGTTCTTGCTCTGAAGACAAAGGGACCGCTTCTCGCCTGGCGGCAATCGGTTTGATCGCCGCCGGCGCATCCGGCTGCGGCCAGTGGCTCGCGAGCAAGCGGCGAAGCTCTCGCATGGACTTGCTCGCGGCCGCGGGCAGGAGCCAAGGCGCCGTGCTCGAATCGAGACGTGGGGCGAGCATGGTGATCGCCGTGAGATGAAGTCGCCCGTCCTCCACCATGTCGAGGATTGCGGGGAAGCGGCGCGCCATGCGCGCAGCTCTCGTCCACTTGAATGCGACGTCAGCGGACATTCCGCAATGGCGCACGCAGTACTGATACATGGACGAATACCCGGCCGGGCCGAACAGGCGGCGGGCGATCATCTCGCCGAGAAAGACCAACACTTCGGCGGTCAGGACGCGGTCACGCTTCACGCGCTCCGCGAAACCGCGTTCGAGCTCGGCGTCGGACCATCGCGACACATCGATGCGCTCGTTCATCCGCACTCCGCTTCGGGGGCGGGTGTGCACGCAGTGTCGCATTTCTTCGCGCGCAGCGCGGTGAAGTTATTTCAAAGCAGCCGGCTTCGCCGGCGGAACCGGCTCCTCGAACCCCGTCCCCTTGTAGCTGTGCGGGATCAGGAACACGAGGAACATGAGCAGCGACGCGAACGCCACCCATGCGCGCGGGCGCTGCAGGCGGTGCACCGCGAAGAGCGCGATCAGCCAGCCGACGAGGCCCACGAGCGTCTTGTTGTCGGTGATGTCCGTGCCGATCGGCCAGCCGGTCCACCAGAAGCCGAACGCGTACTTGAGCACCAGCGGCCCGAACAGGAACCCGCCCACGAGCAGCACGCCGAGCGCGAGGTGCGTGTGGAACTTGAAGCGCGGCTCGCGCGCGAAGCACTCGAGCCCCGCGCGTGCCGACAGCAGCATGGCGGTGATCATGAGCAGGATGTGCGTGACCATGACTGGCGCGGGGACTTCGCCCGTGTAACGAATGGTCACGATGCCTTCGGCGGGCACGGTGACGCTCGCTCCGCTCGCGGACGCGACCACGCGGTACTTGAGCACCCCCGCGGGCGGCTGCCACGGCAGCTCGGCGACGAGCGTCTCGCCGTCGCGGCGCATGGGCACGCCCGTGTACTCGGGCGCGCCGAGGTGCTTGCGCCATTCCAGGTTCGCGGTGACGCCTGCGGGAGCCTTGATGCGCACCTCTTGGTCGCCCGCGCCCTTGTGCGTGCGCTCGAACGTCCAGCTCAGCGTCTGGCCCGCGACTTCGGCGCGGCCCTTCACGGGATGCGTCGGGCCCGTGCGGCGCTGCCACGAGGCGGAGAACAGCGTGAGCAACACGGCGATGATCCAGAGCACGGCGGACGGGCGCATATGAAGAGGTCCTGCCAAAGGGCTTCGGTCGGGTGCGACACCGCTCGCGGTGTCCCCGCGAGGGCATGGCCAGCGTAGTGAGCGCGACTCCCGCGGGGCAATGCGCCGGAAGAAGTAGGGGTTTCTACGGAGACGCCGCCGCCGAAGGCGGCCCCGGTTGGCGCCGCAACCGCCCTCTCCCGTAGCTTCCGCCGCCTCATGCACGAGAACTCGGCACAGGCGCCTTCGGCGCAGGGCGCTGCGCGCCCGCTCACGACCCGCGAGGTCTTCGCCACATGGGCCCCCCTCGCGGGCAGCTGGCTGCTCATGGGGCTCGAGCTGCCCGTCGTGAGCGCGGTCATGGCGCGGCTGCCGCACGCGACCGTGAGCCTGGCGGCGTATGGCGGCGTCGTGTTCCCGATGTCGCTGCTCGTCGAGGCGCCGATCCTCATGCTGCTCACGGCATCCACAGCGCTCGCGCGCGACATGGCGTCGTACCGCGTCGTGCGCCGGTTCATGTTCGTCGCGGGCGGCTCGCTCACCGCGCTGCATGCGCTCATCGCGTTCACGCCGCTGTTCGACGTGATCGCCGGCACGCTCATCGGCGTGCCCGACGAAGTGCGCGAGCCCGCGCGCATGGGGCTCCGCATCATGCTGCCGTGGACGATGTCCATCGCCTACCGCCGCACGCAGCAGGGCGTGCTCATCCGCTTCGAGCGCGCGCGCGCCGTGACGTGGGGCACGATGGTGCGGCTCGGCACGCTCACCACCGTGCTCGCGACCGGCTATCTCGTGGGCCGCTGGCCCGGCATCGTGGTCGGCACCGCGGCGGTCGCGAGCGGCGTGATGGCCGAGGCGTTGTTCGCGAAGTGGACCGTCGCGCCCGTGCGCCGCGGACCGCTCGCCGCGGCGCCGGCGGTGCAGCCGCCGCTCACCATGCGCGCGTTCGCGCACTTCTACGCGCCGCTCGCGTTCACACCGCTGCTCAACTTTCTCGCGATGCCGCTGTCGGCCGCGGCCATGAGCCGCATGCCGCACGCGCTCGAGTCGCTCGCCGCGTGGCCCGTGCTGTCCGGCGGCACGTTCACGCTGCGCAGCGTGGGTTTCGCGTTCAACGAAGTGTGCGTGTCGCTGCTCGACCGCGCGCGCCCCGTGCCCGCGCTGCGACGATTCGCGCTCGGGCTGAGCGCGCTCGTCACCACGCTGCTGCTGATCGGCGCGGCGACGCCCGCGGGGCTGTGGTGGTTCGGCCGCGGCTCGGCGCTCGCGCCCGACCTCGCGCACATGGCGTGGCGCGCGCTGTGGCTGCTCGTGCCGATGGGCGCCGTGAGTGTCTGGCAGAGCTACCACCAGGGCGCGCTCGTGCACGTGCGCGACACGCGCGCGATCACCGAGTCCATGGCGGTGCTGCTGGTCGCGACCGCCGGCGTGCTCGTGCTCGGCGTCGCGCTGCATCCCGCACCCGGGCTGTTCCTCGCCGCCTTCGGCATGACCGCCGGCGGCGCGGCGCAGATCGCGTGGCTGGCGTTTCGTTCCCGGCGCGCGTTCGCGCGCATCGCCGGACACGTCAGCGGCGAACGCCGCTGACTGGGGTTTGGGAAGATCGCAACGCCCCGGCTCGAGCGTTCCGAGCCGGGGCGTTGATTTGGCACGAACCGCGGCGCCGGACGGCGCCTCTCGGCGCTATCGCGCCGAGGGACTTGCCCCGAACATCCCGCGCATGCCGCCCAGCGCGGGAGCGGCGTCGGCTTCGCGCCCGGCTTCGAGCGCGCGCTTGATGCGGGCGCGCGTCTCGACCAGGTGCGCACGGGTGTTGTCGCCGATGCCGGTGACGAGCAGCGCGCGCGCGCAACGCGCGTCGATGCGGGACAGCGCCAGACGGGCGAGTGCACGCGCATCGTCCGGCGCGCCGTTGTTCGCCGTCACCATGTCCGCGAGACGGTCCACGAACGCACGCTGGATCTCGCGCCGCGTGCTCGTGCCCTCGAGCGCCTTCGCCGCGCCGGGCACCGGGCCGCCGACCTCGCCCCAGAAGGCGCGCGTCAGGCGGTCGAAGTGCTCCGACAGTCGATAGGGATCGGCCGTGCGGTTCTCGGCCTCGCGCATGCGGTCGAGCAGCGCGGGCGAAAGCACGCCGCGCAGCATCGCGTTCTGCACCGCGAACACCTTGTCGTTCCAGTCGTAGTCGTGACGGCCGGCGAACGTGCCGGCGCCCATGCCCCACTGCGACCAGCGGTTCGGCGCCATGCGCGTGAGCAGCGCCGGCGGAGCGCTCATCGCGTCCGCGGCCCACACGTTCTTCGACAGGAAGTCGAGCGCCTCGCGCTGCTTCGCGGCGGGCACCGGCGTGACCGGGTTCACTTCGCCCGGCTGGCCGCGCTCGACGCGCGACATGTACGAGCCGCCCAGGTACTTCACCGCGAGACCGGCCGCGGTGCCGTACTGGCCGAGCAGCGTGTCCATGGCGCGGCGCAGCGCCGTGAGGTCGCCGCTGTCGCCGACCACGCGCTGCTCGAAGTTCGGGTTGCGCCACAGCGACGCGACGTGCGCCGTGCGGGCCTTCGCGAACGCGAGCGGATCGCTGCCGAGGTCGTAGATGTTCGAGCGCGGGTCCGGAGCGTCCGCCGGATACGTGTCGTCGTCCGTCGAGTACTCGTGGCCCGGCTGCAGCGACTCGTCCGCGACCTTGCGCATCGCGGCGTAGTCCTCTTCGACCGTCGCGGCGCCGGTGGGCTGGTAGCCGTAGCGGATCGCCCACAGGTCGTACGTGCCGGCCGTGGTGGTCCAGTACTCGCCCTGGTGCTGCTTCGTGTGGTCGATGTTCGGCGTCGGGTACTCCATGACCGAGGAGTACAGGCCGTTCGCACCCGTCCACGCCGTGTCGTGCAGCTTGTCCGCGGGCGTCGAGGTGCTCGAGCGGAAGTTGTGGCGCAGGCCGAGCGTGTGGCCGACCTCGTGCATCACGGCCCAGATGACGGCGGGCTTGAGGTACGAATCCGGCACCGGCGCGCCCGGAGCGAGCGACTGGTCCATGAGCATCGCGAGGTGCTGCATCGCGCCGCCGTCGGCGAGCGCGTTGCCGGCCATGCAGAGCATCTCCGGCGTCGCGTTCTCGGGGAGCTGCGCGAAGACGTCCTGCGGCAGCAGGGAGTTCCCGAGCGCCTCGGGGCCGGCGTAGCGGCGATAGGCGTTCGCGTAGTTCTGGAACATCGACGCCTCGAACAGGATGTCGGCGTCGAAGATCTCACCCGTGCGCGGGTCCACGCGCGAAGGCCCGATCGCGCCGAACGACGGTTCGTGCGACGTGATCCAGCGGATCGTGCTGTAGCGCGTGTCTTCCGGGTCGAAGCCCGTGCTCTCCGCGGGCGCGTCCATCGCGACGATCGCGTTGCGGAAGCCGGCGGCTTCGAACGCCTTCTGCCACTTCTCGACGCCTTCCTTCACCCACGGCTTGAACTTCTCGGGGATCGTGTTGTCGAGGTAGTACACGATCGGCTTCACGGGCTCGCTCACCGCGGCGCCCGGGTCCTTCTTCTCGAGCCGCCAGCGGTGGATGTTGCGCACCCAGAAGTTCTCCTTGTCCTCGCGGCCGAAGTCCTTGCGCGCGTCGAGGAAGTAACCGACGCGATTGTCCGCCCAGCGCACGGCCATCGGCTTCTCGGGCAGGCGCGTGAACGAGTAGTGCACGGTGATCGGGATGTAGCGATTGTCCGGCACGGTCTCGAGGTACAGGCGCGAGCGGTCGTTCGGCGTGTACGTGAGGAGCGCCTCGATCTCGTCGTTGTCCGGGAACGCCTTCACCTTGGCCAGCGCCGAGCGCTCCTTGTCGAAGCGCGCCGACACGCCGCCGAAGGCGCCGCGCATCTGCTCGGCCAGGTCCGTCACGTCGCTCAGGAAGAGGCCGCCCACGTCGATCAGCACGGCCTTCGTCGAGTCCTGCTCGCTCTCGATCTTGAACGACTGCACGATCGAGTTGCCGATGGACAGATCGCGCGCGCGGTCGATCGGCGTGCCCGCGGGCGACGTGAAGCGCACGTTCACGTCCACCAGCATGATGCGGTCTCCGTGGCGCTCGAACTGCAGCATGCGGTCGTCGAGCGGCAGGCCGCCGAGCAGGTAGTTGCTGCCGATGCCGCGCGAGTAGCTGACGATGTAGAGGAACGGCTTGTTCAGCTGGTCCTTGTTGATCTGCAGGTACAGGTTGTCCCGCTTCTTCCACAGCGTGAAGAAGCCCTTCTTCTCTTCCGCGTCCTTCACCGTCTTCTTCCACTCGGCGAAGGGCTTCTCGGGCGTCGTGGCTCCCGCCGCGGCGGCACCGGCAGCGCCTGCGGCGCCTGCGGCGCCCGCGGCACCGGGCTTCGGCGGCGCGGCGGAGGTGGTCGCGGCCACGAGCATGGCGGTCAGCGCGATTGCGCCCATGCGGGTCCACGGGAATCGGTGCGTCATCGGGTGCTCCTGCGTCTGCGGGACGCTTTGGGGACGGCCGGCGCCGTGCGGGGATGCGCGGCGCCGTTGTGGGATTGGACGCGGACGTTAGGGGGCGCGTCACCGGCGCGCGACGGAGCCGTTACCGGCGCGGGTTTTCGCGGAACCGGCGGGGGGCGGCGGCGAGTCGAGCGCGGGCGTCAACGTCGAGGGCGGTCGCAGGAGGCGGCGCCGGAGGCGACGAGACGTCTAACGCTTCGCGAGCGCGACCTTCGTGCCCGGGTCGCCGAGCACGACGAAGCCCGCCCAGAAGCGCGGCGCCGACCACTCGGGCATCGCGCGCATCTCACGCTGCGCCTGCTGCAGCGCCGCGCCGACCGCGCCGCCGCGCGCGAGCGCGACGTAGAAGCGGCGCATGAACTCCGCGGTCGCGCGGTCGTCCACGTCCCACTGCGTCGCGACCACCGTCGGCACGCCGGCCATGAGCCAGGCGGGCGCGATCCCGGCGAGCGACATGTTGTCGAGCCCTCCCGTGCCGAGCGAGCGGCACGACGCGAGCACGCAGAGCCGCGCGCTCATGCGCAGCCGGCTGATCGAGGAGACCGGCAGGTACGCGCCCCCCTGACCGGGATCGCCGAGCAGCATGCGCGACTGCCACGGGCGCTTCACGTCCACGCTCGTGTGCGCGGCGAGGTGCACGATGCCGCCCGTGCCGAGCGCCTCACGCGCGATCTGCAGCGCGGTGCGCCGCGGATCGACCAGCGTGAGGGCGTCGCGATAGTCGCGGCCGAGCGCGCGCACTTCGTCGCCCGCCGCCTCGAGCCGGCGGCCGCGCCCGGCGGACGTGCGCGCGCCGGCGTCGAGCGCACGCCCCGCGGCGGGCCGCGCGCTCGTGCGTGCGCGCGAGAGCGCGAGCAGCTTGGCCGAGGGCACGATCGACAGCTCGCGCTCGAGCATGAGCGGGCCGTTCGTGCCCGGCACGATCAACGCGCCGATCGGGTAGCTGCCGAACCGGCCGCCCGCGAGCAGCACGCGCGTGGCGGTACGCACGAGATCGGCGCCCGGGCCGAAGAAGTCTTCGCCCAGCGCCGCGGCGATCGGGCGCACCGCCGGGTCGTCCGCGCCCGAAGTGGCCCCGAGTTCGGTGAAGCGCGACAGGCGCTTCTCGAGCGCGCGCTGCCCGGGCAGCATCCACGCGCGCACTTCGCGGCGCGTCACCGCGATCACGAGCGTCGAGTCGTCGTTCGGCGTCACGTCCACGAACACTTCGCCCGGACGCAGCGTGGCCGTACGCCACGCCGCGAAGTCGAACGGCTTGCGCCGCGCCTCTGCCCCGGCCGCGGGACCGAGCAGGCGCTCGCTCACCGCGAGCGCGTGGAAGCGCTGCAGCTCGGAGAACGCCTCGATGACGCGGCGGTCGCGCGCGACGCGCCGGCGCGGGTCGAGCAGCGCGTTGGCGAACGCGAACCCGATGTCGTGGCCGTAGTCCTCGCTGTCGAGCAGCAGGTCCTCGCGCGAGCGGGCGCTGCGCGCCGCTTCCCACGCCGCGATCGCGCGGCGGAAGCCGGCGAGCGAGCTGTCCACGTGGCCGAGCCCGCGCTGCGACTCGGCGGCGAGCGCGAGCGCCCAGTCGTACTCGGCGCCACCCGGCGTCGTCGCGGTCGGGCGCGAAGCGGCGGCGGCCTCGCGGAAGCCGGCGAGCGCCTCGCGATGGCGCCCGAGCGCCTGCAGCGCGTGCGCGCGATAGAAGCGCATGCGCCAGAACGACGACGCGGGCATGCGCCGGACCAGCCGCGCGGCGAGTTCGTCCGCGTAGCGCACGGCGTCGGCGTCCCGTCCGGCGACGTGCAGGTTGTTCACGAGGTTCTGCGCGGCGAACGCGGCGTTGACCGGAATGAGCGTGTCCACGAGCGCCACGGCCCGGCGCATGAGCTCCTCGGCCTCCGCCGGCCGGCCGAGCTGGATGCGCGCCTGCGCGGCCAGCAGCAGCGCGCTCGAGAGCGGTTCGCGATCGCCGAGCGGTTCCGCCAGCGCGATCGTCGCGGTCATGAGCGAGTCCACGCGGTCCCACGCGCCGCGCGCGGCCTCGTAGTTCGCGAGGATGCGGCGGGCCTGCAGTTCGACGGGAAGCAGCGACGCGCGGCGCGAGGCCTCGATCGCGGCGTTCGCCGAGGCCGGCGCGAGATCGGGATCGCCGATCGCCATCTCCATGTCGGCCTGGTTGAGACAGAGGTAGGAAAGCTCGAACGGGTTGTCGAGCTTCTTCGCGAGCGCGATGCCGCGCGCGTAGCTCTCGCGCGCCTCGCGGAGCGCGCCGACCTGGTACTGCGCCGCCGCGAGTCCCGCGACGGCGCGCAGCTGGTCGCCTTCGTCGCCGCTGCGCACCCCGGCCGCGATCGCGGCCCGGAACCACGGGAGCGCCTCGCGGCTGCGGCCCTGGGCGACGAACGCGTAGCCGTGACGCATGTGGAAGTAGCTCTCGTCGCGCGGCTGGCCGCGGCGCTTCGCGATCGCGGCGCCGCGCGCGCAGAGTCTCCGCGCGAGGTCCGGATCGCCGGTCTTCTCGAGCGCGACCACGCGCACGCGCAGCGCGCGGATCGTGGTGGCGGAGTCCCGCGCCGCTTCGGCGAGGCGGCAGGCGCGCGCCGACATCTCGCGCGCCGCCGGGTACTCGAACCGCATGAGATGCGCGCGCGAGCGCCGCGTGAGCGCGAGGCGCAGCAGGCCGGGGTCGCTCGTGACGCCGCGCGCAGCGAGCACGGAGTCCATGAGCGTCGCGATCGCCGCGTACTGCCCGGCCAGGTAGAGCGCGTTGTCGCGGTCCACGAGCGCGGCGTGCGTCTTCCACGGGTCGGCCGGTGCGGCGGACGCGGACGAGGGAGCAGCGGCGAGCAGCGGGAGGACGAGGGCGAGGGGCGCGAGTCGGCGGATCATGACCTTCAGTCTATCGGCCGGACGAGGTGCGTCCCAGCTCTCGAGTGTAGACGTCCCCCTCGCGCCGGAACCCCATGCGCTCGAGGTAGCCCGCGTGGCGCGGCACGCCCGGATCCGAGACGAGCCGGCGGATGTCCCGCTCGCGGAACCATGCGGCGTTCTCGTCGAACAGGAACCGGCCCACACCGAAATCGCGATAGCCGGGGATGACAAAGTCGAGCAGCACGCGCGCGGTGCCGGTCGCGCCCTCGGGCTCGAGGATCACGAGCCCGGCCGGCACCATATTGCGCAGCACGAGCAGGTGGTGGTGGTTCGGGTCCGGCTCGAACGCGTAGCCCGGGACGAAGGCCGCGATCTCGTCGCGATGGAACTTCACGAAACCGCGCAGGTACTCGCTGTCGTGACCGATCGCGAGCAGCTTGAAATAGTCGCGCTGCCGCCACATCTGGTTCAGGTAGTACAGGTCCACGAGCACGATGGTGCCGTTGAGCACCGCCACCGGCCACGCGTGGATGAGCAGGCCGTACGTCGCCATGAGCGAGGCGCCCACGAGGTTGATCACGCGCAGGCGGAGCAGCGACTTCATCATGAGCGACGCCGCCACGAGCGCCGAGGCGACGTAGCCGAGCACCTGCAGGAAGAGGTGCGTGTCCATGGAGACCTTTCGACAGGGTGAGTCCGCGCGGATGCGCAGCGCGTGCGAGGGCCGGACACCGTAGCGGCCCGGCCCGCGGTGCGCGTTCCGGGCCGGTCAAACCTGACCCGAAACTCGTGGCGTCGCGCGCGCATCGTATGCGAGGTTCCCGCCGCACCAGAAGGTCGGCCGCTCGCGCCGCCCCTCGACCCCAGCCCGGAGACTCCCCAGATGAAGCGACTGCCGTTGCTCGTCCTGCCGCTCCTGTTCGCCGCGCTCGTCCACGCCCCCGCGGAGGCTGCCGTGAAGACCGAGCCCGTCGAGTACCGCCAGGGCGACACCGCTCTCTCGGGCTGGCTGGTGTACGACGGCGCGGTGAAGTCGAAGCGCGCGGGCGTGATGCTGATCCACGACTGGATGGGCGCGACCGCGCACCAGAAGGCGCAGGCCGAGAAGCTGGCGGCGCTCGGTTACGTCGTGCTCGTCGCGGACGTCTACGGCAAGGGCGTGCGCCCCACGGACGCGGCCGGCGCGAGCGCCGAAGCGGGCAAGTACTACAAGGACCGCGCGCTGCTCCGAGCGCGCGTGAACGCGGGACTCGACTACCTCGCGTCGCGCCCGCAGGTGGACGCGACGCGGCTCGCCGTGACGGGCTATTGCTTCGGCGGGCTCGCGGCGCTCGAGCTGGCGCGCTCCGGCGCGGCGGTGCGCGGCGTCGTGACGTTCCACGGCTCGCTGGCCTCGGCCAGCCCCGACGACGCGAAGAACATCAAGGGCAAGGTGCTCGTGCTGCACGGTGCCGACGATCCGTACGTGAAGCAGGCCGACGTCACGGCGTTCATGGACGAGATGCGCGCCGCGGGCAAGGACTGGCAGGTCGTGCAGTACAGCGGCGCGGTGCACAGCTTCACCGACGACCGCGCCGGCTCGGACAACTCGAAGGGCGCCGCGTACAACGCGTCGGCCGACCGGCGGTCGTGGGAAGCGATGCGCGACTTCCTCGCCGAGACGCTCGCGAAATGACGACGCCGACGCGCACGATCGTCCTGCTCGCCGCGTTGTCCCTGTGCGCGCCGTCGTTCGCGCGCGCGCAGGGCCACGACGGACACGAGGGCCACGACCACGGCGCCATGGCGGCGCCCACGGCCGCGGCCGCCCCCGCGACCCCGGCTCGCGACCCGAACCTGCCCGCCGGCGAGGCCGGCGCGAAGCAGGTGCTCGAGACCTCGCCGCGGCACGGCGAGTTCGTGGACGTCCCGGTGCCCGGCCGCGACACGCCGCTGCGTGCGTGGGTCGTGTACCCCGAACGCCGCGACAAGGCGCCGGTCGTGATCGTCATCCACGAGATCTTCGGGCTCACCGACTGGATTCGCGGCGTGACCGACCAGCTCGCGAAGGAAGGCTTCCTCGCGATCGCGCCCGACCTGCTGTCCGGGCTCGGCCCGAACGGCGGCGGCACCGAGTCGCTCGCGAGCCGCGACGAGGCCGTGAAGCTCGTGCGCACGCTCAAGAGCGACAGCGTGCAGGCGGCGCTCGCCGCGACGCGTGCGTGGGCGACGGCGCAGCCGGCCGCGAACGGCCGGAGCGCGTCCGTCGGCTTCTGCTGGGGCGGCTCGACCAGCTTCGCGTTCGCGATCGCGCAGCCGTCTCTCGACGGCGCGATCGTGTACTACGGCACCTCGCCCGACAGCGCGTCCCTGCAGCGGCTGGCGCCGCCCGTGCTGGGGCTTTACGGCGAGGACGACGTCCGCGTGGTCGCCACGGTCGAGCCCGCGCGCCGCGTGCTCGCCGCGCGCAAGCGGCCGTTCGAGACCCACCTCTACAAGGGCGCCGGCCACGGGTTCCTGCGCCAGCAGGACCAGCGCGAGGGCGCCAACCTCGCGGCCTCCCGTCAGGCGGGGGAGCGCACGATCCAGTTCCTGCGCGAGAAGACCCGGGACAAGCGGCGGTAGCCCGGCTTACCTTCGCGAGCGATCCGACGGGCGCCCGGGGACCGCGAATCCCCGGGCGCCGTCGCGTCTCCCACCGCCGGACCGCCCGCAGTGGCGGCGTGACCTCGAAGACCTTCTCGGGAGAGTTCGACCGATGTGTACCCGTGTGACGTGCCCGAAGTGCAAGCGCCCCACCTGGACCGGCTGCGGTATGCACGTCGAGGAAGCGCTGGCCGGCGTGCCCAAGGACCAGCGTTGCGACTGCCGTGAGAAGGCCAAGGCCGCGAAGGCCGCCTCGGGCGACAGCGGCAACTGGCTCTCGAAGCTGATGGGGCGCTGAGAGCCGCCCCCCGTCAGCGCGGCTCGACGAAGCGTTTCGGGAGCTGGAGCGCGCCTTCGATCGCCACGCCGAGCTGGAACTCGGCGATCACGTCGCGCAGGTCGTCCGGCGCGAGGCGGTAGCCGACGACTCCGAGACCGACCACGCCGAAGCGCGCGTTCTTCGAGGAATACGCGTAGAGCCCGCCGCGCACGGCGAACTCGTACGACGTCCAGTGCCGGGTGTCGCTGCCGAGCGACGCGCCGAACAGGCCGAAGCCGACGCCAAGGCCCGCGCCGAGGAAGGCGCTCGGGCGCGTTTCGCTCCCGGCGACACGATCGAGCCCCGTACGCACGCTGAACATCGTCGTGGGGACGGGAAAGGTCACCGGCACGTACGTGAAGTCGGTGCCGTCGTACCAGGTGACGTAGCCGCGCGCCTCGAGTTCGTCTTCCTCGTAGGTGACCGAAGTCCAATTGCGCGCCCCCACCTGCTGCACGGGCACGTAGATCGTGGCGCCGAATCGGGCGCGCGAGCCCGTGCGGGGCATGTTCTCCCACTCGTTGCGCAAGAGCGCGAACTCGTTGTCCACGCCGAACCACACCGGCAGCGCCGCCGTCGGGACGCGGCCGAGATCGCTTCCGAGCACGCGCGAGGAGTCGGGGACCGAGGGGTCGGAAGAGATGCGGCGGCTCGCCTGGGCCGCGGCGGGAAGCAGGGCGCAGAGCAGGGCGGCGACGAGGACAGCGGACGGTCCGGACATTCTCGACATGGGCGGCTCCTGGTGAAGAGCGGCTCGGGGGCGCCGTGGGAATGTGGACGGCAGGTTCCTATACACGGCCGCCGTCCGCCAGTTCCTCCTCCTTCGGAACCCTTTGCGGAGCACGCGCTCCGTGCGACAGTGCGCGCGATCGCGCGCCCTCCCCCGGTGCGCGCCACACCCCAAGGACGAGGTGCCGCATGACGACCGCCCTGCCGCTGAACCAGCGCCCCGCGTGGGTCGCGCTGTCCGAGCATTTCGAGGACGCGTGCCTCGCCGAACTGCGCGAGATGTTCGCCTCCGACCCGGGGCGCGCCGAGCGCCTCACCGTGTCGGCCGCGGGCTGGTTCCTCGACTATTCGAAGCACCGGATCACCGACGAGACCGTGCGCCTGCTCGTCGAGCTCGCGCACGAGTGCGGGCTGCGCGACCGCATCGACGCGATGTTCCGCGGCGACAAGATCAACGTGACCGAGAACCGCGCCGTGCTGCACACCGCGCTGCGCGCGCCGCGCGACGCCAAGATCGTCGTGGACGGCGCGGACGTCGTGCCGCTCGTGCACGAAGTGCTCGACCGCATGGCCGCGTTCTGCGACCGCGTGCGCGGCGGGCAGTGGACCGGCCACACGGGCAAGCGCATCCGCAACGTCGTGAACATCGGCATCGGCGGCAGCGACCTGGGGCCGGTCATGGCGTACCAGGCGCTGCGCCACTACGCCGACCGCTCGCTGACGCTGCGCTTCGTGTCGAACGTGGACGGCACGGACTTCGCCGAGGCCGTGCGCGACCTCGACGCGAGCGAGACGCTGTTCGTCGTGTCGAGCAAGACGTTCACGACGCTCGAGACCATGACGAACGCGCGCACCGCGCGCGCGTGGCTCGTCGCGGCGCTCGGCGACGACGCGGCCGTGGCGAAGCACTTCGTGGCCGTGTCCACGAACGCCGCGGAAGTGTCGAAGTTCGGCATCGACACCGCGAACATGTTCGGTTTCTGGGACTGGGTCGGCGGGCGTTACTCGATGGACTCGGCGATCGGCCTGTCCACGATGCTCGCGATCGGACCGCAGCACTTCCGCGACCTGCTCGCCGGCTTCCACGCGATGGACGAGCACTACCGCACGGCGCCGTTCGAGAAGAACATGCCCGTGCTCATGGGGCTGCTCACGGTCTGGTACACGAACTTCTTCGCGGCCGAGACCTGCGCCGTGCTGCCGTACGACCAGTACCTCGCGCGCTTCCCCGCCTACCTGCAGCAGCTCACGATGGAGTCGAACGGCAAGTACGTGACGCTCGACGGCGGCACGGTGGACTGGGAGACGAGCCCGGTGTTCTGGGGCGAGCCCGGCACGAACGGCCAGCATTCGTTCTACCAGCTGCTGCACCAGGGCACGGAGCTGATCCCGTGCGACTTCATCGCGTTCCACCAGAGCCTGAACCCGCTCGGCGCGCACCACGACATCCTCATGGCGAACTTCTTCGCCCAGACCGAGGCGCTGGCGTTCGGCAAGAGCGCCGAGGCCGTCCGGGCGGAAGGAACTCCGGAATGGCTCGTCCCGCACCGCGTATTCGAGGGGAACAGGCCCACGAGCACCTTGCTCGCGGACCGGCTCACCCCCGCGACGCTCGGCGCGCTCGTGGCGCTGTACGAACACAGCGTGCACACGCAGGGCGTGCTGTGGAACGTCGGCACGTTCGACCAGTGGGGTGTCGAGCTGGGCAAGGTGCTCGCGCAGAAGATTGTTTCGGAGTTGCAGGCCTCCGGCCTGCCCGAGCTGTCGCACGATTCCTCGACCAACGCGTTGATCCTTCGCCACCGCGCACGGCGCGGCTGACCCATTCCCGGGAGGCATCACGATGAAACCGTTCGTCCGTCGCCTGCTCGCCGTTTCGCTGCTCGCGCTGTCGCTCGCGGCCGTCGCCCAGGCCGCCGTGCTCTCGGGCGTCACGATGCCCGACCAGCTCACCGCCGGCGGTCACACGCTCGTGCTCAACGGGCTCGGCATGCGCAAGGTCACGATCATCAAGGTGTACGTCGGCGGGCTCTACCTGCCGGCGAAGTCCAAGGACGCCGCGGCCATCATGGCCGCCGACGCGCCGCGCGCGATTCGGATGGAGTTCGTGCGCGACGTGGACAAGGGCCGCCTCACCGGCGGCTTCCGCGAGGGCTTCGAGAAGAACGCGGGCGCGCGCGTCGCGTCGCAGAAGGCGAACTTCGAGAAGTTCCTGGCGCTCGTCGGCGACCAGAAGAAGGGCGCCGTGATGACGTTCACGTACGTGCCCGGCGCCGGCACCGTGATCAACATCGGCGGCAAGGACGTCGCGACGTTCGAGGGCAAGGAGTTCGCCGACGCGCTCTTCTCGCTCTGGCTCGGCCCCGTCCCGCCCTCGGGCGAACTGCGCAAGGGGATGCTGGGGCTGTAGGACCGGCGACACGTTTCACGCGAAGGGCCCCGGAGCGATGCGCTGCTCCGGGGCCCATTTCGTCTTTCGTATCGCGTGACGATCACACCGTCGCGTAATCCTCGACCGGAGGGCACGCGCAGATCAGGTTGCGGTCGCCGAACGCGTTGTCCACGCGGCCGACGGACGGCCAGAACTTGCGCTCGCGCACCCACGGCAGCGGGAACGCCGCGGTCTCGCGCGAGTAGGCGCGGGTCCAGGCGTCGGCCGCCACGACTTCCATCGTGTGCGGCGCGTGCTTGAGCGGGTTGTCCGTCTTCGGGTACTTGCCCGACGCGATGTCGTCGATCTCGCCGCGGATCGCGGTGAGCGCGTCCACGAAGCGGTCGAGCTCGGCCTTCGACTCGGACTCGGTCGGCTCGATCATCATCGTGCCGGCCACCGGGAACGAGACGGTCGGCGCGTGGAAGCCGTAGTCCATGAGGCGCTTCGCGATGTCCTCCACCTCGACGCCGCTCGCCGCCTTGAGACCGCGCGGATCCACGATGCACTCGTGCGCGATCGTCCCGTTCTTGCCCTTGTAGAGCACCGGGTACGACTTCTCGAGACGCTTGGCGACGTAGTTCGCGTTGAGGATCGCGTACTTGGTCGACAGCGTGAGCCCCGTCCCGCCCATCATCATGATGTACATGGCCGAGATGGGCAGCACGCTCGCGCTTCCCCACGGCGCCGCGGAGATCGCGCCGATGGCGTTCTCGCCGCCGGTCTTCACGACCGCGTGGCCGGGAAGGAACGGCGCGAGGTGCTTCGCGACACCGATCGGGCCGACGCCGGGACCGCCGCCGCCGTGCGGAATCGAGAACGTCTTGTGCAGGTTCAGGTGGCAGACGTCGGCGCCGATGTCGCCGGGGCGGCAGAGGCCGACCATGGCGTTCATGTTGGCGCCGTCGAGATACACCTGGCCGCCGAACTGGTGGATCGTCTTCGTGATGTCGGTGATCGCTTCCTCGAACACGCCGTGCGTGGACGGGTACGTCACCATGAGCGCCGCGAGCTTGCTCGCGTGCTGCTCGGCGCGCGCCTTGAGGTCGGCGACGTCGATGTTGCCGTTCGGGTCCGTCTTCACGACGACGACCTCGAAGCCGGCCATGACCGCGCTCGCCGGGTTCGTGCCGTGCGCCGACTGCGGAATCAGGCAGATGTTGCGATGGCCTTCGTTCCGCGACTCGTGGTAGGCGCGGATGACGAGCAGGCCCGCGTACTCGCCCTGCGAGCCCGCGTTCGGCTGCAGCGAGACCGCGTGGAAGCCCGTGATCTCGGCGAGCGCGCCCTCGAGCTGCTCGAACAGCGCGCGGTAGCCCTTCGCCTGCTCGACCGGCGCGAACGGATGCAGTCCACCGATCTCGGGCCACGTCACGGGCAGCATCTCGGACGCGGCGTTGAGCTTCATCGTGCAGCTGCCGAGCGGGATCATCGAGTGCGTGAGCGACAGGTCGCGCGACTCGAGCTTGCGCATGTAGCGCATCATGTCCGTCTCGGAGCGGTACGAGTGGAACACCGGGTGCGTGAGATATTCGCTCGTGCGCGCGAAACCGGCGGCGAACGTGGGTGCCGCGGGCACGTCCGTCGCGCCCGCGCCGAACACGTTCAGCAGGTCGGCGAGGTCGGCGTCGGTGACGGTCTCACCGAACGACACGCCGATCGTGCCGTCGGTGAAGTACCGCAGGTTGATCCGGTGCGACTCGGCGGCCTTGCGGATTTCGGCGGCGCTCTTGGCCGGCTTCACGTGCACGGTGTCGAAGAAGTCGTTCGCGAGCACCGCGTGCCCGGCCTTGCGCACGCCGGCGGCGAACGCCGCGGCCGCGAGGTGCGTGCGCGTCGCGATGCGCTTGAGCCCTTCGGGCCCGTGCCACACCGCGTAGAAGCCCGCCATCACGGCGAGGAGCACCTGCGCCGTGCAGATGTTGCTCGTCGCCTTCTCGCGGCGGATGTGCTGCTCGCGCGTGCCGAGCGCCATGCGCAGCGCGGGCTTGCCGTTCGCGTCCTTCGAGAGGCCGATGATGCGGCCGGGCATCTGGCGCTTGAACTCGTCCTTCGTGGCGAAGAACGCCGCGTGCGGACCGCCGTAGCCGAACGGCACGCCGAAGCGCTGCGAGCTGCCGACGGCCACGTCGGCGCCCCACTCGGCGGGCGACTGCAGCAGCGTGAGCGCGAGCAGGTCGGTCGCGGCGACCACGAGGGCGCCGGCGGCGTGCACCTGCGCGGCGAGCGCGCGGTAATCGGTGATCGCGCCGTACGTGTTCGGATACTGCACGAGCACGCCGCACACGTCCGCGCCGAGCGTGAATGCCGACGCGCTCTGCACCTTGACGGTGATACCGCGGGCGCGGCCGCGCGCCTTCACGACGTCGATCGTCTGCGGATGCACGTCGTCCGCGACGAGGAACACGTCGCGCTTCGTGACGCTCGCGTGCACGAGCTGCATGGCTTCGGCGGCGGCGGTCGCTTCGTCGAGCAGCGACGCGCTCGCGACCGGCAGTCCGGTCAGGTCCACGATCGTCGTCTGGTAGTTGAGCAGCGCCTCGAGGCGGCCCTGCGCGATCTCGGCCTGGTAGGGCGTGTACGCCGTGTACCAGCCCGGATTCTCGAGGATGTTGCGCTGCACGACGGCCGGCGTGTGCGTCGTCGAGTAGCCCATGCCGATGAAGCTGCGCCAGATTTCGTTGGGCGAGACGAGGCGGCGGAACGCGGCGAGCGCGTCCTGCTCGGACATCGGGGCGGGCAGGTTCAGCGCGCGGTTCAGGCGGATGTTGGCGGGCACGGTCGCGTCGACGAGCGCGTCGAGCGTGGGGTAGCCGAGCGCGGCGAGCATCGCCTTCGTGTCGGCCTCGGACGGACCGATGTGGCGCGGAACGAACGAGTCGGGAGTGGGCAGCGAAGTCACGACGGAACTCCTGTCATGGGCGCTTTGCGCGCGACAGGCGCGCGAGGTGTCGCGACGGGTGCGCGGCACGCGTGGTACGCCCCTTGGTGGTGGTGGTTCGGGCACCGAAGTACGCGGGGAAAACTATCAGGCGAGGCGGCTTCCCGCGAGGAAATGGGCCCGACGGACCAGCAAGGATTGACGCGGACGGAACGAGCGCGTCCGAGGCCGGGACGCCGGCCATTTGGGGCTTTGACCGCGGCCGGCCGTCGGCCATGCTGCCACGCGTATCGACCGGGCCCCGCTCGAGGGCACATTCCCGTGAACGCTTCGATCCTCGCCTTTCGCCGTTCCTGGTTCGCGGTCCTGCTCGCCGCGACGCTGACCGCGAGCGCCCCTGCCGTCGCGAGGGGCGCCACACACGGGCCGGACTCGCTCGCGACCGGCTGGCGGCAGCTGGACCTGCAGACGATCGAGTCGCGCCGCGCCGCGCTCGCGGATCTCGAGGCGAGGGTCCTCGCCGCGCCGGACCAGGCCGAACTCTGGACCGCGCTCGCACGAACGGCGCTCGCCTCGCAACGGCCACGGCGAGGACGCGAGGCGCTGGAGATCGCGGCGACGATCGCGCCCGAGGACGCCCGCGTCCAGGTCGAGCTGGGCAGGATCTGGAAGCAGTACTGGCTCGCGGCGATGGACTCGACGGACCTGCTGAGCGCCTACGAGGCCTTCGGCCGGGCCGCGAAGCAGGATCCGGCGAACGTGGACGCGCGTGTCGAGCTGGCGACGCTGTCGATCCTGCGCGGCCGGCCGCTCGTGGCGGCGGAGCTGGCCTCGCGCGCGTGCCTGCTCGATTCGACCCGCGGGGACGCCCGGCTCGTGCTGGGATGTGCGCTCACCCGGCTCGGACGATTCGCACAGGCTCGCGCCGCGCTCGCCAGCGCGACGGCATGGCTTCCCGAAGACATGACGCGCCGCCTCGAGGACGACGCGTGGTTCCTCGAGAACACGTTCGAGGAGGCGAGGGAGACCGGCCATCTGTCCGCCTCGAGTGCGCGCGCCTACTGGACCGCGAACGATCCCGATCTCACGACGCCCGAGAACGAAGCCGAGCTCGACTACCGTTCACGGATCGCCCTCGTGCTGCTCCTGTTCCGGCGCGGCGACGAGGTTCGCTGGGACGAACGCTGCGAGTTGTTCGTGCGCTACGGCCCTCCGACGCAGGTGGCCGTCAACCCCAACGATTCACCGTTCTGGGGCTACCAGTATCCGCGCCGCTCGTTCATCGCCTACGTGCCACCGCCGATCCCGTATCCCTTCCAACGGCAGGTGTGGATGTACCCGGAGTACGGAATCCGGTTCGACCTCTGGGACCAGTCACTGCGGGGGCTCTACCGGCCGGCCATCACGGACGGCGTTCCGCGCGCGACCGCGAGCGCGGCCGCGCTGTCCGGAAAGGCCGACGTCGTCGTGCTGCAGGGAGGGCTCGGCGTGTTCCGGACCATGCCGCCGGGTTCGCGACTGCTTCCGATCGCAGCGGAAGTCTCACGCCTGCCCGCCGGGGAGCGCACGCGCCTGCTGGTGCACGCCACCGTTCCCTCCTCCGGCGCCGACTGGGTCGCGTCGTGCGCCGTCAGTGATGCGGACGGCCGGGTGCTGCAGCGCGTCGCGCAGTCCATGGCGCTTTCGGCATGCTGGTTCGACGAGGAGCGCGTGGCCGAGTTCTCGCTCGACGTGCCCGAGGGAAGGTACCGGGTGGACGTGTCGGTGAACGATTCGGAGCACGGCCGCGGGCTCGTGCGGCGCGCGATCGAGATCGCGACGGCGCAGCCCGGTCCTCGCATGAGCGACCTCGTGCTGATCTGCGGCTCGGCGAACGCGCCCGGACTCGGTGAGCAGATCCGGCTGGAACCGAACCTGCGCCACGTGGTGCCCGACCGCGAGGCCCTTTCGGCGTACTTCGAAGTGAGCGGGCTCGAACGCGGCGAAGACGGTGTGGCGCGCTTCACGTACTCGTGCGCCATTCGCCGGCTCGAGTCGCGCCGGCGCGTCGCCGCGCGGCTCCTGCGCGACCTCGAGGTGACGCGCGAGGTCGAGCAGCCGGAAGACATCCGTCGTCAGGTGCTGGAGGTGCCGGTGGCGTCGCTGCCGGAGGGTCGCTACTCGCTGAGCGTGACCGTGCGCGACGCCGTGTCGGGTCTCGAGACCACGCGCAGGACGGAGTTCGCACGCCGGGCGAAGTGAGGCCGGGCTCAGCCCCCGCGCACGAAGTGCGGCAGCTCGAACGGGATCTCGAGCGACAGCTCGACGAAGCCCGCGTACGCGCCGCCCTGGTACCAGGGCGACTGGAAGATGAGCTTCTTCACGCCCTGCTTCTCGATCGTGTAGACGTTCTTCTTCCCGCTCGCGAGCATTCCGGCGAGCTGCGCCTTCACGTGCTCCGGGTGGCAGTCGAGCACGTTGGTGCCGATCAGCGCGAGCCCGCCCTCGGCGGCGTTCGTGACCGCGCTGCGGTCGTTCATCTGAAGAATGATGCCTCCGGCATCACAGACCGTGATGGCGGCGGGAAACTCCTTCGTCCATTCCGTGTCGTTCATGGCGCTCCTCCCGCGGCGCATGATGCGCCCGCGGCACGCGGCGCGGGAAGGCCGCCGAAAGACGAAACGGCCCCGGAGCGTCCTGCCCCGGGGCCGTTCGTGTGCTGCAAGGGTCGGACTAGAAGTCCTCGCCGCCGTAGCCACCGCCGCCGCCAGGACCACCCGCCGGAGCCTTCTTCTTCTCCGGGATCTCGGTGATCAGGGCTTCCGTCGTCAGCAGCAGGCTCGCGACCGACGCCGCGTTCTGCAGGGCCGAACGGGTGACCTTCGTCGGGTCGATGACGCCCGCCTCGAACATGTCCACGTACTCTTCCGTGTCCACGTTGAAGCCGACCGACTTCTTCTCCTTCTTGATGTGCTCGACGACGACCGAACCTTCGAGGCCGGCGTTCTCGCACAGCGTGCGGATCGGCTGCTCCATCGCGCGCATGATGATCTTCACGCCGATGCGCTGGTCGCCGTCCAGCTCCGCCGCGAGCGTCTCGAGCGCCTTCTGGCAGCGGATGTACGCCGTGCCACCGCCCGGGACGATGCCTTCCTCGACGGCCGCACGCGTCGCGTGCAGGGCGTCCTCGACGCGAGCCTTCTTCTCCTTCATCTCGGTCTCGGTCGCCGCGCCGACGTTGATCACCGCGACACCGCCGGCCAGCTTCGCCAGGCGCTCCTGCAGCTTCTCGCGGTCGTAGTCGGACGTCGTCTCGTCGATTTCCTTCTTGATCTGCGCGATGCGGCCCTGGATGTCGGCCTTCTTGCCGGCGCCTTCGACGATCGTGGTGTTCTCCTTGTCCACGACGATGCGCTTGGCCTTGCCCAGGTCCTCGATCTTCGTGCTCTCGAGCTTGATGCCGAGGTCTTCCGTGATGACCTTGCCGCCGGTCAGGACCGCGATGTCCTCCATCATGGCCTTGCGACGGTCACCGAAGCCGGGCGCCTTCACCGCGCACACGTTGAGCGTGCCGCGGAGCTTGTTCACGACGAGCGTCGCGAGCGCCTCGCCCTCGACGTCCTCGGAGACGATCACGAGCGGCTTGCCGCGCTGCGCGACCTTCTCGAGCACCGGGAGCAGGTCCTTCATGTTCGACAGCTTCTTCTCGTAGAGAAGAATGAAGGCGTCCTCGAGGACGGCTTCCATCGTGTCCTTCTCGGTCACGAAGTAGGGCGAGATGTAGCCCTTGTCGAACTGCATGCCCTCGACCACGTCCAGCGTGGTCTCGACCGAGCGCGCTTCCTCGACCGTGATCGTGCCGTCCTTGCCGACCTTCGCCATCGCCTCGGCGATCATCTTGCCGATGACCGTGTCCGAGTTCGCGGAGATGGTGGCGACCTGCTCGATCTCCTTGTTGTCCTTCACCGGCTTGCTGATCTTCTTGAGCTCGTCGACGACCGTCGAGACGGCCTTGTCGATGCCGCGCTTGATGTTCATCGGCGAGGAGCCGGCCGTGACGCTCTTGAGGCCTTCCTTGAAGATGATCTCGGCGAGCACGGTCGCCGTCGTCGTGCCGTCACCGGCGACGTCCGACGTCTTCGACGCGACTTCGCGCACCATCTGCGCGCCCATGTTCTCGTACGGGTTCTCGAGCTCGATTTCCTTGGCGACCGACACGCCGTCCTTGGTCACCGTGGGCGAGCCCCACTTCTTGTCGAGCACGACGTTGCGGCCGCGAGGTCCGAGCGTGACCTTGACGGCCTTCGCGAGGGTCTCGACACCGCGCAGGATCTCCTGACGCGCCTGCTCGCTGAAGAGCAACTGCTTCGCTGCCATGTGGCCTCCTGGTTCTTCGAGGATTCAGGGCCCGTCGCGCCGGAAGCGCGCCGGGTCACCGTGTGTGGGTGGTCGTGATTACTTGGCGAGGATGCCGAGGATCTCGTCTTCGCGGAGGATGACGTACTCGGTGCCGTCGATCTTCACATCGGTGCCGCTGTACTTGCCGATCAGCACGCGGTCGCCCTGCTTGACCTCGAGCTCGATGCGCTTGCCGTCTTCGTTGCGGCGGCCGGGTCCGACGGCGACGACTTCGCCCTCCTGCGGCTTCTCCTTCGCGGTGTCGGGGATGATGATCCCGCCGCGAATGGTCTCCTGCTCCTCGACGCGGCGAACCAGGATCCGGTCGGCCAGAGGCTTGACGTTCATCGTGAACCTCCCTCGTGGTGTGACGGTCTCGCCGTACTCGCACCGCGTCGGGAACGACGGGCGCCGAGGCACGGCGGTTTGGAAAAGAAAGTGGTGCCCGGGCGGCCGCCGGCGAGAAGAACGTCATCGCGGCGGCGCGAGCCCGTGCACCATAGGGCACACTCGCGCCGAGGCCAAGTTTGCCCTCTGACAAGAGATATATCTCTCTTTCGGACAAACGCTTGCGAACGAATTGCGGCCCAAATGAGCAGCCGAGAAATCGTCGCATTTGTCATTCTGGCACGGTGGCTTTGTTGGAGCGGCGATGCGCGCGTCAGCAATCCCGGGCGGGCGCGCGGCGAATGCTCCGGAGCGGCGGGCACGAACCCGCCGAGCAGCCCGGCGTCACTCCTTCGGAGTGGCGGACTCGAAAAGCGCGGAGTGCGTCTGGCCGTCGAGGAAACCCACGCTCATGGTGCCCTCGAGCGTGACCTTCTGGCCGCGCCTGGGTTCGCGCGAGCGCGTGAACACGACGAGCGTGTCCTTGCCCTGGTGCAGGTAGAACGCGTAGCCACCGCCGACCGGGAAGACTTCCCCGACCTTGCCGCTCACCTGCACGTTCTGGCCGTTCATGTGGTCGGGGCGGCGGCGGATGTCACCGAGGCTGAGCGGCCTTTCGCCGCGCGGCCACAGCGCGATCGTGGCGAGCACGAGCAGTCCGCCCGCCGCCATGAGCTGGATGCGACGGTCGGTGCGGAGCGCGTGCGGAACCTGCATCCACCACGGCATGGGCACGGCCTGCACGTCGAACGCTTCCGGGTTCACGACGTCGTGCGGGCGCGCCTCGAACTCGGCCGCGGCAGCCGCGGCGGCGTTCGCCTGCTCGCGCGCACGCGCGCGCTCCTCGGCGTCGTCCATCGGGAAGTCACGGCGCGACGGAATGGGGATCGGCGCGCGCGGCGCGGGCCGCGAAGCCTGGCGAATCGCGGGCACGCTGTTGGCGCCCGGCTCCCAGATCATGCCGGGCCCGGTGTGGAAATCGGAAGGCGCCGCGTCGGCGTCGACGGAACCGAAGCGCTTCGGCGAGGCGGAGGAGGGCGGCGCAGGCGCTGCCGATGCGCCCTCCCCTGCTCCGGGACGACGCAGCACCGGGCCCGAAGGCGGCGCGGGAACTTCGGCGGACGCAGCTGCGGCCGGGTCCACGCGGAGAATCGTGGGGCGATTGAGCTGCGGGCGCTTCATCTCGGCGCTTTCGCGCGCCTTGCGCTGCAGCTCCGCCTCGAGCCCCTCGTCCGGACCGCAAAGCCAATCGGCACGCCCGTCGTTCGCCGGAGGTGGCGGCAACGGTTCGCGCTGCGGTTCGAGCGGCTCGGGATGGGACGCCATGACGGAACTCTCCGATGACGAGGACAAGTGACTGCGCGCGTTATCGGCCGGACTCTCGCCGGGACTTGAGTGGGCGTTCGCGCCAGCGGGCCGGCGAAGGTGCCGGCCCTCGCCCAAACCGTTGTGGCGGCGCGCGAAGGCCCGAATCGGCCCTTGCGCGCGGGCGTCCGCATGCCCACCCTGCGCGCACCCCGCGCGACACTCACCTGCCTCCGTACGAGAGTTCCATGAGCCACTTCGACGAGCAGTCCCTGCGGTTCCTCCGCGGCCTCGCGCGCAACAACAGGAAGCCCTGGTTCGAGGCGCACCGCGACGACTACGAGAGTCACGTCAAGATCCCGATGGCCGAGTTCGTCGCCGAGATGGACCTGCGCCTCGCGAAGATCGCGCCCGAGATCGTGGGCGATCCGAAGCGCTCGGTCTTCCGCATTCATCGCGACGTGCGGTTCTCGAGCGACAAGTCGCCCTACAAGACGCACGCGGCGTGCTGGTTCTTCCACTCGGGCGGCTCGTCCAAGGTCGGGCGCGAGGCGCACGGCGGCGGCGCGGGCTTCTACTTCCATCTGCAGCCCGGCGCCTCGATGACCGGCGGCGGCATCTGGATGCCGCCGCGGCCCGCGCTGCAGCGCCTGCGTGCGGCGATCGCGGACGACCCGCGCGGATTCGCGAAGGCCGCCGCGTCGCCCGCGATCAAGAAGGCGTTCGGCGCGCTGAGCACCGAGAGCGCACTCAAGCGCGTGCCGCGCGGCTACGACGCCGATCATCCGGCGGCGGAGTGGCTCAAGCTGCAGTCGTTCACCGTGGGCGCGCCGCTCACCGACGCCGAGGTCACCTCGGCGAAGCTCACGAAGCTCGTCGAGCAGCGCTTCGCGGCGATGGTGCCGCTCGTGCGGTGGCTGAACTCGGTCATGGGGCTCGCGCCGGCGAAGAGCCGCTGAGCGGCGCTCGACGGAGCGGCGCCGCGGCCGGTCAACCGAGCCGGAACTGCTCCAGCTTGCGGTACAGGGTGCGCAGGCCGACGCCGAGCATGGCGGCGGCGCGCACCTTGTTGCCGCCGGTGTGCCGCAGCGTCGCCTCGAACAGTTCGCGCTCGGCCTCCGCCAGCGTCATGCCGACCGCGATCTCGAGCCGGCCCGCGGGCTCGTCGGCCGTCGGGCGCAGCGCGTCGGGCAGCGCGCTCACGTCGAGCGGGCCGCGGCCCTTGGACGACACCACCATGCCCTCGAGCGTGCGCACGAGTTCGCTGACGTTGCCCGGCCACGCGTGGCGACGCAGGCGTTCGAGCGCGCCGCGCGTGATGCGGCGCGGGCGGCGGCCGTGCTCGCGCGCGACCTGGCGCAGCAGGTGCTCGACGAGCAGCGGGATGTCCTCGCGACGCTCGCGCAACGCGGGCAGCGTGATGCGGACGACGTCGAGCCGGTAGTAGAGATCCTCGCGGAAGCGGCCCGCGCGCACTTCGTCGCCCAGTTCGAGCGTGGTCGCCGCCAGCATGCGGACGTCCACGCGCGACGGCGCGGCGCCGCCGGTGCGGTCGAGCACGCGGTCGTGCAGCACGCGGAACAACCGCAGCTGCGCGCGCTCGGTCAGCGCCTCGACGTTGTCCACGAAGAGCGTGCCGCCGTCGGCCAGCTCGATGCGCCCCGCGCGTGCGGGGCGGTCGCCGTCCGCGGGCTCGCCGAACAACTCGGCTTCGAGCGTCTCCGCGGGCGTCGCCGCCGCGTCGAGCCACACGAAGCGCTCCTCGCGCCGCGGGCTCGCGTGGTGGATCGCGCGCGCGACCACGCTGCGGCCGGTGCCCTGCTCGCCCACGAGCAGCACGCTCGAGCGCGTGGGCGCGATCTGGCGCACCTGCTCGCGCACGCGTTCGATCGCGCGCGAGCCGCCGACGAGCGCGTCCACGCTGCGGCGGCGGTCGAGTTCGCCCGACATGCGCTCGACGCGCTCGACCAAGGCCTGGTGTTCGAGGCCACGCTCGAGCGTGGCGAGCAGCCTTTCGTGATGGATCGGGTGCGAGCGCACGTCCCAGGCCCCGCGCCGCACGGCCTCCACCGCGAGCTCGACGTCGGGCGCGTCCGCGAAGAGCACCGCGCAGACGCCGGCGCGGCGTGCGCGCGCGTGCGCGAGCACGGCCAGCCCCTCGATGCGCGGCGCGCGCAGCGCGCACAGCAGCGCGTCCACGCGGCGCTTGTCGAGCACGGCCCCCGCCGACTCGCCGTCGTGCGCCACGACCACTTCGAAGTCGTGCTGGCGCAGGAACGCGGTCAGCGCGCGGACGGCCTCGCCTTCGCGCTCCACGACGAGGACGCAGGGGCGGGTGCGCGCCATGACTCGGGCCCGGCGGTGTGCGCCGTCAACCCTTCCGGGCGAGCGTCTCGAGAGCGTCCTCGATGCTCGGGACGTCCTCGAGCGAACCCGTGTTCTCGCTCACCTCGCGCCACACGATGCGGCCCTGCTTGTCCACGAGGAACGACGCGCGCCCGCTGAAACCGGCTTCGGGAATCAGCACGCCGTACGCCGTGGCGGCCTCGCGCTTCCAGTCGGACAGCAGCGGGAACGTCACGCCGAGCGAACGCGCGAACGCGGCGTTCGCGTAGTGGCTGTCGACCGAGATGCCCAGCACGATCGTGTCGGCGGCTTCGAAGCGCGGCATGGCGCGCTGCAGTTCGGGCAGCTGGTGGGAACAGACCGATGAGAACGCGAGCGGGTAGAAGACGAGCAGGACGTTCTTGTCTCCGCGCCACTCGGAGAGCGTGTGCGGGGCGCCGCCGGGGCCCTTGAGCGAGAAGTCGGGGGCTTCCTGGCCGACGTCGGGAATGGCGGGCAACGACATGACGAGGATCCTCGAACCGCTGAGATCGTGAGGTGGTGACGGGCCGTTGGGGCGGAACATCATGGCGCGGCCGCGCGCGAGTGGCAACCGCGCGGGCCCGCCGGGGCGCTCACCGCCTCGGCCGGGAGGTCTTCCGCATGATGTCCAGGCTCTCGGCGGCGAGCTCGGCGAAGGAGCGCGTCGCGAACTTCGCCTCCCACCGCGACACGAGCTCGAGGAGCACGTTCGCGGTCGTCGTGGCGTCTCCGAGCGCGCGGTGCGCGGTTCCCGCGGTCACGCCGAGCTTCTGCGCCACGGCGCCGAGGCCGTTGCTGCCGACACCCCAGAGCCCGCGAGCCAGCCCGAGCGTGTCGAGGACGGGATTCACGAGCGGCGGAGCGCCGGCTTCGCGGAACAGGTGGACGAGGAACGGGAGATCGAAGGGCGCGTTGTGGAACGCGATCGGATGGTCGCCGATCTGCTCGCGCAGCGCGCGGCCGACTTCGGCGTAGCGGGGCGCCCCCGCGACCATGGCGTCCGTGATGCCGTGGATCTTCGCGGCGTCCGGAGGAATCGCGCGGCCGGGATGCACGAGGCTCGACCACGTCTCGCCCGCCCGGCCGTTCGCGATCGTCACGCGCGCGACCTCGACGAGCCGGTCCCCCTTCGCGGGATCGAACCCGGTCGTCTCCGTGTCCACCACCATGATCGTGACGCCGTCGAGCAGTCCCATGCGGTCAGTTCGCCTTCGGTTGGGCGGCCACGAAGTCTTCCCACTTCTCGCCGCGGTCCATGTGGCCGTCGCCGATGTAACGCAGCAGGAGCAGGAACTTCTCCGCGGGAATGTAGCCCGGCACGTTCGCGAGCCGCTCGCCGTCGGGGCGCAGGAAGATCGTCGTCGGGTAGCCCGTCACCTGGAACTGCGACGCGAGCGTGCGCGCGCTCATCGAGCGCTCGCCGCGATGCACGAGCTCGCCGCTCTCGGCGTTCAGCTTCACGGTCACGAACTTCGAGTCGAGGTACTCGGACACGTCGCGACGCGCGTACACGTCGGCCTCCATACGGCGGCACCAGCCGCACCAGTCCGTGTACACGTCGACGACCACGAAACGATTGCCGCTCTTCGCGCGCGCGAGTCCGTCGTCCCACGAACGCCAGTCCACCTTGCCGGCGGACGCCGGGCGGGAGGATGCGACGAGCAGCGCGACGGACGCGAGCGCGAGGAGGAGCGGACGGAGCGGGAACCGGATGCGCATGGCTGCCTCGTGAGGACTGCGGGACTGGGGAGCGTGTCGTTCCTGCGATGCGGCGGCGCGCGGAATCGTCGCGCGCGTTTTCGAGTCACGACCCGGGGAGCCTATCACGGCCCCCGCGGGACTCACCCTTCGTGGGTCGTGTGGCGCAGCGTCGCGGCGGGCCGCGCCGGGTCGAACCACACGCCCGCCAGCGCCGGGTGCCCGAACTGGCCGGGATTGACCACGACCGTGCGGCCGATCGTGTCGCGCCACTGCCCGGTGACGCGCGGCGACTCGTGGATGTGACCGCTCAGCACGAGCGGCGGCTGCCGGCGCTCGACGAACGCGCGGATCGCGCGCGAGCCCACGTGGTGCCGGGACATCGTCACGTCGCAGTGCGTGTCGCGCGCGGGCGAGTGGAACACGAACACGGTCGAGGACGCGTCGGTGCGCGACGCGAGCGAGGCGAGCGTGTCGGCGATCGTCGGCGTGCGCCGCTCGGGGTCGAACGCGAACTCGAAGCTGCGCCCGTCCTCGCTGCGCCAGCCGGCGAGTCGCAGCGGCGCCTCGGGCTCGCCGTCCTCCCAGCGCTCCCAGTCCTTCATGCCGAACGGGGTGATCGGGACGTACGACATGCCGGCGACGTGCACGCCGTCCACCTCGACGACGCGGTCGTGGAGCGATCGCCAGCAATCGCCGTCGTGGCGCTCGATCACGTCGTGGTTCGCGCCCCAGTCGTCGTTGCCGGGCAGCAGCAGCAGTTCGATGCCGGGCACGGCCTCGCGCAGGCGGCGCGCGAACTCGACGAGGAACCCCTCGAGGAACAACCGCTGCCGGCGAACGCCGCCGTCTCCGCCCTCGTGGGGCCCGAGATCGCCGCCGATCAGGAGCGCGCGCGGGCGGCGCTCCGCGGCGAGCGCCAGCGCCTGCTCATAGAAGTCGGACTGTCCGTGCAAATCCGATGTGAAGAACCACTCGCTCAAGACGACCTCGTGTGAAGAAAAGAACACGTTCAGGCTAGCCGAGCGCCGCGGCGGGGCCAAGCAAGCGAGAAAGCGCTTGCCCGCCGGGCGCGTGGTTTCCGATACTTTTCCCCCCTGCGCCACGCCCCATCCGCGCGGCGCGACCGAAGTCCGCGACTCGACTCTTCCTGAAGAGAGCCCCATGTCCCTGAAGCCGATCGTCCGGTTCCTCGCGCTCCTCGCCTGCGTGCTGTTCGCGTCGTTCTCGGTCGCGCACGCCGCCGCCCCGGCCAAGCCCCGCAACCTGCTCGGCAATCCCGGTTTCGAGCGCGGCTTTCCCGCGCACGACTGGATGCCCGCGGCGTGGGACACGTCGCTCGCGGAGATCCCCACGGTGTTCTTCGGCCGCGACACGCTCTTCGCGCACGGCGGCAAGTACTCCGTGAACATCGCGAACACGAGCACGGTGTTCCCGATGGCGCACAACTGGAGCCAGACGCTGCTCGTGAGCCGTGACATGTGGGGCAAGGTCGCGCGCTTCTCGGTGTACACGAAGAGCAACGGTCTCCAGGGCCGCGCCTACGTGATGGTGCAGGCCTACCGCGACACCGCCTCGAAGATGGCGCGCATCTGGGGCGTGGATCGCGACGAGTCGCGCCGGCGCCTCAACATCAAGCGCGTGGACGATCCGTCCATCGATCTCGGCTGGAAGCGCCTCACGTTCACCGACGCGCAGACCGACTGGGTGAAGCGCGAAGCCGCGGTGTACATCCCCGTGGGCGTGAACGTGATCTTCGTCCGCTGCGGCCTGTTCGGCACCGGCCAGGTGATGTTCGACGACGCGAGCCTCACGCTCGAGCCCGCGCCCGCGCTCGCGGCCGCGCCGAAGGGCAACCTCTTCGCCGATCCCGGCTTCGAGAACGGTGGCCTCGCGTGGGAGTGGGTGTGCCCGCCGTTCGAGGGCGCGCGCGTCGAGCTCGACTCGACGGTGGCGCACTCCGGCCGCTACAGCATCCGGCTCGAGAACATGAACGACGGCGTCGTCTCGACTCGCTCGGGCGTCACGCAGTCGTTGCCGGCGCGCAATCTCGCGGGCAAGCGCGTGCGCCTGTCGGCGTGGTTCAAGGCCGACAGCCTCGTGGGCACGGCGTACCTCGAAGTGTTCGCGCACTCCGCCGCGGGCCCGAAGCGCTCGGCGATCTACGACATGCTCAGCAACACGTTCGACTGGACGAAGCTCCAGATCGAGTACGACATGCCCGAGGGTTCGCTCACGACGTGGCCGTGGGTGTACGTGCCCGCGCCGTTCCGCGGCACCGTGTGGATGGACGACGCCGAGTTCGAGGTGATCGGCCCCGCGAAGGGCGCGCCGCCGCAGGCGGCGCCCGCCCGGAAATAGCCCCCCACGCAATCGAGGTCTTGACGCTCCCGGGGCTCGGACACACAATGGTCGTGCAGCTGGGCAGAGAGACCTCCTTGGCAGGGAGCTCTCATACCCGATCCGAGGTTCCGTACGCTGCACGGGGCCTGTTCGAAGCCGCGATCACGCGACGTTCACGAGCGAGGTGGGTCGCGTTGCGAGCAGAGAACCACGCGGAAAGGGAGCTGCAGGGGCACTCGGGACACTTGCCCTGCGTGTGACCCCCTCGAGTGCACGGAAGGGGCCCCCCCTCTTCTGTTCGATGCGATGGTGAACCGCGCCCGCGGAACGCAGCGGCTCAGTACCAACGCCGTGCGCGCAGGTACCACCACGTGCCCGCCGCCGTCGCGGCCAGCACCCCCAGCGCGAACAGTTCGCCGTGTTTCCAGCCGAACTCCGCCAGCTGGAAGTTCATGCCGAAGTAGCCGGTCACGACCGTGAGGGGCATGAAGATCGTCGCGATGACCGTGAGGCGCTTCATCACTTCGTTCATGCGGTTCGAGACGATCGACACGTGCAGCTCGAGCAGGCCGGCGATCTCGTCGCGGAAGGAGTCGAGCAGGTCCGACACGCGCGCGAGCCGGTCGTACACGTCGCGCAGGTACGGCCGCATCTCGGCCGGGATCGCGCGGAACTCGTCGCGCGTGAGCGCGAGGATCGTGTCGCGCTGCGGCCCGACGATGCGGCGCATCGCGGCGATGCCGCGCTTGAGATGGATGATGCGCTCGTACATGTCGCGGCCGTCGCTCTGGAACACTTCCTCCTCGAGCGTGTCCACGTGCTCGGCGATGTGATCCATGATCGGCAGGTAGTGATCCACGAGCACGTCGAGCACGAAGTGCAGCAGCTGCGCGGGGCTCTTGCCGAGCAGCGCCGGACGCTGTGCGAGCACCGCGCCCGCGGCGGTGACCGAACGCGTGTCGCCGTCGTGGTACGTCACGAGCGAGCGCGTCCCGACGACGATGTCGATCTCGCGCGTGCTCGGGCGCTCTTCGTCCTTCTCCCACCGCGCCGAGTGCACGACGAGATAGAGGTAGTCGCCGTAGTCGTCCACCTTGGGCCGGTTGACCTGGCTGACCATGTCGTCGAGCACGAGCGGGTGAATGCCCAGCGGCCGCAGCAGCCGCTGCACGGCGGCTTCGTCCTCACCCTCGAAGTCGAGCCACACGTTCTCCGTGCCCTTCGCGAGCATCGCGCACGCGCCCTCGGCGTCGGTGCGGCGGGCTTCGGTGGCGGTCGCGGTCCAGGCGTGGATCATGCGTTTCTCCGGTGGGCCGGCGCTTCGAGCGCGAGCCGGCAGGTGGTGGCGTGGATGCGCACCGTGTCTTCGGTGCGGCGAGCGTACCCGCCGCCGAGCGTGACGGCCACCGCGATGCCGCGCGCGACGCAGCCGTCGATCACGCGGCGGTCGCGGCGCTCGAGCCCCTCGAACGAAAGCGCGAGCCCGCCGAGCTGGTCGTCGTGGAACGGATCGGCTCCGGCCTGGTAGAGCACGAGGTCGGGCGCGTGCGCCCACACGGCTTCGAGCGCGGCGTCGAGCGCCTCGAGGTAGGCGTCGTCGCCCGCGCCGTCTTCGAGCCCGACGTCGAGGTCGCCCTGCTCCTTCGGCATCGGATAGTTGCGCTCCTGGTGCAGCGACAGCGTGAACACCTCGGGGACGCCGCGAAAGAGGGACGCCGTGCCGTTGCCCTGATGCACGTCGAGATCCACGATCGCGACGCGGCGCGCGAGCCCCTCCTCGCGCATCGCCTGCGCGGCGACGGCGAGATCGTTGACGTAGCAGAAACCCTCGGCATGCCCGCCGTAGGCGTGATGGAGCCCTCCGCCCGCGTGCGCCGCGGCGCCGGTCGCGAGCGCGTGCCGTGCGGCGAGCGTGGTGCCCGCGGCGCACAGCGAAAACGCGGCGATCACCTCGGGCGTCACGGGCAGCTCCGAGCGGAGCGTGCGCGGTGTGGGCGCGGCCGCCTCGAGGTCGTCGAGGTATGCCCTCTCGTGCACGAGCGCGAGCAGCGCGCGCGACGGCGGCTTCGGCACGAGCACGTCGCCGGCGCGCACGAGCCCTTCGCCCACGAGCGTGTCGCGTACGGCGGCGTACTTCGAAGTCGGGAACACGTGCGGACCGATGTCGCAGGCGTAGCCCGGGGACCACACGAGCCGGTGCGGGGAGGTCATGCCGCGATGGTGCCATCCGGGCCCGCGCCGGGGCAAAGCCCGTGCGGAACGCCGGCGCCCATCCTTTACAATGCCACCCGCATGCACACGACCTATCCCGACCAGTCGGCCGCCTTCTCGGCGCTCGAACGCCGTCTCGCCGAGCGCCGCTGGCGCGCGCTCGACGGGCGCTCGCGCGCGGTGTTCGCGGCGTTGACCGCGCTGCTGTCGGGCTTCTTCTTCTGGCAGGCGCGCGTGCCGCTTGACGGCTGGGTGCGCTCGCACGGCACCCTCGGCGGCGCGCAGTGGCTCGCCGTCGCGATGGCCGCGTGGGCGCTCGTCGCGGGAGCGCTCGCCGCATGGCGGCAGGACGCGCTCGCCACGCGCGTGCCGGGCTCCGAGTGGCTCGCGCTCCCCGTGGATCCCGCGCGCGTCATGCGGCACCTGCTCGGCGAATCGCGGCTGCCCGCCTTCGCGGTGATTCCTCCCGCCCTCGCCACGCTCGTGGCTGGAGCCGGGCTCGTGCCCGCGTGGTGGCTGGCACTGCTCGCGGCCTTCTTCGCACTCGCGTGGATCGAGTGCACGCGCCTCGCCGCGGCCGCGGCACGCGCGATCGCCGCGCGACGCAGCCGCCACGCGGCGCTGCCGGCGCCGGTGCGGCTGCTCGCGAGCGCGCGACAGGCGGCCACCGCGAAGAAGCGGCGCGCGCCTCGCTGGCGCGCGGAGGGTGGCTGGCGCGCGCTGCAACGCCTCGACCTGACGCTCACGCGCACTCCGGGACCGGCGCAGCCGCGCATGGCGTCGGCGCTCGCGCTCGTGGGCGTGAGCCTCGCGATGTGGTTCGCCGCGGCCGAGCCGCTGCAGCGCCGCGCGCTCGCGTTCGCGGCGTTCCTGCCCGCGGCCACCGCGCTCGGCGCGTGGGCGATCACGCGAACGTGCGGCGATCCGGCGGCGGCGATGCGCCCGCTGCCGCTGTCGCTCGCCGACACGTGGCGCGCGCGCTTCGTGACCCTCGCCGCCGTGCTGGGCGCCGCGCTGGTCGCGAACGCGCTGCTCGCGGCGGGGCTGCCCCTCGGCGCGCGCTTCGGCATCGTGCTCACGTGGTCGGCATGCGGCCTCGCGGTCGCCGCGCTGGGGCTGCAGTACGGACTCACGTTGCACCCGCGTGCCCTCGCCGCGGAGAACCTCTACTTCGGCTGGCTCGGGGTGACGCTCATGGCGAGCTGGATGATTCCGCTGCTCGGCTGGATCGTGCTCGCCGCCGGGCTCGTGCACTCCGGCGTGCGGCTGCGCCGCTGGTGGACTTCGGAGACCGCCTGATGCTCGAGATCGCGGGACTGGAGCGGAGCTACGGCCCACGCGTCGCGCTCGCCGGTGTGTCGTTCACCGTGCAGCCCGGCGAGATCGTCGGATTGCTCGGCGCGAACGGCGCGGGCAAGAGCACGCTGCTTCGCACCGCTGCGGGGCTGCAGCCGCCCGATGCGGGGCGCGTGCGCGTCGCCGGTCACGACGTCTGGGATTCGCCGCTCGAGGCGCGCCGCGCGCTCGGCTACGCGGCGGAGGAGCCGGCGTTCCATGAAGAGCTGTCGGCGGCCGAGTACCTGTCGTTCGTCTCGTCGGTGCGCGCGCTCGAACCCGCGGCCGCGGAGGCGCGCGTGCGCGCGCTCGCCGGCGCCCTCGACCTGGGCGAGCGCCTCGACGATCCCGTGCGCGGGTACTCGCACGGCATGCGCAAGAAGCTGTCGTTCGTCGCGGCCGTGCTGCACCGCCCCGCCGTGCTGCTCTGCGACGAGGCGCTCGAGGGCTTCGACGCGCCGTCGGCGCTCGCGGCCAAGGCCGAGTTGCGCACGCGCGCGCGCGAAGGCTGCGCCGTGCTGTTCTCGAGTCACGTCACCGAAACGGTCGAGCGGCTCTGCGACCGGGTCGTCATGCTCCGCCGCGGACGCGTCGCGCGCGAACTGGCGCGCGCCGCATGGGGCGCGGGCGCCGAGGAGCACAGCCCTCTCGAACGCGCATTTCTCGACATGGTCACCGAAGGAGCCGCCGAATGAAGCGACGCGTCCTCACGATCCTGGCCGCGGCGCTCGTGTGCGCCGCCACGGCCCTCGCCTACCTGCCGCCCTCGCCCGTGCAGAACCTGCTCTACCGCGCCAAGGACCCCGCGGACCTGCGCGCGCAACTCGCCGCGCACCGTGACTCGATCGCGGCCACCGATTCGCTCGACGCGGCCGAGGCCTGGTACTGGATCGGCGTGAGCCACGAACGCTCGGGCGAGCGCGACGCCGCGATCGCCGCCTACCGCCGGGCCCACGCCGTACGCGCGAACGCCGAGGACGCGCTCGCCCTCGCGGACCTGCTGATGCTGCGCGGAACGCGCGCCGACGGCGCCGAGGCGGCGAAGCTGCTCGCGCCGGTGCTCGAGCGCTTCGCGGCCGACCGCACGCCGCGCGGTGCCGACGTGCGCCTGCGCGCCGCGTGGGCCACGGCCCTGGCGGGCGATCCCGCGGCGGCCTGCCGCGCCGTGCTCGACCGCCCCGGCGACCTGCTCACGCCGAAGGCGCCGATTCCGCGGCAGGCGCTGTGGACCGCGCGCTTCGCACCACTGCTCCTCGAACACGGTCACGCCGCCGAGGGCGCCGCGCGGTTGACGCGCGCGCTGTCGTCGTCGCGTGGCCGCGACACCGCGCTCGTGCGGCTCGCGCGCGGCCGGGGCGTGAAGATCGCGACTCCTGCGGAGTTCGCGCGGCGCGCCGATTCGGCGCTCGCCGTCTCCGCGGCGGGAGCGCCGCTCGTCGCCACGACGGTGCGTGCGGCCGACGGCGCACGGATCACGGTGTGGCTGCTTCGCACACGCCCCGGCGCGCCGCTCGCGCTGCTGGCCGTGTCACCGGAGGCCGAATCGTTCGCCGGCGCCGACAGCCTCGTTTCGCAGCTCTACCGCGCCGGCGTCAGCGTCGCGATCGTGGATCCCCGCGGCTCGCGCAGCTCGGCGTCCGCCGCGACCCCCCACCCGCACGCCTGGATCGCACGCGAGGACGCGTTCCAGCAGCGGCTCGCCCGCGATCTTTCCGCGGCCATCGGGCCGGCCTCCGCCGCGATGCGCACCGACCCGGCGCGCGTGTGCGTGATCGCCGAGGGCCCTCTCGCGATGGCGGCGGCCCTCTCCGCGCGCGACGATGCGCGCGTGCGCACCGTGGTGCTCGCCGGCGCGACGCCGTCGGGCGCCGAGCGCGGCTGGCTGATCGCCGTGCTCACGGCCTCGCACGCACCGGTCTTCTTCCAGCAGGGGCCCGAGGACGTCTACGCGAACGAGGTCGTGGACCGCATCGCGTCGCTGCTGCCGTCCCGGCAGGTGCGCGTCGCGGATTCGCAGTGGACCGGGCGAGGCTTCGCGTTGTTCCGCGCCGGAGCGAAGTCCGGCGAACGGCTCACGAACTGGCTGGCGGACGAGTGGACTTCGCGGCCCGCCACTCCACGAGCACGACGGCGCTGAGGATCAGCAGCGCCCCGATCCACCAGCGCATCGCGAACCGTTCGGCGCCGATCGTGAGCGCGAACAACAGCGCGAAGACCGGCTCGAGCGCGAACAAGAGCGCGATGCGTCCGGCGCTGAGCGCGCTCTGCGCCCAGACCTGGAACAGCGGCGCGAGCGTGCTGCCCGCGATCGCGAGGTACGCGAAGCGCCCCCACGCGGCGCCGTCGAACGCGCGCAGCGTCTGAACGGCGTCACCCGAGAACGGCGCGAGCACGCCCGCGACCACGACCGACTGGCCGAACGTGAGCGCGAGCGGGTCGGCGGTCGGCGCGAACTTGGCGAGCGACACGATCTGCAGCGCGTAGATGCACGCGCCGATCAGCGTGAGCATTTCTCCGCGCCCGATCTGCAGGCCCTCGCGCAGCGTGAGCATGGCCGATCCCGCGAACGCGAGGACGAGACCGGCGTTCAGGATGCGTGTCGGCCGCTGCCCGAGCAGCGGCCACGCGAAGAGCGCGGCCATCAGCGTGCCCGCGCAGGTCAGGAACGCCGAGCTTCCCGCCGACGCGGTGCGCAACCCTTCGGCCTGGAACCAGTAGCCGCCGAGCATCAGGAAGCCGGTGAAGAGTCCGGCGAGCAGGTCGCGCCCGGGCGGCAGCCGGCGGCGCGCGGCGATGAGCAGGCCGAACAGGATCGCGGCCACCGTGAAGCGGAGGCAGACGAGCGTCGTCGGGCGGACGGTCGAGACGGTGTCCCGGATGGCCACGAACGTCCCGCCCCAGAGCAGTGTGGCGGTGACCATGGCGGCGACCGCCAGGCCCTCGTTCCGGCGCGGCGTCACTCCCCGGCGCGCCGGCGGCTCTTGCCGCGAGTCTGGCTTAGCGCGAACGAAAGGCTCTCGAACTCCATCGTCATGTCCACCGTGCGCACCGCGACGCCCTCGGGCACGCGCAGCTTGCGCGGCGCGAAGTTGAGGATCCCGCGCACGCCGGCCGCGACGAGCATGTCCGCGACCTCCTGCGCCGCGCGCACGGGCGTGGCGATGACGCCCATCTCGATGTCCCCGCACTCGGGCAGCTTCGAGATGTCCTGCACGACCAGCTCGTCGAGCGTCTTGCCGACGCGCTCGGCGCTCGAGTCGAAGACCGCGACGACGTCGAAGCCCTGGTCGCGGAACCCGCGGTACGCGAGCAACGCCGCGCCGATGTGGCCGGCGCCCACGAGCGCGACGCGCCAGCGGCGGTCGAGCCCGAGGATCGCGCGAATCTCGGTGCGCAGGTGCTCGACGTTGTAGCCCAGCCCGCGCCGTCCGAACGATCCGAAGTACGACAGGTCCTTGCGCACCTGAGCCGAGGTGATGTCCTCGCGCTCGGCCAGCAGGTGCGACGAGATCATGCGCTGCCCTTCCGCGTGCACCTCTTCGAGGACGCGGTAGTAGTGCGACAGGCGGCGGACGGTGGACTCGGAGAATCGTTTCATCGGATCGGCGATCGGTGCGAGGGGAGCCGCTCCCGCGGACGCAGCCGCAGGTGAACGTTTTCACAAGGAACGGAAAGAAACGGCCGCGGTGCCCGGAGGCGCCGCGGCCGCGAACGCTACTCTTCGGTCGCTTCGGTGGTGTCGGCGGCGCCGTTGTCCTCGTCTTCCGAGACCACACGCGTGACGCCGGACACCGCGTCGGGCAGCAGCTCGCCACCCTCGCCTGCTTCGGCGAGATTCACGAGACGGACACCCTGGGTGTTGCGGCCGAGCACCGAGATGCCCTTCACCGGCGTGCGGATCATCTGGCCCTGACGGGTGATGATCATGAGCTCGTCGTCGTCCACGACTTCCTTCACGGCGACGATGTAGCCGTTTCGCTCGGTGGTCTTGATGGTGATGATGCCCTTGCCGCCGCGGTGCGAGACGCGGTACTCGGAGATCTCGCTGCGCTTGCCGTAGCCGTTCTCGGTCACGGCGAGCAGCGTGGCCTGGCGCATCACGCCGACCATGCTCACGACCTCGTCGTCGTCGTCGTCGAGCGTCACGGCCTTCACGCCGTACGCCGTGCGGCCCATCGCGCGGACTTCGTCCTCGTGGAAGCGGATCGCGAGGCCCTTCTTCTTGGCGAGGATCAGGTCCTGCGTGCCGTCGGTGACGATCGTCTCGATGAGCGAGTCGCCTTCCTCGAGCAGCACCGCGTTGATGCCGGCCTTGCGCACGTTGCCGTACGCCGACAGCACGGTCTTCTTGATCAGGCCCTTCCGGGTCGCGCAGACCAGGAAGTGCTGGTCGTCGAACGCCTTCACCGGCACGACGCTCTGCACCCGCTCCTCGCGGCCCATGCCTTCGAGATAGTTCACGAGCGGGCGGCCCTTCGCGGCGCGGCCGGCCTGCTCGATCTCGTGGACCTTGAGCCAGTAGCACCGGCCCTTGTCCGTGAGGATCAGCAGGTAGGCGTGCGTGTTCGCGATGAACAGGTGCTCGATGTAGTCCTCGTCCTTCACGCCCGTGCCCTTGATGCCCTTGCCGCCGCGGCGCTGCGCACGGTACGCGGAGATCTCCTGGCGCTTGATGTAGCCGCCGTGCGAGATCGTGATCACCATGTCCTTCTGCTCGATCGTGTCTTCGTAGTTGATGTCGCCTTCGTCCGCGACGATGTGCGTGCGGCGCTCGTCGCCGTACTTGTCGCGGAGGTGGCGCACCTCGTCCTGGATGATCGCGAGCATCTTCTTGTCGCTCGCGAGGATCGAACGGAGCTTTTCGATGAGCTGGATGACCTCGAGGTATTCCTTCTCGATCTTGTCGCGCTCGAGGCCCGTGAGGCGCGCGAGACGCATCTCGAGGATCGCGTTCGCCTGGATCTCCGAGAGCTTGAAGGTCTTCATGAGGCCTTCGCGCGCGGTCTCGGTGTCCTTCGACTTGCGGATCAGCGCGATCACCTCGTCGAGGTGGTCGAGCGCGATCTTGAGGCCCTCGAGGATGTGGGCGCGGCGCTCGGCCTCGGCGAGGTCGAACTCGGTCCGGCGCTTCACGACCACGCGCCGGTGCCGGATGTACTGGTCGATGATGCCGCGCAGCGTGAGAATCTGCGGACGGTTGTCCACGAGCGCGAGCATGATCGCGCCGATGGACGTCTGCAGCGGCGTGTGCACGAACAGGTTGTTCAGCACGACCTTCGGGTTCGCGTCCTTCTTGAGCTCGATCACGATGCGCATGCCGTCGCGGTCGGACTCGTCGCGGAGGTCGCTGATGCCCGCGACCTTCCCGTCGCGCACCATCTGCGCGATCTTCTCGAGGAGCGATCCCTTGTTCACCTGGAACGGGATCTCGGTGGCCACGAGGCTCATGCGGCCGCCCTTGCCCTCCTCGACCTGCACCTTGGCGCGGATCTTCATGATGCCGCGGCCCGTGCGGTAGCAGTCGGCGATACCCTGCAGGCCGTAGATGATGCCGCCCGTCGGGAAGTCGGGGCCCTTCACGATCTTCACGAGCGCGTCGTCGCCCATCTCGGGCGTGTCGATCACCGCGATGATCGCGTCGCAGATCTCGCGGAGATTGTGCGGCGGCACTTCGGTCGCCATGCCCACGGCGATGCCGGAGCAGCCGTTGACGAGCAGGTTCGGCACGACCGACGGCAGCACCGTCGGCTCCTCGCGCGTCTCGTCGTAGTTGGGCCGGAAGTCGACCGTGTTCTTCTCGAGGTCCGCGAGCATTTCCATGGACAGCGCGGTGAGGCGCGCTTCCGTGTAACGCATGGCGGCCGGCGCGTCGCCGTCGATCGAGCCGAAGTTGCCCTGGCCGTCCACGAGCGGGTAGCGCATCACCCAGTCCTGCGCCATGCGCACGAGCGTGGGGTACACGACGCCTTCGCCGTGCGGATGGTAGTTGCCGGACGTGTCGCCGGCGATCTTCGCGCACTTACGGTAGCCGCGGCCCGGCGCGAGATTGAGGTCGTTCATCGCCACCAGGATGCGCCGCTGCGAGGGCTTGAGGCCGTCGCGGACGTCCGGGAGCGCGCGCGAGACGATGACCGACATCGAGTAATTGATGTAGCTGGTCTTCATCTCGGCTTCGATGTTCACGTCGACGATCTTCGTGCGATCGTTCAGTGCCATGTCCTGTCACCTTCCTTGAACGCGACGGCCGCGCTGCGAGCCCACGTCCTGCGGGCCCTCGCCCGTCCTGCGAGAAATCAGTTGGGCTTCACCAGGGACCAGCGCCACTCGAGCGCGCCCCAGGCGTAGCGATCCACACGGTCGAACTCCGCGCTGCGGTCCGAGAAGACGCGCGCGTAGCCGGCGGCGACTCCGAGGTCCTGCGAGCGCGACACGGAACGGCGCAGGTGCGCCGAGCCGCCGAAACCCACGCCACTGAACGCGGCCTGCAGATCGCCGCGCACGTCGTCCTCGACGCGCCAGTAACCCCACGAACCAGAGACGCCCGCCTTCCAGCGCTTGCCGCGATACAGGTCCCCGTCGGCGTGCCACGCGCCGCCGTACACCCAGCGGTGCGTCTGCGCGACGACGCCGCGCGACGAACCGTCGTTGGCGTCGATCATGTCGCGCGCCTCGGTGCCGATGTCGTCGGCGAAGATCTCCACGCCGAACGACACGCGGTCCGTGACGCGCCAAAGGGGCACGGCGCGAAGCGAAGCTCCTCCCCCGTTCGGATCGCCCGTCGTCGCGAACGAGGCTCCGGCGTCCAGCACGAGATCGGTCGGAATCCAGCGGGCGGCGCCTGCGGGCGCCGCGAGGAACAGGGCCGCGAGCGCGGCCGACAGCACGGTGGAGCGAAGGGTCGTGTGCATCAGATGTCCAGGTTCTTCACCGCCAGGGCGTTCTCCTCGATGAACTGCCGGCGCGGCTCGACCTGCTCACCCATGAGAATGGTGAAGATGCGGTCGGCCTCGACGGCGTCCTCCGAGTTCACGCGCACCAGCGTGCGGGTTTCGGGGTTCATCGTGGTGCGCCAGAGCTGGTCCGGGTTCATTTCGCCGAGACCCTTGTAGCGCTGGACCATCACGTTCTTCTTGCCGATCCGGGCGATCGCCTCTTCGCGTTCCTTCTCGTCGAAGCAGTAGATCTCGTCCTTGCCGGCTTTGACGAGGAACAGCGGCGGCTGCGCGATGTACACGTGCCCGGCGTCCACGAGCGGCTTGAGCTCGCGGAACAGGAACGTGAGCAGCAGCGTGCGGATGTGCGCGCCGTCCACGTCGGCATCCGCCATGAGGATGATGCGGTGGTAGCGCAGCTTGGTGATGTCGAACTCGTCCTTCACGCCGGCGCCGAGGGCCGTGATGATGCTGCGGATTTCCTCGTTCGCGAGCACCTTGTCGATGCGCGCCTTCTCGACGTTCAGGATCTTGCCGCGGATCGGGAGGATCGCCTGGAAGCGGCGGTCGCGGCCCTGCTTCGCGGAACCGCCTGCGGAGTCGCCCTCGACGATGTACAGCTCGCACTCTTCCGGATTGTCCCACGCGCAGTCCGCGAGCTTTCCGGGGAGCGAGCCGCCGTCGAGGATCGTCTTGCGGCGGGCGAGATCGCGCGCCTTGCGCGCGGCCTCCCGGGCACGCGCCGCGGCGATCATCTTCTCGACGACCTTGCGCGCGACGGACGGATTCTCCTCGAAGTACTCGCGGAGCCCCTCGCCCACGACGCTCTCGACCGCGCCCTTGATCTCGCTGTTGCCGAGCTTGGTCTTGGTCTGGCCCTCGAACTGCGGGTTCTGCATCTTGATCGAGACGACGGCGGTGAGGCCTTCACGGACGTCTTCGCCCGTGATGTCGGACTTCACGTTCTTCGTGAGTCCTTCGCGCGCCGCGTAGTTCGTGAGCGTGCGCGTGAGCGCCGAGCGGAAGCCGCCGACGTGCGTGCCACCCTCGATCGTGTTGATGTTGTTCACGAACGACAGCAGCGTCTCGCCGTAGCTGTCGTTGTACTGGAAGGCCACCTCGACCGAAACGTTGCCGCCGTCGCGGGAGAAGAACACCGGCTTGGCGTGGAGCGTTTCCTTGTTCGTGTTGAGGTACTTCACGAACTCGACGATGCCGCCCTTGTAGAAATATTCGTTCGACTTGTCCGTGCGTTCGTCGCGCAGGTGGATCGTCAGCCCGCTGTTGAGGAACGCGAGCTCGCGAAGGCGCGCGGCGATCGTGTCGTAGTGGAACGTGGTCTCTTCGAAGATCGTGGCGTCCGGCTTGAAGCGCACCGTCGTGCCGGAGCCCTTCTCCTTCTTGTCCGCGGCGCGCGAGGTCATCGGTCCGGTCGGGACGCCGAGCTGGTAGCTCTGGCTGTACACCTTGCCGTCGCGCAGGACTTCGACCGCGCACCACTCGGAGAGCGCGTTGACGCAGGACACGCCGACGCCGTGCAGGCCGCCGGAGACCTTGTACGAGTTGCTGTCGAACTTGCCGCCGGCGTGCAGCGTCGTCATGACGACTTCGAGCGCGGGCTTCTTGGTCGTCGCGTGGATGTCCACGGGAATACCGCGACCGTTGTCGCGGACGCTGATGCTGCCGTCCTGTTCGACCGTGACGTGCACCGTGTCGCAGTGGCCGGCGAGGGCCTCGTCCACGGCGTTGTCCACGACTTCCCAGATCAGGTGGTGCAGGCCGCGAACGCTGATGTCGCCGATGTACATGGCCGGGCGCTTGCGAACCGCCTCCAGCCCTTCGAGCACCGTGATGCTCGTCGCGTCGTAATGGTGGCCTTTGGGTTCGTCCGTCAAAGTCGCCTCTCCTTCGATCGTGCTCATCGCTGGTTCCCTCCACGCGCCGCGACGAACCGCAGTTCCCGCACGATTTCCGCGCCGAGATGCTGGTTCGCTCGCCGCACGAGCTCACGCTTCAGGAAGCTGAGCTCGTGCATCCAGGCCGATCCCTCGACCTCCACTGTCAACGTGCCTTCGCGAAATCCCGTGGCCCGCGTGCGCTTTGCGATGCGCTCGCCGGCGAGAGCCGGCCATTCGGCCACCACGCGCCAACCGGCCGCGGCATCCCGCAGCCCCAGGTCCTGCATGAGGCGCGGGAGAATGCCGGCCAGTGTGTCCATGCTCATCCCGCGGCGTCCGGAAGACGCAGCGGCATGATCAGGCAGAGCATGTCCTCGTCGGTCTGCGCGAGCGCGCCCACAGGCTCGATCACGCCGGCCGACAGGGCCGTCTTGAGACGGAACGTGACGCTTTCCGTCGGAATGCTGCGCAGGATCTGGAGCAGGTACTTGGCGTTGTACCCGATCTCCATGTTCTCGCCCTTGTACTCCGCTTCGACCGACTGTTCGCCGGCGCCGAAGTCGGCCGTGGCCGACGACACCGAGAACTTGCCGTCACGCAGGGAGAACCGGATCTGCTGCGTGTTGCTGTCCGCGTGCGAGGCGACGATGTCCACCGCCTCGATCACGTCGGTGCGCGCCATGACCAGCTCGCGCGGATTGTCCTTCGGGATCACCTGCTCGTAGTTCGGGTACTGCCCCTCGATCAGGCGGCCGTACACCTGCACCTGGTACTCCCCCACCTGCGTGGCGAAGCCGATGTGGTTGCGGGCGTCGGCGATGCGCATCTCGACCGGGCTCGTGGCCTCGTTCGCGAACTTCGCGACCGAGTTCAGCACGCGACTCGGGACGATGATGCCGTCCTTCGAAAGTTCTCCGAAGGCGCCCTTGCGCGACGTGCGCGCGAGGCGGTGACCGTCGGTGGCGACGAAGGCGATGAACTTGTCGTTGCCGTGCACGTACACGCCGTTCAGCTGCGGGCGGGCGGGCTCGGTGGACGCGGCATACGCGGAACGCTCGATCATGCGGGCGAGCACTTCGCCCTCGAGCGTGACGCGCATGTCGCCCTTGAGGTCCGGAACGCGCGGGAACTCGTCCGCCGGCTGCGCGGGGAATCGCGACCAGCCTTTGCCGTCGGCATACCGGACTTCGCACTGGCTGCCGCTCATGGCCAGCGTCAGCGCGCCCTTCGGCATCTTGCGAACGACGTCGTGGAAATGGCGGGCGAGCACGCAGCACTTGCCGGGGGTGCGCACGGTGCACGGAACGAGAACCGAGGTGCCTTCGTCGAGGTCCGTTCCGGTGACGCGGAGGCCCTTGCTGTCGGCCTCCAACAGCACGCAGCTGAGCAGCGGCTGGGTGCTTTTCTGCTGAACCGATCCCAGGGCGCGGCCCACCGCGAACGCGAGGTCGCCCTGCTGGATGGTGAGGTCCATACGGTCACTCCCTGACAGGTAGGAACTTCATGTCGGGCCGCAGCTTCCACAGCCGCGGAGGGATCCTTCCGGGGGCTGGTCGGCGGCCGCCGCATCATAGGCAGCACCCTCGGAGGAGGCAAGCGATTTCACGTCTCCCCAACCGCTTCTAAGTTCTTTAATTTCAATAATTAAAAGAGTTAGAAACAGTAGGCGCTGTGGTCTCCGGGGAGAACCTCGATCGCGAGCGTACAACTTGTTGCCTGCGAAGGGGTTGTGCTGCGCGGACAGGCTGGGGAGAAGTCAGAGGTTTTCCACGACGAGTTCACGTCCGGGAGAAACCGCCGAATCTCTCCCCAACCATCCACAGGTTATGCACAGCTATCCCGAAGCCAGCGTGGAAATCAATCCGTCGATCTTCTCGCGGAAGGAATCCTCGCTGTTGATGCGCTCGCCGATCTTCTCGCACGCGTAGAGCACGGTCGTGTGGTCGCGACCTCCGAACACACGGCCGATCTCGGCGAGGCTGAGGTCGGTGAGCTGGCGCATGAGGTACATGGCCACCTGACGCGGAAGCGCCACGATCTGCGTGCGACGCTTTCCGATGATGGCGTCGCTCTTCACGTTGAACTTCTCCCCCACGGCCGAAAGAATCCGGTCCGGCGTGAGGTGATCCGGTTCGGCGTTGACGTACTGCGCCAGCACGTCCTCGGCGAGTTCCAGCGTGATTTCCTGATGCGTCAGCGACGCCACCGCGAGCAGCCGCACGAGGCAGCCTTCGAGGTCGCGCACGTTGCCGCGGATGCGGTCCGCCAGCAGCAGCAGCACGTCGTCCTGCAGTCGCAGGCCGGCGCCCTCCTGCTCGCAGCGATTGCGCAGGATGGCGATGCGGGTCTCGAGGTCCGGCTGCTTCATGTCGGCGATGAGGCCCTGGTTGAAGCGCGAAATGAGGCGATCCTCGAGCCCCTGGATGTCCTTCGGGGCCTTGTCCGCGGTCACCACGATCTGCTTGTGGGCGTCACGCAGCGCGTTGAACGTGTAGAAGAACTCCTCCTGCGTGCTTTCCTTGCCCGCCAGGAACTGCACGTCGTCGATCAGCAGCAGGTCGACGTTGCGGTACTTGTTGCGGAACGCGAGCGTCTGGCCGTGCTGGATCGCGAAGATCATCTCGTTCGTGAAGCGCTCGGCCGGCACGTAATGCACGCGCGCGTCCGGACGCGCGTGCTTCAACGCGTGCCCGACCGCGTGGAGCATGTGCGTCTTGCCCAGTCCCGAACCGCCGAAGATGAACAGCGGGTTGTAGACGAGGCCCGGCTTCTCGGAGACCGCACGACAGGCGGCATGGGTGAAGCGGTTGCTGCCACCCACCACGAACGAATCGAACGTGAGCCGGGGATTGAGCTGGCTCTCGAGCCAGAGCTTGCCGCTCGGCTGGCGATTCGGTTCCGCGGGAGCCGCCGCAGCTCGCACCTCGGGCGCCGAGGGGGGCGCGGGAGCGGGCTGGGACGGAAGCGCGATCGGTTCGCGAGGGGTGAATCGGATCTCGGGGGTGGTGCCGAACGCCTCGCACAGGGCATGGCGAAGCGTGTTGAGGTGGTGTTCGTGGATCCAATCCACGAAGAAGGCGTTGGGAACTTCGAGGTCGACCAGCTGGGGGCTCAGCTCACGCGCGACGATCGGGCGAAACCAGGTGTCGAATGCCTGATGACTGGTGAGTTGGGCCTTCACGGACAGGAGGACTTGCTCCCAGAGACGCGTCTGCTCCTCCGGTTGCACTGGCAGGACGGCCATTTCTACGGTCCTTGCAGAATGGTTCGCGCATTTATCCACAAAGCTCGAAGCGGGGAGAGACTCGCTCAATCGCGGCTGCAGGCTTTGTAGGGGGGCATCTTGTGGAAATCCGTCATCCGACTTATCCACAGGGAATCGATACTCTGTAAATCACTGCAATAAAACAGTATGGGTCGCGTTTTCGCCGCTTTCCTCCACATGTTCTCCACAGTTCTTCGCACGCGAATCACGACGGAGCGGGTTCGGCCGGGCCACGCCTCCGGGATACTACGCGCTAAGCACTTACACGGCATGAGGTTGTAATTTTCGCCAGAGTCTTCCGGGGTGGGCGACGATCGCCGCGCCGATGGAAGGGTCGACAGGCTATCACCGTCGATTGCGGGCGTACAGAGCCGGAATAACTCGACCGTAACGCTTTGAAAAAGCTGGCGTTACGTGGCGGCCCCGAAAAGTTTTCCACAGCCCCGAATCGAACGCGTCCCGATCAGAACGGGAAGTTGGCCCCCAGCGTGAGCTTGAGGTCGTCCCGGATCTCGTCGCTCACGCCCACCTGCAGCGCCGCGAGCAGGCGGAAATCCGGCAGCGGCGTGTACTCGAGCCCGAAGCGCAGCGGCACCGCGACGTCGGTCTTGTTGCCCGTCGCGAGGTCACTGCGCGAGAAGAGCAGCGCCGCTCCCGCGAAGGGAGTGACGTACGCCCGCTCGTCGATGCGCACCGTTCGGCTCATCACGAGCGTCGGCCCCATGGACAGCACCGTGAAATCGTCGGCGCTGTTCACTCCGATCGCCGCGCCGATCGAACAGTCGAGCGGGGAAGTGGGGCCCATGCGGACGACCTGGGCTTTCACGTCGCCACCGAGCTGGACCGAGGTGCGGTTCACGTTCTGCACGCTGACGCGCGACAGCCCGCCCTGGAATCCGAAGTCCACGCCGGGGTGGAAACTCATGCGCAACTGGCCGAGCAGTTCGGACTCGCTCTTCGTGAACGACAGGAAGCCGCCTCCGAGGCGCGTGTCGAGCGGGATGGGTTGCGCGGGCGTGAGCTGCCCGAAGATCTGGGCGCATGCGGGTTGCGCCGCGAGGGCCAGCGCGAACGCGGCCACTGCGAAAATCGAATGCTTCACGATGGTTCTCCCTGAATCCTGCGACGTTCATCCGTGAACACGCGGGGAGCTGCGGGCGCACCGTGCCAAGCGGGCGGCCCGCGGTCAAGCGCGACCTTGCCCGCCCGGTCCCCGGCGTGGTACCTGCGCTGCATGAAACTCCTCTCGGACTTCGATGGTGTGTGGACCCACCCGCGCGAGGAATCACGCGCGCAGGGTGAACTCGTGGACGCGCAGCTCGTGGAATGGTCGCCGCCGGAGCTGCGGGAGCGGTCGCGCGCGTGGATCGCCGACGCCCGCCGACGCGTGCTCGCCCAGCCCGACCTCTACGGCTGGGCGCCCGGTGGGCGGCTGTCCTGCTTCGCGGACGAAGACCCGTTCGCCGAGCACAGCGCGCTGCTCCACTACATCCACCTCCACGCGGGCATCGACGCGATCGCCACCGCGCTGCACGAGGCGGTGCTCGAGCCCGGCCACGAATCGCTCGAGGCGTTTGGTGGCGCCGCGCATGCCGAAGCGGTCGCGCGCGTCGAGCGCACCCGTGGCCCCGGCGTGCTGAAGAGCGCCGCAGACGCCGGACGGCGCATGCTGGAAGGTGGCGTCGAGATCGTGGTGGTGTCGAACTCCGGCCGCGAGAAGCTCGATCGCTGGTTCGGCCATGCCGGCCTGCCGCACGTCGTGCACCCGGAGCGCGCGCCCGGAGCGCTCCGCCTGCGCGGAGGCGCGCGGAAGTTCGTGCTCGATCCCGATCGCAGCGCCATCGAATCGTTCGGCGCGCTCTCCGTGGAGGTCGCCCGGCCCTTCTACGAAGGCATCCTGCGCGAGGAGACACCCGACGCGGTCGTCGGCGACGTCTTCTCGCTCGATCTGGCGCTGCCCCGCGTGCTGCGCCGCACCGACCCCGCGTGGCGGAACGTCCGGCTGTTCTGGCTGGTGCACGACTACACGCCGGCGCGCATGCGAGACCAGATCGCGGCGCACGTGCCGGAAGTCGAGGCGATCGGCGACGGACTCGAGGGTGTGGCGCGGGCGCTGCTCGGCTGAAGCGTCAGTTCTCGCGCACGAAGAACGCGGACATCCACGCCGCGCGGTGCTCGAAGCCGAGCCGGCGGTAGAGCGAGAGCGCCGACGTGTTGACGTCGTTCACGAACAGGCAGGCGTGCTGCGAGCGGTCGAGCAGTCGCGTGCACAGCTCGGCCAGCGCGCGCGTGGCGATGCCCTGCCCGCGTAGCGCGGGCGGCGTGTAGACGCCGGAGATCTGGGCGGCGTCCGCGGTGAGCGCGCTGATGCTCGAGCGGAAGCACAACCCTCGTGAGTCGCGCCACACCCACATGTGGCCGTCGCGGCAATCCTCCTCGGCGCGCCGCGCGTACGCGATCGCGTCCACCTCGCGCGGATCCTCGAGCAGTTCCTCCGCGCGCAGCGCCGCGCCCGTCTCGTACACGAGCGCGTAGTCCTCGCGCCGGGCGTGCCGCAGTTCGGGCAGACGCGTGAACGCCGGAAGCCGGCCGGGGGAGAGCGACAGGTACGATTGTTCGCGCACGAGGCGCGGCCCGAAGTCCTCGCCGGGGAAACGCGCGAGCAGCGCGCGCACCATGAGCGCCGGACCGATCACCTGGAATCGGCTCGGAAGCGAGGCGCGCCGCTCGCACGCGATCGTGCCGAGCGCCGCCGCGCCCTCGACGTCGTCGCCGGCCGGCAGCACCGCGCCCGAATGCCCGCCCAGGTAGAGCAGCGCCGTGATGCGGCCCTGGCGTCGCGCCGCCCAGTACTCGTCCTTCGGGCGCGCGAGCGCGTCGCGCAGCACGAGCGCCATCAGGTAGACGTTCGTCACCGGGTCGGCGTCGAGGAAGGTGAGCACGTCCGGCACGTCGGCGGGTGCGAGCCGCTCGATCGTGGGGGCCGGCGGCGAGGTCGGAAGAGTCATCGAGGGGCCTCGTGCATGCGCGCACTCTAGCCCCGGCGCGTATCGAGTTGCCAGTTTCGCCGCGCCAATATTGACGTTTTCGCGCGCGCGCACCTAGCATCCCGGCCCGGAGGCACTCATGGCCGAGATGGTGATGGTGATCGAGGACGAGAAGGAAATCCGGGACCTGCTCCAGTACAACCTCGAGCGTGCCGGATGGAAGGTCGCCACGTTCGCCGACGGAGAAGCCGGACTCGAGCAGATCTTCGCCTCGCGGCCCGATGCCGTGATCCTCGATCTCATGCTGCCCGGCAAGAACGGGCTCGAGATCCTGCGCGAGGTGCGCGCCGAACCCGCGACCGCGGACCTGCCCGTGATCGTGCTCACCGCGCGCGGAGCCGAGATGGACAAGCTGCTCGGGTTCGAGCACGGCGCGGACGACTACCTCACGAAGCCGTTCTCCCCGCGCGAGGTCGTGGCGCGCGTGCGCGCGCTGCTGCGCCGCTCGAAGCCGCAGTCGGGCTCGGCGGCGATCGAGCGCGGCGACCTGCGCATCGATTTCGACGCTCGCGAGGTGTCCGTCGCCGGCCGCAAGCTCACGCTCACGCCGCGCGAGTTCGAACTGCTCGCGTTCCTCGCACGCCATCCGGGCCGCGTCGTCTCGCGCGACGAACTGCTGCGCAAGGTCTGGGGCTACGACTACCTCGGCGAGACGCGCACGGTGGACGTGCACGTGCGCCGCCTGCGCATGAAGCTCGGCGCGGAGCCGGCGTACATCGAGACCGTCACGGGCGCCGGCTACAAGTTCGCCCAGCTTCCCGGCAAGGCCTGAGGGCCGCGCCATGCTCCAGTCCCTTCGCGCGCGGCTGTTCCTCGCCACTTCGCTCGTGCTGCTCGTGGCGATGGCGGGCCTGCTCTTCTCGCTGTCACGCGTCGAGCGCGCCTGGCTGAGCGACCGCAACGCCGACGCGCTCGCGCGCAGCGCGCGCGAGGTGGCGCTCGTGCTCGAGCGCACGCGCGAAGCCTCGCCCGACACGCTGGCAGCGGTGCTCGCGGCCGCCGACAGCGCGTCGGGCTGCCGCGTCACGCTCATCGCGGCGGACGGTCGCGTCGTGGCGGACTCGCGCGCGGACGCCGGCTCGCTCGAGAATCACGGCGACCGCCCCGAGGTGGTCGCGGCGCTCGCCGGCCGGATCGGAATGGACGTGCGCCACAGCCACAGCCTCGGCGTGGACCTGCAGTACGTCGCGGTGCCGGCGCTCCGGCCCTCGCCCTGGGCCGTCGTGCGCGTGGCGGAGCCGCTCGAGATCGTGCGTGCGCTCGACCGCTCGCTCCTGCGCGTTTCCGCGCTCGCCGTCGTGTCGGTGCTGCTCGCCTCGTTCGTGCTCGCGTTCTGGGTGAGCAATCGCTTCGCCGCCCGCGTGCGTGCGCTCGAGACGGTCGCCTCGCGCATCGGCTCGGGCGAGGAAGGCGCCCGCGCGCTCGAGCTGCCCTCGGACGAACTCGGCCGCCTCGGCGCCGCGCTCAACCGCATGTCCGGCGAACTGCGCGCCCGCCTGCGCGCGCTCGAGCACGAGCGGGACGAGCGCGAGCACATCCTCGCGCACATGACCGACGGCGTGGCGATGCTCGACGCGGGCAATCACGTCGTGCACGGCAACGCGAGCTTCGCCGAGCTGCTCGGGGCGGTCGCGCCGGCGATGCCCGGGATGCCGTTCTCCGAAGTCGCACGATCCCCCGAGCTCGAGGACCTGCTCGCCCGCGCGCGCGTGGCGCCGGGCGTGGTCGAGGCCGACCTGCGGCTGTGGTCGCCGCGCCAGCGCTTCGTGCGCGCGGTCGCGACCCGGCCCGATCGCGAGCGCGGAGAGGTGCTGCTCGTGCTGCACGACCTCACCGAGGTCGAGCGCGTGGACCGCATCCGCCAGGATTTCGTCGCGAACGTCTCGCACGAGCTGCGCACGCCGCTCACCTCGCTGCGCGGCTACGCCGAGACGCTGCTCGACGGCGGCCTCCAGGACGAGGCCCGCCGTGAAGGCTTCGTGCGCGTGATCCGCGATCAGGCCGAGCGGCTGCAGGCGCTGGTGGACGACCTCCTCTCGCTCGCGGAGCTCGAACGGCCCGAAGCCGGGCTGCGTGCGGAGAGGCTCGACCTGCGCGTGCTGCTCGCCCGCCAGGTCGCGGTGTTCCGCGCCGCGGCCGAGCGATCGGGGCTCTCGCTCGAGCTCGAGGGCGGGGGAGAGCTGGAGCTTTCGGCCGACCGCGCCCGGCTCGAACAGGTGATCGCCAACCTGCTCGACAACGCGGTCAAATACACCGAGCGCGGCGGCGTGACCGTGCGCGCCGGGGGAGACGCACGCATGGTCTGGTGCGAGGTCGAGGACACCGGGCCGGGCATCCCGCACGACGACCAGCCGCGCGTGTTCGAGCGCTTCTACCGTGTGGACAAGGCGCGCTCGCGCGACAAGGGCGGCACGGGGCTCGGGCTGTCGATCGTGAAGCACATCGTCGCGCTGCACGGCGGCGAGGTCGCCCTGCGCAGCGAGCCGGGCGCCGGCAGCGTCTTCCGCTTCGAGCTGCCGCGCGGCTGATCGCATCCCCCGCGGGCCGGGCGCGTCTTCACCCCGGCCTTACCGGCGACTTGCCGGTTTTACGCGGCGTTCATCGGTTGTTTACACGCCGTCGGGCACAGTGGGGTCGCCGATACGGGCCATCGGTCAGTCCCTCTCCACGTCTTTCCCGCCGAGGTGTTTCATGACCGCCACCGACGCCGCCACGCCGCGCCGTGGCCGCCCCCCGCTCGCTTCGCGCGAGCAGGTGCTCGAACAGATCCGCCAGTTCGCCCGCGACGGCCAGCTCTTCCGCGTTCACGTCTCGCATCCCGCGCTCTACGCGCGCGCGCGCCGTCATCACGGCACGTGGGCCGCGGCCCTCGCCGCCGCGGGCGTGCCCTCCGAGACGATCGTCGCCGACGCCCGCCGCCGCTCGCTCGACGGGCGCCGCAAGAAGTCGCAGCCACTCGATTGATGAGCCATCCCCCGTCCGGAGGGTTCCCGATGCCGAAGTCGCGAAGGATCGCCTGGTGTGCCGCCGCGTTGTGCCTGTCCACTCTCGCCGCGCCGGCGCGTGCGCAGGACGACGCGACGCCCGCCGCGGCGGACACCGCCGTGGTCACGCACGAGCAGTTGCTGCGCGTGCTCGAGGGCTACACCGAGCAGATCCAGTCCCTCACCAACGACCTCGACAAGCTGAAGAAGATCAAGTTCTCGGGGTACGTGCAGGCGCGGCTCGAGCACGGTGAGGCGAACGCCGACACGGTGAAGGTCTCGGGCAGCCCGTATACCGCGACGACCGCGAACCTGAACCGCTTCTTCATCCGCCGCGCCCGCCTCAAGCTCACCTACGACACGGGCGCGCTCAGCCAGGCGGTCGTGTACTTCGACGGCGGCTCCGACCGTACCGTGCGCCTGCTCGAGGCGTACGTCACGCTGCTCGATCCGTGGACCGCGATGCACGATCACCAGCTCACCATCGGCCAGCAGAACGTGCCGTTCGGGTACGAGATCGAGCGCTCGTCGGGAACGCGTGAGCTTCCCGAGCGCTCCCGCGCCGAGAACGTGCTCTTCAGCGGCGAGCGCGACCGCGGCGTGAAGCTCGTCTCGCAGTGGACGCCGCAGCTGCAGACCACCGTCGGGCTCTTCAACGGCGGCGGTGTCAATCACCCCGACTTCCCGAACTCCGACCCCACGCTCGGCAAGGACTTCGTCGGCCGCGCGCGCTGGTCGCAGGGCACGTTCGACGTCGCGGGCTCGTACTACTTCGGCCGCAACCTGGTGCCCCTCACCGGCGCGGACGTGGTGACCGAGAAGTCGCGCGCCGGGCTCGACGCACAGGCCTACTGGACGCTGCCGACGCTCGGCGGCGGCACGCTGCGCGGCGAGTGGTACCTCGCGCACGAAGCGAACCCCGATTCGGCGAAGGCGCTCATCGTCGCGCCCACGACCGCGAATCCCGTACGGCTGCTGAAGACCGGTGCGAACGCCGCCCATCTCGCGACCGACGCCGCGGGCGGTTACCTCATGTGGGTGCAGAACGTCGGCGACCGCACGCAGGGCGTCGTGCGCTGGGACGCCTGGGACCCGAACGTGGACGCGGACCACGACCAGTACTCGCGCTGGAGCGTCGGCGCGAACTGGTTCTGGGACGGCTTCACGCGCCTGACGATCGCATACGACGCGATCCGCACCGAGACGAAGGCCGGCACGCGCTGGACCGACCCGCAGGACAACCTCTGGACGCTGCAGGTCCAGCACAAGTTCTAGGAGGCACCGATGAAGTTCTTCCGCACGCTCCCGCTCGCCGTCGCGCTCGCGACCCTGGCGCTCGCCGCCGTCGCGTTCGCCGGCCGCGGCATCACCGTGAAGGGTTCCGACACGATGGTGATCCTCGGCCAGCGCTGGGCCGAGCAGTACATGAACCAGAACCGCGGCCAGATCGTGCAGGTGACGGGCGGCGGCTCGGGCACGGGCATCGCCGCGCTCATCAACGGCACCACGGACATCTGCCAGTCCTCGCGTCCCATGAAGCAGGACGAGAAGCTCAAGCTCCGCGACCGCTACCAGACGATGGGCGTCGAGATCCCGGTCGCGAAGGACGGCCTCAGCGTCTTCGTGCACGAGACGAACCCGGTCAAGGATCTCTCCCTCGCGCAGCTCAAGCAGATCTACACGGGCGCCGTCACGAACTGGAAGCAGGTCGGCGGCAAGGACGCGACGATCGTCCTGTACGGCCGCGAGAACAGCTCGGGCACGTACGGCTTCTTCAAGGACCACGTGCTCGACGGTCGCGACTTCGCCGCGAGCTGCCAGACGCTGCCCGGCACGGCCGCGGTCGTGAACGCGGTCTCGCGCGACCCGAACGGCGTCGGCTACGGCGGCGCCGCGTACACGAAGGGCGTGCGCGACTGTCCCGTGCGCAAGGACGCGAAGTCGCCGGCGATCATGCCGACCGCCGCGACGGTGCGCGACGGCAGCTACCCGCTCTCCCGCGACCTCTATTTCTACCTGCGCAAGCCCGCGCAGGGCGACGTGAAGAAGTTCATCGACTGGGTGCTGTCGCCGGCCGGCCAGAAACTCGCGGTCGAAGTCGGCTACTACCCGCTCAAGTAGGAAGGCGATTGAGCCTCGGACCGATCCAGCCGGGCGTGAACGTCGCCCGGCGCCGCCGCCTGCAGCGCCTGCGCGAGGGCTTCATCGCGTGGGTGCTGCGCGCGTGCGCGTTCAGCGCCGTCGCGGGCCTGCTGCTCATCATGGTGTTCGTCTTCCGCGAGGCGCTGCCCATCTTCACGAACGCCGAGACGCAGCGCGAAGCGAACTTCGGCGGTTTCTTCTCGGTGCCGAACTGGCAGCCCGTGAGCGACGTGCCGAAGTACGGCCTCGTGCCGTTGCTCGTCGGCACGCTCAAGATCGTCGCGGTCGCGATGGCCTTCGCGGTGCCGGTCGCCGTGCTCGCGGCGTTGTTCGCTTCCGAGTTCGCCTCGCCCCGGCTGCGCGAAATGCTCAAGCCGGCGATCGAGATGCTCGCGGGCATCCCCTCGGTCGTGCTCGGGTTCTTCGCGCTCATGGTGCTCGCCTCGTGGCTGCAGGCCGTGACCGGCGCGCACGTGCGGCTCAACGCGTTCAACGCCGGCATCGCGCTCGCGCTCGGCATCCTGCCCACCACGTTCACGGTGTGCGAGGACGCGCTGCGCGCCGTGCCGAAGAGCTACCGCGAGGCGTCGCTCGCGCTCGGCGCCTCGCGCTGGCAGACGGCGTGGCGCGTCACGCTCCCCGCCGCCTCCGCCGGCGTCGCCGCCGCGATCCTGCTGGGACTCGCGCGCGCGACGGGGGAGACCATGATCGTGCTGATGGCCTCGGGCAACGCCGCCCTCGGCACGGCGAACGTGTTCGACTCCGCGCGCACGCTGTCCGCGACCATCGCCGCCGAGCTCGCCGAGGTCGTCGTCGGCAGCCCGCACTACTCCGTGCTGTTCTTCCTCGGCGCGCTGCTCTTCCTGATCACCTTCGTCATCAACGTCGCGGCGGGCCTGCTCGTGGACCGGCTCCGCCGGCGCCTGGCGGGCGCATGAGCGCGACGATCCTCGGCCAGAAGGTCGCGGCCCTGCCGCGTTCCCGCCCGAGCGACGCCGCCGGCCGCGCGTTCACGGTGCTCTCCGGCGCCGCCGCCGCGCTCATCGTGCTCATGACCGCCGTGATCGTCGGCGACGTCGTGCTGCACGGCTGGCAGACCGTGACGTGGGAGTTCCTCTCCGGTGTGCCGCGCGAAGGCATGACCAAGGGCGGCATCTGGCCCGCCATCTACGGCAGCGTGCTGCTGGTCTTGCTCATGACGGTCGCGCTCGTGCCGTTCGGCGTCGGCGCGGCGGTCTACCTGCACGAGTACGCGAACCCCGACGCGGCCTTCACGCGCGCCGTGCGCTTCGCCGTGCACAACCTCGCCGGCGTGCCGAGCATCGTCTTCGGGCTCTTCGGCCTCGGGTTCTTCGTGCAGTTCGTCGGCGTGCAGATGGACCGCGCGCTCGGGCTCGACGTCACCTGGGGCCAGCCCGCGCTCATCTGGGCATCGCTCACGCTCGCGCTGCTCAACCTTCCCGTCGTGATCGTCACCACCGAAGAGGCGCTGCGCGCCGTGCCGCGCGACATGCGCGAGGCCTCGCTCGCGCTCGGTGCGACGCGCTGGCAGACGATCCGGAACGTGCTCTTGCCGCAGGCCATGCCCGGCATCCTCACGGGCGCGATCCTCTCGGTCTCGCGCGGCGCGGGCGAAGTCGCACCCATCCTGTTCACGGGGGCCGCGTACTTCCTGCCGTACCTGCCGACTTCGCCCACGGACCAGTTCATGGAGCTGGGCTACCACGTGTTCGTGCTCGCGACGCAGTCCCCCGACGTGGACGCGACGAGGCCGCTGCTGTACGGCACCGTGCTCGTCCTGCTGCTGCTGACGCTGCTGCTCAACCTGACCGCGATGCTCCTGCGCGCACGGCTGCGCGCGAACCTCGCCGGGAGGTCCTGATTTGGTCACCGACGTTCCCGCCATCCGCACCCGCGTCGCCGAGTCGAACGCGCCCGAGCCGGGCGCCGTCGCGTCCGGGCCCGCGCCCGCGGCTCCCGCCCCCGCGCACCTCGTCGCCGAGGACTTCCATTTGTTCTACGGCACGAACGAGGCGCTGAAGGGCGTCTCGCTCGAGATTCCCGCGCGCACGGTCACGGCCATCATCGGGCCGTCCGGCTGCGGCAAGAGCACGCTGCTTCGCTCGTTCAACCGCATGAACGACCTGATCCCGAACGTGCGCGTCACCGGCCGGCTGCGCGTGTCGGAGCTCGACGTGCTCGCGCGCGACACGGACGTCGTGGACCTGCGCCGCCGCGTCGGTATGGTGTTCCAGCGCCCGAACCCGTTCCCGAAGTCCATCTTCGAGAACGTCGTGTTCGGGCTGCGGCTGCTCGGCGTGAAGGACCGCGGAGAACTCGAGGTCCGCGCCGAGGACAGCCTGCGCCGCGCGGCGCTCTGGGACGAGGTGAAGGACCGTCTCGACCGTTCGGCGCTCGCGCTTTCGGGCGGGCAGCAGCAGCGGCTCTGCATCGCGCGTTCGCTCGCGATCGAGCCCGAGGTGCTGCTCATGGACGAGCCGGCCTCCGCGCTCGACCCGACGGCGACCGCGCGCATCGAGGAGCTCGTGCTCGAGCTCAAGTCGCGTTACACCATCGTGGTCGTGACCCACAACATGCAGCAGGCGGCGCGCATCTCCGACCGGACGGCGTTCATGCTCCAGGGCGAGCTCGTCGAGTACGGCGACACGCGCCGGCTGTTCACCAGCCCCCACAAGCGGCTGACCGAGGACTACATCACCGGCCGTTTCGGCTGATCGGAATCGACATGAGCCGTCACTTCGAAGAACTCGTCAACGAACTCAACGACCAGCTCCTGCTCATGAGCGGCCGCGTCGAGAGCATCATCCGCAAGGCCGTCGAGGCCCTGCAGCGGCGCGACGTCACGCTCGCCGAGGAAGTGTTCCGCGACGACCGGGCGATCGACCGCATGGAGATGGACATCGAGGAGCGCTGCATCGAGCTGCTCGCGCTGCAGCAGCCGCTCGCGCGCGACCTGCGGCTCATCACGTCCGCGCTCAAGATCTCGAACGACCTCGAGCGCGTCGGCGACCACGCCGTGAACATCGCGGGCTGCGCGAAGACGCTCGACACGCTGCCGCCCATGCGCAACGCGGCCGACCTGCCCGAGCTGGCCGAGAAGGCGATCGGCATGCTGCGCGAGGCGCTCGACGCGTTCGTGCGCCGCGACGCCGACGCCGCGCGCGCGCTCGTGCGGCGCGACGACGAGGTGGACGCGCTCAACCGCCACCTGTTCGCCGAACTGCTCGCCCGCATGGTGAGCGACCCGGCGGCGATCCAGGCGTCCATGGCCCTCGTGCTCGTGGGCCGCAATCTCGAGCGCATCGGCGACCTCGCGACGAACGTCGCCGAGGAAGTCGTGTTCATCGCCGAGGCCCGCGTCATCAAGCACCACGCCGAGGATCCGGCGGTGCGGGACGAGTTCGGACGCAGCTGACGGCGCTGCGCCCGGACTCCGTCAGGACTTCGGGCGCGCGGGCATCATGAGGTTCGCGGGCCGCTTCGCCGTGCGCAGCGCGCGCGGGAGCGCCCCCGACAGCCACAGCGCCCACGCGAGGATCCACGCGGCCGCGGCGCCCGCGAGCGCGTGCGACTGGAGCGGGTCGACCTCGCCGCCCGCGAGGCGCAGCGCGACCGCCGCGCCGAGCAGCGCGAGGCCCGCCCAGCCGAGGACCTTGCCCTCCTCGCCCGCCGGATGGCCGCCGTGCGTGACGGTGACGCGCGTGCCGATCGCCATCGTGAGCATGCCGAAGCCGCCGATGAACGTGACGTGCCACGCGGCGATCTCGTGCGCCGGGAACAGCGCCGCGCCGACGACGCCGAGCACGATCATCCAGCCGGAGCCCCAGAGCGCCGTCGTCAACGGATCGCGCCGGCCGGGGCGGCTCCAGCTCTTCCACGCGAGCTGCGTGCTCGCGAGCGCGGCGGCGGCGCGCATCCACGCGGCGAGCGCGTGCTGGTCGGACGTGTCCGCGACGAACGCACCGGCGATCAGCGCGGCGAGCGCGAGCACGCAGACGCGGCGCGGCCCGCGCACGCCCGCGCGCGCGACCCCGACGATGCGCAGCGGGTCCTTCACCATCGCGAACGTGGGCACGAGCAGCCCGCCGAGCCCGAGCACGACGGCGAGCACCATGCCGCGCGAGACGAGGCGCACGCCGAAGCGCGGCTGCGGCTCGGCGATCCACCCGAAGGCGGCGGACGCCTGGTGCAGCCCGCCCGCGACACCGAGCAGCAGGCCGACGCCCGCGAGCAGGAACTCCTCGGGCGGCGCGGCTCCGTCGAAGCGCACGCGCCTCAGGATCGCGATCGCCGTCACGAGCAGCGCCGCCGTGAAGCACAGCTGTGCCGGGCCTTCGATGCCGGCCGAGTGCAGCGCGACGAATCCGAGCGCGGCGGCGACCGTGGCGCCCAGTTCGATCGGCGTGCACTTGTCGCCGTGCGTGAACGACGGCATCGCCGTGAGCAGGAAGCCGGTCACGAAGCACAGCTCGAAGCCCTGGATCATGAGCGACGCGTGCAGCATGCCGGGCCACGGCGCGCCGAACGCCTGAGCGATCCAGACCGCGGCGCCCGCGATGCCGCACAGCGCCCCGATCGGGAAGAGCACCCGGTACGGCTCGATGCCGCCCGGGGCCGCGGGGGCCTTCGGGCGGACGGAAGCGAGGGTGGGTGCGTCGATGGGCGCGATGCGCAGCGGATGGATGGGCTTCGGGGTCGGGTCCAGGGGGATCACTCCAGCGTCTTGTGGAAGCGTTGGGTCGCGAAGGTGAAGAACGCGACCGCGAAGAGGGCGAGCGCGAGCGCCTGCGGCCACATTTCGGCGAGGCCGGCGCCCTTGAGCAGGATGCCGCGCACGAGCTGCAGGTAGTACGTGAGCGGAATCAGCGCGCCGATGCCCTGCGCGAGCGGCGGCATCGCCTCGCGCGGGAACATGAAACCCGAGAGCAGCACGTTCGGCAGCATGATGAAGATGGCGGACTGCGTGACGGCGGTCTGCGTGCGGCCGAGCGTCGAGATCCAGAGTCCGAGGCCGAGGTTCGCCGTGATGAACAGGAACGTCACGGCGTAGAGCGCGAGCAACGGGCCGCGCAGGGGCACCTGGAAGATGAGGTGCCCCGCCACGAGCACCGTCGTCATCTGGATGTAGCCGACCAGCACGTAGGGCGCGATCTTGCCGAGCATGATCTCGGAGCGCGCGAGCGGCGTGACGATGAGCTGCTCGAGCGTGCCCGTCTCGCGCTCGCGCACGAGGCTCAGCGACGTGAGCATGATGAGGATGTTGCTCAGGATCATGCCGATGATGCCGGGCACCACGAACACCGCGCTTCGGAGCGCCGGGTTGTAGAGCGGGCGCACGCGCACGTCGATCGGCAGCCCCGAGGCGAGGTTCGCGCCGGTGCGCTGCCGCACGATCTCGACGTTGAGCTGCTGCCCGACCATCTGCGCCGCGCCGATCGCGCTCGCCGAGGACGTCGGGTCGCTCGCGTCCACGAGCACCTGCACCTGCGTGGGCCGTCCGCGCTTGAGGTCGCGCGCGTAGCTTTCGGGAATCACGAACGCCGCACGCGCGTGCCCGGCGTCCACCGCGCGCACCGCGTCGTCGTACGATTCGGCCTGCTCGCGCAGCACGAAGTTGCCCGTGGCGGTCAGCCGCTGGACGAGCGCGCGGCTCTCCTGCGTGCGGCTCTGGTCGAACGCCACCGTCGGCAGGTTCCGCACGTCGGTGCGGATGGCGTAGCCGAAGATGAGCATCTGCATGAGCGGCACGAGGAGCACGAGCCGCAGCGTCGCGGGGTCGCGCCGCATCTGCACGAACTCCTTGCGCACCATGGCGCGCAGGCGCTCGCGGTTCACGACTCCTTCTCCTGCAGCTGCACGAAGATGTCCTCGAGCGACAGGTGCGCGCCGAACTGCGCCTTCACTTCGGACGGCGTGCCGAGCGCCATGCGCTTGCCGCGCGACAGGAACACGAGCCGGTCGAAGCGCTCGGCCTCGTCCATGTAGTGCGTCGTGACGATCATGGTGACGCCGTCCGCGGCGCGCTCGCGGATGATCGTCCAGAACAGCCGCCGCGCGGCCGGGTCCACGCCGGCCGTGGGCTCGTCGAGGAACACGACCTCGGGCGCGTGCATCATCGCGCTCGCGAGCGCGAGACGCTGCCGCTGGCCACCGGACAGCACGCCGGCGAGCCGGCCGCCGATCTCCTCGAGGCGCATCTCGCGCTTCGCCCAGGCGATGCGTTCGGCCTTCTTCGCGCCGAGCTCGTACACGCCCGCGTAGAACTCGAGGTTCTCGTCCACGGTGAGGTCGCGGTACAGGCCGAAGGCCTGCGACATGTAGCCGATGCGCGCCTTCACGAGCTCGGGGCTCTTCGCGATGTCGGCGCCCGCGATCGTCGCGCCGCCGCTCGAGGGCTCCATGAGTCCGCACAGCATGCGGATCGTGGTGGTCTTGCCCGAGCCGTTCGGTCCGAGGATGCCGAAGATCTCGCCGCGCGCGATGTCGAACGACACGCCGTCCACGGCGGCGAAGTCGCCGAAGCGCTTCCCGAGTTCGTGCACCTCCACGACGGTGGCGCTCATCGCTTCGTCGGGAAGCGCGCTTCGGCGGGCAGCCCGGGCTTGAGCGTGCCCGGCGTCGGATCGAGCGCGACCTTCACCCCGAAGACGAGGTTCGCCTGTTCTTCCTCGGTGAGCGCGGCGCGCGGCGTGAACTCGGCGCGCGTGTTGATCTGCACGACGTGGCCGCGGAACGGCTTCTTCGCGCCGATCGGCGTGACCTCGACCGGATCGCCGAGCTTGATCGAGGCGAGCAGCGGCGCGCCGACGTACACGCGCATCCAGAGCCGCGACGGATCGCCGAGCGTCACGACGGGCACGTTGGGCGGAGCGAGTTCGCCGTCCTCGAAGTTCCGCAGCAGCACGACACCGTCCGACGGGGCGACGAGCACGAGTTCGCCCGCGCGGCTGCGCGCGCCGGCGAGCTGCGCCGCCGCGGCGGTCGCCGCACTGCGCGCCGCGTCGATCTGCAACCGGCGGAAGCCTTCCTCCTGCAGCTTCAGCTGTTCCGCCGCGGCGCGTTCGCGTGCGACGGCGGCGTCCCGCGTGGCGCGCGCGCGATCGAGTTCCGCCTGCGCGACGGCCTGTGCGCGCGCGAGTTTTTCCGTGCGCGTGTACTGCGTCTCGGCGAGCCGCCGGTCCGCCTGCGCCGCGGCCAGTTGCGCGCGCGCGACGAGCACTTCGGCGGGCCGGGCGCCGGCCGCGAGGTCGCGCGCCTGCGACTCCGCGCGCTGCGACTGCGCGAGCTGCGAGGCGAGTTCGGCGGCGATTTCGCCGCGCGTGAGCACGGCGAGCGTGTCGCCGGCGTGCACTGTGTCGCCCTCGGCGACGGCCATGCGCAGCACGCGTCCGCCGACGAGGGACGCGACGTCGATCTCGTCGAGCTCGATCGTGCCGCTGCCGCGCACGCGCGGCGCCGTCGCGCAGGAAAGCAGTCCGGCCATCGCGAGCACCGCGATGGCCGGAAGGAGAAACCGGTTCGGTGTCGTCATGCCCTCAGAGTCGCACATCCGGCAGGAGGTGGTCGATGCGTCCGACCGTCGCCGCGCGGAGATCCTCCGTGCGATCCAGTCCGGCGTTGCGAAGCGAGCCGGGAACCTCGCCGCCCGCGTAGGCCGAGCCGCGCACGACTTCGAGACGGCCCTCCACGCGCACGACGTAGGCCGCGTTCGGGTCCGGCGAGATCGCTTCGTCGCGCGTGACCACGGCGAGCGTCGCGCCCATCAGTCCGGCACGCTTCGCCTGCTCTTCGTCGAGCGGGAAGGCGAACGGCCGGCGCAGCCGCGAATAGCGTTCCCGCGCGAGTTCGGCGTCGTGGCCGTACGCGAGCGGGTCGAGGCTCAACGTGTTGATGACCTGCTCGGGAATCGGTCGAACGCCATCGCCGGGGTCCGAGGCGGTGGCGAGCACGGGCACCCGAAGGCGTCCGGCGTCGCGGGATTCCCCCACCGGGGCTGCGGGCGCCACGCCGGGCGCCGCGGGTTCCCCGAACGGATTCCGAAGCAGTTCCCACGCGCTGAGCATGGCGTCGTGGTCGATACGGCCGGTGCGTCCGCGGCTCTTCGCACGAGCCCACGCGCGATACGTCGCTTCGTGGGCCGTGTCGTCGATGGCGTGCGCGATGCGGGCGGCGACTTCTTCGCTCGGCACCTTGCGGCTGTTCTCGATGTTGAAGAGGAACGACGGTGCGAGGCCGCCGGTTGCTTCGCTCAAACGCTTGAGCGACCAGCCGAGTGCCAGGCGCCGCGTCCGGATTCGATTCGCGACCGGATCTTCGGTCGCCGGGCGGGCCTTGACGGCGGTGCTGATGGAGTCGTTCATGAGTGAAAAGCTACGCCATTCTCCCTGCAGGCTCCACAACTCCCGTGTGGGCCGTTGGTAGCGGTCCCAAAGTCGCCGTCGGGCGCCTTCCGGACCACGCCCGTCCTCCCGCCGGAGCGGGTTTCGGCGTCATCCCGGCGTTCCTCCGGCATCGCCGGGCGCTTGTTCCCCCTCCGGCGCCACTCTAGGCTCCGCGCGGTTTCGCACCGCCTGCACTTCTTCTTCACCCGGAGGTTTCATGCTTCGTCGTCTGTGTCTCGCCGCCGCACTGCTCGCGCTCGCGAGCGCGAGTGCGTTCGCGGCCGCCCCGAAGCCGGCGGCGCGGTCCGCCGCGCTCTCGCCCGAGCGCTTCCGCGTCGAACGCGACTCGCTGCCGAACGGCCTGCAAATCCTGCTGCACGAGGATCACAGCGTGCCCGCCGTGTGTTTCTTCCAGTGGTTCCGCGTGGGCTCGCGCAACGAGCGCCAGGGCATCACCGGCCTCTCGCACTTCTTCGAGCACATGATGTTCAACGGCTCCGCGAACGTGCCGCCCAAGCAGTACGACGTGCAGCTCGAGTCGCAGGGCGCGTACTCGAACGCGTTCACGAGCTACGACCAGACCGCGTACTACGAGGAAGGCGGCACCGCGTCGCTCGAGACGATGATGCGCCTCGACGCCGACCGCATGCGCTCGCTGTCGCTGTTGCCCGACCTGCTCAAGAGCGAAGTCGAAGTGGTGAGGGAAGAGCGCCGCTTCCGCACCGACAACTCGGTGCCCGGCATGCTCGACGAGGCGCTCTACAGCGCGGCGTTCGTCGCCTCGCCGTACCACTGGCCCGTCGTCGGCTGGATGAAGGACCTCGAGCGCATCACGCGCGACGAGATGGTCGAGTACTTCCGCACCTACTACGCGCCGAACAACTGCACGATCATCGTGTCGGGCGACTTCGATCCCGCGTGGGTGAAGGCGAAGCTGCGCGAGTACTTCGGCGACATCCCGCGCCAGGCGCCGCCGCCCAGGCCCGTGAACGCCGAGCCGGAGCAGCGCGGCGAGCGCCGCGTGTCCGTGCACTATCCATCCGAGACCGTGACGTTCGTGGCGGGTTACAAGGCGCCCGCGGTGAGCGACCCCGACCATTACGCGCTCGAGATCCTCGCGTCGGTGCTCGGCGGCGGGGAGTCGTCGCGGCTCCACCGCGCGCTCGTCTACGAGCAGCAGATCGCGCTGTCCGCGGACGCGGGCTTCCGCGCACAGCTCGAGCCCGGGCTCTTCGAGTTCTGGGTCGAGATGAAGCCGGGCGCGTCCGGCGCGGACGGCGAGAAGGCGCTGTACGCCGAGCTCGACCGCCTCGTGAAGGACGGCCCGACCGAGCGTGAGCTGCAGAAGGCGCGCAACCAGGTCGAGTCGCGCTTCGTGTACACGCTCGAGACGAACCGCGGCGCCGCGCAGATGCTCGGCCGCTACGAACAGAACCACGGGGACTACCGCGCGCTGTTCGACGCCGTCGACCGCTATCGCGCGGTCACGGCCGCGGACGTGCAGCGCGTCGCGAAGCAGGTGTTCGACGCCCGCCGCCGCACCGTGGCGACGCTGGTGCCCGAGAACGAAACGGAGGCCGCGCGATGATCGCCCGCATGCGTCTGTGTGTCGCGCCGCTCGCCGCGGCGCTCGTGACGGCCGCCGTGCTGGCGGCCCCGGCGTCCGCCGCGACGGCCCGGGCGGCCGCCGCCGTCCGCGCCAAGCTGCCGAACGGCCTCACCGTGATCGTGCAGCCCTCGCCCCGGCTGCCCGTGGTGAGCTTCCGGCTCGTCTCTCGCGCCGGCTCCGTGCAGGACCCCGCCGGCAAGGAAGGGCTCGCGCGCATGACCGCGGAACTGCTCACGCAGGGCGCGGGCACGCGCACCGCGCAGCAGGTCGCGGAAGACATCGAGTTCGTCGGCGGCTCCCTCGAAGCGTCCTCGCGCACCGAGCAGTTCACGGTCTCGTGCGACGTCCTGAAGAAGGACCTCGCGACGGGGCTCGGCCTCTTCCACGACGTCGTCGTGAAGCCCACGTTCTCGGCGGAGGAGTTCGCCCGCAAGCAGGAGGAGGCGCTCGGCACGATCGCGTCCAACCGCAGCGAGCCTTCGGTGATCGCCGAGCAGGCGTTCTCGTCGTACCTGTGGGGCGACAGCCCGCTCGCGCATCCGGCGATCGGCACCGAGAAGAGCGTGAAAGCGCTCGCGCGTGACGACGTGGCGTCGTTCCACCGTCGCTTCGTGGCGCCGGACCGCTCGCTGCTCGTGATCGCGGGCGACGTCGAGCCGGCCGCGATCCTCGCGCAGGTGCGCAAGGCGTTCGCGGACTGGAAGCCCTCGGGTGAGCCCGTGCGCGATCCGTACGCCGCGCCCGCGCCCGTGGCCGCGCGCGGCATCCGCGTCGTGGACAAGCCCGAGGCGACGCAGGCGCAGATCCGCATGGGCTGCATCGCGGTGCCGCGCAACCATCCCGACTACGACGCGATCCAGGTCGCGAACACGATCCTCGGCGACGGCTTCACGTCGCGCCTCGTGAACGCGATCCGTGTCGAGAAGGGGCTCACGTACAGCATCTCGAGCGGCTTCACGCAGCACCGCGGCGCCGGCGCCTTCCGCGTGAGCACGTTCACGCGCAACGCCAAGCTGCGCGAGTGCGTCGACGCCACGCTCGCCGAGATCGGCAAGCTCGCGAACGAGGGCCCGACGCAGGCCGAGCTCGACAAGGCGCGCAACTACCTCGTCGGGCAGTACCCGCTCGAACTGCAGGCGGCCTCGGACCTCGCGGCGCAGATCGCGACGGTCGAGTTCTACGGTCTCCCGCAGGACTGGATCGCGAAGTACAACGACCGCGTGCGCGCGGTGACGATGGCCGACGTGAAGCGCGTGCTCGGCGCGTACTTCTGCAGCGACAAGCTGCGCATCGTCGTCGTCACGCAGGGTGACGTCGCGAAGCAGGCGCTCGACGGACTCGGTCCGGTCGAGGTGCGGCCGATCGACTGACCGCCACGGGGCGGCACGCTTCAACGGGCGCGCGTCCGGCTTCCGCCGGGCGCGCGTTCGCCTTTCGGCGCGTGCGGCGCAAAGGCCGCGTGCTAACGTGCCGCCCTCATGGCGGACGCACCCACCGAGAAGCGCGGGCCCTTCGCGGGACTGCATCGCAACGTCGTGGCGCTCGGCGCCACGTCGCTGCTCACCGACATCTCGTCCGAGATGCTCGTGCCGATCCTGCCGCTGTTCGTGACCGCCACGCTGCACGCGTCGGTCGCCAGCCTCGGCGTGATCGAAGGGGTCGCGGAGTGCGTCGCGTCCACGCTGCGCCTCGTGTCGGGCCGGCTCGCCGACCGCGCGTCGCGCCGCAAGCCGTTCGTGCTGCTCGGCTACGGCCTCTCGGGGCTCGCCAAGCCCGCCATGGCCCTCGTGCAGTCGTGGTCCGGCGTGCTCGGGCTGCGCTTCGCCGACCGCGTCGGCAAGGCGCTGCGCTCGCCGCCGCGCGACGCGCTCATCGCCGACTCGACCGCGGACGCCGACCTCGGGCGCGCGTTCGGGCTGCATCGCGCCATGGACACGATGGGCGCCGCGATCGGGCCGCTGCTCGGCTGGTGGCTGCTGTCGCGCTGGCACGGCGACGGCGTGGAGGCGTATCGCCGCATCTTCCTGCTCTCGGGGATTCCCGCGCTGCTCGCGCTGTTCGTGATCGTCTTCTTCGTGCGCACGCCGAAGGAGTCGCGGCCGCGCGCCGCCGCGCTCCCGCGCTGGAGCGTGCCGCGCGGGCCGTTCCGGCGCTTCCTGTGCGTGGACGTCGCGTTCCAGCTCGGCAACAGCAGCATGGCGTTCGCGCTGCTGCGCACGCAGGACGTGGGCTGGAGCGCCGGCCAGGTGTCGCTCGTGTACCTCGCGTACAACGTGCTGTACGCCGCGCTCGCCTATCCGTTCGGCGGGCTGTCCGACCGCGTCGGGCGGCGCCCGCTGCTGCTCGCGGGCTACCTGCTCTACGCGATCGCTTACGGCGTGTTCGCGATCGTACCGACGCGCGCCGGCGCGCTCGCCGGCTTCCTCGTGCTCGCGGTGCATTCCGCGCTCATCGAGGGCCAGGGGAAGGCGTTGATCGCCGATCTCGTGCCGCGCGAATCGCGTGCGTCGGCCTACGGCGTGAGCGCGTCGCTCGCGGGGCTGGCGCTGCTGCCGGCGAGCATCGTCGCGGGCGCGCTCTGGGATCGCGCCGGCGCCGCGGCGCCGTTCGTGCTCGGCGCCGCGCTGTCGCTGGTCGCGGCGGGGCTGCTCGCCGTGCTGCTGCCGCCCGGGCGCGGTGGGGAGCGTGCGCATGCGTGAGCGCGGCGAGTTCGAACGCATCCGCGACCTGCTCGCGGCGCTCCCGGCGGGCGCCGGGAGGTCCGTCGTGATCGGCCCGGGCGACGACGCGGCGGTGCTGCGTCCGGAGGACGGCCGCGACCTCGTCGTGACCACGGACACGTTCGTCGAGGGGCGCCACTTTCGCCGCGACCTGCTCGACGCGGCGGCGGCCGGCCGCCGGCTCGCGGCCGCCAACCTGAGCGACGTGGCGGCGATGGGCGCGCGAGCGCGTTGGGCGCTCGTCTCGTGCGTCGCCCCGCGCGCGGTCGACCCGGCGTGGCTGCACGACGTCGAACTGGCCTGCGCGCACGCACTCGCCGCCGAGGGCGCGGCCGTCGTGGGCGGCAACCTGTCCGAAGCCGAGGGGCCGTGCGCGTTCTCGGTCACGCTCATCGGCGACGTCACGCGTGGCGCGGCCTGGACGCGCGCGGGCGCACGCGCGGGCGACGTGCTCGCGACCACGGGCGCCCTCGGACATGCGGGCGCGGCGCTGGCGCTGGCGCTCGCCGCGTCGCCGCCGTCGTTCGCGCCGGTGCCGGACTGGCTCGCGAAGCGCTACCTCGCGCCGCCGTCGCGGATCGCCGCGGCCGCCGCACTCGCACGCACGGGCGCCGTGCGCGCGTGCATCGACGTGAGCGACGGGCTCGCGGGCGACCTCGGCCACCTGTGCGAGGCGAGCGGCGTGGGCGCACTCCTGTTCGAGGACGGCGCCACCGCGGATCCCGCGCTCGAGCAGGCCGCGCGCACGCTGGGCGTGAGCGTGGACGCGCTGCGCTTCGGGCCGAGCGACGACTACGAACTGCTGCTCGCGCTCGACCCCGCGCGCTGGGCGGAATGCCGCGCCGCGGCGGAGTCCGCGGGGGCGCGCCTCACGCCGATCGGCCAGGTGATCGAGGAGCGCGTGCTCGTGCTGCAGCGCGAGGACGGTTCGCGCGAACCGGTACGGGGCACGGGCTGGAGCCACTTCGCGTGAGTTGCGGAATCTCGCCGCGCCCCGTCCGGCATCATCGATAGAGCGTCTTGATCCGGCCCCACGTGGTCGGGGTCACCGGCGTGAGGCAGTTGTCCGCGCCGCCGAAGTTCGGGCTCGGGTTCTCGTACCAGCGCGCGGCGCCGTACTGCCCGCTCTGCCCGCAGAACTCGATCGAGCTGCCCGAAGCGACCGCGCCGACGGCCGTACCCGCGTTCCAGAGCAGCGCGGTCGCGGCGGTGGCCTCGTTCTCCTGCCCGCCGAAGCCCCACGCGACGTAGTCGATGATCTGCGTCGCGTTCGTGAGCGCGGTCGCCTGCGTGTTCGGCACGTAGAGCGCGACCGAGCCGGCGGCGTCGGGAAGCCCCGCCGCGAGATTGAAGAACAGGTCCGTGGACGTATTCGTGCCCGTCTGGCCGACGTGCAGCACGACTCGCCCGCCCGCGGGGACGGCGATGTTCGTGCTCGCGCCGATCGCGAGCGTCTGCACCGTGGCGCCGGAGATCTTGAGGCGGTACTTGCCGAGGTCGCCGGTGGCGCCGAGGTTCGTGATCTCGACGAGATCGGCATTGCCCGCCGCGTTGTACTGGACTTCGGTGATGCGGAAGTCGGACAGCGCCGTCGTGGCACCGGAGGCGACGAGATCCAGCGTCGCGACCATGCTCAGCCCGTGGAAGCCGCAGAAGTAGTCGAGCGTGCCGGTGCGGTCGGACTTCCAGCTGAACGTCTGGCCACTTCCCGCGCTGCCGCTGCCGAAGATGCCGTCCGAGGTCGCGTTGGCGCCGCTGAACACGGAGTGCGTGCCGCCGACCCAGATCCACACGGCGTGGTCACCCTGGTTGAGCGTCGCGGAGGAGGGCGTGAACGAGAATCCGGAGAGATCGATGCGGCGCTGGCGTGCGCCGGCGATGGTCACGGTGAGCACGAGGGCGGCGAGCACGGCGAACGCCAGCTTCGGCAGGCGGCGAGGCATGGGGCAGCTCCCGGGGTGGCGGAGAGCGCGACGGATCGCGCCGGAAGGATGGGGGCCGCCATGATGCACAAGCGTGGCCGAACACGGAAAGGAAATCGTCCCGCGGCGCGAGGAGCGTGTGGCGGTGGGTGCGTGCGGCCGAACCGCCGGGCCGCGGTTTCCGCGGCCCCGCGGCCCCGCGGCCGCTCGGTCGCCTAGCGGAAGAGCACCTTGATCCGGCCCCAGGTGGTCGGGGTCACCGGCGTGAGGCAGTTGTCCGAGCCGCCGAAGTTCGGGGTCGGGTTCTCGTACCAGCGTGCGGCGCCGTACTGCCCGCCCTGTCCGCAGAACTCGATCGAGCTGCCGGGGTTGACGAGCGGCACCGCGGTGGAGGTGGACCACAGGCTCGCGCTCACCGCGGTCGCCTCGTTCTCCTGCCCGCCCGAGCCCCACGACACGAAGTCGATGAGCATGCTCGAGAGCGCGAGCGAGGTGTTCACCGAGTTCGGCACGTAGAGCGCGACCGAGCCGGCCGCATCGGGCAGGCCGGTGATGCCCGACAGGTAAAGGTTGTTCGCGTCGTTGATGCCGGACGCGTTCAGGTGGACGATGAACTTCGCGCCCGCGGCCACCGGCAGCGTCCTCGAGGAGCCGTTGCGGAGCAGGTTGCCCGTCGCGGCGCCCGCGCCCGAGACCTTCAGGCGGTACATGCCGAGGTCGCCGGTCGCGCCGAGGTTCGTGATCTCGATGAGATCGGCGTTGCCCGCGACGTTGTACTGCACCTCGGTGATGCGGAAGTCCGAGAGGCCCTGCGCGCCGGACGCGACGACGTCGAGTCCGCCGACCATCGCGGGCCAGTGCGGGATGCAGTAGTACTCGATGAGCCCGGTGGCGTTCGCTTTCCACGAGTAGGCCGCGCTCGTCGGGCCGCTGTTGCCCGAGATGGCCGCGTCACCCGAGTTGAACTTGGCCGTTCCCGGTGTCGGCGTGACCGGGACGTTCGCCGTGTCGCCCTGCGTCACCGTGTGCGGAGTGGTGTCCCAGATCCACACCGCGTGGTCGCCCTGGCTCATGGACGCGTATCGCGGCGTGAAGTCGAAGTTCGTGACGTTGATGCGGATCTGCCTGGCCGCGGCGAACGGCGTGGCCAGCGCCAGCAGCGCGAACGCGGCGGCGGTGGTGCGAAGCATGCGGGACGACATGAGTGGGGGCTCCTCGTGGCGGGCGCGTGCCGCCGTGCGGATCAGTCGGCTCGACGGACGCGGCGCGGTGTGGCCGGCGCGGCGGCGAGTTTGCGCGTGTTCGCCGGCGCGGGCCTCGCGGCCACGGGCGTACGCTTGCGCGTTTCGGTGCGGGAGGATGGAACGGGCGCGGCCGTGCGGCGCGGGCGCTCGGGCTTGCCCGCCTTCGGGCGGGCGGCAGCCGGCGCACTCGCGCGCTTCACCTTCACGGTGGCGGCGGCGATGACGCGATCGGCCTCGAGCGGCAGCATGTCGCGGAAGCGCGACTCGAGTCCGAGCAGGAACTTCTTGCGGGGCAGGCCGCCGGCGTAGCCGACGAGCTTGCCGTCCGCGCCCAGCACGCGATGGCAGGGCACGAAGATCATGACGGGGTTCTGGTTCGCGGCGAGCCCCACGGCGCGCGCCGCCTTCGGCTCGCCGATCGCCTTCGCGATGTCGCCGTAGCTGCGCGTCTCGCCGTACGGGATCTGCAGCAGCGCGTTCCACACTTTGAGCTGGAACTCCGAGCCCGCGAGGTCGAGCGGCGGACCCAGGTGGCGCGCCGCGCCGGAGAACCACTGCTCGAGCTGGTCGGCGAGCGGGCGCAGGCCGCGCACGGAGTGCTCCCATACCGCGTTCGGGCACTCGGGTGCGTGCGCCGCGATCGTGCGCTTGAGGCTGCGCTTGTCCATGTACTCGACGTAGCGCAGGCCGCGCTCGGTGGCCGCGACGAACAGCAGGCCCAGAGGGGACGGGGCCGAGATCACATGATAGGAAATGCGCATGGGCGGCAGTCTAGGGGCAGGTCCAGAATGGCCGCAAGCGTGAGGGACTCGCGGAGCCATCCTCGCGCCGCACCGCACGGGCGGTCACCGGCCGCGCGGAGGCCGCGGCAGCAGCGCGCCGGTGCGGCGCGCGTACTCGCGCCACTCGTCGCCGAAGCGTTCGGCGAGAAGCGCCTCCTCGTCGCGGATGCGCAGGCGCTGTGCGACGAACATGAGCACGGGCAGCGGGGTCGCGAGCGCGCTGCCGAAGGCGAGCGACGTGCCGAGCGTGGCGAGCAGCGCCCCGAGATAACCGGGATGGCGCACGACCGCGTACCAGCCGCGCGTCTCGAGCGCGTGCTCGCGCTGCAGCGACACGAGCGGCGAGAACCGCGCGCCCAGCTGCAGCATGGCGGAGATGCGCACGAACAGTCCCGCGGCCACGAGCGCGACGCCGCACCACGACACGGTGTTCGCGTGCGGCAGCGTGAAGAGCGCGGCTCTCGCGCCGAACGCCGCGATCATCGGCGTCACGAGCGGGATCACGAAGAGCACCGCCATCGCGGCCGGGTCGGGCCGCTTCTCGGTCATGTCCTGCGCGCGCGTCGGGCGCCGGACCGACAGGAGCATGCCCGTGGCGGCGAACAGCACGAGCAGCGCGATCGCGCGCGGGTCGCGCGTGAGGCGATCGAAGCTGCCGAGGCCGAGCGCGAGCAGCGCCGCCTCGAGGGCGGTCCAGGCCAGCGACAGCAGGAGGGAGAGCGCCGGGGCGCGGCGCGGAGTGTCGCTCATGGCGGCGCAATCTAGCGGCCGAGTCGTGCACGTGCCAGCGCGCGCCCCGCGCCCGCGGGCGCGCGGCCTGTCGTTGCAACGTGATTCTGTCCGCCCTACTGCAACATGATTATGTCCGCCTTGTTCGGGTGGTCAGGGGGTGCGGATGGGCGCTCCCTTGTAGCTTTTCTTCCATGCGTGGGTCTTCGCTGGCCGCCGGATCGTGGT
>JACRIW010000014.1 GCA_016215625.1 Candidatus Eiseniibacteriota bacterium | reverse complement strand
GCGCGCGCTGGCCGAGAGCGTGCGCACCGGCGGGGCCAGCGAGAGCGCCCTGGCCCGCCTGACCGGCCGCGAGCGCGAAGTCCTGGCCGAGGTGGCTCGCGGGCTCACGACCAAGGAGATCGCGGCGACCCAGAACATCAGCACCCGCACGGTGGAGTCGCACCGGGCGAATCTGATGCGCAAGCTGGACTTGCACTCGGTCGCCCTGCTCACGCAGTTCGCCATCCGCGAAGGGCTCATCGAGGGGCCCGAAGGCCCTCAGTAGTTCTACGGAGGGCAGTTTCCGCACTCATCCGAATACCCGGCAGAGAACGACGGGGCGATATTCGGATCCATGAAGACCTACACGGGTGGTGCGGCGGTGGTGGGCGGCCTGATTCTCGCGGCCGCGACGTGGGCTCCGGCGGCTCTCGCCGGCGAGACGACTCCGGCTCCTCTTCGCATGCAGGACACGATCACCGTGCTCAAGCCGGTGACGGTCCAGGGCGCCCGCGGCGCCGCCGACGGACGCGCCTCCGGCACTTCGGTGCGCATGGACCGCTCGAAGCTCGTGCGCTTCGCGCCCGCGACCGTGAGCGACGCGATCGTCGCGATCCCCGGCGTGGACATGAGCAAGACCGGCCCGTGGGCGTCGCACGTGTCCATGCGCGGCCTCTCCGGCGAGCGCGTGCTCGTGCTCGTGGACGGCGTGCGGCTGCAGACCGGCCGCGGCCACGGCGCGCAGACGTCGCTCGTTTCCATGGACCGCATCGAGACCGTGGACGCGACGCCGGGCGCCGGCGGCGCCTCGAACGGTTCCGACGCGCTCGCGGGCACGCTCGAACTCTCGACGCACCGCCCGCTGCTCGCCGAGCGCACGCGCGCGTCGCTCACGCTGAACCTGCGCGGCGCCAGCCAGGGCGGCGAGCACAGCGAGTTCGCGCGCTTCCGCTGGATGGCGCGCAACTGCGGCGCCGAGCTGAGCGCCGGCACCGCCGCGCTCGGCGAACTCGTGACGCCCGACAGCACGTACGCGCACAGCGGCTATCGCGAGCAGGACGTCGCGGTGCGCGGCGTGTACCGCCACGGCATCGCGCACCTCGACCTCGAACACTCGATGCACGCGAGCTATTCGATCGGCCTGCCGGCGTTCCAGTCCACGCTCGGCTCCGACGCCGGCTTCCCGCTCGTCGGCCGCGACGCCGACCGCCTCGAGCTCTCGCTCACGCCCGAGCACGCGAACGCTCCGGCGGCCAAGCTCCTCATGGTGCAGCAGCGCTTCCGCACGAACTACGACGAGACCGTGATCAACGAGCGCTACCTGCGCGGCCGGCTCGTCGCGACGGCGCAGTCCGACGCGCGCAGCCGCATCACGATGTGGTCGAAGAGCGTGCAGCCGAGCATCACGTGGCGCGACTTCCGCGCGTTCGCCGAGTGGCGCCGCGAGAGCACCACGGGCCCGAACTACGGCGACTCGACCGTGCGCAACACGGCCGGCGAAGTCACCTACCACGAGTCGCGCGTCACCGAGGACGTCCCCCCGGCGCGCCGCGAAGTGTGGGGCGCGGGCATCTCCGGCGCGGTGCGTCCGTACGGCTTCCGCCTCGACGGCGGCGCGCGCTGGGACCACATGCACTCCGTCACGTCGCCGGGCGAGGGCAGCTGGCGCACGCCGTCGAACGTCACGGACAAGAACGTCAGCGGCGAGGCCGGCCTGTCGCGCGCGATCGGCGAAGTCACGCCGTACGTGCACGTTGCGAGCAACTTCCGCGCGCCGAACCTCGAAGAGCGCTACGTCAACATGCTCGTCCACGGCGGCCTGATGGTGTTCGGCAACGAGAAGCTCCGCCCCGAGACGTCGCTGTCGACCGAAGTCGGCGTCAAGACCGGCGAGCTGTTCGGCGGCAAGGTGTCGAGCACGCGGCTCTCCGCGTACCGCTCCGACGTCGAGGACCTGATCGCGATCCGCTACGTGACGCTGGTCTTCGGCGTGCCGCGCTTCGAGAACCAGAACATCGACCGCGCCCGTCTCGAGGGCGTCGAAGCCCAGGCCGACCTGCGCTTCGGCCGGGTGCAGCCGTCGATCGCCGTCGCGTTCCCGCGCGGCACCGACCGCAACACGGGCGAGCCCATCTCCGATCTCGGCGCCGCGCGCGCCACGTTCGACGTTCGCGTCCCGGCTCCGCGCTTCGTGCCCCTGGGCACGGTCGCGTTCCGGGTGCGCTGGACGAACGCCTCCCGCACGAGCCGTGGTGAAGACGTGCTCGCGCGTCCGGCGTTCTGGACGGCTTCCGCGGAAGCCGGCATGACCGCGCTGCGTGCCCGCTGGACGCTCGCCGTGCGCAACCTGACGAACACGCGGTACTTCGAACCGCTGAGCTTCATTCCCGAGCCGGGCCGCTCGTTCACGTTGTCCGTCCGCCGTGACGTGGCGCTGCCCTGGCTGACTCCGAATACGGAGCGCTGACACCATGCGTACGACCTCTCTGGGGATCTTCTTGGCCCTGACGCTTTCCCTCGCGGGAGTCTCCGAAGCCCGTACTCGCGCCACCGTCGACGGCCGCCGCTTCAACGACGTCAACGGTTCGCAGCCCGCGGCCGCTCTGCGCGCCGCCACGCCGAACGGCGCGAACGCCGCGGCCGTGCTCAACGTCGGCCTGCCTGCGGGCGCGGTGCAGATCGACTCGACCTACTACGACCTGCAGGACATGGGCTCGATGGGCCATCACGTCGAAGTCGGTCCCGACGGCCGCGTGCACATCACGTGGCAGGACGACTTCTGCGAGCTGTCCGGTGTCTGCCCGCCCAACCTGAACGCGCCGCAGCCCTATCCGCAGCGCGGCCAGGGCTACGCCTACCGCGACGAAGTCGGCGTGTGGCACCGCATCGGCAAGGTGACCGATCCCGACCTCGCCGCGTTGCACTGCTGCACCGCGCCGGAGGAGTTCGGCGGCTTCGGCTCGATCGCGCTGAGCCCCTCGGGCCGCGCGGTGGTCGCGCAGCACATCAACGAAGAGAGCTGCGACCTGCGCGGCACGTTCTATCTGCAGGACGCCGTGAACACGAACAACTGGACCGCGTACCTGCCGCCGTTCTCCGGCGGCGCGAGCGTGCTGTTCCCGCAGGTCGCCGTGACGCCCACGAACACCTACTCGCTGCTCGGCGAAGTGCCGGTCGCGGGCGGCTACGACGAGACCGTGCAGATCGCGACGAGCTGGTTCCCGACGATCGGCACGCCGTACTCGTGCTTCGCGTGGCAGGGGCAGGACTGGAAGTATCCGGCGCCCGCGTCGCTCTTCCGCGATTCGCGTCCCGCGTTCCCGTGCATCGCGGCGTCGGCGAACGGCCGCGTCGGCATCGCGGTCGGCGACTTCGGCGGCAACGTGTACCTGATCGAGTCGTCGAACGGCTCTTTCAACCCGGGCACGATCACGATTCGCAATCTCACGAACTATCTCGACTCGCAGATCGTCAAGACCGACTCGACCTCGACGCAGTACCGCCCTTACATCCACTGCTCGCTCGCGTACCAGGACACGACGCCGCACGTCGTGTGGAGCGAGCTGCAGGCGCGCAAGAGCGGCACGACGGTCGTGTACTACGACTACCGCAGCCGCATCAAGCACTGGTCGTCCACGCGCGGCGTGGAGACCGTGTACCAGGTTCCGGCGGGCGTCGCCGACCGCTACGACGACGTGGACAATCTCCTGAACGGCCCGCTCGCCGGTTTCAACTCCATCAGCGTGGACTGGCCGCAGGTCGGTTTCTCGCAGGACGGCTCCGAGACCTACGTCGCGTGGCTGCGCTACACGGATTCCCAGGTGGATCCCACGGGTATTCCGAGCGGCCTGGAAGGGATCTGCACGGGCACCGGCTACGGTGACATCGCGTGCAGCTCGGTCCGTGGCGCGAGCGCGTGGAGCGCCATGCAGAACCTGACCAACACGCCCAACGTGGACGAGCGCTTCTTCTCGATGTCCACGATCAATCCGGGCGGCAAGCTGCGCATCGTGTTCCAGGCGCCGTCGACCGATCAGGCCGGCTGCGCGCTCATCGGCGACCGCGGCGCGTCTCCCGGCAATCTCGTGCGGCGCATCGCGTACTTCGAGCCGCGCGTGAATGCGAGCGTGCTCGACGTGACGCCCGGCACGAGCGGCACGCTGCACGCGTCGCTCGTGGCTTCGCCCAATCCCGCTTTCGGGGCGGCGCGTGTGCGGTTCGCGTCGTCGCTCCCTCCGGCTCCAGGCCGCCGCGTCGAGGTGTACTCGATTGACGGCCGCCGTGTGGCTTCGCTGCCCATCGCGAACGCGCCGTCCATCGAATGGAACGGCCGCGACGCGTCGGGGCATGCGGCGCCCGCGGGTGTGTATTTCGCGCGGCTCACCGACGACCCGGCCAACACGGCGGTGCGCCTGGTGCTCGCCCGCTAGGTTGTGTCACTGGAAAACAACACTCACCCACATCACGCAACGCTTCTTCGGAGGAGCTGTCATATGAAACTGGTGAAGATGGTCGTGCCCGTCCTCGCGCTGATGCTCGCTTTCGCCTCGCAGGCCCAGGCGATTTCCATCGTCGAAGAACACGTCAACGGCGGTGTGCTGCAGCTGAACTGGCTGTCCGGCTACGACACGCCGCGCACGCTCATGGCGCTCACGATGAATCCGGCCGACCCCGCGTACTCGAATCCGTCGGGCGACCACACGGTCGGCGTGCTCACGAACACGGTGCAGGACTCGGGCGGCATCGCGTTGTCGGCCGTGGATCCGCAGGGCCAGAACGACTACACGTGGGAAGGCTGGTTCAACACCGGCGCCGGCAACACGCGCCGCGGTCTCGTGATTCGCGCCAGCGTCGGCGACAACTTCAAGTCGAGCTACCAGTTCGTGCTGTACTCGGGCATGGCGCAGCTCGTGTTCCGCCGTCTCGTCGGCCAGACGCCGACGTCGCTGCGCTCGTGGGTCGGCACGCAGATTCCCGGCGGCATTCCGCTCGTGAACACGTGGCACCACCTGAAGGTCGAGGCCATCGGCAACCAGTTCCGTCTCTGGTACGACGGTGTCGAGCTGACCGCGGGCAACCCGGTCGTGGACGCGACGCCGCTACTGACGGGCTTCGTCGGCGTGTACAACTTCCGCTTCGACCTCGGCAACGTGCCCGTGTACTTCGACGACCTCATGCTGACCACGCAGAACGTCGTCCCGGCGCGTACGACCACGTGGGGCGCGATCAAGAACCTGTACAAGTAGAGGCTCGGAAGTCCCCCGATCCCGAGCAGCGAACGCCCGGCGCCGTACGGCCGGGCGTTCCGCGCTTCCGCTCAGCCCCGCGCCGCGTCCGCGGCCGCGTCCAGCCGCGCGAGAATCTCGACGAGCCACTCGCGGTGCTCGGGCTTCATGAGCACGCTGCGCAGCGCGGTGAGCGTGGGCTGGTCGGCGTGCATCGCCGCGATCGGGCCACCGAAGAACGCGATCGGCAGCTCGGCGAGCGCCAGGTGCAGGCCGAGCTTCGCCGCTTCCTCGAACACGCGGCGTGCCGCGGCCGACGACGCGCTCACGCTGGTGGCGCGCACGCCCCACACGACGATGTCGAGCTCGGGCGTCATGCCGACCATGAAGCGCGGATCGGCGGCGAGCTTCGCGTGCAGCTCGAGCGCCGCCTCGCGCGAGGCTTCGAGTCCGCGCACGAACTCGCCGCCACGTTCGAGCGGCAGCAGTCGCTGCGTCGCCCACAGCGCGACCGCGGCGGCGCCGGGGCGCGAGCATTCGAGCGAGATCTCGCCCAGATGCAGCTCGGCCGACGAGAAGTAGGTGTACGGGGAGTCGTGCCGGTAGAAGCGCCCGACCGACGGGTCGCGATGCAGCACGCAGCCGCAGCCGTAGGGCTGCAGCCCGTGCTTGTGCGGGTCCACCACGATCGAGTCGGCCTCTCCGATGCGCGCGAACGCCGCGGACGTCTCGCGTGCGAGGTTGCCCGCGAGCACGTGGTAGCCGCCGTACGCCGCGTCGGCGTGCACGCGGAAGCCGTGCTTCGCGCGCAGGTCCAAAATCGCGCCGAGCGGATCCACGGCGCCCGTCGCGGTCGTGCCCATGGTCGCGACCACGGCGCCGACGCCGCCCTTCGCGAGCCGCGCTTCGAGCGCGCGCAGGTCCATGCGTCCGCGCGTGTCGCACGGCACGCTCTCGAACGGCAGCCCGAGCACGGCGCTGATGCGTGCGTGCGTGTAGTGCGCCTGGCTCGAGGCGAGCACCGTGGCGCCGGGCGCGAGTTGGCCCGCGATCCACAGCGCTTCGAGGTTCGCCATCGTGCCGCCGCCGGTGAGGTGCCCGAGGTGCTCGCGCCAGCCGAACATGGCGGCGAGCTGCGCGACGGCTTCCTTTTCCAGTGCCGAACTCGCTCGCCCGCCGTCGAGCGCGTGGTTGTTCGGGTTCACGCTCGTCGCGAGCGCGTACGCGAGCTGCGCCACCGGATGCGGAGGCTTGAGCATCTGCCCGGCATAGAGCGGATGGTGATAGGGAAAGTTGTCGTGGAGCCGCGTGGCGGTTTCTTGAAGCACCGCCTGCATGGGCAGGGCGGGAGCCACGGCCTCCGGCCGCGTGTGGTCGGGGGCATGATCGGCGGAGTGCTCGGGCGCATCGGGCAGCGAGGCGAAGCCCTCGCGAAGGCGGTCGAGCGCGCTCTGCAGCAGGGACAGCTGTTCGGGTGTCGGTGAAAGGCGCATGGGGTCGGTCTCCGGAGATTGGACCGGCGCATGATGCCACGGCGAGATTGTGCTTGCCGGGCTCCCGAAGCGAGGCCTAGTTTTGGTACATCCCGACCGGGCCCCGGGAGGTATTCATGTTCCGTTCCGCTTTGTTTGCACGCACGGCTCGCGCATTCGCCACGCTTGCGGCGTCCGCCGCCCTGGCGACGGGCTGCTCCAAGTCCGTCGCACCGCCGGGAGAGACCACGGCCGCGCGTGAGCGCGCCGTCGAGTCCGCGATGCCCGGCGCGCGCGATATTCGTGGCGAACTTCGCGCGTTCCGCGCGCGGCTGACTTTCGTCGGCACCGTCGTCGAACGAGCGCCCGGCGGGCGCGTGCGCCCCGGCCGCCAGGACACGTGGTTCACGTACTCCACCGGCGACGTGGGAGAGCGGCTCGACACCATCCCCGCCAACGCGCGGCTCGTGCGCGTGCAGTGGGGAAATCCGCGGACCGGAGTGGTGACCGAAGGTTCACTGCCTTCGGTCCAGCCCGGTGCGAACAGCTTCACCCTGCCGTCGCCCACGCCAGAAGGCGGAACGGCCACGTTCCGGTTCTATGCCGGCTATCGGCCCAGCGTCTGGTGGGCCGGACCCGATCCCCGTGCTTGGCCGGCGTCGCCGGACGGCGACGGCCGCGCCGTCACGGTTACGGACTGGGAGCCCTTTGCCACTTCGCCGCCGTGGCCCTCCGGCGGCCGCGGCGCGTTCGGCCCCGACTCGTTCGCATTCGTGCCCGCGCAGCGGTTGCCGATCCCCGGTCAGCCCGAGCGCCGGACGTTCTACGAAATCTTCGGTGATCGCATCTGGGCGCGCAGCGAAGGAGACAGCGTGCACCAGGGCGCGATCATCGTGCTCGTCAATGGTGGCTTCGATCGCGATTCGGAGTATCGGCCGCGCGTCGTGGCCGGTGACCCGGCGCTGCCGTCCGGCTGGGAAGGCGACCTCGTGCGCTACTCGGTGCTGAATGCGCAGGGCCTGATCGGCTCGCCGATCGGATTCCGGTACCGGTTCGAAGTGCGCCCGCCCGGCGGTGGTGTGCTCCAGTCGGCCATGACCACGCCGTATCCGGTCTTCGACGCCAACTCGCCGTTCCGCTCGCCGAATCTGTTCGGGTATCTGCATCTCACGCTGCCGGGCAAGTGGTACGTGCAGGCGCGCGCCGAGGACGCGCAGGGGCAACTGTCACTCGCGGGATCTTCACTCGGCGATCTGGTCGAACTCGTGGATTCCGGCGGAGGCTCGCCCGCGGACCACGCGGTTCGGCGCTCGATCGTGAAGTTCTACGCGCGTCCGCCCATTCGATAGCAGCCACGAAAGCCGAACGGCGCCGGAGTCCTCGCGGGACCCGGCGCCGTTTCCGCTGCTGGCCCTCGCGCCGCGTCAGCGCTTCTTCTTCGCCTTCTTCGCGACCGCCTTCGGCGCCCTCGGCGCCTTCTTCACCGGCACCCCGTCCGCCGCGTCGCCGCGCTTCGCGGCCGCGAGCAGCGACTTGGGCGCGCGCACTTCCATGTCCATCAGCGCGTGCGAGAGCGTCTTGCCCTGCGCGTCGAGCCGCAGGCTCACCGTGCCGCCGCCGCCGAGCGACTCGTGCAGCAGGAAGTTCAGCGCATGCAGGTTGGGCACCTCGTGGCGCTCGACCTTGCCGAAGCAGATGCCCTTGAAGCGCTTCTTCACCACGGCCGACGTGATCGTCTTCACGAGCCAGGGGTAGATCTCGGGCGAGCGCGCGACGAGTCCGATGTTCGCCGTGTCGCCCTTGTCGCCGCTGCGGCCGTGCGCGAGCTTCGACAGCTTCACGCGCGCGAAGCCGGCGCCCTTCGCCTTCGGGAACTCGTGCTTCGGCAGCTTCGGCGCGGGGCCGAGCGGCAGCAGCGGCGTCGGCCACTCGAGCGGCTGCTCGCCGTCGGCGGTCACGAGCACGGGCTTCACGAGATCGCGCGGCACCAGCGCGGGCCAGTACGCGACCACTTCCTGCGCCTGCGGACGGCCGCCCGTCACGGCGACGCTCGAAGGGCCGGAGAGAATCACCGCGGGCACCATCTTGCCGAACGCTTCGATCTTCGCGCGGTCGGAATCGCGCACCGACAGGCGCAGCAGCACCTCGGGCACGTCGGGATCGCCCACGATCGGGCCCCAGCACGCGGAGTGACCGACGAGTTCGGTGTGCGTGTCGGTAAACTTCAGGTCGAGACGCTTCCAGAAGAGATCCGCGAACGCGCGGGCCTTCGCGGGCGCGTCGGGTCCGCCGATGATGAGCGTGCCCGAGGCCTTCCAGCCGTCGGAGTACGCGGCGGAGATCTTGAGCGACGGCGGCGCCGGGCGGCCCTTCACGCCCCACACGCGCACGCGGTCACGGCCGATCTGCTCGAGCCGGATGGTGGCGAAGTCGGCGATCACGTCGGGCGTGATGTAGCCGCGCGGATCGCCCATCTCGTACACGAGCTGTTCCTTCACCGTGCGCACGGTGACCGCGCCGCCCGTGCCGGCGTGCTTCGTCACCACGAACGAGCCGTCGGGCGAGACCTCGACGATCGGGTAGCCGATCGTTTCGAAGCGCTTCATGGTGCGCCAGTCCGTGAAGTTGCCGCCCGTGGACTGCGCGCCGCACTCGATGATGTGCCCGGCGACGATGCCGGAGGCGAGGCGGTCCCAGTCGTCGGGCGCCCAGCCGAACGCGTGGATCATCGGCGCGAGCGTGATGCCCGTGTCCGTGCAGCGGCCCGTCACGACGATGCGCGCGCCCGAACCCAACGCTTCGACGACCGGCCACGCGCCGTAGTACGCGTTCGCGCTGCTCACGCGCTCGCGCACGGACGTGAACTTCGTGCCGTCCTCCATGTTGTCGAGCGGCGCGCCCGCGGCGTTCAGTTCGTCGAGCCGGCCCATGAGGTCGTCGCCGATCACCGCCGCCACGTCGAGCGTGCGGCCGTGCTTCGCGGCCATCGCGAGCAGCGCGTCGCGGCACGCCCGCGGGTTCACGCCGCCCGCGTTCGTGATCACGCGGATGTTGCGCGAAATCAGCGTGTCGAGCGTCTGCTCGACCTGAGCGATGAAGTCGCGTGCGTACCCCGCCTGCGGATCGCGCGCGCGCTGCTTCTGCATGATGGACATCGTGATCTCGGCGAGGAAGTCGAGCGTCACGTAGTCCACCGGGCCCTGCTCGACCTGGCGCCGGAACGCGCCGAGGTCGTCGCCCCAGTAGCCGCCGGCGTTGGCAATACGAATGGTCTCGGACATGGGTCGGGTTTCCGCCTTGGAGACGAAGGATTGAGATATGCCGACGCGGAGGAGGCCGCACGGAGGCCGGCCGGGCACCGCGGAAGGCTCGAGTCGAGCCGCGGCGGACGCTAACCGCCGGGCAGGAGGGGGTCAACGGCCCCCGGGCGGTCCGGTGCGGGTCCGAGCGGACCCGAAAACGCCCGAAATCGTTCCCGAGCAGCCCCGGAACCAGTCATTGAATGGGCCTTCGGCACCCTGATACATTGCACGCGCTCTTCACTTTCCGTCCGAAGGTACCCCCCGCGGCGCGGGCGGCTTCGCCGTGCTCGCCGCGACCGACCCACCTTTGAGGTGCGCATGTCCATGGTGTCCGCCCGTCCGCTGACCCTCGCCGATGTCGCGATGCCCCGCGCCGGCATGCTCCAGAACGTCGTGCTGGTCGTGCTCGCTTCGCTGCTGACCGCGGCGGCCGCGCAGGCCGAGATCCGCCTGCCGTGGACGCCCGTGCCGATCACCGGCCAGACGGCCATGGTGCTGCTGACCGGCGCCGTGCTCGGCGCCCGCCGCGCGTTCCTCGCGCTGTCGCTCTACCTGGTCGAAGGCGCGTGCGGCCTGCCGTTCTTCGCGGGCGGCGCCGCGGGCGTCGCCAGTCTGCTCGGACCCTCGGGCGGCTACCTCGTCGCGTTCCCGTTCGCCGCGCTCGTCACGGGCCTGCTGGCCGAGCGCGCGTGGGACCGCAAGCCCGTCACGATGTTCTTCGCCATGCTGCTCGGCAGCACGGTCATCTTCGCGCTGGGCCTGGCGCAGCTGTCGCGCTTCGTTCCCGCGGGTCAGCTCGTCGCGACCGGCCTCGCGCCGTTCGTGATCGGCGACATCGTCAAGTCGGCTCTCGCCGCGGGTGTGTTCCCGCTGGCGTGGAAGTGGGCCGGAGGACGGGAGTCGAAGTGACCATGCAGACGATCGCCGTCCTCGGCGCGGGCCTCATGGGCCGCGGCATCGCCTACGCGGCGGCGCTCGGCGGCTATCGCACGCGGCTGCAGGACACCTCGTCCGAGCAGCTCGAGAAGGCCGTCAACGACATCGGCGCCATTCTCGAGAAGGGCGTGGCGACCGGCAAGGTGGCCGACGAGGACGCGATTGCCGCGCGCAAGCACCTGAGCACGTGCACCACGCTCGAGGAAGCCGTCGAAGGCGCGGACTTCGTGATCGAGGCCGTGCCCGAGCGGATGGATCTGAAGGTCGAGATCTTCGCCGCGCTCGACAGGATCGCCCCTCCGCACGCGATCCTCGCGTCGAACACGTCGAGCCTTTCCGTCACCGAGATGGCCGCGGCCACCACGCGCGCGCCCAAGGTGGTGGGCATGCACTTCTTCAATCCCGTGCACCGCATGAAGCTGCTCGAAATCGTGCGGGCGCTCGAGACGAGCGACGAGACGATCGCGGCCTGCGAAGCCGTGGGCGTCCGCATGGGCAAGGAGTGCGTCACCGTCCGTGAGTCGCCCGGATTCGTGACCAGCCGCATCAACGCCATGATCGGCAACGAAGCGTTCTACATGCTGCAGGAAGGGGTGGCGAGCGCCGCCGACATCGACAAGGCGCTCAAGCTGGGACTGAACCACCCGATGGGACCGTTCGAGCTGGTGGATCTGGTCGGGCTCGACACGCGGCTCTCGATCCTGCGGTTCCTGCATCGCACGCTCGGAGAAAAGTTCCGGCCGTGCCCGTTGATGGAGCAGTACGTGGCCGCCGGCCGGCTCGGACGAAAGTCCGGACGCGGCGTCTACGACTACCCCTCGAACCACTAAGGCAGGCGCTCATGGCAGCGCGACGCGGAGCCCCGAAGAAGACCGCTGCGAAGGCCGCGAAGAAGCGCGCGGCCGCACGCGTCTCCCGCCGTGCTCGCGCGAAGGCTGCCCGCAAGAAGTCCGCAGTGCCCCCGAAGAAGAAGAAGTCCGCGACGAAGCGGTCCGCACCGAAGAAGCCCGCCAAGGCGGCCACGCCCGCCAGGAAGAAGGCCGCCGTTCCCACCAAGACCGTCGTCACGAAGAAGGCCCCGGCCGCGAAGAAGGCCGTCGCCGCCGCGCCCAAGGCGCAGAAGGCGACGAAGCCGGCCGCACCGAAGCGCTCGAACGTCACGCGCATGCGCCAGCCTTACCGCGACACGCGGCCGCCGCAGCGCGAGCCGGCGTTCCAGCCTGCGTTCGAGCCGCAGCGCCAGGGTGCGAACCCGAAGGAAATCCTGCTGTTCGAGATGCAGCGCGCGCGCGTCGCGGTGATGGCGTCCATCCAGGGGCTCACGGCCGCCACGGCCGACCGTCCCCGGGCGCCGGGCAAGTGGTCGGTGCGCGAGATCGTGCTGCACCTGATCGTGCGCGACCGCGTGCGGCTCGACGAGTTCGCGCCCGTGCTCGGGGGCCGCGCGCCCTCGTGGACCGGGCTCGACGAGAACGCCATGGCGCGCGTGAACGAACTGCATCTCGGGCCGCTGCGTCCGCTGTCGTGGGACGAAGCCGTCCGGCTGCTGCAGGCGACGCGCGAACAGTTGATCGCGGCGCTCGTGTCGGTGCCCTCGCACCCGCCCGAGCTGTGGACCGAGTCGCATCCGTTCGGCGCCATGCTGCACGCGCTGCCGCGGCACGACCGGCATCACGCGGAACAGATCAAGGCCGCCCGCATCGAAGGCTGAACTCTTTCCCATCTTCGGAGGCAGCAACCCATGTCGGAAACGCTCGCGCCGGTGCGTCCGGGCAAGCTGATCATCAACGGTGAGGCCGTGGACGCCGCGTCGGGCGCCACGTTCGAGACGCGCAATCCCGCGACCGAAGAGCTCATCACCCATGTCGCCGAAGCCGGCGTCGAGGACGTGGACCGTGCCGTGCGCGCCGCGCGCGCCGCGTTCGACGGCGGCGCGTGGCCGAAGATGCGCCCGGCCGATCGCGCCCGGCTGCTGCACAGGCTCGGCGACCTGATCCTCGCGAACGCCGACGAGATCGCGCGCCTCGAGACGCTCGACAACGGCAAGCCCATCTTCGAGTCGCGCCACGTGGACATCGCGATGGTCGCCGGCTGCTTTCACTACTTTTCGGGTTGGGCGAGCAAGCTGACCGGCGACACGACGAGCGTGAACCCGAACGTGTTCACGTACACGCTGCGCGAGCCCGTCGGTGTCGTGGGTGCGATCATCCCGTGGAACTTCCCGATGATCATGGTCGGCTGGAAGGCCGCGCCCGCGCTGGCCGCCGGCAACACGATCGTGATCAAGCCCGCCGCCGAGACGCCGCTGTCCGCGATCCGCATCGCCGAGCTGGCGATCGAGGCCGGCTTCCCGCCCGGCGTGTTCAACGTCGTGCCCGGCCGCGGCTCCGTCGCGGGCGAGGCGCTCGTGAAGCACCCGATGGTGGACAAGATCAGCTTCACGGGTTCGACCGAAGTCGGCCAGCACATCATGCGCACGGCCGCCGACACCGTGAAGAAGGTCACGCTCGAGCTGGGCGGCAAGTCGCCCAACATCGTGTTCGCGGACGCCGACCTCGACGCCGCGCTGCGCGGCGCGACCATGGCGATCTTCTACGGCAAGGGCGAAGTCTGCGCCGCCGGCTCGCGGCTGCTCGTCGAGAAGAGCATCTACGAGGAGTTCGTGGGCAAGCTCGCCGAGCGCGCGAAGAAGATGCAGCCCGGCGACCCGCTCGATCCCAAGACGCGCCTCGGCGCGCTCGTGAACGAGAAGCAGATGAACCACGTGCTCGGCTACGTCGAAACCGGCGTGAAGGAAGGCGCGAAGCTCGTCGCCGGCGGATCGCGCGCGCCGATCAACGGCAAGGGCACGTTCGTCCAGGCCACCGTGCTCGCCGACGTGGACAACAAGATGCGCGTCGCGCAGGAAGAGATCTTCGGCCCCGTGCTCGCCGTGATTCCGTTCGACGGCGTGGACGACGCGGTCGCCAAGGCGAACGACACGTTCTACGGCCTCGCCTCGGGCGTGTGGACGCGCGACGTGAAGAAGGCGCACACCGTTTCGCGCGCGCTGCGCGCCGGCACTGTGTGGATCAACATGTACAACCACTTCGATCCCGGCATGCCGTTCGGCGGCTACAAGGGCAGCGGCTTCGGCCGCGACCTCGGCGCCGCGAGCCTGCAGGAATACACCCAGGTCAAGAGCGTCTGGTTGAATCTCGAGTGAGCGAGGGTACGGCGTTGGGCAGGCTTCACTGCGTCATCATTCTGACCGGCGATCTCGACCGGCAGCGCGAGTTCTACGAAAAGCGGCTCGGACTTTCGGTCACGCACGCCGAAGGGGACTGGGTCGCGTTCGCCGCGCAGGGCGCCGCTCTGGCGCTGCATCGTGGCGAAGCCGGCGCGTCCGCGCAGCTGCAGCTCGCGCTCACCGCGTCGCCGCTCGAGGACAAGCTCGCCACGTTCCGCACGCGCGGCGCGCAGGTCGAAGGCGAGATCACGCAGTCCCCGCTCGGCCGTCTCGCGATCGTGCGCGACCCCGAAGGCAATCGCGTGCAGCTCGTCGAGCCCGCGCGCGAGCTGCCCGCCGGGCAGTGGCCCGCGCTGTCGCACGCCATCGTGAACGCCACGCAGTTCGAGGAGACCGTCGCGTTTTATCGTGAGGTGCTCGGGCTGAAGGTGGCGGAAGAATCCGAGTTCTGGGTCGTGTTCGACACCGGCGACACGCGGTTGGCCGTGCACGATCGCGCCGATCTCACCACGCTCATGCTGCACCCGGACCAGGGCGTGACGTTCGCGCTCGAGGACGCCGACTTCGAGGCGTGGGCCGAGGAGCTGCGCGGCAACGGCGTCGTGTTCGCGGCCGCGCCGAGCGAAAGCTCGCTCGGGCTGCAGGCCGAAGTCGAGGACGGCGACGGCTGGTACGTCGTGCTGCACGGACCCGCGCCCGACGAAGAGTTCGACGAGGACCTCGTGTCCTCGTACGAGGACGAGTACGGCGACGACGACGACGATCACCGCGGGGCGCGCCGCGGCGGCGAACTGGCCGCCGACCCGGCGAAGCGCGGTGGCTTCAATCCCGCGAAGCAGGCGCGCAAGCAGGCCGCGAAGACCGGTGGCAAGAGCTACGAGGCGCTGCAGAAGGGTGGCAGCGCCGACACCGGCGGATTCCAGCCGCGCGCGCGCACGTCGTTCGGGCCGCCGCGGCCGTTCACGCCGCGTCCTCCGGGCGCGGGCCCCGGCGGTCCGGGCTCCGGACCGGGCGGGCCTCCGCGTCCGTACACGCCGCGCCCGAGCGGCCCCGGTGGGCCGCCTCGTCCCGGCGGACCCTCGCGGCCGTTCACGCCGCGCCCGCCGCGGCCCGATCGCGATCGCAGCTAGGCGCGTCGGCCGAAGACCTGACGGACAGCGAGCAGCCTCAGCGCCGTTCGATCGAGATAGTGGCGACGGTCGGAACGAGGGAATGATTGATGGTCAAGCCAGTTCACGAACCTGCGTACGAGGGGCTCGTTGCCGCGCTTCTCGAGAGCGAGACGAACGGTGCGAACGGCCTGCACGCGCAGATCCAGCCCGTCTCGGACTGGGACTGGTCTGACGCGGCGGGACTTCGTTTCTGGATGACACCGACCGGCGATGTGGTGCTCGTCAACAAGCGTCACGAGTTCAGCGCTCTGGGCGCACTCGAACTCGTCGGTCTCACCCCGCGCACTGGTTCGACCGCATGCGAGGTGCTTCACGGTTTCGGGTTTGTCGAGCTATGGCTCGAAGATGAGGACTGCGGTGTCACCGTCGTTCATGGGCCCGCCCGATTCACGGCGGAACAAATTCTCGCCCTACTGCATGTGTATGCGGGCGTGCGTGCTCATCAGGCGAATGCCCACTTCACCCTTGCTGGTGGCTTCGCACATGGCTTCGAATCGTCGCGTCGGGCAGTCGGCCCCAGCGATGTTCTCAGACTATTGACCGAGGAGTTCGATGATGTCCCCTCGCGTATTGCTCGCCGGGGCGGTCCGCACACCCGTCGGTAAGTTCGGCGGAGCATTCGCCGCCTCGAGCGCCGCGCAGCTCGGCGGCTTCGCCGCCGCCGCCGCGATCGAGCGTTCGGGCGTGCCGCTCGAAGCCTTCGACGAAGTGTTGTTCGGTCACGCGCGCCAGGCCGGCAACGGCCCGAATCTCGCGCGCCAGGTCGTGCGCCGCGCCGGACTGTCCGACTCCGTGCCCGCGCACACGATCAACAAGGCCTGCGCGAGCGGCACGCAGGCGATCGTGGACGCCGCGCGCAACGTGCGGCTCGGCGAGTCGCACGTCGTGCTCGCCGGCGGCACCGAGCACATGACGAGCATTCCGTACCTCGCGACGAACGTGCGCTGGGGGCAGAAGCTCGGCGACCAGCCGCTGATCGACGCCATGTATCGCGACGGCTACCTGTGTCCGCTGTGCGACCAGCTGATGGGCGAGACGAGCGAGACGCTCGCGACCGACTACGCCATCTCGCGCGAGGAGCAGGACGCGTACGCCGCGCGCAGCCACCGCCGCGCCGCGGCCGCGTGGGCGAGTGGCGCGTTCGCGTCGGAGGTCGCGCCCGTGACCGTGGGCGAGGGCAAGCGCGCTTCGCTCGTGTCGCGAGACGAAGCCGTGCGCGAAGACGCCAGTCCGGAGGACATGGCGAAGCTGCGCCCCGTCTTCCGGAAAGACGGCTCGATCACCGCCGGCAACGCGAGCGCGATCACCGACGGCGCCGCGGCGCTCGTGGTGCTGTCGGAGGCCGCGGCCGCGAAGCGCGGCGTCACGCCGCTGGGCGCGCTGCTCGGCTGGACGAGCGTGGGCGTGGATCCCGCGCGCATGGGGCTCGGCCCGGTGCCCGCGGTGCGGCAGCTGCTCGAGCGGCATACGTTGAGGATGGCCGACATCGATCTGATCGAACTGAACGAAGCGTTCGCCTCGCAGGTGCTCGCGTGCGATCGCGAGCTGAAGATGGATCACGAGCGCTTGAACGTGAACGGCGGCGGCATCGCGATCGGCCATCCGACCGGCTGCAGCGGCGCGCGTATCGTGGTCGGGTTGCTGCACGAACTGCAGCGGCGCGGCGGCCGTTACGGCATCGCGACGCTGTGCGTGAGCGGCGGCCAGGGCATGGCGGTGCTGGTGGAGCGGGTGTGACGACCGCCGAGGCCGCTCCGATCCCGGCGCGCGCGACCGCCGCGTTCCTCGACATTTCGCTGCTCGCCCTGCCCGCCCTGCTCGGTGTGTCGGCCGGGCTCGCGCGCGCGTGGCACTGGATGCCCGGCAACGAGAGCGTGCTCTTCAACGGCATGATCGTCGGCATCGTCGCGTACGTGCTGCTCGCCGCGACGCAGTGCGCGCTGCTCGCGTGGACCGGACAGAGCTACGGCAAGCTGGCGGCGCAGCTGCACGTGGTGAACGCGTCCGACGGCGGCAAGCCGTCGCCGATGGCGCTGATCCTGTGGCGCACGATCGTCCCCGGGATCTTCTGGACGCTCCTGCCGCCCGTCGCCCTGATCGACATCGGCGTCGGGCTCATGCGCAAGGACCAGCGCTGCGTGCACGATCTGATGGCGGGGACGAGGGTGGTGAAAGTGGCCTGAACTGGCAAAGCCTAGGCTCAGCGGCCTATGATCCGCGGGCTCAGACGGCTTTCAATTCCACATTCCAGTGTCGCTCACGACGAACGACGCAGAAGAGAGGGCACGCCCCATGGGTAAGGCGATCTCCCAGACCAACTCGAAGAGCATTCAGGCTCTCTTCAAGTCGTTCTACGTGGTGCCCGATTTCCAGCGCGAGTACGTCTGGAAGCGCCAGCAGGTGCGCCAGCTTCTGGTCGATCTCAAGGAAGCGCGCGACTCCAACAATCAGGATACCTACTTCCTCGGCTCGATTGTCGTCTTTCAGGATGGACCCGAGAAGTACAGCCTCGTCGATGGTCAGCAGCGGCTGACGACGCTGTATGTCCTCTTCTGCGCGATCCGTGATCGGATCCGTCATCTCGATCCTAACGGGGACATCGACTTCCTGACGGCCTGTATCGCGGGCACGTCGGTTGCTGTCGGCGGCGTGAGCGAGCGCCACCATCGCGTGACGATGGACTTCGAGGCGGACAAAAGAGTTCTCGAGCAGATCGGGGAGGCCAAGGCACACGAAGTCGCGCTCAAGAAGCGCGAAGCGGGTCGCCCGATCCTCGATGCGTATCTGGAGGCGGCCGAGTTTCTCGACGACCAGTACGGCGAGGATCTTCCCGGTCTCCGGTCGTTCGCGTACTACCTGCTGACCCAGGTCGAGATCATCGTGGTCGAAACTGAGGACTTCCTGCAGGCGCTCGTGATCTTCGAGCGGATCAACGATCGAGGTCTGGGGCTTTCTGCCGTGGATCTCCTCAAGAATCTGCTCTTCAAGTCCTCGAGCCCCGACCAGCACACGAAGCTCGCGAAGGAATGGCGCCAGATCATCGACACGCTTCGGCACGGCGGGGAAAAGAACTATCTGCGCTTCCTCCGCTACTTCCTGGTCGCGCACTACAACTTCGAGCGCATGCCGAAGGCGGAGGAGGTCTTCTCGTGGATTGTCGAGCACCGCGATGGGCTCGGCATCGGCCGTGAAACGAGTCGTTTCATCCAACAGGTGCGAAGGGCAGCCGAGGCCTACGTTCGAATGCTCGAGGGGCAGGCGCCGGACGGTGGAGCGAACGACTACATCCTCGGCATCGCTAATCAGGGCTCCTCGGTTCGGCAGCACCTACCGATTCTTCTGGCGGGCCGGCATCTCTCTCCAACGGAATTTCGTCGGCTGTCGCGCGCGATGGAGTGCATGACAGTTGTGTTCGCATTGGCGAATGCGCAGTGGAACGAGATGGAGCGTCGCGTACCGGGTTGGTGTCGGCAGTTGCGAGAGGCTTCCACGCCCGCTGATGTCGATGTCTTCATTTCGGAGCAGGTGAACCAGGCGGTGCGCGAGCACTTGCCGGCCGCGCATGAAAAGCTCAACGGGACGAAGGAGATGCGTCCCGGCCTGCTGAAATACTTCCTTGCGCGACTGGCCCAGACTGTCGACCGTGAGTGTGGCAAGGACCACGACCTCGGGGCCTACCTGAAGGCGAAGGTCACGATCGAGCACATCCTGCCGCAGTCGCTTCCCGAGAGCGTCGTTCGTGAGGGGTTCGGTTCCGTCGAGGCGGCGAAGAGCTACGTCTATCGCTTGGGCAACTTGACGCTGCTCCACAGTGGGGCGAACGCGGCAGCGCAGGCGCAGCCTTTCGAGGACAAGAAGCGAATCTTCGAACGGTCAGACTATGAGCTGACACGCTCGCTCGTGACAGACATTGAGCTGGGGCGAGACACGAAGTACGGCAAGACGCGCACGAAGTACGGGCTCACGCCGTTCGAGGTGTGGTCTGCCGAAAACGTCGAGAAGCGCCAACAGGCTCTCGTCAAGGTGATGAACGAGCTCTGGGGCCTCTGACTGCCAGACGCGCACGAGGCGCGCGCGGGAAACCGCGAAGTCCCAGAGGTGGCTCACGTGGGGGCCCCCGAGTGGCTCGCCGAAATCCGCAAGGTAATAGACCGGCTCCCTGAGTCATTCGCCCTCAAGGATGTCTACGCCGCCGAAGAGTTGCTTCAGGCAACCTTTCCGGGCAATCAACACATTCGCGACAAGATTCGTCAGCAACTTCAGCTGCTGCGTGACAGCGGGGAACTTGTGTTCCTCGGAAGCGGGCACTACCAGCGAGTGAGAAACACCTAGCGGTTAGTAGTGCCGGTTTTGCAGCACTCCCAACTGCACTCGCGCTGGAGTTCTCCAGTCCGCACGTGGCGTTGTAGCACGGCAGCACTGGAATAGCCGGCGCTCACTGCTTGTCAAAGGCACCCGGAGGCCGATCCCCCCATGTCCGCCACCACGTCTCCCATCCTGCTGACGCTCGAACCTTCCGGCGTCGCCGTGATCACCCTGAACCGTCCCGAGAAGCTCAACGCGTTCGCCGACGACATGCGCGAGCGGCTGGTCGCGGCGCTCGAGACCGTGGCCGCGAGCGACGCCCGCGTGCTCGTGATCACCGGAGCGGGGCGTGCGTTCTGCGCCGGCGGCGACGTGGGTTTCATGCTGGACCTGAAGGGCAAGGGCGCGGGCTACGAGTCCGTCGCCACGCTCATCGACGCCGGACGCGACATCGTCACGCGGCTCGCGGCGCTGCCGATTCCCGTGATCGCCGCCGTCAACGGCGTGGCCGCGGGCGCGGGCGCCAATCTCGCGCTCGCCTGCGACGTGCGGCTCGCCTCGGACGAAGCGCGCTTCGGCGAGTCGTTCGTCAAGATCGGCCTGCACGCGGACTGGGGCGGCACGTTCGCGCTGCCGCGCGTGGTCGGGCTCGGCCGCGCGCTCGACCTGTGCTGGACGGGCGACGTGATCGGCGCCTCCGAGATGCAGCTGGCCGGGCTGGTGCAGCGCGTGTGGCCGGCCGCGAGCTTCGCGGCCGAATGGCAGGCGTACGCCACGCGGCTCGCGGCGTCGCCCGCGACCAGCGTGCGCGCGCTCAAGGCCAACCTGCGCGCGGGGCTTCACCGCACGCTCGAGCAGTGCCTCGACGCCGAATCCGCGGCGCAGGAGGCGTGCTGGAACTCGCCGGACTCGGCCGAAGGGCTGAAGGCGTTCGCCGAAAAGCGCGCGCCACGCTTCGGCGCTCCGGCGGAGGACTTCGGCGTCGCGCCCTCGCGCGCGTCGCGGCGATTCGAGTGACGCGGGGCCCGAGGGGCTAACGCCCGGGCTTGTCCACGTTGAAGCTCTGCGCGCGCTTCTTGATCAGCTCGCTCGCGCCGAGCGTGTCGCCCGCGGCGATCTGCGCCAGCGCGGTCGTGGCGAGCCACGTGCCCGCGGAATCCGGCGCGCCGAGCAGGTAGAAGCGCAGCGAGCGCACCGCTTCGGCGCTGCGGCCGCAGCCGGCGAGCGACGAGGCGCGCCAGAGGTACGGGTCGCTCCACCAGGGCGCGGTCTTGAGCACGGTGTCGAAGATGCCCACGACGTCCTCGTGCTGGCCGCGCGCGACCACGCGCTCCTGCTGCGTGCGCGCGCCGCGAGCGTTGCCCTGCGTGTCGCCCGGCGCCTGCGGCACGGGGTGCAGCTGCCGCGACGTGCGCAGCGCGTGTTCGCGCAGCGCCCACTCGTTGGTGAGCGAAGGGTGCGTGCCCAGGCGCTGCAGCGCGCCCGTCCACGCGGCGAGCGCGTTGTTCCAGTCCTTCGCGCCCTCGGCCTCGCGCGCGATCGCGAGCACGTCGGGGTTGAGCGGTTCGGGTTCGACCTTGCCGTCCACGGTCACGGTGAGCGTCGTCCAGACGGGCGCGGCCTGCGGCGCGTACACGCACCAGCGCGCGACGGCGGTCGCGGTCTCGCGGAGCCGTGCGTCCCCGCTCAATACGCGCACGCTGTCCACGTAGCCCGGGCGCGTCACGTGCGCGAGCAGCGTGACGGTGCCCTTGAGCTGCGCGTCGAGCGCCGCCTGCGGCACGTCGGCGGGCGGCTGCAGCACGGGCGCGAGCGCGACCGTCGGCGGCAGCTTGGCGGCCGCCGCCGCGGGTTTCGTCGCGGCAGCGGCGCCGCTCGCGAAGAGGGCCAGCGAGAGCACGAGAAGGGCGGCGCGGAAGGTCGTGTGCATGGCCTTCAACGTTACAAAGCCGGCCGCCCTTCAGGTGTCAGGCATGCGTCACGGCTTGAAGGCCTGGACCTTCACCGAGACCACGGACTCGAAGGCTTCGCGCTCGGGCGAGCCCTCGGCCAGCGTTTCCATGCCGACTTCGTAGCGCCCGCGGGACTGCACTTCGACCTTCTGGAAGCCGGCCTCGGAGATCATGCGCAGGTAGTCGGCCTCGAGCGACGCGCCCGCCACGCAACCCACGTAGAGCGAGACGTCGTTCTGCATCTCGGGCGAGAGCGGCTTCGTGAGCACCAGGTCGCTCAGCATGAGCCGACCGCCGCTCTTCAGCACGCGGAACGCTTCGGCGAAAACCTGCGGCTTCTCGGGCGAGAGGTTCACGACGCAGTTCGAGATGATCACGTCCACGGACGCGTCCGCGACCGGCAGGTGCTCGATCTCGCCGAGGCGGAACTCGGTGTTCGTGATGCCGACCTTCGCGGCGTTGGCGCGCGCCTTCTCGAGCATGGACGGCGTCATGTCCACGCCGATCACGCGGCCCGTCGGGCCGACTTCGCGCGCGGCGAGGAAGCAGTCGATGCCCGCGCCCGAGCCCAGGTCGAGCACGACTTCGCCGGCCTTCAGCGAGGCGTGCGCGAGCGGATTGCCGCAGCCGAGGCCGAGGTTGGCGCCTTCGGGCAGCGCCGCGGCCTGCTCCTTGGTGTAGCCGATCTTCAGTAGCACGGCCTCGACGTCGCCGGGCGCGCAGCAACCGCACGAGTTCTGCGTGCCCTCGGCGACCGCGCCGTATTTCTCGCGGACGACGGTGCGGACGTCGGCGACGTCGGTGACCTTGGGAGTGTCGCTGCAGCAGTCGGGGCCGCAGCAGGAGGCTTTGGATTCGGCGGGCGTGACGACAGGTAGTGACTTGATGGATTCATTCATGGCTTGTGTGGCTCCTATGACTCGGCCGGGAGTGCTGCGACCAGCTTCTTGAACTTCTTCAGTCCTTCGGGATTCAGGCAGTAACAAACACGCGGTCCGTCGATCTCGCCCTGCACGAGACCGGCGTCCTTCAGCACCTTCAGGTGCTGCGAGACCGTGGCCTGCGCCAGCGGCAGCGCGCTCACGATCTGGCCGCACACGCACTCGCCCTCGTCGGCGAGTTGCCGGAGGATCGCGACGCGGGCGGGATGACCGAGCGCCTTGGCCATCTCGGCGAGCTGCTCGTCGGCCGGGGTGATCGCGGGCTTTGAAGCCTTGGTCGGGGTCATGGTCGAAGCCTCCGGGTGCCTTCTGTCGGGCTGCTTCATCGTTCATCGGCAATATACGATGAAAGAAGCAGCCCGCGCCAGACAAGCTTTCGTCAGGAGATTGCCGTCCGGACGGGGGACGGTCGCGAGCGCCCGCTGGCGAATCCGCGGGCGATGGCTATGCTGCGCCACATGATCGAGTTCCTCGTCGAGCAACCCCTGATGCTGCTGTTCGGCGTGCTGGCGTTCGGGTACGCCGCGGGCCGGTTCAAGGTGGGTGGTGTGTCGCTGGGCGTGGCCGCGGTGCTGTTCGTCGGGCTCGCGGCCGGCTCGCTCGACCCGCGGCTGCAGCTGCCCGAACTGGTGCAGCGCTTCGGGCTCGTGCTGTTCGTGTACACCGTGGGCATCGCGAGCGGGCCCGGTTTCTTCGCCTCGTTCCGCCGCCGCGGGCTGCGCGACGCGCTCTTCACGATCAGCATGCTCGGCGTGGCGGCGGCGCTCGTCGTGGCCGCGTATCGCGTGCTCGGCTTCGACGGCCCGCGCGCGGGCGGCTTGTTCGCCGGCGCGCTCACGAACACACCCGCGCTGGCCGGCGTGCTCGAGCGTCTGCGCGGCGCGGCGCACGGCGACGAGAAGCTGCTCGCCGCGCCCGTCGTGGCCTACTCGCTCGCGTATCCCATGGGTGTGCTCGG
>JACRIW010000087.1 GCA_016215625.1 Candidatus Eiseniibacteriota bacterium | reverse complement strand
TCCGGAACAGCACCCCGAACGTCTTGAACATGGTGCGGACATCGAGCAGCCACGACCGGTGGGTCACGTAGAACAGGTCGTAATGCACGCGGCGCACGACCCCCTCGGCGTCGCAGTCCGAAGTCCCGGACACCTGCGCGAGCCCGGTGAGGCCCGGCGGCACGGTGAACCGTTGATCGTAGTCGGGCACGAGGTTGCGCCAGCGCAGCACGAGTTCTTCCTTCTCGGGCTTCGGGCCCACGAGCGCCATCTCGCCACGCAGGACGTTGAGCAGCCACGGCAGCTTGTCGAGGCGGCGGCTCGCCACCCAGCGGCTCACCGGACCGAGGTCCGAGCGGAACCGCGCGCACGAGATGGGCTCGCCCATGAGGTCCTGCGTGCGGCGCTCGATGCTGCGGCGGTCGATCGGCACCTGCAGCGGCGCGGCGCGGCGCTGGCCGCGCCGGCGCGTGCGGCCGATGCGCACCTCGCGCAGCAGGATCTCCTGCTGCCGTCCGAGCCGCGCCTCCAGCCAGATCGCCATCCACACCGGCGACGACGCGGCGAGTGCGACGAGGGCGGCGCCGGCGTGCAGCGACTGGCCGAGCCGCTCCGTCCAGTCGATGGGCGGCGCGGGCGGCTGCGCCGTCGCCGCCGGCAGCTGCACGTCGGGAGTCGGGGGCGCGGGCTGCAGCTTGAGTTCCTCGGGCGTCGGTTCGCGGTATTCGGGCACGATGTGGTGCAGCTGCGCCTTCACCGCGGTCGGGTCGCCTTCCTCGGCGATCGCCTCGAGCCGTGCGACGTCCACGCGCAGCACGTCCTCCTCCTCCGCGGCGAGCTCCCACGTGAGGATGCGTTCGTGGCGCGTGATGCGCGTCATCTCGGTGTGCGAGTGCAGCTCCTCGTAGAGCTTCTCGCCGGGGCGCATGCCCGTGAACACGATCTCGATGTCCACGCCTTCGGTGAGCCCCGCGAGACGCACGAGCTGGCGCGCGAGGTCCTGGATGCGGACCTGCTCGCCCATGTCGAGCACGAACACCTCGCCGCCGCGGCCCATGGCGCCGGCCTGCAGCACGAGACGCACGGCCTCGGGAATGCTCATGAAGTAGCGGCGCGCTTCCGGATGCGTGACGGTGAGCGGACCGCCGCGCTGGAGCTGGCGCTGGAACAGCGGAATGACCGAGCCGTCGGAGCCGAGCACGTTGCCGAAGCGCACCGCGCAGAACTTCGTGCGGCTGCGCTGCGACGCGCTCTGGAGCAGCATCTCGCACACGCGCTTCGACGCGCCCATGACGCTCGTGGGGTTCACGGCCTTGTCGGTCGAGATGAGCACGAACTTCTCGACACCGTGGCGGTCGGAGGAGTCCACGAGGTTGCGCGTGCCGACGATGTTGTTGAGCACGGCCTCGCGCGGGCTCGTCTCGAGCAGCGGCACGTGCTTGTGCGCCGCGGCGTGGAAGACCACCTCGGGACGGTAGCGCGCGAACGTGGACTCGACGCCCTTGTCGTCGCGGATGTCGCAGACGATCGCGTGCACCGGGTAGGCCGGGCGCTGCGAGACGATCTCGTTGTGGATGAAGTACAGGCCGTTCTCGGCGTGATCGAGCAGCACGAGTTCCGTCGGCCCGAACTCCGAGACCTGGCGGACCATTTCGGAACCGATCGAACCACCCGCGCCCGTCACGAGGATGCGCTTGCCGCGCAGGAACGCGCCGACTTCCTCGAGGTCGAGCTGCACGGGCTCGCGCCCGAGCAGGTCCTCGATGCGGATGTCGCGCATCTGCGACAGCGAAGGCCGTGCGCCGTGGCTGAGGTCGGAGAGCCCCGGCAGCGTCTTCACGCGGACGCTGGCTTCGGTGCACACGCGCGCGATCTCGCGCAGCACGCGGCCCGGGATGTCGGGATCCGACACCACCACCATCTCGATGTGCTTCTCGCGCAGCACCGCGGGCAGGTCCGCGACGGTGCCGAGCACCTTGAGGCCTTCGATCAGGTGGCCGGTCAGGCGCTCGTCGTCGTCGAGGAAGCCGACGGGCATGAGCGACTCCTCGCCCGAGATGCGGCGCCGCATCTCCTGCACGAGGTCCACGCCCGTGTGGTCCGCACCGATGACGAGCGTCGGCACCGCGTGACCGCTGAAGGGTCCGAGCACGCGCTCGCGCATGAGTCGCCACGCGAAGCGCACGCCGCCGACGAGCAGGAGTTCGACCATCCAGATGAGCGCGATCGCGCTCGTCGGGAACTTGCGGTCGGGCACGAGGAACAGCAGCACGACGAGCGTCATCGCCGAAAGCGTCGCGCCCTTGAAGATCTGGAACAGCGTCACCGTGCTCGCATACCGCCACAGCCCGTGATAGAGGCCCGCGAGGAAGTACGCGAGCAGGCTGAGCAGCGTGAACGCGGGTGCGATCTCGGTGTAGCCCTGCCAGAAGCGCGCGGGCACGTCGCCCTCGAACCGCAGGTACAGCGCGGCGAGGTACGCGAGATTGACGATCGCCGTGTAGACGATCGTCAGGACGAGAAAGCGTGGCGCCTTGCGAAAGGACATGGGGAAAGTCGGCGCGCGCGAACGCGCCGGCCGAGGGCTCCTGTCCCGCAGGGATGTTTCGACGAGCCATCGTCCACGCCGGCGGGACCAACGAGGACGACTCCTGCCACTCCCGTTTCCGGACCGGTGCGGCAGGCGACGCTACACGACAAGTACGGGTGACGCCCGCCCCTGTCGTCGGCAGGCAGAGGGCGTTGCCTCAGTCCGACTTATGGGCGGAGCGCCCGCGGGGAATCGCGAGTCCGGGGGCGAGCAGGAAGGCTCGTGCGAGAGCGGCACCATAGTGACCCGGCCGGACAAGTTCAACTCACTGGACCCCTGTGGTTTACCCGCGGGATTGCATGCGGGACCGCAGGGACCGCCGAGAAGGGCCGCGTCCGGGGCCCGGCCGCCCCATGAGCGGTCTCCCGAGTTCCAAACGCCGTGCGGCCCCGGGACCGCACGAGCGGCCCCCGGCGCTCACCCCCGCCGGCCCTCGCGCATCATCGCCACCTCGGCCCGGATGCCGTCCACGAACGGCCGCGGTGAAAAGCCCAGGTCGCGCCGCGCGGGCGCGATGTCCACCGCCTTGGACTCGGTCAGGCGCAGCACCTGCTCCGGACGCACCGGGAACGGCAGCTTCATGCGGCGCGCCAGCACCGCGGCCCCGTGCGCGGGCGCGAGCGGCAGCGGCAGCACCCACACGGGCCGCCCCAGTTCGCGCGCGCACGTGTGGATCACGTCGTGCAGCGTGATGGGTTCGGGCCCGCCCACCTCGTATTCGCCACGCGCGGCCTGCGGGCGCTCGAGCGAGGCGAGGATGGCGGAGACGAGGTCGTCCACGTGCACGGGCTGCTGCGGCGTGATCCCGCCGAGCGGCGAGGGCATCACCGGAAAGCGCTCGATCCACTCGAGCAGCCGCACCATGTTCCGGTCGCGCGGCGTGCCGTAGATCATGCTCGGCCGCAGGATCGTGTACGCGAGCGGCGACTCGCGCAGCGCCTGCTCGCCCGCGCGCTTCGCCTCCGCGCTGCCGCTCCTGAGCTTCGTGTGCACGCCGGCCGAGCTCACGAACACGCCGGAACGCACACCCGCGGCGAGCACGGCGGGAAGGAAGTCCGGCACGAGCGACAGACCCGCCAGGTGCACGACCGCCTCGGCCCCGGCGAACGCGCTCGCGAGCGTCGAGGGCTCGGCGAGGTCGCCCTCGCGGAACTCGAGCAGCGACGAAGGCGGCAGCGCCGACGTGTCCCGGCCCGGCCGCACGAGCGCGAGCACGCGTACGCCGCGTTCGTGCAGCCGCGGCAGCAGCCGCGACGCGACGAAACCCATGGCGCCGGTGACGGCGACGGTGGCGGGCATGCGCAGGGGACCGGCGGTGGGTGTTTCGCTGGACATGGGACTCCCGGGAGCCTGAAGGTGTCGTGTGCAGGTGCGCGCGTACCCTATCATCGCCGCGTTCGCGCCGCGTCTTCACGCCTTCGCCGGAGGTTCCCGCTTGTCGCCCGACACCGAAGCCCGCCTCGGCTCACTCGAACGCCGGATCGCGCGCCTCACCGCGGCCTGCGCCGTGCTTGCCGCCGGCCTCGCGATTGCGGTCGCCTGGCACTTCGTGCCCCGTCCCGCGCTCGACGCGAGCCGGTTCATGCTGCGCGATTCCGTGGGCACGTGGCGCGGAGCGCTCATGCTGCGCGAGGACGGCAGCCCGGTGCTCCGGCTGAACGACGAACGCTCACGCGCCCGGCTCTACGGCGTGGTCACCCCGGACGGACGCCCGCGCCTGCGGCTGCTCGATTCGACCGGAGTGACGCGCACCGTGCTCGAGCTCGAGCCCTCGGGCGAACCGAGCGTGCGGCTGACGGGCGCCGACGGCCGCTCGCGCGTGCACGCGGGCATCGACAGCACGGGTTCCGGCTGGGCCGAGGTGCGCGGCACGGGTGGCGTGCGCTCCGTGCACTCCGCCGCGGGCGCCCCCGCACCGGCAAACAAAGAGAATCGCCCGCCCCGTCGCTGACGGAGCGGGCGTTCATGGAAGCTGGTAGCGCTACGGGGATTCGAACCCCGGTTTGATGGCTGAGAACCACCCGTCCTAGACCCCTAGACGATAGCGCCACGCTGTTCGGAAAGACTGGCTGCCCGGCAAGGATTCGAACCTCGACTAACAGGGCCAGAACCTGTCGTGCTGCCGTTACACTACCGGGCAGTCGAGGGCGGGGAATCTAATCGGTCGCCCTCACGATTTCAAGTCGGCTCGCCGGCCGGCATCCGAGCCGCCGCGGCGCGCAGCCGGGCCGTGGCGCGCTCCCGGCCGGTCAGCCACAGGACCTCGAAGATGCCGGGGGAAGTCTTCTGCCCGGTGAGCGCCAGGCGGGCCAGACCGATGAGTTCGCCCGCCTTCATGCCGCGCTCCGCGGCCAGCGCGCGCGTCCCGGCCTCGAGACTGGCGAGCGAGAACTCGGCGTCGCGTTCGACGAAGTCCGCGAGCGCCTCGGTCGCGGCGCGCGCGCCGCTCTTCGCGGCCGCGGCGGCGAACGCCTCTTCGTCGCACGCGACTTCGTCGGCGAGCGCGAACGCGCCGACCGTCTCGGCGTCGGCGAGCGTGCGCAGCCGCTCGCCGAGCGCGCGCACGAAAGCCGTGCACCACGGTTCGCCCCGGCCGTCGATGGGCCGGCCGCGCGAGGCGAGGAACGCCTTCACGCGCCGCACGCGTTCGCCTTCGTCCAGGCGCTTGAGGTGCTGGCCGTTCACCCACTCGAGCTTCTGCGTGTCGAATACGGCCGGGTTCGCACCGATCTTTTCGAGCGTGAACACCTTCGCCAGTTCGTCCAGCGAGAACAGCTCCTGCTTGCCGTCGTACGACCAGCCGAGCAGCGCGAGGAAGTTCACCATGCCCTCGGGCACGATGCCGAGTTCGCCGAACGCCTCCACCGACGTCGCACCGTGGCGCTTGGAGAGCCGCTTGCCGTCGGGGCCGAGGATCATCGAGGCGTGCGCGAACACCGGCGGCGTGGCGCCGAGCGCGGCGTAGATCAGCAGCTGGCGCGGCGTGTTCGAGATGTGGTCGTCGCCGCGCACCACGTGCGTGATGCGCATGTCGAGATCGTCCACGACGCACGCGAAGTTGTAGGTCGGCAGTCCGTCCGTGCGCACGAGCACGAAGTCGTCGAGCACCTCGTTGCGGAAGCTCACGCGTCCGCGCACGACGTCGTCCCACGCGCTCTCCCCCTCCGCGGGACAGGCGAAGCGCAGCGCCGCGGGGGCGCCGCTCGCGCGCTTCGCCTCGCGCTCGGCGTCGCTCAACCGGCGGCACGCGCCGTCGTAGCGCGGGTCCTCGCCGCGCTCGGCCTGCGCGGCGCGGCGAGCGGCGAGTTCGTCCGCCGTGCACCAGCAGTGGTAGGCGTGCCCGCCCGCGAGCAGTTCGGCCGCGCGGCGCTCGTAATGCGCGCGGCGTTCGGTCTGGAAGTACGGCCCGTACTCGCCTCCCACGCCCGGCCCTTCGTCCCAAGACAGGCCGAGCCACCGCATGCCGTCGAGGATCGCCTGCGTCGACGCATCCGTGGAGCGGTCGGCATCCGTGTCCTCGATGCGCAGCACGAACGTGCCGCCTTTCGCGCGCGCGAAGAGCCAGTTGTAGAGCGCCGTGCGGGCGCCGCCGACGTGCAGGAATCCGGTGGGGCTGGGAGCGAAACGGACGCGGACGGACATGAGGGACGAGGCTCCGGAGAAGGGACTCACGCAGGACGGGCCGCGGACTCTAGGGACCGCCGTGCGAGACGGTCAAGACTGGCAGCGTGCTTCGGCGAAACGCGCCGGGCGCGGTCCATCGATTTCGCTGGGGCGTGCGCGAGCGCCCATGCTAGCGTCGCGCCGCCGAAAAACTCGACCGTCGAACGATCTGCTCACCGGATCGTCGCGAGCGCGCCCCCGACCGCAGCGGCGAAGCGAGGTCTCCGCATGACCACGTCCTTCCCTCCGCACGGCCGCTCGGGTGTGGCATCCCCGCGCCGGAACCCCCGGCCATGAGCGCGCTCGGTCTCGGCTCCGGTCCTCCGACCGTCCGCAACCTGTTCGCGGATTACTTCCGCGCCTTCCTGCGGGCACCCGGCATTTCGATCGGCCTGCCCCTGCTCCTCGGGGTCCCGGGGTTCCTGTCCGTCGTCTTCGTGGCCGTCGCGATTTCCCATCCGTCGTGGCGGCTCTCGACCGAGTCCCGCTCGATGGCGGTGGTGATCGGCGCCTACTTGGTCTTCGGCGCGCTGTACGTGCTGCTCATCGGAACGAGCGCGCTCACGCTCGTCGCCGCCGCGCGGGGCGAAAACCTTTCGATCGCGCAGGGCCTACGCGAAGGGGCACGACGGTTCCTCTCACTTTTCGCCGTCGTGTTGCTGTACGCCCTCACCGTGCTGGTCGGACTGGTCCTCCTGATCGTGCCGGGCGTGATCGCGGCGATCCGGTTCTCGGTCGCGGTTCCCGCCTGCGTGGTCGAGGGTATCGGTCCGCTGGCCGCGATGCGTCGCAGGAGCGAACTCACGAAGGATCACGACGGGACGATCTTCGGCGCGCGGCTGCTCCTCGGTCTGCTGCTGCTGCCGGCGAACCTCGTCTTCCGCGCCGGGACCGAAAAGCTCCCCCTGGCCGTCTCCTTCCTGGTCCTGCTCGTCTACTTCGGGCAGATCCTGGTCGAGATGCTCGTCCCCGCCGTCACCTACTTCCGCCTGCGCTCCGCGCGCGAGGGATTCGGCACCGAGGACGTGATGGAGACGTTCCGCTGAAGGTTCGCCCCGGAGGGGCACGGCGCTTCCGGTGCCTCGAACGATTCACGCTTTTGCTGACGGACGATTCCCCCGCGCACGGCGACGTGCGCACCCGCCCCACCTTCCCCAGGAGACCGCACTCATGGGCCTGCTCGTTCTCTCCACCGAACGCCCCTCCGTTGGCAACCTGTTCACCGACACGATGGCCGCCACGCGCGCCAGCCTCTCGGCGGCGCCCGTCCTCCTCGTGCTGATCTTCGGTGCATCGCTGGCGATCAACGCGATCACGCCTCTGACGAAGGACAACACCGACGGCTCGGCCTGGCTGCCCGCGATCCTGCTGTACCTCGGCGGCATGCTGCTTTCGATCTCCACCTACGCGGCGTTCGCTCGCGCCGTCGAGCTGCGGACTCGCGAGGAGACGGTGGATTCCGGGGAAGTCCTGCGGTCCGCGCTCGAGACCCTGTTCCCGGTGGCCGCGACCTCGCTGCTCGTCGGCCTGATCGCCTTCGTCGGCACGCTGCTGCTGATCGTGCCGGGGATCATGGCGACGTGCGCGCTGTACGTCGCGATACCGGCCTGCGTGCTCGAGAGGCTCTCGGCCCCGGAAGCGCTCCAGCGCAGCCGGTCCCTGACGAAGGGCTACCGCATGACGCTGTTCGGCATGATCCTCGTGGCCGGCCTGGCGATGCTGCCGATCATCGGGATCACGATCGCCGTGGGCGCCGCCGCTCCCGCGCTCGCCTTCCCGCTGCTGGTGCTGCAGAGCACGGTGCTCACGCCGTTCACGTCGGCCATGGCGGCCGTCATCTTCCTTCGCCTGCGCTCGGCCAAGGGACTCGATCCGGTCGGGGTGATCGCGGAGAAGTTCGATTGAGAGCGCTCTTTCCCGAACGGGCTCACTTCCCGACCGCGCTCACGCTGATCGGCGACAGCTTCGTGGTGCTCGGGCGGAGCGCGCGCACGACCATGCCCGTCGCGCTGTGCTGCGGCGTGTCGTTCGGGCTCGCCCAGTTCCCGGTCTCGAGCCTGCTCGTCGGGTGGATGAGCGAACACTCGCCGGAGACGATCCGGCTCTTCGTCGGCGCGGAGACCGCGCTGCTCACCTCGACCGGAGTCCAGCTCGCCACGGCCGTGCTCGCCAGCCTGCTCGAGGACGCGCGGCGTGGCGAGCGCGGGGATGCCGCACGCGCCTTCTCGCGCGGCCTGGGCCGATTGCCCGCGGCGGCGGGGTTGTCGATCACGCTCGCCGTGCCGGCCGCGCTCGGCATGCAATTACTGACGGTTCCCGGCACGCAAAGGGCCGGCTACCTGCTTCTCGCGCTCGCGCTCATCGCCGCCGTCCCGTTCGGGAGCGCGATGTCCGTGGCCGTCGTCGAAGCACGCGGACTGCTCGCCGCGATGAAGCGCAGCGCCGCGCTGACCGAGGGCTACATCGTCGCCCTCGCGATCGCGCGCTCCGCGGCCGGCTTCGTCGTCGGGGCCCTGATCGTGCTCGCACGCATCCCAGTCTCCGCGACGCCGTGGCCCGGCGTGCTCGCGGGCATCATCTCGGTCACGCTGCTCGCGCTCACGCTCGGCACCCAGAACTACGTCCTCTACCACCGCCTGCGCGAGGCGCACGACGGCGCGCAGCCGGACGCGACCGTCTCCGCCTTCGATTGAGCTCGGGCGGGCCCGCCCGGGCGTGATAGCTTCGCGTCGGGCCTCACCGTTCCGCCGACTCGACCTACACGCCACCTGCTTCGCGAGCGCGCCCCCCGACCGCAGCGATCTCCGGAGCACGAGCTTGGACCTTCGCAGTTCCTTCCATCGGCCGCTGCGGCTGGCCGACCTCCTGCGCGATCCGTTCGCGGACGTGGTGCGGCGCTGGCCACGCTATCGCACGGTGCTGCCCATGCTGCTGCCGGGCACGCTGGCGGCGTTCACCGCGTCGTACGCGTTGCCGGCCAACCGCACCGAACTGGCCGACCTGCGCCGGATCGACCTGCTGCTCATCGTGACCGGGATGCTCGGCGCGTTCACGGCGCAGAACATCGCGACGTACCAGATCTGCCACATCGCCGCGGAGACGGCCGGCGATCCCGCGCCGGCCTCTGGCGCGCTCGTCGGTCCCGCCTTCCGCCGTTGCCTCACGCTCACCGTGGTCGCGGCGCTGCAGATCCTCCTGCTCGTCGCGAGCGCGGTCGCGCTGGTCGTGCCCGCCTTCTTCGTCGCCCCGATGCTCGCCGCGGCCATCCCCGCCTGCGTGCTCGAGCACGCGGGGCCGATCGAGTCGCTGCGCCGCAGCCGGTCGCTCAGCGAGGGCCGGCGCACGCCGTGCCTCCTCGCGCCCGCGGCGCTCGTGCTGCTGGCGCTGTCCCCGCTGGAATGGCCGCTGCAGGCGCTGTCCGCGCCGGCCTGGACCGTGATCACGTTTCGCGTGCTCGTGAACTCCGCCCTGCACCTCGTCTTCACCGTGCAGGCCGCGCAGCTCTGGTGCGGCCTGCGCTTCGAGAAGGGCGAATACACGGAGGGCTCGCTCGCACATGTCTTCGACTGATCGCCCGGCCGCGAATCCGCAAGCACCCGATCGCGCCGACGCCCGCGCGACGGCCGAAGCCGTGCTGCGTGATCCGCGCTACCAGAAGTCGCTCGAGGACAAACCGCTCACGCTCAAGCGGGACTGGGGTCACGCCTCGCCGTTCGTGCAGCGCTCGTTCGAGATCCTCGCCGTGCTCGCGATCGTGCTCGTCGCGATCGCGATCGCGGCGGCGCTGTGGCGGCGCCGGCGCCGGGCGACCGCCCTCGTGAACGGCGAATCGGGCGCCGCAGGCGCCACGACGCTTCCGGGTCCGTCGCTCGTGCAGGCCGAGGCGCTCGCCGCCGAGGGGCGCTACGCGGAAGGTGTGCACCTGCTGCTGCTGCTCTCGCTCGGGCACGTGCTCTCACGCGAGCGCGCGGCCGACCACCCGGCGCTCACGAGCCGCGAGATGCTGCGTCACCTCGCCCCGCGCCTGTCGCCGGAACGCCGTCGCGCGCTCGGCGAGATGGTCGCGCTCGTCGAGATCTCGCTGTTCGGCGGACGCCCGGTCGGCGCGGACGACTTCGCGCGCTGCCGCACGCTCTGCCTCGACACCGTGCAGGCCGTGCGATGAGCGGACGAGCGGGCGGACCGTTCTCGACGCGGGTGGTCGTCTGGCTCGTGGCCGCCGCGAGCTTCAGCCTGCTGCTCGCGATGCTGTTCAGCGGCTTCGCCGATTCCCTCGGCGAGCCGGGCAGCGCCGGCGCCGACTCGTACAGCTGGAGCGTGCTCGGCCATCGCGCGCTCGCCGAAGTGCTCGCGCGCCGCGGCCATCGCGTCGTGAAGCTGCGCACGCGGCACCTCGCACGCGTGGACAGCACGACCACCGTGCTGCTCGCGGAACTCACGATCCCCGGGCCGGACAGCCTGCCGCGCTGGACCGAGCACCAGCGCTGGCTCGCGCTGCACGAACGCTCGGCCGCGCTCGTCGTGGTGCTGCCGAAGCGGACCGCCACCGAGGACGCGATGCACCCGGGCTGGGCGGCCGGCACCGAGCTCCTCCTCGCCCGCGCCGTCGAGCGCGCGGGCAAGGACTGCTTCGACGAATCGCTCACCGTGCTGAGGCGCCCGAGCGTGCGCGAGACCGCGAGCGTCGACTCCGGCGCGGGCCCGCGCGTGGAGCTCACCGACGCGCAGGGTGTGCTCGACACCGAGTGGCTCGAGCCGATCGTCACGGTGGATTCGCTCGTGCTCGTCGCGAAGGTCAAATGGTCGCGGTTCAACACGAGCTGGGACCCGGCACCCGAATGGGTGCAGGAATTGCAGCCGCAGGACTCGAGCGCCACCGCCGAGGACGAGGCGTACGAGGACGAGGACGGCAAGTACACCCAGACGATGGACCCGGACCTTCCGCCGGTCTATCTCGTCACGGACCCCGACCTGCTCAACAACGGCGGGCTCGGCCGCGCCGATCACGCCGCCTGGATCGGGGCCTTCCTCGACTCGCTCCCCGGCGACGCCTTCGCCTTCGACGAGGTCGAGCACGGCTTCGCGAGCGAGCCTTCGCTCATGGCCGAGCTGGTCCGGCCGCCGCTCGTGTTCGCGTTCGTGCAGGCGCTGGTGCTCGCGATCTTCCTCGTCTGGTCGGGCGCGCGGCGGTTCGGCAAGCCCGCCGCGGAAGCGGCCGCCGTGAACGGCAAGCGCGCGCTCATCGACACGACCGCCGCGTTGCTGGCGCAGACGGGGCAGTCGTGGGAATCGCTGCGGCTGTATCACCGGCAGACGCTGCATGCGGTCGCCGAGCACTTCCTGCTCGGGCCCGAAACCGACGTCGACCGCCTCGCGCGCCGACTCGACGCACTCAGCCGCTCGCGCGGCCTGTCCACCGACGTACTCGAATGGGGGCGCACGCTCACGGCCATGGTCGGCCGCGCGGACGACCCCGCACTGGTCCTGAAGGCCGCCGCCGAAATGCACCACTGGCGTGAGGAGATGACGCATGAGCATCGATGAAGTGCGCGACGCGTGGAACGCGATCGACGAACAGACCGGCCGCGTGGTGATCGGGCAGCACGACACCGTGAAGCTGCTCATGGTGGCGCTGCTGTCGCAGGGCCACGTGCTGCTCGAGGGCGTGCCGGGAACGGCCAAGACGCTCCTCTCCCGCACGTTCGCCGCGTGCCTCGGACTCGAGTTCCGGCGCATCCAGTTCACGCCCGACCTCATGCCCGGCGACATCCTCGGCACGCACCTCTTCGACTTCCAAACCGGGCGCTTCACGCTCACCCGCGGCCCGGTCTTCACCGAGTTCCTGCTCGCCGACGAGATCAACCGCACGCCTCCCAAGACGCAGGCCGCGCTGCTCGGGGCCATGCAGGAGCGCACCGTGACGATCGACGGCACGACGCATCCGCTCTCCGGGGCGTTCCTCGTGCTCGCGACACAGAACCCGATCGAGCACGAAGGCACCTATCCGCTGCCCGAAGCGCAGCTCGACCGCTTCCTGTTCAAGATCCTCGTGGGCTATCCCGAGCGCGACGACGAGCTGAAGCTCGTGGGCATCCACGGGCACCATTCGGCCATGCCGCCGCTCGAGCGCTTCGGGCTGCGCGCCGTGACCGATCCGGCGTTCCTCGAGCGCGCGCGGGCGCAGGTCGCCGCGCTGCGGCTCGCGGACGAGATCGTCGCGTACATCGTCGACCTCGTGCGCGCCACGCGTACGAACCCGGCGCTGCAGGTGGGCGCGAGCCCGCGCGCGTGCAACATGCTCGCGACCGCGGCCCGTTCGCTCGCCGTGCTCGAGGGGCGTGACTTCGTGATCCCGGACGACGTGAAGTCGCTCGTGCTCCCCGTGCTGCGCCACCGCATCGTCGTGGCGCCCGCCGCCGAGGTCGAGGGCCGCACGGCCGAGCAGGTGCTGCAGCAGATCGTCCAGGAAGTGCCGGCGCCGCGATGAGCGTGACGGCGTGACTCCGACCCGGCGCTCGCTCGCCCTGCTCGGCGCGGGACTCGCGTTCGCGCTCCTGCCCGCCTTCGGCGTGGCCGGGGCGTGGCCGTGGATCGTGGCCGGCTGGGTGCTCGGCGTCGCGGTGCTCGTGGCCGACGCAGCGTTCTCGGCGCGGACGGGCGACCTGGAGTGGACGCTCGACACGCCGTCCGTGCTGTACGTCGGCGAGAGCGGGCCGGCCACGCTCACGTGGGAGGCGCCTTCGCCGCGTCCCATGCTCGTGCGTGCGACGCTCGACCTTTCGGACGTGCTCGCACCGCAGGCGGAATCGCACGCCATCGCGGGCCCGGAAGGCGTGCGGCTCTCGTGGCCGCTGACCCCTTCGCGGCGCGGGCGCGCCACGGTGGAGGCGCTCTGGCTCGGCTGGCGCAGCCCCGCCGGTCTCTGGGCGCACTCGAAGCGCGTGCCGCTCGACCGCGAGATCCCCGTGCTTCCCGACCTGCCGCGCGTGCGCGCGCAGGCGATCCGCTTCTTCGCCGACCGGCACTTCCGTGCCGGGCTGCAGGTCGAGCGCTACCGCGGCGACGGCTCGGAGTTCGACTCGCTCAAGGAGTACCTGCCCGGCGACGACCACCGCACGATCGACTGGAAGGCGACCGCGCGGCACCGCCGCCCGATCTGCCGCCAGCACCGCGCCGAGCGCGACCACCAGGTGATCTTCGCGATCGACAGCGGCCGGCTCATGTCGGAGTCCGTCGCGGGCGTCTCGCGCCTCGACCATGCGATCAACGGCGCGTTGCTGCTGTCGTACGTCTGCCTCGCGACCGGCGACCGCGTGGGACTGTTCTCGTTCCATTCGCGCCCCGGCCCCGCGCTCGAACCCGTGCGCGGCGTCGCGGGCATCCGCGCGCTGCTCGAGTCCACGGCGCGCATCGACTATTCGGCCGACGAGACCAACTTCACGCTCGGCCTCACGACGCTCGCGCAGCGCCTGCGCCGCCGTTCCCTCGTCGTGCTGCTCACCGACTTCGTGGACACCGTGACCGCCGAACTGCTCGTCGAGAACGCCGACCGCATCGCCTCGCGCCACCTGCTCGTCTTCCTCTCGATCCGCGATCCGATGCTCGGCGAACTCGTGCGCACGCCGCCCACCGACATGGTCGCGCTCGGGCGTGCGGTGATGGCGCGCCAGCTCGAGCGGGACCGCTCGCTCGTGCACCGCCGGCTGCGCCGCTCGGGCGTGCGCACATTCGACGTCGCGCCGGACGCGATCGCGCCGTCGCTCATCCAGCAGTACCTCGACATCAAGCGCCGGGAGCGCATCTGACGCCATGGCCACCGAACGGTTCCCTCTCAAGTCGGCGCAGTTCCGGCGCGAACGCGAAGCCTCGTGGCGCGAGCTCGAGGAGCTGCTCGACCGTATCGACGAGGGCGGGCTGCGCCACCTCGACCACGACGAGGCGCGGCGCCTGCCGACTCTGCACCGCATGGTGACGAGTTCGCTGTCGGTCGCGCGCGCCATCAGCCTCGACCAGAACCTGCTCGAGTACCTCACCCACCTCGCGTGCCGTTCGCACCTGATCGTGTACGCGGGGCGGCGCGAACCGCTGCGCGCGTTCGCGGCGTTCTTCGGGACGCGGCTGCCGCGCCTCGTGCGCGCGCAGTGGCGCTTCGTCGCACTCGCCGCCGGTTGCTTCGTGCTCGGGCTCGTCACGGGCTGGCTGCTCGTGCACGCCGACCCGACGCGCTTCTACAGCTTCGTGCCGAACTCCATGGCGGGGAGCCGGACTCCGGAAGCCTCCGACGCGGAGCTCCGTGCGGCGTTGCACGCGCAGACCACGAACGACTGGCTCGCGGCGTTCGCGTCCTTCCTGTTCGGCAACAATGCGCGCGTGGGCATGCTGTGCCTGTTCGTGGGCTTCGCCGCGGGAGTGCCGGTGGCGTTCGTGCTGTTCCAGAACGGGCTCTCGCTCGGCGCGATGGCGGCGCTGTACGCCTCGCGCGGACTCGGCACGGAGTTCTGGGGCTGGGTGCTGCCGCACGGCGTCACCGAATTGCTCGCGGCCTTCCTGTGCGGCGCCTCGGGGTTCGTGTTCGGCACGAGCCTGCTGTTCCCGGGCCGCGCCTCGCGGCTCGAGAACCTCTCGCGCCGCGGCCGCGCGGCGGGGCTCGTCGTGCTCGGCGCCGTCGGGCTGTTCTTCGTGGCGGCGTTGTTCGAGGGCTTCTTCCGCCAGCTCGTGCACGCGACGCCGGTGCGCTACGCGACGGCGGCGGCGATGACGCTCGTGTGGATCGGTTACTTCGGTTTCGCGGGACGCAAGGGAGCGCACGATGCCCTCGAAGACTGAGGTCCGCCTCGTGATGTCGCCGGAAGGCGTGGCGCTGCCGTTCGAGCTCGCGCCGCCGAGCGAGCGCGCCGTGGCGCTGCTGCTCGACCTGCTGCTGCTGCACGGGCTGCTGCTCCTGCTCGCCGGCGTGGCGATCGGCCTCACGGGACTGGGACTCGGCGGGCACGGCGCGGCGCTCTTCCTCCTCGCGAGCTTCGTGCTGCGCAACGCCTACTTCTCGTTCTGCGAGATCGCCTGGGGCGGCAAGACCCCCGGCAAGCACGCGTTCCACCTGCGCGTGGTGTCGCGCGACGGCGGCGCGCTGTCCGCCGAGGCCGTGATCGCGCGCAACCTCACGCGCGACTTCGAAGTGTTCCTGCCCTTCCTGTCGCTGTTCGCGCCCGGCGCGCTCCTGCCGGGGCTTCCCGGCTGGGCCGCGCTGCTCGGGCTCGGGTGGCTGCTCGCGGGCGGCCTGCTGCCGCTCTTCAACCGCGATCACCTGCGGCTCGGCGACATGCTCGGCGGCACGCTGGTCGTGCGCGCCCCGCGCGTCACGCTGCTGCCCGACGTCGCGGACGCCGCGCCCGCGCCCGCGGCCGCGACGGGGGCCGCCGGGCCGCGCGGACACGTCTTCACGCTGGAGCAGCTCGACCTGTACGGCATCGAGCAGCTCCAGGTGCTCGAGCGGCTGCTGCGCGCCGCCGAGACCGAGAACAACGGTCCGGTGCTGCGCGGCGTGGGCGAACGCATCCGCACGAAGATCGGCTGGAGCGAGTGGGTACCGGAGTCGCGCGAGCTCGAGTTCCTGCAGGACTTCTACCGCCAGCAGCGTGCGAGGCTCGAGCACAAGGCGCTCTTCGGCGTGCGCCAGGAGCGCAAGCGCGAAGGCCGGCTCGCCCCGGCGGTACTGGCGGCGGCGAAGCCGGCGAAGCCGGCGCAGCCGGCCGAGCCCGCAGGGCCCGCGACGAGGCCCGAGCCCGAAACGCCCGCGGCCACCCCGGAGGGTGGCCACGCGCGTGAACCGGATGCTTCGTAGCGTTACTGCAGCACGACCATCTTGCGCGTCACGCTGCGGCCGCCGACGGTGAAGCGGGCGAAGTAGACGCCTCCCTCGACCGCGCGGCGCGACTCGTCGCGCAGGTCCCACTCGAGCGAGAAGCGGCCCGGACGCGCGATGCCGCTGTCCACGCGCTTCACGCAGCGGCCCGAGAGGTCGTAGATCGCCATCTCGTAGGTCGCGCCGCCGAGGTCGGACGGGATCGCGAACCACATGCGCGTCCTGCCCGCGGCCGGGTTCGGCGCGATCGGGGCGAACTCGAGCGACGTGACCGCCGTGCCCGCGCCCGGACCGTCCTCACCCACGCCCACGAACAGCGGCGCACCCGAGAAGCCCGTGCGGCGCGCGTCGTGGTGGAACTGCGGCCACGGCGCCACACCGACCGGCTGGAACGGGAAGTCGTAGTCCCAGACGTAGACGTTCTTGTCCCAGCCCGAGATCACGATCTCGGTCTTGCCGTCGTTGTCGATGTCGGCCACCGCCGGAGCGCCGCGGACTTCACCGGCGAGCTGGATCGGGAAGCCGGCCATCATCGTGCCGTTCAGGCCCGAGAACGCCGACACGAGGCCGTACTCGTCGCCCACGATCATGTCGTTGCGACCGTCGCCGTTGATGTCGGCGACGACCGGGCTGCTCTCCGAGGCGCTGTTCGTGAGGATCGAATAGCGCATGTTCGAGAAGCCGGGAATGACCGGACCGTTGCGGGTGAACACGTACAGACCGCCGTTCGTGCTCTGGAAGACGATGTCGTTGAAGCCGTCGTTGTTGATGTCCGCGATCGCGGGCGAGGGAATCTTGCTCGTGCCGGACGACTTCACCCAGATCGGGAAGCCGGGACGGCGGCCGCCGTTCGCCTGGAACACGATCACCGAGTCGCACGACGCGGCGCACACGATCTCGGGCGACGTGTCGCCGGGACCGTCGAGGTAGCCGACCGCGACCGAGGCCGTGAACGAACCGCCCGCGCCGATGGACGCGGTGCCCGCCGGCAGCAGCGCCGGCCAGCCGGGCACGTTCGTGCCGTTCGCGTTCCACGCGTACACCTTGCCGTCGAAGCTGCCGTAGATGATCTCGGCGACCCCGTCGTTGTCGATGTCCGCGAGCGCCGGTGTGCCGTAGTTGAAGCCGTTGCCGAGCACCTTGAAGACGCCCTTCGTGGCGGGATTGTTGTCGCCGTCGCGCACTTCGGTGCCGTCCTCGTGCAGCGCGTACAGGTTGTTGCCGTTCGAGCCGAACACGAGCTCCATCTTGCCGTCGCCGTCGATGTCGCCGCAGGCGACCGACGACCACACCGGCTGGTCGGTGAGCACCGGCCAGCCCGGCCGCACGTTTCCAGCGGTGTCGAAGACGTACACACCCGCCGTGTCCCACGACGCTCCGATGATCGAGAAGCCGTCGGCGGGATCGAGCCGCGCCGCGGAAGGACCGGCGGCGTAGTAGCTGCCGCGCGTCGTGAAGTCGCCCAGCGTCGCGCCGGAACCGTCGGCGTCCACCGGAGCGCTGCCGTCGGCGTGATAGACGTACAGGTAGTCCGAGCCCGCCACGATGTCCATCTGCGTCGCGGAGTAGATGTAGTCGAGCGCGACCGACGAGGGCGTGTTGCGGCCCATCGGCACCGGGAAGATGCCGTGCCGCGGCGGGTTCGTGCTCGCGTTGGCGATCGCCGACAGCGAGCCCTCGTTGCCGGACGAGTCCACCGCCGAGACCTTGTAGTAGTAGCGTGTCAGCGGCGTGAGGTTCTCATCCTGGAAGTACGAGATGCGGTCGGTCGGCACGGCGTTGACCTTCGTGTACGTGCCGGCCTGCGACGGGCTGCGGTAGATGTTGTACCCGAACAGGTCGGCCGTCGTGAGGTGCGCCCAGGTGAGCGCGATGCTCGTGGCCGCGCCCGTGCCGACGAGCGACGTCGGCGTCGCCGGGTACGAGAGGTCGAGCATCTGCGTGCGGCGCACGCCGAACGCGTCGGTGATCACGAGCGCGAGCTTGGCCGCCGAGCTCGACGGGGTGAACGTGACCGCGTCGCCCGTGACGGTGGTGAGCGGCGCCACGTCGCCGAACGTCGCGACGCTGTCCGTGACCGTGGCGAGGCCGTCGTAGCTGCGCAGCTTCGCGACGACGCCGCGCGAATAACCCGTGCCGAGGTTGCGGAGCTGGATCGTGTAGTTCACGACCTCGCCCACTTCGGGCCGGCCGTTCGAGTTGCCCGGCGTCTCGGTCTCGCCGTGGCCGAACGTGAAGAGTTCGCCCGCATGCACGGTCAGCTGGAAGGTCTCGTGGTACGAGCGGCCGCCGGACTCGGTGATCGTGAGCGTGAAGGGCACTTCGCGCTGGTCCGCGAGCGTGTACGGGAAGCTCACGCGGAAGCCGGTCGCGGGCGCCACCTGGGCGCCGGCGCCGATCGAGCCGTAGGCGACCGAGGGCACCGTGATGGACACGAGCGGATCCGTGGTGGTGAGCGTCACGTTCACCGCCGTCGCGGTCGAGCCGCCGCGGTTGCGGACGGCGACGAGGAGGTCCACGACTTCGCCGGCGTCCACGATGGCGTTCGCGTCACCCGTCGTGCCGGCGAGGTTGTCGTCGTCCACCGTGACCGTACCCTCGACGAGCACGGGAGCGGCCGAAGCGGTCAGCGCGATCGAAGCCTGGTAGGGCTTCGCGCTGTAGGCCGTCGCGGTCAGCGTGAAGCTGCCGAGCGAATCGGGGCGGAACGGCACGACCGCGACGCCGTTGATGTCGGTGAGCACGCTGCGGTAGTCGTCGCCGGCCCGGTAGGCCGTCACGCGCGCATTGCGCACGGGGTTGCCGCCCGAGGTGACCGTGACCGTGAACTGCGTGTCGCTGAGCGCCACCGTCGCGGGATGCGCGACGGCCAGCGTGCGGAAGTCGCCGTGGTACATGCGCAGTTCGGGATCGCCGAGCATGAGCAGCGTCATCTGCGTCCAGCGGTTCACGCCGTCGTAGAACGAATACGCGACGTACGGGAGCTTCTGCTTGGCCTGCAGTTCGCCGACGGCGGCGATGCTGTCCTCGATGAACATGCGGAAGTATTCGTACTGGTACACGCGGCCGGCGCTCGGGAAGTCGAAACGCGTCGAGCCGACGTTCGTGACCGCGCCACTGCCGGGATTGAGCAGGAACGCTTCGCCGATGCACGGGAAGTCGATCGCGTTCGACGTGCAGTTGATGGCGTACAGGTTGAAGAGTTTGTTCCCGTTCGCGAGCCCCATGGCGTCGGCGTTCGTGAGCGAGGCGTCGCCGACTTCCATGACGTTGCGGTAGCCGTGCCCGATGTGGAGCGCGAGCCCGTAGCCCGAGTCGAGCGAGTCGATCACGGCCTGGCGCGTCTCGAGCAGTGCGCCCGGACGCCAGAGCGGATCGGTGTAGTTCTGGTAGAGGCGCGTCACGTGCAGCGCCGGCAGCTGGTCGGTGAGCGGCAGCAGGTCCTCGGTCAGTTCGGCGCCGTCCATGGACGTGCCCCAGCCGGGCTGCCAGTCCTGCGGGAAGAGCACCTCGGCGAAGAACAACCAGCGGTGCAGGTAGTTCGAGGACGGCGTGCGCTCGTACTGCAGCGTCTTGTTCACGAAGTTCTGCGCCTCGGTCACGGTCGTGACCGGCGCGCGGCCGACGTACACCTCGGGCATCAGGTCGGCGTAGTCGCCCTGGTCCGACGCGTCCGTGTAGCCCTCGCCGTAGAGGCTGTCGCCGTCGGCGTTCCAGTTGCCGTCGAGGCAGCTGTAGTAGATGTCGGCGGCGATGTACTCGCTGCCGTAGAAGGTCGTGTACGCCTGGCGCACGGGGATGATGTCCGTGTCGCCCCCGAGCAGCACCCACTTCGTGCCCCAGCGCGAATACGCGTCGCGCAGGAAGAGCCGGATGCGCTCGGCGTCGTCCGCGGCGCTCGGGTACTGCGCGCGGATGAAGCTCGTCGTGCGCACGACGGCCGGCACGCCGGACTGCGTCTTCCAGTCGGCGAGCTGCTGGAACGTGGACGCGAGCGCGTCGTTCGTCACGATCACGTACTCGACGGGGCTGCCGAGCACGGACGGGACCTGCTGCGGGCGGAACGGCTGCGCCTCGCCCACCGCACCGGCGCCGCCCGCGCTGCCGTCGCCGTCCCACATGGAGACGAGCGCCGAGCCGAGCGTGCGGAGCGGCACGCCGCTGGGCAGTGCGCCCTCTTCCCACTCGCGCACGATGCGCTCGCGCGGCAGGTCGGTGGGTGTGCCCTCCTCGACCGTGAGTCGCACGCGCACGCCGCTCACTCGCTCGACGACGCCGGACTGCGGATTCCAGCGCGCCGCCGCGATGCGCAGCCAGGCGCTGCGCCGCCCGCGCTGGTCGCCCTGCGCGCCGAGGGCGACGAGTTCCTCGGGCTGCGCGTTCGTGGACTGGTAGAAGCGTGCGTCGGGCCGCGTGCGCTCGGTCTCGCCGAGACCGGGATGCGTCACTTCGGCGCTCGCCATCGTGCGCACGACGCCGAGCGGCGCGGTCTCGACGCTCACGAGTTCGACGCCCGTCACGCGCGTGCCCGGCGCGAGGTCGACGCGCTCGGCCAGCCACGGCAGGTCGGGGCGCCCGATCCGGAACTCGGGCATGCCACCGGTCGCTTCGACGAGGGTGTATCCATCACGCTGCACGAGCTTCACCCGACTGGCGTCGAAGCGGAACTCGCGCTCGAGGGTGGCCGAGTGCGCCGCCGTGGCGAGCAGCATCAGGGCTCCGGCGAGCAAAGCGGGCGGGCGAAGGCGCATGGACGAGGATTCTCCCAAGGTCGAAGACGGAACTGGGACGAACGGGCAAGCCCGATCCTCGTGCCGAAGGCCGGAATGGCGCACGGCGGCGCGTCAGGGTGTCGGGCGAATGATGTGGTGACCGGCCTCTACGACACTCAACGATATGAAAGCGCCGGAGGCAGGGTCAACGACTTCCCTCACGGAAGGCGCTCAATCTCGGTCCGCGGCCCATTCCGGACCGAACCTCGGGTGAAATCGCGCAATTTCGCCGGTGTTCCGTTCGACCCACTGCCAGGGCAGCAGGGCGATCGGCAGGGCGAGGCGCTCCTCGGAGAGCCGGGCCTGGGCCCGGACCGCGTCCAGCGGGACGGCCGCGTCCGTGCGGGCGACCCACGGGTCGAACTCGCGCGTACGCCAGCCGCTGCGGAACGAGCCCACGGCGGGCCCGCGAACGGGCATCACGAGCCCGGCCAGTTCGGCCTCGGGCCCCGTGAGCAATGCCTGCTCCTCGACGAGCTGGGCGTGGGCGGCGGCGCTCAGGAGCGGCTGCGCGGCGGCGGCGGCCCCGCGCAGCGGGCGCATCTCGGCGTACAGCCCCACCCGCGCCCACGTGCCCTGGAGCGCACGCGCGACCGCGGCGCCCGTGCCGTCGGCGTCGTAGGCGAGCACCACGTGAAAGCTCGCGCCGAGCTTCCCGCGAGCGAGCCAGGCACGCATTTCGTCCTCGTCGAAGCGGGGGAACTCGAACGGCCCGCCGCCGGGCAGCCACGTCGCGCTCTCCTGCCCCGCCGGTCCGAGCGCCTCGACGAGGTCCGCGCGCGAGGTCGCGTGCGCGAGCGCGTGCCGCGCCGGCAGCTTCGTGGTCGGGGGCATGTCGGCGCGGAACAGCAGCAGCAGCCGGCGCACGGGCGAGGCGGCGCGGCTGCGCGCGGCGTAGCCCGCGGGCAACGGCTGCTCGAGCAACGCCGGAGGCAGCGGCCACACGAGGTCGGCCTCGCCCGCGCGCAACGGCGTGCGGACGCGCGGGGCGCCGGAGCCGAAGCGCACGCGCAGCGTGTCGGCGAGCGCGCGCGCGGGCGCGAGCGAGTCGGCGCGCACGAACACGAGCACGCGGTCGCCCTCGGCGGCGGCGACGCGGTACGGCCCGAGCCCCACGGCCTCGGCCCACGTTCCGGTGCGTGCGCGCCACGGCGTCGCGACGCCCGGCAGCGCGAGGCGTTCGAGCAGCCGCGGATCGCGCCGCGAGAGCCGCAGCACGAGCGTGGCGGGCTCGGGCGTCTCGATGCCGAGCCGGGGAATCGGCCGGCCCGCGCGGACCTTGTCGAGGCCCGTGACCGCGGCGAGCAGCCACTCGCGCGAGGCGTGGTCGGTGCGCGCGAGCCCCGCCGTGAGCGCGGCGGCGAAGTCCGCGCTCGTGACCGGCGTGCCGTCGGTGTAGCGCAGGTCCGCGCGCAGCCGGAACGTCAGCGCGAGCGAATCGTCCGACCATGCGTACGACTCCGCGGCGGCCGGCCGCGGCACGCCCGTGGTGTCGAGCTCGACGAGCCCGCGCGAGAGCGCACGCTCGAGCGCCCAGCGAAGCGCGTCCGGAGGGCCGTCGGGATCGAACGCGGGCTGCGCGTGGCCGGCGAACCAGGACCGGACGATCGTGGCGGGAGGCGCGCTCTTCGGCGCGCAACCGGCCGCGGCCAGGACGAGCACGAACGCCGCGGCGGTGCATCGCATCCTTGCGGGAAGAGTCATGCGCGGCACTCTACGAGCGTGCGCGCGAAGCCCGCAACCGCACGCGTTCCCACCTCGCGCGCGGCACGCTTGGCGGGCCGCCGACCGCCGCGTTAGCGTGCACGCATGAGCGAATCCCCGAAGGGCCCCTCCGTCTCCCTCGAGTCGATCCTCGAGGGGCTGAATCCCGAACAGCGGGACGCCGTCACGCACGGCGAAGGCCCGCTGCTCATCGTCGCCGGCGCGGGCACGGGCAAGACGCAGGCGATCACGCGGCGCATCGCGCACCTGATCGCCACGAAGCGCGCGCGGCCCGAGCAGATCCTCGCGCTCACGTTCACCGAGAAGGCCGCGGCCGAGATGACCGCGCGAGTGGACGTGCTCGTGCCGTACGGCTTCACCGGCACGACCATCTCGACGTTCCACGCCTTCTGCGACTCGCTCGTACGCGAGCACGCCGTGGAGCTCGGGCTCACCGCGCAGCTGCGCGTCGAGCAGCCCGCCGAGATCCTCGTGTTCCTGCGCGAGCGGCTGTTCGAGCTGGGCCTCGACCGCTACCTGCCGCTGGGCGCTCCCGACACGCACCTGCAGGGCCTCGTGAAGGTGTTCGACCGCGCGCGCGACGAGGACGTCACGCCCGAGCAGTACCTCGCCTGGGCGGAAGCGCTCGCCGCGCAGGCGGGCGACGACGAGGCCAGGCAGGACCGCGCCGCGGCCGAACTCGAGAAGGCGCGCGCGTACGGCATCTACCAGAAGCTGCTCTTCGCGCACGGCCGCGTGGACTTCGGCTCGCAGATCAGCCTCGCGCTGCGCCTGCTGCGCGAGCGCGCGCACGTGCGCCGCGAGGTGCAGGACCGCTTCCGCTGGCTGCTCGTGGACGAGTTCCAGGACACGAACCACGTGCAGTTCGAGCTCGTGAAGCTGCTCGCGGGTTCACGCGCGAACCTCACCGTCGTCGGCGACGACGACCAGAGCATCTACCGCTTCCGCGGCGCGAAGGTCGAGAACCTGCTCGGCTTCCGCAGCGCTTTCCCGGCCGCGCGCGTCGTGCGCCTGGTGCGCAACTACCGCTCCGGGCAGGCGATCCTCGACCTCGCGCACAAGGCCATCCGCTACAACGACCCCGCGCGGCTCGAGGCGATGGATCCGGTCGAGTACGACAAGCGGCTCGTCGCGCAGCGCCCCGAGCCCGGCGTGATCGAGCACCGCGCCTACGCGAGCGGAGCCGACGAGGTGGACGGCATCGTCGGCGAGATCGCCGCCGCGATCGCCTCGGGCGAGCGCAGGGCCGGGGACTTCGCGCTGCTCGCGCGCACGCACGGGCACCTCGAGCCGTTCGCGATCGCGCTGCGCGCGAAGGGCGTGCCGTTCCAGCGCCGCAGTTCGCGCGGCCTGTACTCGCGCCCCGAGGTCATGCTCTGCCTCAACCTGCTGCGCACGCTCGCCGATCCCGAGGACGGCTCGGCCACGTTCGGCCTGCTCGGCGATCCGCTGTTCGGGCTGCCCCCCGCGGACGTGCTCCAGCTCACCGCGGCCGCGGCGCGCACGAAGCGCCCGCTGCTGCGCGTCGCGCGCACCGCGCTCGCCGCCGGCGCCGGCCTGCCCGACGGTCCGAGCGACGAGGCGATCGAGGGACTCGCGCGCGTGATCGAACTGTGGGACCGCCTCGCCGACCTCGCGACGCGCCGCCCGACGAGCGAAGTGCTTTACGCGTTCGTCACCGAGAGCGGCCTGCTCGGCCAGCTCTCGCAGGACGAGTCGGCCGAGTCGGTCGAACGCGTGCAGAACCTGAACAAGCTGTTCGGGATCGTGCAGCGTGTCGGGCCGCTGCTGCGCAGCGACCGCGTGCCCGAGTTCATGGTGCACCTCGACCTGCTCATCGAGGCCGGCGACGATCCGCAGGCCGCCGTCGCCGAACTCGACGAGGACTCGGTGCAGCTGCTCACCGCGCACAACGCGAAGGGTCTCGAGTTCCCGGTCGTGTACGTCGTGAACCTCGTCGAAGGGCGCTTCCCCGGCCGCCGTCACGGCGACCCGATGCCCTTCCCGCCCGAACTCGCGCACGGCCACGTCGACCCGATCGCCGATCACGAGCGCGAGGAGCGCCGGCTCTTCTACGTCGCGGCGACGCGCGCGCGCGACCGGCTCGTGCTCGCGCACGCGCAGGACTACGGCGGCAAGATGACGTTCAAGATGAGCAAGTTCGTGGTCGAAGCGCTCGACCTGCCGCCGGCGCCGAAGCGCTCGAGGACCGCGACGCCGACCGAGGCGATCCATCGCCACGCGCCCGCCGCGGAGACGCCCGCGGCCGCACCGCGCGTGCCCGGGCCGGACGAACCGCTGCGGCTCTCGCACGGCCAGATCGACGACTTCCTCACCTGCCCGCTCAAGTACCGCTACGCGCACGTCGTGCAGGTGCCGCTCGGCTCCGACCCGCGCGCGATGTACGGCATCGCCATGCACCACGCGATCCGCATCTACCTGCAGCACCGCCTCAAGGGCCTGCCGATCTCGACGGCGGACGTGATCGCCGCGTTCGACTCCGCGTGGTCGAGCGAGGGCTTCTACTCGATCGAGCACGAGGAGCGCCGGCAGGCCGAAGGACACGCCGCGCTCACGGCCTTCGTCGAGCGCGAGTCGGCCACCACGCGCGTCCCGCTCGCGGTCGAAATGGACTTCCAGTTCAAGGTCGGCCTCGACGTCGTGACCGGCCGCTGGGACCGCATCGACGAGACGCCCGAGGGCATCGTCCTCGTGGACTACAAGACCGGCGACGTGGACGACGCCGACAAGGCCGTCGACCGCGCGAAGGCGAGCCTCAAGGCCGAGCAGCTCGGGCTGTACGTGCTCGCCTACCGCGAGACGCGCCAGGTCCGCCCGGCGCGCGCGCAGCTGCACTTCGTCGGCTCGGGCGTCGTCGGCGACGTCGCGGTCACCGACGAGCACTTCGAGCTCGCGCTCCAGCGCGTGCGTGAGGCCGCGGCCGGCATCCGCACGGGCGACTTTCCCGCCGCACCCGACCAGCGCAAGTGCGGCGACTGCCCGTACTCGCGCTTCTGCCAGCACAGCGTCGCGCGCACCTGACGCGCGCACCCGAAAGGACCCGCCCGTGACCGGTCCCACTCCCGCCGCGCTCCGCGAGGCGGCCGAACGCTACGCCCGCGAGGCGGGCGCGCTCGTGCGCGAAGGCTACGGCCGCATCCACGCGCCCGAACGCAAGGGCCGCATCGACCTCGTGACCGAGTACGACAAGCGCTCCGAGGCGCTGCTGCTCGAGCGCATCGCGCGGGACTGGCCGGGTCACGGCGTGCTCGCCGAGGAGTCCGGTGCGCACGCGGCCGCGAGCGGCGCGCGCGTGCGCTGGGTGCTCGACCCGCTCGACGGCACCACGAACTTCGCGCACAACTACCCGTTCTTCTGCGTGTCCGTGGGCGTCGAGGTGGACGGCGAACCCGTCGCCGGCGCGGTGTTCGATCCCGTCGCGGACGAACTGTTCTCCGCCGCAAAGGGCGAAGGCGCGACGCTGAACGGCTCGCGCATCCGCGTGAGCGCATGCGCGAGCCTCGAGGACGCGCTGCTCGTGACCGGCTTCCCCTACGACGTGCGCGAGCATCCCGAGCGCCACCTGCCGCTCTTCCAGGCGTTCCTGCTGCGCGCGCAGGGCATCCGCCGCGACGGCTCGGCGGCGCTCAACCTGTGCTACCTCGCCATGGGCCGATTCGACGGCTTCTGGGAGGGCAGCCTCTCGGCGTGGGACGTCTGCGCGGGGTCGCTGATCGTCCGCGAGGCCGGAGGCACGATCACCGACTACGCCGGCGGCGCGTTCCGGATCGACGCGCGCCAGGTGTGCGCGGGCGGACCGGCGCTGCACGCGCAGCTGCTCGCGGTGCTGCGCGAGCATCCGCAGGCGCACCTGAAGCCCGGCGCCTGAGAACGCACGCCCCGCCGGAAACGAGCGAGCCTCCGCGGCCGGTCGCCGCGGAGGCTCGTGTGTTTCGCGAAGGCCCGTCCTCAGGCGGCGGCTTCACCCGCCACGTCGAGCCGCGCACGGATGCGCGCGACCAGGTCCTTCATGTCGTACGGCTTCGTCATGTACGCGTCCGCCCCGAGGTCGAGCGCGAGACGGCGATCGGTCTCACCCGAACGAGCGCTCAGGATGAAGATGGGAATGTTGCGGTAGCGCTCGTCGAACTTGAGCGCGCGGCACACCTTGTAGCCGTCCAGCCGCGGCAGCATGAGGTCGAGCACGATGAGTGCGGGCTGTACCGTGCGGGCGAGTTCGAGGCCTCGCTCGCCGTCGCTGGCTTCGACCACGTCGAAGCCCTCGGCTTCGAGACCGAAGTGGAGCACCGCGAGCAGATCGGGCTCGTCGTCGACGATGAGAATGCGCGGCTTGGGATCGGACATGGGGAGATCCAGGGCTCGGGGCAGGTGACTGGGGACTGGGTGCGGTATCGGCGGGGCACCTGCCCCACTCCAGCACGAAATCAATGCGCGCTGCCCGCAGGTGACGGCAACCGCGTGAACTGCGCCTCCCGCGCGGCCTCCTCGCCCGTGATCTGGTCCCGAACTCGCACCTCGAGCCGCCACGTCCCGGCCGGAAGCGACTGCAATGGCACGCTCACGTACTGCCGGCGCACCCCGCCCGCGTGCTCGCCACGCCAGGTCCCGTCGAGCTCCGGAGCGGTTCCGGCGGGCTGCAGCAGGCGCTGGATCCAGACCCGGCGGTCGCGGCTCGCCGAACGGACGCGGTAGGAGTATTCGAACCGGGACTTGCCCTCGGCGTCGGTCGCGAGGCCGTACACCTCGAAGTACGCGGTCAGCGGGTCGCCCGCCGCCACTTCGAGCGACGGGTTCGCGTCGATGCGCACGCTCGGCGCCGGAGCGGGCGGCGCGCCGCACGTGACCACGACGTCGCTCACGAGCAGTCCCGGCAGCACGGGCCGCAGTTCGCTCACCACGCGCTTCGTGCCGCGGCGTCCGGGCGCGTGCACGCTGAAGCCCACGTGGTACTCGCCCGCCGGGAGCGGGAACGAGAACTCCGCGACGCGGAACGAGTCCGCGCGGCAGGCCGAGGGCGACAGCGTGCGCGTACTGCGCGCCACCTCGCGCTGCGTGCTGTCGAGCACGACGCAGTCGGCGACCAGGGCGTCGTCGGGACGGCCGGGAGCCTCGACGGCGGCGAACAACTGCGGCCCCGCGCCGGTGACGAAGCGCGCGAACTGCGTGCGCAGGGGAACGCGCTTCACGCCCGGCGGCAGCGTCGGGAACACGCCGCGGTTCTGGTGCGTTCCGAGCGCGTCACGACGGCCGATGGAGTCCGGCTCGGGCCGCGGATCCATGTCGCGATCCGAGGAGGCCGGCAGCAGGTAGTACTCGGACAGCACGCGGTCCTGCAGCACGACGCGCATGCCGAGGCTCGGCCAGGACCACACGAGCACGTTCATCGGGAACTGCATCTGCGTGCCCGCCGCGCCGCGCGAGTAGAGGTTCGTGCCGAGCGGGTTGTAGTCCACCGACTCGGGCGGCCCGTAGCGCACGAGCAGTTCGCCGCGCTCGTCCCACTCGTGGTGCTTGGCGTCGTAGTAGAGGAAGTACGCCTGCGTGACGCGGGCCCAGTACTCGAGCTGCGCCTCGTTGATCGGGGTCGCGAGGTCCGGGTCGTGCTCGGTCCAGAACTGGCGCGCGAACTCGCGCTTCTGCTCCGGCGCGAGGTGGTTGTAGATCGCGGTGTCGCTCTCGCTCGCGAGCGGCGCGAAATCCTCGAATCGCTCGCGCACGCGGCGCTCGAGCAGCGGCAGCGCGGCGCGGAACTCTTCGGCGGCCTCCTCCGCGCTTCCCGTGCGCCAGAGCCCGGCGGCGTGCGCGATGCGCGCGTCGGCACGCTCGGGCGCCACGTCGAGCGCCGCCTCGGCCGCGGCGAGCGCGCGCGCGCTGTCGCCGCGCGCGACGAGCAGGCTCGAGAGCATGAGCCAGCCGTCCACGTGGGTGCTGTCGGCGCGCACCGTCGCGACGAGTTCGCGGATCGCGTGATCGAGCGAGGACTTCTCGAGGTACTTGAGCCAGTCGCGCCGCCACACCTGCCCGAGTCCGTAGCGCGCCCCGGCGTCGTCCGGCTGCAGCGCGGCGACGCGCTCGAAGCGTTTCATCGCGGCGCGCAGGTAACCCGAGCGGTAATACGCGCGGCCGAGCATGAGCTGGTAGTCGGCGTTGTCGGGCTCGAGCTGGGTGGCGCGCTCGAGCTGCTGCACGGCCATCCGCCGGTACTCGACCGAGCCTCGCGCGAGATTGCGCTGCGCGCGCTTGACGAGCCCTTCGGCCTCGGCGGCGCGTTCCGCCGCAGTCGGCGTGAGCGCGGCATGCACGAACGCCGCGCGGGAAACGAGCGCGGCGAAGGACAGCAGCATCACGAGGAACAGCGATCGAGCGCAGCGGCGAAGCGTCATGTGCGGAGCATCCACCCTTCGAAGGGGTGCGCGTACGCCCGGTCGTGACGGCGCGGGCAGTATCCGCGAGCGCCCGAAGGGGCGTCAACGGCGAAGCGCTCCACGCGCGAGCGGGCGCACCGGCGCTCACGCACGCGCTCGGCTACACTGCGGCGCCATGCGCACGCGCCCATCCCGCGAGACCCGTCCGTGAGCCTGATCCCCGCACTGCCCGTGACCGCCGTCGGCGTCGCGGAGGCGCTCGCGCACGCCGCCGCCGGGGCCACCGTGCTCGATGCGCGGGCGCCCGAGGACTTCGCGCGCGGGCACCTGGCCGGAGCCGGGCGCATGGGCGTGGACGAGTTCCACGCCCTGCGCGCCGAACTGCCGCCGCGCACGGCCACCGTGCTCGTCGTCCACGACGAGCCGGCCGCGGCGCATCGTGCGGCGGTGGCGCTCGGCGGGCTCGGCTACCCGCACACCTTCTGGCTCGACGCACCGCTCGACGCGCTGCCCGGCGGCCGCGACGACGCCGGTCCCGCCGCTCGCCTGTGGAGGCCGTCCCCGTGGCTGGAGGCGGTCTGCGAGTCCCTGCCCGCCGGGCGGTCGCTCGACCTCGCGGCCGGCTCGGGGCGCGAATCCGTGTTCCTCGCGCTGCGCGGCTTCGAAGCGCACGCGTGGGACCACGACCCGACCGCGCTCGAACGCGCGCACGCGCTCGCTGCGCGCCACGGCGCCACGCTGCGCACGCGGGTCGTCGAACTCGAGCGCGGTCCGCTGCCCGAATGCCCCGGCGCGTTCGACGTCGTGATGGTGTTCCGTTACCTGCATCGCTCGCTCTGGCCCTGGATCGCCGCGAGCGTGGCCCCGGGCGGCGCGATCGTTCACGAGACGTTCCTCGCGGCGCAGGCGCGCCACGGCCGGCCGAAGCAGGCGAGGTTCCTGCTGCAGCCGGGGGAACTGCGCGAAGCGTTCCCCGGCTTCGTGGTCGAGCGCTACGAAGAGACCTCGCCCGAGCGCTCCCCCGTCATGGCGCGCCTGCTCGCACGCAGGCCGCGCGACTGACCGTGCCGGCCATGCCGGCCGGGCCGTCGTCGGGACGATCGGACGGCCCGGCCTCGCGAAGCGCGCCGGCGATCAGTGCAGGCGCTGCTTGACCACCACCACCGTGCACGGGGCGTGCGCGACGACGTGCGACGCGACGCTGCCCAGCACCAGCTTGGCCAGGCCCGTGCGCCCGTGCGAGCCCACGACGAGCATGTGGGCACCCTCGGAGCGGGCGATGTCCACGAGCACCTCGCGCGGGTCGCCCTGCAGGACGCGCGCGGACGTCGCGAATCCGGCGTCACGCAGCTCGCCTTCGGCGCGCATGGTGAGTTCCTCGTGGTGCCGCGTGAGTTCCTCGACCAGTTCGGTCGGGTACGGCACCGCCGGCGCGTACACCTCGGCGTAGGCCGTCACCGGGGCACGCACCGCCGAGACCACCACGATGCGGGTCGCCGCCGGCCAGCTCTGCTGCCGAATCCACTCGAGCGCCGCCTGCGCGTGGGGCGAATCGTCGAAACCCAGGATGATCTTCATGGCTTCCTCCCGGCCGCCCGTGGCGGCCCGGACGGCGAGAGCGGCAATGCGCATGCCATGGTCCGCGAACGCGACTTGCGAAGAAGGGCACGGGGAACCATGCAATCACGGCGCTTCCGGGCCCGCGCGCGCGCCACGATCGCGCCACCGGGAAGACCCCCGCGAGAGTGCGGCCAAGTTGGCAGTATTCGCCTGCCAGCGTGGCCGCCCGAGCGCTCGAGGCGATTGCCGGAAACGCGGGCACGCGGCGCTCCCGGGGCGAGCCGGACGTCTTGCACGAGCGCGGCACTTGGGGCACTTTCGCTCCGCGCATCACCCGCGATGCATCGTCACACATGCAGTCCTGCGCGGCCGCCGCGACGACGCCGAACGCCACCCAAGTGTTCCGGCGCTCACGGGTCCGCACGCCTCGCCACTTTCGCCGCCCCGTGCGGCTGCTTCGGAGGTCGTGGATGTTCCGTTCGCTCACGTCCCGCGCGCCCCGCCTGCTCGCGAGCCTGCTGCTGTGCCTCGCGCTCGTTCCCTCCTGCGCCCCGAAGAAGGCGGCGACCGGTCCCGCGAAGATCGTCATCTGGTCGCAGATGGACCCGGAGGAACGCGCGCGCTTCGAGAAGAACATCGCCGCGTACCAGGCCGCGCATCCCGGCGTCACGATCGAGAACGTGCCCTACGACACCGAGAACCTGCGGCAGCAGTTCCAGACCGCCGCGGCCGGCGGCGGCGGGCCGCAGCTCATCTTCGGGCCGTCGGACCAGGTCGGGCCGCTGTCGCTGCTCGAGCTCATCCGACCGCTCGACGAAACGATGCCGAAGGGCTTCTTCGAGCGCTTCGTCCCGCAGGCGCTCGACACGCTGAACGGCCACCTCTGGGCTGCGCCCGACCAGGTCGGGAACCACCTGCTGCTCTGCTACAACAAGAAGCTCGTGCCCGTGCCTCCGACGAACGCCGAGGAGTTCCTCGCGATCGCGAAGAAGCTCACGAAGGACGGCGCCTACGGCTTCGCGATGAACGTGACCGAGCCCTACTGGCTCGCGCCGTTCCTCGCCGGCTACGACGGCTGGGTGTTCGGCGCCGACGGCAAGCCCACGCTCGACACGCCGGCCATGCGCGACGCTCTGAACTACCTCGCGGACCTGAAGAACAAGCAGGGCGTCATGCCCCGGGAATGCGACTACCAGGTCGCCGAAACGCTGTTCCTCGAGGGCAAGGCCGCGATGATCGTGAACGGCCCGTGGTCGTGGGCCGCGTACCGCAAGGGCGGCATCGACCTCGGCATCGCGCCGCTGTGGGTGCTGCCGAACGGCAAGCACGCGATGCCGATGACCGCGAGCAAGGGCTACTCGATCAGCGTGAACGTGCCGAAGGAGCAGCTCGACGCCGTCATCGACTTCGTGACGTACTGCACGTCTCCCGAAGCCGAGCTGCGCGACGCCGTGGCGCTGGGCGTGCTGCCGAGCCACAAGGACGCGTGGAACGCGCCGGAGATCACGGCCGATCCGACGCTCAAGATCTCGCAGGACGCGTTCACGCTCGGCCGCCGCATGCCGGTCGTGCCGGAGATGCGCGTCGTGTGGGACGTCATGCGTCCCGGCCTGCAGAAGGTGATGAACGGCTCGATGGACGCCGCGAAGGCGACGCGCGAGATGCAGGCCGCCGCCGAGCAGCAGATCGCCGGCATGAAGCGCTGACGGCCATGCTGCGGGCGCCCCGTTCCTTCCCCTACGCGCTGCTGCTGCCGGCGACGATCGTGATGCTCGCGGTCGTGCTGTTCCCGCTCGGGTACAGCTTCTGGCTGGCGTTCCGCAACATGAGTCTCTACCACTTCCGTTCGCACGAGTTCGTCGGGCTCGACAACTTCCGGCTCGTGCTCACCGAGCCGATCTTCTGGACGCTGCTCGGCAAGTCGCTCGTGTGGACGAGCGTGAACGTGTTCTTCCACGTCGCGGTCGGCGTGCTGCTCGCGATCCTTCTGAGCGGGCCGGTGCGCGGCAAGACGATCCTGCGCACGATGCTCGTGCTGCCGTGGGCCATGCCGCAGTACATCTCGGCGCTCACGTGGCGCGGCATGTTCAACTTCGAGTACGGCGCGATCAACCTGATCCTGAAGCAGTGGCTCCACCTGCCGCCCGTGCCGTGGCTGTCGGACCCCACATGGGCCTTCGTGGCGCCGATCCTCACGAACATCTGGCTCGGCTTCCCCTTCATGATGGTCGTCGCGCTGGGCGGGCTCACGTCGATCCCGGTCGAGCTCTACGAAGCCGCGGATCTCGACGGCGCGAACGGCTGGGAGAAGTTCACGAACGTGACGCTCCCCTCGCTCATGCCCGTGCTGGTGCCGAGCATCCTGCTCGGCACCATCTGGACGTTCAACAACACGCTCGTCGTCTGGCTCGTCTCGAACGGCGGCCAGCCGGCCGACGCGACGCACATCCTCGTCACGTACATCTACAAGGTGGCGTTCACCTACTCGCGCTACTCGTACGCGGCGGCCTTCTCGGTCGTCGTGTTCCTCCTGCTGCTCGGGTTCGTGATGTACGTGATGCGCCGCACCGCCTCGCAGGAGCGCACGGCATGAAGAAGCCCGACCACGCCTGGACGCCCGGACGGGTGTTCGTGCAGGCGTTCCTCGTCCTGTTCGCGCTCGCGACGATCTACCCGATCGTGCAGATCGTGACGATCTCGCTGCGCCCGGGCGACCAGCTCTACTCGACTTCGCTCGCGATCATCCCCGAGGGCGCGTCGCTGCGGGCGTACCGCACGATGCTGTTCGAGAAGCCCTTCCTGCTCTGGATGCGCAACTCGCTGATCGTCTCGCTCACGGTGACGCTGTTCGGCGTGACGCTCGCCTCGACGGCGGCCTACGCGTTCTCGCGATTCCGGTTCGCGGGCCGCAGCGCGGGCCTGTACCTGTTCCTCATGACGCAGATGTTCCCGGCGACGATGCTCATGCTGCCGCTGTACGTGCTCATGAAGAACCTGCACCTGCTCGACACGTTCGCCGGCCTCGTGGTCGCGTACACGGCGACGGCCCTGCCGTTCTGCGTGTGGACCATGCGCGGCTACTACGACACGATTCCGTACGAGCTCGAGCAGGCCGCGCTGATCGACGGCTGCACGCCGTGGGAGGCGTTCGTGAAGGTGACGCTGCCGCTCGCGGCGCCCGCGCTCTCGATCACGGCGCTGTTCTCGTTCATGGCGGCGTGGTCGGAGTTCCTCGTCGCGCGCATCGTCATTTCGCGCCAGGAGATGTTCACGCTGCCGCTGGGACTCGAGAGCCTCGCGGGCCAGTTCCAGACCGAGTGGGCGAACTACGCGGCGGGCAGCCTGCTCGTGTGCGTGCCGGTGATGGCGCTGTTCGTGGCGCTCACCCGCAACATCGTGAGCGGACTCTCGGTCGGCGGCGTGAAGGGCTGATCCCGCGGGGCGGGAGCCGGACGGACGGCAAACGAGAAGGGCGGGCTCTTTCGAGCCCGCCCTCTTCGATTGCCTCGCGGTACTACCGATTACTTCGCGGCCTTGACCTGGCCCCACGTGCGGTTCGACGTGCCCGTGACACCACCGACGACGATGCGCGAACGGCCCGTCGCCTGGTTGAACTGGAACGTCACCGGCTGGTTCGGCACGGTGGTCGTGTAGTTGAAGTTGTTGCTGTTCGTGCCGACGCCGTCCGCACCGATGTTGAGCGACCAGTCACCGGTCTTGCGGAACTTCACGTCATAGTTGCCGACCGACGCGATGTTGATCGTCGCCGACCAGACGTTGCCCGACAGGGACATCGCGACACCCGAGCCCCAGCTGCCGGTCTCGGGAGCGGCGCCGATGACTTCCCACGTGATGCCGGCCGGGTAGGCGTGGTCGCTGATCACGATATCCGTCGCGGGCAGCCAGCCGTCGGCGTAGGTGTTCGTGTCGAACGTCCAACGCACGATTTCGCCGGGTCCCGTGATGAACACGAACTGGTTGCTGTTCGGGTAGCTCTCCGACCAGCCCGCGACGGCGACCTTGGCCTGGTAGGTGCCGGCGCCGACGGACGCCGCGATGTTGCCGCTCCACACGCCGGCCGAAAGGCTCAGCGCGCAGCTCGGGTCACCGGGGTTCCAGTTCGGGGTCACGTAGTCGCCGGGGGCGTAGAACGGCCCGGGGCCGGAAGCGAAGGCCGAGACGGCCGAGACCAGCATCAGGGCGCTGACGATCGTAGCGATCTTCTTCATGGGGGCAGGTCCTCCTGCGGTGCGAGTTGCGTTGACCCGGGCTTTCGCCCGGTTTGGACCACGAAAACCGGAAAACTTTAGCACGCGTGGGGCGTGGCGCTGCGAACAAAGTCCCGGGGCGGGCGATTTTTTTTTGCCCGCCCCGGGCACTGCGGCCCGGCCGGAGCCGGGAGTTGCCGGATCAGTTCGTGAGGATGAGGCGACGGGTCACCCGGTCGCGGCCCATGCTCAGCTCGTACAGGTACACGCCGCTCGAGAGGCGCAGGCCGTTGGTGCCGCGGCCGTCCCACGAGACGGAGTGCACGCCGACCGGCAGGTTCGCGTCCAGCAGGCTGGCGACGCGGCGGCCGGTGACGTCGTAGACCCGCAGGGCCACGTGGCCCGTACGGTGCAGTTCGAACGAGAAGCTGGCGCGGCGCGAGACCGGGTTCGGGAGCACCGGCCGCAGCGTGGCGAAGTCCGCGCTCATCGAGCCGCCCGGGTTCACCGCGGCCACGTCCGAGCACACGTCGAACACGTTCATCACGCGCACGATCGGGCTGCCCGAAGTGTGGTTCACGTCGTCGAGCGTGAGCGTGCGGTTGGCCGAAGTACCGCACTCGAACTGGCCGTTCAGCCAGTACTTGAACTCGACGTTGAAGGCGCTCGAGTCCGGGAACGTGATCGCGCGGGTGTAGTAGATGTCCCCGGCAGTCGCGTCGTAGCCCGCGCCGTCGTTCAGGAGCAGCGCGGCGGCGGGCCGCACGCCCCAGCTGAGCGGGGCGACGCTGCCCATGACGGCCAGCGTGTCGGTCGGGAGCGCCGGCAGCGGGCTCGTGCCGTCCATCTGCACCTTGAAGACGACCGTGAGCGGCTTGTCCGTCACGGTGCAGCGGTCGATGCCGCGGGCCGGAAGGACGATCGGGTTCGCCGAGCTGAAGAGCGCGTCGTTCAGGTAGACCGTGCGGTCGCCCTGGCCGAGGCACTCGATCACGCCGTTGAAGTCCACCTTCCAGTTCACGTTCTTCGGCGAGCAGGCCGGGAAGGTCACGCGCGCGGTGTAGATCTTGTCACCGGCGACGGCGTCGGGCGCGACGCCGTTGTCGAGCATCGCCAGGCCGGGCTGCGAAAAGTGCAGCGGCGCGATGTTGCCGAGGAGCGTGATCACGTCCGACGGGCCCGGGTTGGCGTGGGCCGCGTTCACCTTGAAGACCACGTCCACCGGCCGGGTCGTGTAGTTCGCCGGGTCGTCGTTGTTCCACGACTCGGTGATCGTGACGCTCGCGCCGTTGTCGCTCGAGAGGTGGTAGTTGCGGTTGCTGCCGAGCGGCTCGAACGTCGAGCACTTCGTGCTGAACTTCCACTCGAGGTCGGACTCGCCCTTGCCCGTCGACGGGTTCACGGGCAGGCAGAACGGCACCGTCACGGTGTAGATCGAGTCGGAGTTCGCGTCCGTCATCAGGGCGTTGTCGCAGATCGCGAAGGACAGCGGGATGATGCTGCCCTCGATCGCGAACGTGTCCGCGGCCGTGAACGTGCCCGCGCACATGCCGACCTTGAAGTTGCCGTTGAAGATCAGGTTCTGGATGAAGAACGACCGGATGTTGCCGACGTTGTCGCCGACGATCACGTTGTTCGCGGGATCCTTCACGTTCAGCGCGCGCACGTTGTACTGCGCGGCGTTCGCGTTGATGACGCCGCTCAGCGTGAGGTGCACGACGTTCGTCGCGGCCCCGTCACGCACGGCGCTGATCACGGTGCGCGAAACCGGGCCGGTGAGCGTGTAGTTGGCGGCCGTCTGGGACGTCAGCAGTTCGACGGGCTCGCTGAAGGTCACGTCGATCTTGTTCGTGACGAGCGAGAACTGCTTGTTCGCCTGGACCGCGAAGTTCACGGCCTGTGCGCTCGTGACGGTCGGCGGCGTGGCGTCCACCGCGTTCAGCACGGTGTACGTGGCCATCGAGGTCATCTGCACGACCGCGGCGGTGTCGTAGGTCGTCTGCGAGAACCGCGACATCTGCACGTTGTCGCTCGAGAACGCGTCGAGCGGGCCCTTGAGCGTGCCTTCCTGCGTCACCCAGAACTCGAGGTGGAGCGGCGTACCGGCCGTCGCGCCGATGAGCGAGAGCGGCAGCTTCAGTTCGCGGAAGCTCGTGCTGTCGATGATGCCGAGGCCGTTCGAGCCCGAGCCCCACGCGGGGTTCAGCAGCGTCGAGCGGTTCACCCACGTGCCCACGGTGTCCTTGTAGAGGACTTCGTAGTTGAACGTGTTGCAGTTCGTCGGGGTGACGTCGTAGATGACCCAGTCCGGCTTGAAGGGCACGTTCGCCCAGCCGATCTTGCGGCCGAACGGATCCGTCGTGCCGCCGCCGGCGCTGTTCACGTCGATCGCGAGGCCGACGTTCATGTCGCAGTAGCACGACTTCGCGAACTGGAAGCCGATGTAGAGGAAGTTCGCGTCGTTCGTGACGTACACCTGCCCGATGTCCATCGGGAAGATGCCCGTGCCGCAGTTGGACTGCGTGTCCTGCGCGTCGTCGCCGAGCAGGTTGCTCGGGTCGAAGTCGTTGACACCGTCCACCGTGATCGTCTGCACGATGGCAGCCGAAGCAGGTGTGGCCCAGAGGGCAACCAGGGCCAGGAGGACGAGAAGCAAGCGCTTCATGGATGATTCTCCTGCCGGGTCGGGGTGCGTGGAGGCATGAGGTGTGAGCAGGCTGGACCCGGTTCAGCCCGCGTCCCGGCCGAGTGCGGCCGGAAACCCGGAATTTCGCCGGGTCAATGTTAGGGGGATGCGAGGCGGCAACGCAACGAACTTGCCCCTCCCGGGCGGACTTTTTTGTTCCTGAAACGCGCGTTGTACGCCGCTCGTGGTTGCCGGAAGGGGATTCCCCTTTCGTACCCTTGACCCACCCCATTGCGGGACGCAGTATGCCGCGGTCCACGCATGCATGCTGCAATCCACGACTCTCCCTCCGGCGCCTTCCCGTGACCCGACACGTACTGTTTTCGACCGCGATCCTGCTCGCGGTGCTCGCCGCGCCGTCGTTCGGAGATTCCGCTCGCGACCTGAGCGGGACGATCCGGCTCGACGGCAATGCGAACGAGTTCACTTCGCGCGACGCCCTCTTCGGATACAACGAGGTCGTGGGCGCTCCCGAGGAGCCTTCGGACGACTCGAAGTGGGGCGTCAATGAAGACCTCAACCAGATCTACGTCACCTGGGACGCGAAGTACCTCTACCTCGCGGCGACGGGCGTGATCTGGAACAACAACATGATCGTGCTGCTCGACACGACACCCGGGCGCGGGCTGCAGTCCATGCTCGCGATCAACTCGTGGCGGCGGTACTTCACGTTCGACACCACGGGCTCCGCGGCGGGCACGGGCTTCGCGCCCGACCTCTTCGGTGCGACGTGGGACGGCAACACGAGCCCGCGGCTGATCGTGCAGGTGGACGGCAACACGGTGCTCGACCAGACGGTCGGTCCCGCGTTCCGCGCCTCAGCCTCGTTCTCGCAGGGCAATCTCGGCCGCGCGATGGAGTTCGCGATTCCGTGGCAGCAGGTGTTCCTGTCGGCCGCCGGCCTGGGCACGAAGGACTCGCTCATGACCGTGGGCAACGTCACGGACACGCTGCACTTCTTTCCCCGCGGCGCGAAGATCAAGATCGCGGGCGTCATCACCGCCGGCGGCGACGACACGGGCGGCCCGGACGTCGCACCCGACAATCTCGGCGGCGTGACGGACAACTCGAGCGCGGTCGTCTACGTGGACAACTGGGCGATCGTCTCGCTCGACGAGAACGACGACACCGGACTCGGCGGCGGCGGTCCGGACGGCATCGCCGACTGGAACGTCGAGCCGCGCTCGCGCACGACTTTCCGCGTGCGCCCGCCGTTCCTCGCCAAGCAGTTCTCGGCGTCCGAGATCCGCCTCGACCGCCCGGCGTTCCGGCCGGACCTCGGCGAACGGCTGCGTTATTCGTTCCAGCTCGACCAGCCCGTGAACCCGAACGACCCGGCCGATTCGCGCCGCGTCTTCGGCGTGGTCGCGAAGATCTTCGACGTGCGCGGGCGCGTCGTGCGCACGCTCAACGATCCCAACCGCAGCGCGCTCCAGCCGACGAACCCCGACCTCGACCAGTGGGACGGCCGGGACGAAAACGGACGCGTCGTGGACCCGGGGATCTACGTCCTCCGGCTCACGGTGTCGGGCAGCACCAAGCGCGCCACCCGTTCCTTCGTGGTGGTCCGATGATGCGCCGCGCCGCCTTGCTCGCCCTGCTGCTCGTGCTCCCCCGTCCCGCCGCGGCCTATTTCGAGGACGTGCGCACGGGCGCCCGCGGCACCGCCCTCGGCCCTTCGGCCATCGCGGTGGTGACCGATCCGTCCGCCTACTACTGGAATCCCGCCGGCCTCGCCGACCTTCCGAAGACCGAAGTGACGGCGGACTACATCTCGATGTACGGACTGTCCGACCTTTCCTCGGGCGCGGCGGCGGGTGCGTTCCGCTGGCGCGGCACGACGTGGGCCGGAGGCTGGCACCACCTCGGCCTCAAGGACACCTACTCCGAGGACCAGCTCTGCCTCGCCGCGGGCCGCCGCGTGCTGGCCACCCCGAGCGGGCACCGGCTGGCCGCGGGCCTCACCTTCAAGTTCAGCCGCGCCGCGTTCCAGCCCTTCACGCCCACGGGCGAGGGCGAGGTCGACCTCGGCGCGATCTCGCGCGGCTCGTTCGACGCGGGCCTGCGCTGGCAGACGCCGTGGCGTACGGACATCGCGTACGTGGTGCGTGACGTGTTCCGTCCGCGCTACGAGTTCGTGCTCGACAGCGGCGGTCAGCACCAGGCGCGCCGCAGCGAAGTCGCCGCCGCGTTCCGCTGGAACCGCGAGTCCACGTTCTCGGTCGGGCTGTCGCAGCTCGGCGGCGGCCGCTCCACCCTGAGCACGGGGCTCGAGATCAACTTCTACGACGTCTTCGCCATCCGCAGCGGGGTCTCCAACCTCGCGACCATCTACCGCTCCTACGGTCCGCCCGAGAACATCCAGTACGAGGGCGGCTTCGGCGTCTACCACAAGGGCTACCACGTGGACGCCGTGGCGAGCACGACGCGCGAACTCGGCGCCTCGTACCGCGTGACCGTGCGGGTGCCGCTCGCGATCGGAGGTCGCCCGTGAAACTGCGCCGCACCATCGCGCTCTTCCAGCTCCTCGCGCTGCTCGCGCCGGCCGCCGCACCGGCCGCGACGAAGCTCGAAGGTGAATACCAGCTCATGCTCGAGCTGAGGAAGACCGGGTTCAACCGCAACTTCCGCTGGGACTGGAACTCGAACGAATACGACACCTACAACAACGCGCAGCTGCGGCTCTTCACGACGCCGCGCGCGGGCGTCGAGACGTTCGTGAAGGTCGAGGCCGCGTACCGCCCGAACGGCGAGAACGACGGCGCCCGGCCGGAGTTCAAGTATCGCGAGATGCACCTGCGCTTCCGCAGGACGATGGGCAAGCGCGAGTGGGACAACTACCTCTTCTCGCGCCAGGACCGCTTCTGGGTCGAACCCTACCAGGTGCAGGTGTTCGACAACGGCCAGCACGGCTTCCGGCTCGACCCGCTGCTCTACGGCCGCGGCGACTGGCAGGGCGTGCGCAGCGAATACAAGGGCGACCACGGCTTCAACATGACGTTCGTGGCCGGGGATCGCAGCAACCAGGTGGACCCGGGCAACTACAACTACCTGCGCCCCTATTCGCCGCTCGACTCGCTCAATGCCGCGCACGCGCTGCGCACCGACGACCTCTACGTGTTTCGCGTGCGACGCGAGTTCCTGAAGGAAGCGAAGCTCAAGCTGGGCTTCCTCGTCACGCGCTCGGAGAACTGGTCGAGCGCGGACAGCGTGTCGAACACGACCGGCCGCCTGCCCAAGGTTCCGGGTCGCGGCGTCTGGGCGATGGACGGTCACGCGCGCGTCCTGGGCTCGGACGTGAACTTCGTGTACGCGGAGGCGTACCCGCATTTCGCCACCGGCAACGGCGTGCGCTCCGAGCTGACGATCGGCAAGCGCTCGACGGGCGTGCAGCTGCCGGACGCCGCGCTGTTCGAAGGCGAGATCCGCAGCCTGCGGCTCGGCACCCCGCGCACGGGCTTCGTGAACGTCGTGCCGATCTGGTGGTCGCGCGGACAGTCCTGGTACAACCCGACCGGGGCGCCGAGCGGCAACGAGACGGGCTTCCTCGTCCAGTCCTACTATCTCGTACCGGAGCGCGCGATCACGCTCACGCACAACTTCGGCTGGGTGAGCAGCGACCTCGACCGCAAGCTCGGCACGCGCTACTCGTACGACGAGATGTACGTCGAGTTCGTGAACGGCTTCACGGGCAAGCTCGCCTACCGCAGCATCGACAACTACGGCTACACGTTCGCGGGTTTGAAGCGTGACCCGCACAACGACCTGATCACCGAAGTGCAGGTCGAGAGCCGCCTCGCGTGGCTCCGCGTGCAGGCGAAGCTCGCCGACATCGGCAATCCGCAGCTCGCCAAGCAGGTGTTCGTCGTCGAGCAGTCCATCAACGTCACGCCGAAGACGAAGTTCTACAACCGATTCGCCTTCGGCAACGACCCCGACAAGCTCCGCAAGGCCATCTTCACCCAGCTCCAGTACCGCCCGACGGGCAGCATGGACCTCTTCGTCCAGTACGGCCCGGACTACATCGGCGGCGGCAGCTTCCCGGTGGACGAAGGCTCCCTCAACGGCGGCGGCGACCAGTTCGACCAGTTCAAGTTCATCCTCAAGGGGTACTTCTGATGCGCGCGCGTTCGATCTTCTCCGCTCTCCTGCTCGCGGGCGCGACGCTGCTCGCGGCCGCTTCCGCCTTCGCCGCCCCCGAAAAGGCCGCCGGCGGCATCCGCTTCACCTACAAGGATGCCAACGCGACCAAGGTGTCGTGGGCCGGCGCGTTCAACAACTGGAACGGCACCGCGAACCCCATGACGAAGGATGCGAACGGCGTCTGGAGCGTCGTGATCGCGCTGCCCGCCGGCGAGCAGCAGTACAAGTTCGTCGTCGACGGCAACTGGTTCGCCGATCCCGAAAACGGGGCCACCGCGGGCGACTTCGGCAACTCCGTCGTGCGCATCGGGCCGACGGGTGACCTGCAGAAGGCCGCCTCCACCTCGAACACGGCGTACAGCCCCAAGATCCTCATGGGCGGCCGCGCGATCGGCCTGTACCAGAGCACGTGGAGCGACGTCGAGTACCCGCGTTACGAGCTCGAGCGTCCCGAACTGGACATGGACCTCGGCTTCGACATCCGCGTCTCGGACGCGCTCGCCGCGCACTTCCTGCTGAACGTGAACCCGAAGAACGAGGACGTGCAGGACTACAAGAGCCGCCTCAACTTCAAGCGCGGCTCCATGACGCTGACGCAGCCCGACCTGCAGATGACGTTCTTCGACAGCGACACCGTCGGCACGTGGGACGACCCGATGCACCTCGTGGGCAACACGGGCGTGTACGGGCGTCCGTTCGGGTACGAGCGTTCGGGACTTCGGCTGAAGACGCCCAAGTACGGCTTCGACACCGAAGTGCTGTACGCGGACAACAACACGCCGGGCGGCGTCGGCTCCCCGGGCTTCGGCAGCTTCAACCCGGGGACCGCCGCGGTGCCGATCGTCGCTTCGGGCTCGGGCTACAAGCTCGTCACCGGCGCCACCTCCAAGGCCAGCGCGACGGACGTCGGCGACAACCACGGCAGCTTCGGCTTCGGCGACGGCGACAAGGACATGTTCGCCGCGCGCATCCGCCGCCGCCTGCGCGACGACCTGCTGGTCGGCATTCTCGGCCGCAGTGATCGCGGCTACCACTTCGGCACGCTCAACTACTCGGAGATCACGGGCGACAGCACGTGGCTCGGCTTCAGCGGCAACAATCACCAGCAGTGGTTCGGAGGCGGCGTCGAAGGCCGCTGGACCCCGAAGCCGAACGTCACCGTCGAAGGAGAGTTCCTGACGGGCCTGCATCGGCTCGTGATGTCCGACGGGGCCCAGCGCATCGAGGGCAAGGCGACCGAGATCACCGAAACGTCGGCGACGTTCGACAACACCATCTCGGACGCGGCGGGAGCCCACCTCGAACTCTCGCGGAGCAATCGCTTCCTGCTGCGCGGCGGCTGGGTGATCGCGCAGGGCGACATCGGCCTCGGCGCCAGCGTCGAGCGCACGAACTTCACCTTCCCCGCCTGGACGCAGGAACCCATCACGCCCGCGGGCGCACCGTCCGTCTACCACATCCGCGCGGCGAACGTGGACTACCAGCGCGGCGACTACCTCGACGGTTCCGACCTCGAGAACCACATGACCGAGTGGAAGCTGCGCTGGGATCGCAACTGGCGCTACTACCTCGGACGGCCCGCGAAGACCACGCTCGAGCTGGCCTGGACGAACTTCCGTTACGACGCGCGCACGGCGTGGGAGCACCAGGCGTGGTTCCCGAACGGCAACTTCTGGCTCGAGAGCGGCCAGCACGTCGTGACCACCTCACGCCTCGTGATGCTCGGCGAACCGCAGGCGATCGAGATCCGTCCGTCGATCGAATACCCGATCCGCCGCGCGGACGCGATGACGCTCGTGCTCGCGGGTGACTACGCCACGACGCGTCTCGACAAGAAGCCGCGCTACGCCGAGACGATCCTGCGCTTCGGCTTCGACCAGTCGAGCGCGATCCGCCTGCAGACCGACTGGCGCTGGGTCAAGTACGACGTGCCCGCGCTCTCGCTCTCGAACGGGTACCTGAGCCAGTTCACCGAGGCGATCTACCGCTTCGCTCCCGACATCTCGGTGTCGCTCGGTTACGGCGTCGATCCGTGGGTGCTCGACCCGAACACGAACGAATACGCGAACATCGGGCGCGAGATGTTCCTCGAGGACCTGAACGCGAACGGCTGGGTCGCCGAGTCGAACTGGTACAGCCTCGCACCGCAGCTGTCGGCCGCCGAGAAGCGTCTCCAGAACACCAAGCGCATCCAGCTCAAGGCCATCGTCCGCTTCTAGCGGGAGGACTCCATGCGCCGAATCCCCATCCTGCTCTCGCTCGCCGCGCTCGCGCTGCTCGCCGTGCTCTCGCTCGGCGGCTGCAGCACGCTCACGTTCGTGAAGCGCCGGCTCCCGCCGCCGACGATCACCGCCGATGGCGTGATCTTCCGCTTCAACGCACCGTCGGCGAAGATGGTGCAGCTCGCGGGCAACTGGCCCGAGAACAACTGGCTCGCCGGCCAGGCCCAGTCGGGCAGCTTCAACGTCGGCCTCATGAAGGACGAGGACGGTGACGGCATCTGGACGCGCACCGAGAAGCTCCCGCCCGGTCGCTACCAGTACAAGTTCGTGATCGACCAGACCAACTGGAAGGAAGATCCGAACAATCCCAACCGCACCAACGACGGCTACGGGGGCAACAACTCCGTACTGGACGTCCGATGAGCGCCCGTCCCCTGATCCGGCTGGCCGTGCTCGCGGCGTCGCTCGCCGCCCTGATCGGCTGCGGCAAGAACCTGCCGACCAGCGTGATCGTCCCGACGGGCTACCGTCCCGGCACGCCGCCCGGCGCGATTTCCGGCTCCGTGAGCTTCGACCCCGCTTATCCGGGCCTCGACGTGGCCCCGTTCCCGCGCGTGCTCGCCGAGCTGCACAAGTACAAGGTGGGCGGCCGCGGCGAACAGGACTCCGTCGGCGCGCTCGTCGAGAGCCGCGTGCTCGGCGGCGCGTCCACCGACTTTTCGTTCACGGGCGTCATGCCCGGCACGTACATCATCCAGTTCCGCGCCGACCACGCGTTCCGCGGCGTCGACCGGGCGCCGATCTTCGTCGAACTCGACCCGGTGCGCCTCTCGAACATCGTGCTTCCCGCCGAGATCGAGTCGCTCTCGATCGCGACCTACGTCGTCGGCACGATGCCCGGCTTCAGCCTCGACGACGCGTTCCTGAACGGCACCACGTCCATGACGCAGGACGCGCTCGGCCTGTGGACCTACCCCGATCTCCTCTTCGGGTACACGCCGATCGCCGCAGGCACCTATCGCTTCAAGTTCGTCACCGACTTCTCCTCGACGCCCGGCCACCTGATCGGCTGGGGTGGTGATTCGACCGTGACGCTCACGGCTCCCGTCACGAACGCGCCGGTGCGTTACGCGTCCGGCCCCGCCGAGGACATCAAGGTCACCATTCCCTCCACCGGCAACTGGTCGTTCACGCTCGACGAACGCCGGCTCACCTTCAGCATCACGCCCGCGCCCGCCACGGCGGCGATCGCGGCGCGCGCGAGGACGCCCCGATGAAGACCCTGCTCCGTGCGCTGTTCACCCTGGTCGTGCTGTTCGCGCTCCCCGGCTGCGCCGGCGGCTGGCGCGGCGGCGCAGCGCCCGCGGCCTGGGATGCTTCCGTCTCCGTCGCGGCCCCGGCCGCGAAGCCGAAGGCCGCGGACGGCAAGGCCACCGCGGTGACCGCCGCCGGCGTGCAGTTCGTGTTCGCCGGCACGGCGAACACGGTGAACGTGGCCGGCGAGTTCAACAGCTGGTCCACGTCGGCCGATCCGCTGCAGAAGCAGTCGAACGGCACGTGGACGCTCGTGAAGGCGCTCGCCCCCGGCAAGTACGCCTACAAGTTCGTCGTGAACGGCACCGACTGGAAGGCCGACGAGAACGCTCCCGAAACGGCGGACGACGGCTACGGTGGCAAGAACAGCGTCGTCGTCGTGACGACGGGCGCCGTGGCGGCTCCCGCGGCCGGCGCGGTGGCGGCCGCGCCGGCGGCCGGCGCAGGCCCGGCCGTCTCGGCCGATGGCGTGACCTTCCGCTACTCGGGTTCGGGCAACACCGTGAACGTCGCGGGAGAGTTCAACAGCTGGAGCACCTCGGCCGACCCGATGAAGAAGCAGGCCGACGGCTCGTGGACGCTCACCAAGGCGCTGCCGGCCGGCAAGTACGCCTACAAGTTCGTCGTGGACGGCACGAACTGGAAGGAAGACCCGGCGGCGACCGAGACCGTGGACGACGGCTACGGCGGCAAGAACGCGCTCGTCACGGTCAGCGCC
>JACRIW010000086.1 GCA_016215625.1 Candidatus Eiseniibacteriota bacterium | reverse complement strand
CGCTGCCCACGATCTTCGGCGAGAAGATCGTCATGCGAATCCTCGACAAGACGAACCTCAACATCGACCTCGAGAAGCTCGGCTTCGAGCCGAAGTCCATGAAGGACTTCATCGCGGCGATCCTCAACCCGTACGGCATGGTGCTCGTCACCGGCCCCACGGGATCGGGCAAGACGACCACGCTCTATTCGGCGCTCTCGCGCGTGAACACGCCCGAGGTGAACGTGATGACCGCCGAGGACCCGGTCGAGTACAACCTGGACGGCATCAACCAGGTGCTCGTGAACGACGGGGTGGGCCTGACGTTCGCCGCGGCGCTCAAGGCGTTCCTGCGCCAGGACCCGAACATCATCATGGTCGGCGAAATCCGCGACATCGACACCGCCGGCATCGCGACGAAGGCCGCGCTCACGGGCCACCTCGTGCTCTCGACGCTGCACACGAACGACGCGCCGAGCGCCGTCGGCCGCCTGATCGACATGGGCATCGAGCCGTTCCTCGTCGCCTCGTCCGTGAACCTGATCCTCGCGCAGCGGCTCGTGCGCAAGGTCTGCGCCTCGTGCCGCAAGCCGGCCGTGCTCACGGACGAGATCCTCGAGGAGCTGCAGCTCGACCGCGCCGAACTCGAGGGCGCGAACATCGTCGAGGGTGAAGGCTGCGTCGAGTGCAACAACACGGGCTATCGCGGCCGTGCCGGCGTCTACGAAGTGATGGCGATCACGCCGCAGCTGCGCGACCTGATCCTGCAGCGCGCGTCGTCCATCGAGATCAAGCGCCAGGCCATCGAGGGCGGAATGCTCACGCTGCGCCGCGACGCGTTGCAGAAGCTGAAGCGGGGGATCACCTCCGTCGAGGAAGTACTCAAGGAAACCGCCGCGGACAAGCTGTAAGCCGACGGAAGCCCCACACACCCGAGGACCACATGCCGGAACTGACTCTGCGGCAACTGCTCGAAGACATGGTCCAGCGCAAGGCGTCGGACCTCCACGTCACGGCGGGCGTTCCGCCCGAACTGCGCATCGACGGTTCGATCACGCCGACCGAGTACGAAGTGCTGTCGCCGGAGAAGTGCGCGGCGCTCGCGTACAGCGTGCTCTCGGACGAGCAGCGCAAGCGCTTCGAGACCACGAAGGAGCTCGACTTCTCCTTCGGCGTCAAGGGGCTGTCGCGCTTCCGCGCGAACGTGTTCCTGCAGCGCGGCGTCGTCTCGATGGCGATCCGCCAGATTCCCTACGAGATCCTGCCCATGGAGGGCCTGGGACTGCCGCACGTCGTGCGTGAGTTCACGAACCGCCAGAAGGGCCTGATCCTCGTGACGGGCCCGACGGGCAGCGGCAAGTCCACGACGTTGGCGGCGATGCTCGACAAGATCAACGCGACCCGTCAGAGCCACATCATGACGATCGAAGATCCGATCGAGTACATCCACCATCACAAGAAGTGCATCGTGAACCAGCGCGAAGTCGGCGCGGACACGGCGTCGTTCCCGACCGCGCTCAAGTACGTGCTGCGCCAGGACCCGGACATCATCCTCATCGGCGAAATGCGCGACCTCGAGACGATCGAGGCCGCGCTCACGATCGCCGAGACGGGCCACCTCGTCTTCGCGACGCTGCACACGAACTCCACGTACGAGGCCGTCAACCGCATCGTGGACGTGTTCCCGGCCGACCAGCAGAAGCAGATCCTGACGCAGCTCGCCTTCACGCTCGAGGGCGTGATGACGCAGCAGCTGGTGCCGCGCAGCCGCGGCACGGGCCGGATCATGTGCGCCGAAGTGCTCGTGTGCACGCCCGCGATCAAGGCCGTCATCCGCGAAGGCAAGATCCACCAGATCTACAGCCTCATGCAGGCGGGCCAGAAGTACGGCATGCAGACCATGAACCAGGCGCTCCTCACCGCGGTGCTCGACAAGCAGCTCACCGCGGAAGACGCCCTCGAACGCAGTACGGATCGCGTGGAACTGGAGCAGATGCTTCAGAAGGTCCTGCGCGCGGCAGCCTAGGAGGACTCCCATGGCAGTGTACGTGTGGAAGGGAAGGACGCTCGCCGGGGAAGCGCAGGCGGGTGAAATCGAAGTCGCGCGCCAGGAAGACGCGCTCGACGCGCTGCGCAAGAAGCGCATCCTCGTCACCTCGCTTCGTCCGAAGTCCGGCGGCATGTCGATGCCGAAGTTCGGCGGCGGCGTGAGCGTGAGCACGAAGGACCTCGCGATCTTCACGCGCCAGTTCGCGACGATGATCTCGGCCGGTCTGCCGCTCGTGCAGTGCCTCGACATTCTCGCGAAGCCGGCGAGCAAGCCGGCGTTCGGCAAGGTCATCAGCGAAGTCACGCGCGAAGTCGAGGCCGGCGCCACGCTCTCGGACGCGCTCGGCAAGCACAAGTCCGTCTTCGACGACCTGTTCCGCAACATGGTCGCGGCCGGCGAGGCCGGCGGTGTGCTCGACGAGATCCTCATGCGTCTCGCGACGTACATCGAGAAGGCCGACGCGCTGAAGCGGAAGGTCCAGAGCGCCATGGTGTACCCGGGCGTCGTGCTCACGGTCGCGCTCGGCGCCACCGCGTTCATGCTCATCTTCATCATCCCGACGTTCGCCAAGATGTTCACGGACTTCGGCGGGGAACTGCCGCTGCCCACGAAGATCGTGCTCGGGCTGTCGGACTTCCTCACCCACTGGTGGTGGACGCTCGTCCTGGGCGGCATCGGCTCGGTGATCGTGTTCCAGCGCTACTACGCGACGGAGAACGGCCACCGTGCGGTGGACGGCTTCATGATCAAGGCCCCGGTGCTCGGCGACGTGCTCCTGAAGGGCGCGGTCGCGCGCTTCACGCGTACGCTGGGCACGCTGATCTCCTCGGGCGTGCCGATTCTGGCGGGCCTCGAGATCACGGCCCGTACGGCCGGCAACAAGGTCATCGCCGAAGCCATCATGAGCGCGCGCGCCTCGATCCGTGAAGGCGAGACCGTGTCCGCGCCGCTGAAGGCCTCGGGCGTGTTCCCGCCCATGGTCACGCAGATGATCTCGGTCGGCGAGCAGACGGGCGCCCTCGACGAGATGCTCACGAAGATCGCCGTCTTCTACGAAGCGGAAGTCGACACGGCCGTCGACACGCTGACGTCGATCATCGAGCCGATCATGATCGTCGTGATGGGCGGCATCGTCGGCGGCATGGTCGTTTCCATGTACCTGCCGATGTTCAAGCTGATCAGCGTCGTGGCGGGCGGCAACTGATGACGCTGACCGCCGGCATGAGCGTGAGGGCGGCGACCGGGCTCGACCCGGCCGCCCACGAGGAACAGGGCTGGAGCGCGCTCCAGCACCTGGTCCTCGCACGCCTGCTGGTGGCGGCGCTCGCGCTGCCCTTTGGCATCCTGCTGCGTCCCGAGATCACGGCGAGCCCGGTGCACCTGCTCGTGAACGCGCTCGGTGCGGTCGTGCTCATGACGGTGCTTTTCGGCGGGCTCACGAAGGTGCGGCGGGGGCTGCAGGCGCAGACCGCGCTGCAGCTCGTCGCCGATCTCGCGTTCGTGAGCGCGCTCGCGGCGCATACCGGAGGGCGCGACAGCCAGTTCGTGCTCTTCTACGCACTCGTGGTCATCACGGGCGGCGTGCTCGGGCGGTTGACGGGCGGGCTGCTCGCCGCGGGTGGGGCGTGCGCGGGCTTCCTCGCGCTGCCGGCGCTCGCGCATTTGTTCGGCGCGAATCCGGCGGCGGCCCAGCAGCCACGACCGGAGATGCTCGTCGCGTTCCTCACGATCGTGGGTGTGCTCTCGGGCGTGCTCGGCGACCGCGTGGCGCGGACGCGGGGAGACCTCGAGCGCACCGCGCGCGAGCTGGACCGCGTGCGCATCGACAACGACGTCGTACTGCGTCATCTCGCCACGGGGGTGTTCACCGTGGACGCCTCGGGGGTGGTGGGCTACCTGAACCCCGCGGCCGAGCAGGTGCTCGGCCTGCGCGTCATGGAGACGCGCGGCCGGCACGTGAGCGTCGCGCTGCCCGAACGGCTGGCGGCGCTGCGCGACATCGTCATCGAGACGCAGCAGTCCCGGCGCGGCCGTGCGCGCGCCGAGCTGCTCATGCGGACGGCTTCGGGCCGGGCGCTGCCGGTCGGCATCTCGACCAACGTGCTCATGCACCAGGACGAGATGACGGGCGTGGTGGCCGTGTTCCAGGACCTCACCGAGGTGCGCGACATGGAACGCCGCGCACGCCGCAACGAGACGCTCGCCGAGGTCGGCGCCCTCGCCGCGGGCATCGCGCACGAGCTGCGCAACGGCCTCAAGCCGATCGCGGGTTCGGTGGAATACCTGCAGCGCGAGCTGCAGCTCGAGGGGGAGGAGGCGCAGCTCGTCGACCTCATCGCCCGCGAGTCGAGCCGGCTCAACAAGTTCGTCACGGACCTGTTGTCGTATTCGCGCGAGCGCGATCTCGCGCTCGTTCCGGTGGACCTCGACGACCAGCTGCGCGACGTCGTGAACACGCTGGCGCACGACCCGCGCCGCGGTTCGAACGTGCACGTCACCCTCGAGGGCGGCCCCGGCGCGGCCTGGGTCCCGATGGATCCCGAACAGATGCACCAGGTGTGGTTGAACCTCGCCTCGAACGCGATGGAGGCGGTCGGGGAGCGGGGGACGTTCACCATCCGCTGGAGCGCTCAGGCGGACGGCGGCGTGGTGGTGGATTTCGTGGACAGCGGTCCCGGCATCGCGGCGGAGGACCTTCCGCGGGTCGGCGAACCTTTTTTTACGACGAAACGGGGAGGGACGGGCCTGGGCCTCGCGATCGCACAACGGATCGTCGAGCGTCACGGCGGCGTGCTCACCCTCGAGAGCGAGGCCGGTCGCGGTACGACGGCCCGGGTGACGTTGCCCGGCGCCGCCGCTCCCGTGGCTCAGGCGGCGTGATCGGGACCCTTCGGGACACCGGAACGAGGTGAAGCAGATGGCTGGCGAAAAGATCCTGGTGGTGGACGACGAACAGAGCATGACCCAGTTCCTCGGCATCGTGCTGAGGAAGGAGGGTTATCAGGTCGTCACCGTGAACAGCGGCCGCGAGGCCCTCGACAAGGTGAAGGCCGAGACGTTCGACGCCGTAATCAGCGACATCAAGATGCCCGGCATGGACGGCATCCAGGTGTTGCAGGAGATCAAGAAGCACGACTCGAACATTCCCGTCGTGCTCATGACGGCCTATGCCTCGCAGCAGTCCGCGATCGACGCGGTCAACCTCGGCGCGTTCCAGTACCTGCTCAAGAACGCGAAGAACGACGAGATCAAGCTCGTCGTCCGGAACGCCCTCGAAATGCGCCGCGTGCGCAGCGAGAACCAGTTCCTCAAGCGCGAGCTGAAGCGCGGCCACGAAGAAAAGGCCATCATCGGCTCCTCGGAGGAGATGACGCGCGTCTTCAAGATGGTGGACAAGGTCGCCGACAGCGAGGCGACGATCCTGATCCAGGGCGACAGCGGCACGGGCAAGGAACTCATCGCCCGCGAGATCCACTACCGCAGCCGCCGTGCGAACGGACCGTTCGTGAGCATCAACTGCGGCGCCATCCCGCGCGACCTGCTCGAGAGCAACCTGTTCGGCCACGTGAAGGGTTCCTTCACGGGCGCCGTGAAGGATTCGCCCGGCCTGTTCCAGGTCGCCGAGTCCGGCACGTTCGTTCTCGACGAAGTCGGCGAGATGCCGCTCGCGACGCAGGTGAAGCTGCTCCGCGCGCTGCAGGAGCGCGAAATCATCCCCGTCGGCGGTACGCAGCCGGTCAAGATCGACTGCCGCCTCGTCGCAGCGACGAACGTGGACCTCGAGAAGGAAGTCGCCGAGGGCCGCTTCCGCGCCGACCTGTTCTTCCGCCTCAACGTGATTCCGCTGCGGATGCCGGCACTGCGCCAGCGCCGCGACGACATCCCGCTCCTCGTGGACCACTTCCTCAAGCGCCACGCGCGCGGCGGGACGTGCAAGGTCGTCACGAAGGAGGCCATGGAACTGCTCATGAAGTACGACTGGCCGGGCAACGTGCGCGAGCTCGAAAACGTCATGGAACGCGCCATGATCCTCGACGAGGGCGGCTCGATCGGCCCCGAGGACCTGCCGGACAAGATCCGCTTCGGACACAGCCAGAAGGGCAGCCTGGTCATCGACTCGCCGAACATGACGCTCGACGAGCTCGAGAAGGAGTACATCCTCAAGGTGCTGAACTACACGCGGTGGCAGAAGAAGCGCTCGAGCGAACTGCTCGGCATCAACGCTTCGACGCTCTACCGCAAGCTCATCAACTACGGCATCGAGAAGCCGGCCGGCACGCGGGACGAGGGCGACGACATCATGTCCGACTCCGGTGAAGCGGCGGCTTGAGTTCTGCACGCCGGGAGGCGAACTGCACGATTCCCGGCCGAAGTGGTGGAAAGTTGCACAGCGTCGGATCGTGCCCGCCATCAGCACGGTCCGGTGCCGAGGGGGCTAAGTCGGTGGCAAGACAGGACTCGCGCAGGTCGAGGTGACGCCCGCCACGGATGGCACATCGGTTGCGAAGAGTCATGGACAAGAGCCAGTCACCCGCCGGGGCCACACGGCGCCGGAGCAATCCCGCCAAGGGAGGAGTTCAAGATGAAGCGCACGCAGAAGGGTTTCACGCTGATCGAGCTCATGATCGTCGTCGTCATCATCGGTATCCTCGCGGCCATCGCGATCCCGAACTTCATCGCCATGCAGAACCGTGCGAAGGAAGGCTCGACGAAGGCGAACATG
>JACRIW010000085.1 GCA_016215625.1 Candidatus Eiseniibacteriota bacterium | reverse complement strand
CCCCCGCGACCGCGTCGGTCGCCTGACCGTGATCGATGGCGACGAGCCGGACGCGAGAGTATTCGTCACGCCCGGCGCCGAAGTGCCGCAGTCGCACCCGAAGCGTCGTGCCCGTGGCCAGCGGGCCGTTCGGCAGCGCAAGCCGGTCTCGAACGATCGAGCCATCGGGGCTTCCGGCGAACAAGGTGTTGTCCGAGTAGAGGGCATTCGATGTGATCGTGGTGCTCGAAGCAACAAGCGGTCCGACGCCTCTATTTGCGACGAGGCCGCCGTCCAGGTAACCGCCACCACCGCCGCCACCACCCGATCCACCCCCGAAGCATTCCGAGAAGTCGCAGGCGGCATCACCGACGGTGGGTGCCGTGCCGAGCCGCACCCACTTGCCCAGCGAAGGCACTCCCGCAGCGTTGACGAGGAACAACAGGTAGTCACCCGGCGGCGCGTACGCGGCGGTCGGTGCGAAAGCATAGAGCCCGCAACCACACTGAGTGAACGTGAGTTCGATGTAGTGCTGATCGGGGTTGAAGCCGTGAGTGACCGAGCCGGGGCGAATGAGGCACACCTGCGCCACGGTCGCAGACGTCTGGACGAAGATCGTCGAGTTGTACTGGACCGTCGTCGGGCCGTCGTCGATGACGGGCGCCACTGCAGGGTTGTTCCCCGCGAAATGGTACGGCGGACAGAAGACGCGGAACTTGTGCTTGTCGAGGTTCCCGTTGACGGCGTCGTTGCCACCGCCGGTAAGCACGCGGGCGTCGGGCATGAGCAGCGCCGTCGAGTGGTAACCGCGCGCCGTCGTTTCCTTCGCAAGCGTGAGCGTATCGGTCCACGTGTTCGCCACCGGGTCCCAGATCTGCGGACGATAGACCGGCAGCGAGTTGCTGCTGCTCGCGGTGAAATCGATCTTCTTTGCGCCACCGGTCACGAGGACGCGCCCGTTCGGGAGCGTGACGAGGTTGTGGTAGACGCGACCGATCATGGTGTCGGCCCCGGTACTCGCCGCCGTCCAGCCGGTGGTCGAGCCATTCGGTGCGATCTGCAGCCGGGCGGCGAGGCCCAGCGCGGTTCCGCTCTCCTGATCCTTCGATCCACATTTCATGATCTCGTATGTGCGATCGAGCAGGACGCGCGAAACCGCCGATCCGCCCTCGAGTGCGAGGAGCGAAGTCGGAGTCGCGCTCGCGGGAAACTGGGACCAGACGCCACTGCCCAGATCGAGCGTGAAAGTCGGCCTCCCATTGAGCCGCGCCGTGGCGTCGAACAACTTGCCGTTCGGCAGGGCGAACAACAGCGGATAGAAGTGCTCGAATCGATCCGAGCTGCTGGGGAGCCCCGCCCACGATCCGGCGCCACTCGTCGGGGGCGTGATGCGCTCGACGGTGTTCGCCGGGATCTCGAACGGATCGGGGAACCCCACCGCGCCGACTGCTCCTCCGCCGGAGTGCACACCCTGCGCAACCCAGGCGCGCGGCTGGTTGTCGCAGGAGGGCACGCTCTCGTTGCGGTAGACGTCGATCATCCACGTCGTGTCGAGCGAAACGGCCGCTGATTTCGCGCCGCCGAAGATACGGAGATTCCAGGAGTCGTGATCGCGAATCACGATCGGTCCGCGTCGCGGGTACGGGGCGAGCTTCGTCGAGTCGATGGGCAGCTTGTACCACGACACCGTCGTGGGCCGCGGGAAGTACATGAGCCACACGTCGCCATGCAGACTGCCCAGCGAGTCGACCCCTCCGTACATGTACATGTTCGGGCTCTTGCCGAGATTGAGATGTTCGGCGTCGGTCGGCCCTTCTCCGAGCCCGGCCTCTGCCAGCCGAACCGGCCGACTCGACGAGATCGTGTCCACGCAGGTCAACTTCGTCCACGTGGGGTTCGTGGCATCGAGGTTGAGCGCGTACACCTCGTTGTCCGCGACGGCGCCGGTGTCGTCGTAGCCTCCGAACACGATCATGCGGTTGTAGCGGGCGTCATAGGCGTACGAGGCCATGCTGCGGGGGCCGGGGCCGCCGGGAAGAAGGTGCCGCGTCCAGTTCCAGGCCCTTCCTGAGGCCGCGGTATCCTGCTGCCCGCTGTAGACGTAGTCGTTCGGATTGCCATCTGCCTTCAAGCCGCAAGCAAGCCACAGCCTGCCATTCGGCACCGTTTTGGTCGTCGCGCTGTCGACAACACCAACATGCTTCCACAGTCCTGGCGGGAGAAACGCCCCGGTGATGGTGGTGTACTTCCACCACTCGAGCCGATCACCACCACCGTCGGTCTTGTGAAGCAACCCCCACACATCCGACCGAATGGAACCAGCCGCATCCTTGCCACCGAAGACGATCGCCCGCGACAACCCTGAGTTGATCTTCTGAAGAGGCGAGACGGCGTACTCACGAGAGTCGGGCTGCTTCGCGCCGACCGTCACCCCGGCATCTTCGGCCGGCAGCACGTCGACGTCCCAAGGCCCAACATCCGTGAGGCGCTGGCGCCCGACATCCGTACGCATGCTGCCGCCCACGCTGGACCGCCCACCCAGTACGTGCATGCGCGCGTAACGCAGGCCTGCGTACGCGACGACCGAGTTGTCGCCCATCTGCTTGATTCCGGGGTACCACCGGGGCGTGGCCATCGGATTCATCTTCGTCCAGCGATTCCCGCTCGTGATCGTCCGGTCGAAGACGGAGGTCTGCGAAACCCCGCTGTTCTCTGCCGAAGCGCCCCCGATGGTCAGGAGCCTCCCGTCCGCAAGGCTCGTCGTATTCGAGCAGAAAACGTCGTATCCCGGATCAAGCGGCGAATTCAGTGGCAGCAGCGTGAACCCTGAGTTCATCATTGAGTCGGAACAGTTCGCGTTGTACCCGGGGTTCCAGCCGTAGAGCGCCCCCGTGAAGAACGTCGTGGCACCGCACAGGTCGTGGCGGTCCTGGTACCACAGGAGATAACTGTGATAGTGCCCCGAGACGCTTTGCCAGTCGTCATCGCCGCGCAGCAGGGTCATGTGGACGGCGGTGCCGGTGACACCGGCGCTGTCCAGCCCGGGAGATGTCGGCGTCCAGCGTCCCGAAGTGGAAAGAAGCTGGGACATGCTCGGATGCGAGACGCCGAGCAGCGCGAGCACGGCAATGGCAGCGAGCAGCGAGCGACGACGCGGGTGAGCCTGCGCGAATGGTGCGGTGCGAGTCGCCGGAACGGGATGGGCATGCAGCATTGCGGCCTCCTTCCGGAATTCAGACGCTGGTGGATGGACAACATGCGTCCGATATGCCCGCAGAATGTACCCCCCCCCGAAAATGTCAATGATATTTTCTGCGTGACGACAATGCGTATCGCACCTTCCTGTTGCGCGAGGCGCAAATGACCGGGCAAGGCCTGCTCACCTCGCTGCTGATCACTGCAACATTCGCGTGGGACCCGACGGGCACGCAGGTCGCAGGAAGGAGCTCCTACTATCCACTGGTCGTTCCCGCCGGCAACGGCAGCGTGTTCTTCGGATGGGAAGATTGGCGCGCCGTCCCCACGCGAGGCGCTGACATCAATATCCAACACCTCACTCCTGCAGGGATGCCAGTCATCGGGTGGCCTACCGGCGGAGCATCTGCATGTGCGAGCAGTTCGGACGAGCAATTCTCGTCGTTGGCGCCCGATGGGGCGGGCGGCCTGTACGTCTTCTGGAGCAAGGATCAGCGCGCCGAAGGTCATGGTCTCGATGCCTACGTGCAGCGATTTGGGCCCGATGGCCTCCCTTACCCGTCTTGGCCTTCGTACGGTGTTGGAATCGGGACGCGCCCCTGGGATGACCAGCTTGCGAGGGGATGCACGGATGGCCAGAACGGCCTGTTCGTGGTCTGGGAAGACTCCAGCCCAGATGCCCCCTTCTTCTCACAACACAATTGTCGCGCGAAGCGACTGCTCGCCGACGGTTCGACCGCCCCGGGTTGGCCAGATACCGGTCTCGCCGTGAGCGCGAGCCCCGGCGGCGCGCAGTCGCTCCGCAGGGTCGTGAGCGACGGACAGGGCGGCGCGTATGTCGTCTGGTGGGATGCGCGCAACACGGGACACTATGAAATCTATGTGCAGCGTCTCGGACCAAATGGGTCCGTCGCTCCGGGCTGGCCGACCGAGGGACTCCTTGTCTGTCCCGTCGTGTCCCTGAAGATCCTTCTCGATGCCGTGTCCGACGGTGATCACGGCCTCGTTCTGGTCTGGGATGACGATCGCGAACGGCCGGCGGGCGTCGACTGGACCACGCCCTATGGCGACATCTACGCCGCACGCCTCCGTCCTAACGGTGCACACGCCGCAGGCTGGCCGCTCGAAGGGCTGCCCGTGTGCGTCAGCCCGGGCGTGCAGTGGAACGCGCGCATGTGCCCCGACGGCACCGGCGGAGCGGTCATGGCGTGGACCGACACCCGAAATCACCTTGGCGAGATCTACGTGCAGCGTGTGCTCGGCAACGGCCAGCTTGCCCCGGGCTGGCCCGTCAACGGGCTGCTTGCGGGCACCACGCCGGGCGAAGGCGTCGATCCTGAACTTGCCTCCGACGGCGCCGGTGGCGCCTATCTGTGCTGGGTCGACGACACCTACTACCGATCGTACGCGCAGCACTTCCTGGGCTCTGGTGCGTTCGCCCCCGGCTGGCCTGCAGCCGGCGTCCCGCTCGTAGATGTCGCCACGATGGGCTGGCAGCAGACGGGACTGGACATCACGGCCGACGGGGCAGGCCACGCAATCGTGGCGTGGCAGGACCTGCGCAACGACGCTGCTGGAAACCCGCAGGGCAGCATCCGCGCCCAGAAGCTCATCACGGACGGCCTCGTGCCCGTGCAGCTCGCGCTGCGCACGGTCGAGGCCACGTCCGAACTGGTGAAGCTCACCTGGTGGGGCTCCCGTGAAGGCGAGTCCGGCCTCGTCGTCGAACGCAGCGATGACGGCGCCGCGTGGCAGCGATTGGGCTCACCCCTCGAACTCGACACCGAGCAGTTGTCGTTCACCGATGTCACCGTCGCCCCCGGCACGCGCTACGCCTATCGCATGTCGAGCACGGACGGGCGCCTGATCGCGGGCGCGCAGTGGGTCGACGTGCCCGCTGCCACACGCTTCGCGCTCGCCGGCGCGACACCCAACCCGGCCCGCACAAGCGAGCTCACGGTGAGTTTCTCGCTCGCCGCACGCGGCGCAGGCGCACTCGAGCTGCTCGACCTATCCGGCCGTCGCGCCGCGTGGCGCGACATCGGCACGCTGGGACCGGGCGCGCACACGATCCGCATGCACGAAGCCGCCGGGCTGGCGTCGGGCGTGTACTGGCTCAGGCTTTCGCAGGGTCCGAATCGCGCTCAGTCGCGGGTCGTGGTGATTCGCTGACGAGCCTGAAGGCGCACACGACGAACGGCCCGCGCTGTGAGTGCGCGGGCCGTTCACGGTTCAGCGGTGGCCGTGGCTAGATGTGGCGCGACACCATCGCGGCCAGGTCGGCCTTCGGACGGTTGCCGAGCACGCGCTCGACGACCTCGCCGCCCTTGAACACCATCAGGGTCGGGATGGACGTGACGCCGTACTTCATGGCGACTTCGCCCGACTCGTCCGTGTTGAGCTTCACGACCTTGAGCTTGCCCGCGAACTCGGTCGCGATGGCGTCCACGGTCGGAGCGACGGCGCGGCACGGGCCGCACCAGGGCGCCCAGAAGTCCACAAGTACCGGCGTTCCGGACTTGAGCACTTCGGCATCGAAGGTGGTGTCGTTGACAGCCTGAGCGTTCGACATGACAAATCCCCGCAGCAATGGTCCATTCTCGATTCGGAGCGTCCGTGTAGATGTCGGCCGGTGCGCTCCGGATGCAAAACGTTTTCTTCGGGTGGAGGCGCGCCGGAACATAGGCAGCGCCGCCGGGCAGCGTCAAACCTTCCGGCCATCCGGCGCATCGGACGAGTTTCCCGTCACCTTCGACCGTTCACGGAGCCTTCACGCCGCATGTTCCCCATTCGCGACGACAACCCCTCGCAGAGCGTCCCGGTCGTCACCCGGGCGATCATCGCGATCAACGTCGTGGCGTTCCTGTTCGAACTTTCGCTCGGCCCGGACAAGAACTGGTTCCTCAACAACTGGGGACTGGTGCCCGCGCGGCTCATGTACGCCTCGCTCGGCGCGCTGCCGCTGCAGGGCCCGGTGACGACCGTGCTCTCGTCCATGTTCCTGCACGCGGGTTGGCTGCACCTGCTCGGGAACATGTGGTACCTGTGGATTTTCGGGGACAACGTCGAGGATCGGCTCGGTCGCGTGCGTTTCACGCTCTTCTATCTGGCGGGCGGCGGCGCGAGCGCCATGCTGCACGTGGCGCTGAATCCGTGGTCGGAGATCCCGACGGTCGGCGCGAGCGGCGCGATCGCCGCCGTGCTCGGCGCCTACGCGGTGCTGTTCCCGCGCGCGCGCGTCGTGACGCTGATCCCGATCTTCTTCTTCTTCCAGATCGTCGCGCTGCCCGCGCTGCTCGTGCTGGGGCTGTGGTTCGTGTTCCAGTTCTTCTCGGGCACGTTCGCGCTCGGCTCGACCGGCGGCGGGGTCGCGTGGTGGGCGCACGTCGGCGGCTTCGTGTTCGGCATGATCGCGATCACGATGCTGCGCCGTCAGGCGCGGCGCTCGGAGGCGTGGGTCGAGGACTGACGCGGGCGGCTCGCGAGGCGGTCCACGGGAAGGGGCGGCCCGCGGAACGGGCCGCCCCTCCGCACGCGATCGGCTCAGTCTTCGGCGCCGCCGTCGTGGGACTTGGCGTTCAGGATCTTCTCGAGGTGCCGGTCGAGCGAGCTCATGCCGCCGGCGCAGTTCGCGGCCTCGACGCGCGCGACCAGCTCGTCGCACCACGCCTCTTCCTCGACCTGCTCGGAGATGAACCACTGGATCGCGACCTGCGCCGGGTAGTCCTTCGCGGCCAGCGCCGCTTCGTAGGCCTGATGGATGCCGGCCGTGTTCAGCTGCTCCATCGAGCGCGCGTGCTGGACCGCCTCGAGCACGCTCTTGAACGCGGTCCTCGGTGCGGGGATCGCCGCCAGCTCGGGCATGACGCCCCGGTCGAGCAGGTGGTCCATGAAGCGCTGGGCGTGCTCGCGCTCTTCCCCGGCCTGCTTGTGGAAGAAGCGGGCGAACCCCTTCAGGTTGCGCTCCGCGCACCAGGTCGCGAGCGCGGTGTAGGCGTGGGCGGCGCTCAGCTCGTGGTTGAACTGGCGCTGGATCTCGGTGACGACGGCAGGCGGCACGGGCACGCCGGGCATGATCGGCTCCTCGAGTGGGGTGATGCGGCCACGGGCGGCGGGAGGCCCCCCGTTTCGGGCCGCATCCTACGCCTCCGGAAGCGCCTTTGCCGCTTTCCCCCCGCCCCGCCGATGGCTTAGATTCGCCGCCCCGAGCGCGCTTCGGCCCGCGGCAACCGCCGCCGACAGCCGCGCCACCTCCGGAGGTTCCTCCCACATGCGATCCGACCTCGACCGCCTCATGCGTGAGCGCGGGCTCGCCGGCGTCATCGTGCTCGCCCACGACCGCTACTGCCCCGCCTTCTACTGGTGCACCGGCCAGAAGATCCATCACGGGGTCTACTTCCGCGCCGCCGACGGCCGCGCGCACCTCGTCGTGGACCCGATGGAGCGCGACCAGGCCGCGCTCGCCGGCTGCGAGTGGTCCACGTACGCGCAGCACGGCTTCCTCGCCATGATCAAGTCGGCTTCGTCGCAGGCCGAGGCGCTCGCGCAGCTGATCGCGAAGATCGCCGCCGAGATGCAGATCGAGGGCCGCGTCGCGTTCTCGGGCGAGGCGCCGCTCGGCTTCTCGTACGCGATGCTGTCGCAGCTCGCGGCGCTCGCGCCGAAGATCACCGTCGACGCGAGCGCGCCCGACGTGATCGCGCAGGCGATGATGACGAAGGAAGAGTCCGAGCTCGAGAGCATCCGCCGCGCCTCGAAGGGCGCCGTGGCCGCGATGAACGCGGTGCGCACGTACCTCGGCTCGCTGCGCCGCAAGGGCGACGCGCTCACCGACGGGACGCACGACGTGGTGACGCGCGGGCACGTGCGCGCGCTGATCCACCGCGTGTTCGCCGAGCACCGGCTCGCCGAGGACGGCGAGAGCATCGTCTCGCAGGGCCGCGACGCCGGCGTGCCGCACAACCGCGGCAACGACGCCGAGCCCGTGCGCACGGGCGAGAGCATCATCGTGGACATCTTCCCCGGCGAGGCCGGCGGCGGCTACCACACCGACATGACGCGCACGTTCTGCGTGGGCAAGGCGCCCGACGCCCTGCGCGCCATGTACGCGCAGTGCCGTGAGGCGTTCGACGCCGCGATGACGGCGACGCGCGGCGGCGCACTGTGCCGTTCGCTGCAGGACCTCACGTGCGACATCTTCGAGCGTCAGGGCCACGCGACGCTGCGCACGAACGCGAGCGCGGTCGAAGGCTACGTGCACTCGCTCGGCCACGGCGTCGGGCTCGCGGTGCACGAAGGCCCGGGCCTGCGCAGCGGCGAGCAGAACAAGGCCGTGCTCGAGCCCGGCCACGTCGTCTCGATCGAACCCGGCCTGTACTACCCCTCGCGCGGCATGGGCATGCGCATCGAGGACCTCGTCGCGGTGCGCGCCGACGGCAGCATCGAGAACCTCACCGAGTGCTCGTACGAGCTGGAAGTCGGAGCGGACGTTTGAAGGCTGCGCCCTACGAAGTCCCGCGCCCGCCGCGCTGGGAGAACGCCGTCCTGGTCGGCCACGCCGGCCGTGAGAAGGAGCATCTCGAGCGGTCCATGGAGGAGCTCGCGCTGCTCGCCGACACGGCGGGCGGCCGCGTCGTGGGCTCGCTCGTGCAGAGGCGCGGCACGATCCATCCGGCGCACTTCATCGGCAAGGGCAAGCTCGAGGAACTGAAGGCGCTCTGCGAGGAGAAGGAAGCCGAGCTGCTGATCTTCGACGACGACCTCTCTCCCGCGCAGGTGCGCAATCTCGAGACCGCGACCAAGCGCAAGGTGATCGATCGCTCCGAGCTGATCCTCGACATCTTCGCGCGCCGCGCGCGCACGCGGGAGTCGCGCCTGCAGGTCGAGCTCGCGCAGCTCGAGTACACGCTGCCGCGCCTCATGGGCATGTGGAAGCACCTCGAGCGGCAGGCCGGCGGCATCGGCACGCGCGGTCCCGGCGAAACGCAGCTCGAGACCGACCGCCGTCTCGTGCGCGACCGGATCGCGAAGCTCAAGGAGTCGCTGCGCGCGGTCGAACGCGAGCGCGAGACGCAGCGCAACCGCCGCCGCCGCGAGTACCGCGCGGCGCTGGTCGGCTACACGAACGCGGGCAAGAGCACGCTGTTCAACGCGCTCACCAAGTCCGACGTGTTCGTCGAGAACCGCCTGTTCGCGACGCTCGATTCGACGACGCGGCAGATGGTGAGCCGCGAGCGCGAGACCGTGCTCATGACCGACACGGTCGGTTTCATCCGCAAGCTGCCGCATCACCTGGTCGCGTCGTTCCACAGCACGCTCGTCGAGGCGATCGAGGCGGACACGCTGCTGCACGTGACCGACGCGAGCGACCCCGACTTCCGCCGCCAGATCCTCGCGGTGGACCACGTGCTCGACCAGATCCTGAAGGAGCCGCGCCCGCCGCGGCTCATGGTCTTCAACAAGTGCGACCGCATCGACGACGAGACGGCCACGGCGCTGCGCGCCGAGTACGAAGGCTGCTTCGTCGTGTCGGCCCGCACCGGCGAGGGACTCGACGCGCTGCGCGCCGAGCTCTACCGCCGTTCGCACGAGCGCAAGCTCCCGGTGGCCGGATGAGCGACACGATCACGCTGACGTTCGACGTTCTGCTGTCCGCGCCGTCCGAGCGCGTGTTCAAGGCCATCACCGAGGGCCGCCATCTCGAGCGCTGGTTCTGCGACGCGTGCGAGAGCGAGGCGCACGAGGACGGCCGCCTCACGATGCGCTGGCACCGCCTCGAGTCCACCTCGTGGCCGTACGAGGCGACGTGGACGGAGTTCACTCCGCCGTCGCACTGCGCGTGCATCGGCGGCCACCAGGGCTACCCGAACCGCGACGCGGGCCGCATCGACTTCGACGTCGAAGCGCGGGAGGGCGGCGCGACGCTGGTCGTGCGCCACTCGCTGCCCGACCTGCCCGAATACGCTCCGCACGCGGAGCAATACCGTCATGCCTGGCCGCGCGCACTCGCGCGGCTGAAGCTCTACCTCTCTCCGACCACACGGGAACAGTCATGAGCACGCCTTCGACCTCGGTTCGCACCGTCCGCTTCGGCCACAGCCCGGACGCCGACGACGCCTACATGTTCTACGGCTTCCACACCGGCGAAGCCGTCATCGACGGCTGCCACGTCGAGCACGTGCTGCAGGACATCCAGTCGCTCAACGTGCGCGCGATCGAAAAGGCCGACCTCGAGATCACGGCCGTCTCGGCGCACGCCTACTCGTTCATCGCGGACAAGTACGCGGTGCTCGCGTGCGGCGCGAGCTTCGGCTGGGGCTACGGCCCGGTGCTCGTCTCGAAGACGAAGCGCACGCCGGAGTCGCTCGCCGGCAAGCGCGTCGCGATCCCCGGCAAGCTCACCACCGCCGCGCTGCTGCTGAAGACCGAGTTCCCCTCGTGCGAGACGGTCGAGGTGATGTTCGACGACATCCCGCGCGCGGTGCTCGCGGGCGAGGTCGAGGCCGGCGTAATCATCCACGAGAGCCAGCTGACGTACGAAGCCGAGGGGCTGCAGAAGGTGTGCGACTTCGGAGAACTGTGGAAGGAGCGCGACGGCCTGCCGGTGCCGCTCGGACTCGACGTGGTGCGCCGCGACCTGGGCCCCGAACTGATGAAGGCGTGCTCGGTGGGCTTCCGCAAGTCCATCGACGCGGCGTTCGCGCACGAGGAAGACGCGATCCGCTACGCGCTGCAGTTCGGGCGCGGGCTGGACGTGCCGCAGGGGAAGAAGTTCGTGCACATGTACGTGAACGACCTGACGCTCGACATGGGCGAACAGGGCCGCAAGGGGATCGCGCTGCTGTACGAGCGCGCGGTGAAGGCGGGCGCGATCACGAAGGCGCCGGACTTCTCGGTGATCTGACCGCTTCTCCTGCTGCCACTCCGGAAGAGCGCCGGCCCTCGAGGGCTGGCGCTCTTCCGCTTTTCCCGTCTCCCTCCCGGAGTCGCGACTGAGGACGTCGATCGCGTGCCCTGCCCCGCCGATCCTTCGGGAGCGTGGCGGACGCTCGCTTCCTTCTGCGACGCGGCCGGGGACGCCGAGGGATCCGATCGGGTGGACGTTCGGCTTCGGCATCCTGCCTTCGCCTCACTAGGCGTTCCGGTCGCTCCGCCATCCTGGCTGCGCTCCCTTCTCGACTCCACCCGATCGGACCCTCGACGACCCCACCCGCTCGACATGGAGGGACCGACCCGCCATCGCCATGCCGACCCCTGTCGAACGAAGGTGTTTGGGTCGAACGCACGCCTCGGTCGAGCAGTGGTGGGCGCGCTGGGGTCTCGAGAGGGGGGCTCGTGGAGGGAGCGGAGCCAGGAGGGCGGAGCGACCGGAACGCGCAGTGAGCCGGAGGCAGGAGGCCGGAGGCGAGCGTCCCCCTCTCGAGATCCCCAGCGTGCCCGCCGATGCGATGCAGAAGGAAGTGAGCGATCGCCTGCAGCAAGTCGTCGCGGCAGGTCGTTCACCGGAGGAGGGGAAAAGATCGCGAGCGCCCGTGGGAAGGCGGGCGCTCGCGATTGTCGGGCGGGCAGAGGGTCAGCGGTGCGTCACTTCGCCCCCAGCGACTCCAGGTAGCGCCGGACCGCCGCGCCCTCGAGCTCGCGCAGCGAAATGCAGCCGTGCACCTGGTCGGAGACGCGCTCCAGGGTGGCCTCCACGCCCGGAATGCCGCGCGAAGGGTCGCCGAAGAACGCCTTCGTCGCCTGCAACCGCTCCTCCGAACATCCCGATCCCATCATCGGCAGGAACCGCAACGCCGGCGGCGGGATGCGGGCGGCGATCTCGGAGTAGTGCTCCATCATCCAGCGGAACAACCGCTCGCCCGCCGCCTCGTTCTTCCCGCGCCAGCCCATCATCACGAGCATGGACTCCGACGATCTCACGCGGTCCGACAACATGTACTGCAGCGCTCGCGACTCGAGCGTCGTGTCCTGGAACGCGCCCAGCGTGCCGAGGTAGCGCCGCTTCATCGCGGGCACCGTCGCCACCTCCGCCCGATGCGCGAGCTCCTCGAACAACACGGCGTCGCCCTTCTGCGCCGCCAGCTCGAGCACGGCCTCCACGATGCCGGGATCCACGCTCGCCGAGTCCGCCAGGTAGCGCTTCGTCTGCTCGAGCGCGAACGTGCGCACGCGCTCGTCGCCGCCACGATCCGCGAGCCACGTCATCAGGTCGCCGCGGATGGTGCCGAGCAGCTCGTCCTCGCCCGCGCGGCGCTCCATGCCGATCCGCTCGAGCGCGGGCGCCAGCGTCTGCCGCACGTACTGCGCGAACGGCGCCGCCGCGGAGTCGGGCACGAACGCGCCGCGCGCCCCGGCGAGCAGCCCGAGCACGCTGGAGAGCACCTGCGGCTCGGGGTCGCTCCCGAAGTGCGCGACCACGCGCAGGTAGGTGTCACCGTGCACGTCGCCCGCGTCGAGCAGCTGCGCGAGGTTGCCGAGGAAGCACACGCGCTCGTGGGAGTTCAGCGCCTCCGGCGCCGCGGCGGCGAGCGCTTCGAGCATGCTGTCGGGCATGCCCCACGCGTAGTAGCCGTGACCGCCGGAGTTGGGCATCAGCCACGCGATGCGGCCGGCGCCGGTCAGCTTCACGTCCATCGAGGCGTCCTTCAGCAGCACGCGCTGCACGCGCACCGTGCGGCCGTCGGACCAGCGCAGCGACACCGGCACGTGCCACTTCTTGTCGGGCTGCGACACGCCGTACGGTGAGAACCGCGACTGGCTCAATCGCACGCCACCCGGGATCGGCACCACGCGCACCATGGGAATGCCGGGCTGGTCGGTGAACGTGGACATCGCCGCCGACACGTTGCTCCCGCTCGCCGCGTCGAGCGCCTTCCACAGGTCGGCCGCAGTCGCGTTGCCCCACGCGTGCTCCTTGAGGTATTCGCGCACGCCCTTGCGGAACACGTCGGGGGCGAGGAAGTCCTCGAACATGCTCAGCACGGCGTTGCCCTTCGCGTACACGAGCCCGACGTTCTGCAGTCCGGCGCCGCTGGCGCCGGTGTCCGTGCGAATGGCCATGGTGGAAGGCACGCCGTCCGACTTCTTGATGGCCTGCTGGCGGGCGAGGTCGTTCAGGCCCTGACGGTAGTCGGGATACACCTCGTCGCTGATCTTCGCCGCCATCCAGTCCGCGAACGACTCGTTGAGCCACAGGTCGTCCCACCACGCCATGGTCACGAGATCGCCGAACCACATGTGCGCGAGCTCGTGCGCGTTCGTGTTCACGATGCTGCGCTTCTGCCCCACCGTGGCGGTCGCAGGATCGAGCAGGATCGCGTCGTCCCGATACGTGATCGCGCCGGGATTCTCCATGGCGCCGTACGCGAACTCGGGGACCGCGATCAGGTCGAGCTTCGCGAACGGATACGGCATGCCGAACCAGCGCTCGAGCGCGGCGACGAGCTTCGGCGTGGTCTCGACCGCGAACGCGGTGAGCTGCTTCTGGCCCTGCACGGTCACGACGCGGGTCGGGAACTTCGTGCCCGGCACTGGCGTGAACTCGAGCGGGCCGGTCGCGAGCGCGAGCAGGTAGCTCGGCAGCGGCGGCGTGCGCGCGAACTCGACCGTCTTCCAGCCGTCCTTCGTCTCGCTCTTCGCGATCGGCGTGTTGCTCACCGCCTCGTGCGCCGCGGGCACTTCGAGCGTCAGCTGGTACGGGATCTTGAAGTTCGGCTCGTCCCAGCACGGGAACGCCTCGCGCGCGTCGTCCGCCTCGAACTGCGTGAAGAGATAGCCACGGCCGTCCTTGCTCACCTTGTAGAGCCCGACCGCGCGCGTGCCGTACATGGCGGTGAACTCGATCTCGAGCGCCGCCGGGCCCGCGGTCAGCGGGCGCGCCGCGTGCAGAACGAGCAGACCGTGCGGACCGCTGCGGCGTTCGACCGCGATCGTGTCGCCGCCCTGCAGCAGCGAGATGCGCACGAGCTTCTGCCCCTCGGCGTGCAGCAGCACCGAGTCCACCGGCGCGGTCACGTTCAGCTCGGCGCGGACGAGGCCGGAGTACGAACGCTTGTCGGCGTCCACCTTGAGCCGCACGGACTGCGTGCGCGGCCAGGGATTGCGCGGCAGGCGGGCTTCGGGAGCCGAAGCGGCGCGCGCGCTTCCGGTGCAGGCGAACGCGCACAGGCAGGCGATCGCGAGGAAGGTGTCGAGCGGCGAGCGGCGGATCATGCGGCCTCCGGGAGGACGGGACGGTGGCGTGCGAACCGCGGCACTCTGCCCGTGCCGTGCGGCCGGGCGCAATGCCCGCTCCGGCCAGCGCGGCAAATGCGCCGACGGTTGAGCCGCGGACGTGCTCGCGCGTACTGTGCGCCGCCATGACCCCACAACGCCACGGCATCGCCGACCTCCTGCTGCTTCCCTTCCTGCTGCTCTGCGGCGCCGCGCTGTGGCTGCTGCACGCGCAGGCCTGGGACCTCGGGGGCAAGTCGCCCGTGCTCGGCTACGACACGGCGCAGTACGCGCTCGCCGCGCGCGAGCTCGCATGGCACGGCAAGTTCGCCACGCCCTTCGCGCTGCCGATCGAACTCACGACGCAGGCGCAGCCGCCGTGGCCGCTCGCGGTCGTGCAGCCGGGACTCGTGCTGGTCGAGGCCGCGATCTTCAAGCTCGTCCCCGCGCGCGCGGTGATGGCGGGCTCGGAACCGCGCGCCTGGCTCACGCTGATCGTGCCGTTCTGCTGCTACCTCATGCTCGGCGCCGGGCTCGCGCTCGCGGTGCGCCACCTGTTCGCGCGCTGGTGGCCGGACGCGACCCCGCTGCTGCGCCGCGGCGCCGGGCTCGTGGTCGCGCTCGCGTTCCTGCTCGACCCCGAGGCGCAGCACTTCGCGATGGGCGGCTTCACCGAGCTGCCGTTCACGCTCGGCCTGCTGTTCGCGCTGCTCGGCATCGCGCTCGAGGCGCCGGGCTACCTGCCGCTGCAGTACGGCATCGTGCTCGGGCTCACGGGGCTCTTCCGCGCGAACATGCTCATGCTCGCGCCGGTGTTCGCGCTCGCCGCCGGCTGGAGCGCGCCCGAGGGCCGCCGCCTGCGCACGTGCGTGCTCGTGCTCGCGGGCTGGGCGATCCCGCTCGCGCCGTGGTGGTTCTACAAGTGGCAGGCGTTCGGCTCGCCGGGCTGGGACCTCACCAAGTTCGTGGTCTGGGACCACGTGCAGGGCCGCAGCTGGTTCTCGCTCTACCACCTGCCCGAGCTGCCGCAGCTGCCCTCCGGCGGCACGGCGGCGGCGCTGCTCGCGGGCAAGGCGCTCGCGAACACCGGACCGCTCGCGCTGTCGCTGCTCATCGGGCCGCGCGGGCTGTGGCTCGCGGCGATCCCCCTGTGGCTCTGGCGCTGCCGCCCCGAGCGTCCGCTCGCCGCCGCCGCGCTCGCCGCGCTCGCGGCCACGGCGCTCGGTTTCGCGAGCGCCGCGGTGAGCATTCCGTGGACGCGTTACGTGTTCACGGCGCGCGTGCTCGTCGAGCCGATCGGCTTCCTGTGCCTGTGCGCGCTCGTGCGGCGCGAGGGCGGCGAGTGGCTCGGCGCGCGCGGACGGCGCCTGGCGGTCGCGGCGCTCGGCGCGCTCGCGCTGGCGTGGGGCGCGTACGCGACGATCGGCGGCAACGCCGAGGCGCGCGAGGCGTCGAGGGAACGCGGCGTGCCCGAGAGCGCGACGCTCACGTCGCTCTCGATCCTGCTCAACGAGAAGCTCGCCCCGGGCGAGCCGCT
>JACRIW010000084.1 GCA_016215625.1 Candidatus Eiseniibacteriota bacterium | reverse complement strand
GGCCGCGGGCCGCGCCGGCGGGGCGGCGGGCTCCGCAGGGCGCCGCGGCGCCGCGCGCTGGGTGCCGGCGGGCGATGCGCGCGCCGAAGGGCCCCAGCCGCTCGCCGAGGTGTCCATGGAGCACGCCGAGCGTGCCGCCACGGGACTGCGCGAACTCGACCGCGTGCTGGGCGGCGGGCTGGTGCCCGGATCGCTCCTGCTGGTCGGCGGCGATCCCGGGATCGGCAAGAGCACGCTCATGCTGCAGCTGGCCATGGCGCTGTCGCGCGAGGGCCGCAAGGTCCTCTACGTGTCCGGCGAGGAAAGCGAGCAGCAGATCCGCCTGCGCGCCGCGCGCCTGGGCGACGTGCCGCCGACGCTCCTGCTGCTGTGCGAGACCGACCTCGAGGCCGTGCTCGAGGCGGCCGCGAAGGTGCAGCCCGACGCGATGATCGCGGACTCGATCCAGACGCTGTCGCGCTCCGACCTCGAGGGTGGGCCCGGCACCGTGACGCAGGTCCGCGAGTGCGGCCTCGCGCTGCTGCACTACGCGAAAGGTTCGCGCACACCCGTCTTTCTCGTGGGGCACGTGACGAAGGACGGCGCCGTCGCCGGTCCGCGCGTGCTCGAGCACATGGTGGACGCGGTGCTCTACCTCGAAGGGGAGCGCTACCAGCACTACCGCGTGCTGCGCGCCGCCAAGAACCGCTTCGGCAGCACGAACGAACTGGGCGTGTTCGAGATGCTCGACACGGGCCTGCGCGAGGTCGCGAACCCGTCGCAGGCGTTCCTGTCCGACGGCGAGCGCACCGAACCGGGCGTGGCGGTCGTCGCGAGCCTCGAGGGTTCGCGCCCGCTGCTCGTCGAGGTGCAGGCGCTGGTCTCCACCTCGTTCTACGGCACGCCGCAGCGCGTGACGGCCGGCTTCGACCAGCGCCGCCTCGCGGTGCTGCTCGCCGTGCTCGAGCGCCGCGTCGGGCTCAAGCTCGGGCGGCACGACGTGTTCGTCACGGTCACGGGCGGACTCAAGCTCGACGATCCGGGCACCGATCTCGGCGTCGCGCTCGCGATCGCGTCGAGCTATCGCAGCCGTCCGCTGCTCCGCCGCACGCTCGCGCTCGGCGAGATCAGCCTGTCGGGCGAGCTGCGCCGCGTCTCGCGTCTCGACGCGCGGCTGCGCGAGGCCGCGCAGCTGGGCTTCGTGCGCGCCGGATTCCCGAAGGCGCAGGCCGCCGACGCCGAGGGCATCGCGATCGAACGCGTGCCGCTCGGCACCGTGCGCGAAGCATTCGACGCACTGCTCGGCGAGAAGGTCGCGGGACCGGCGGTCGAGCGCGCGGAGCGCGCGGAGCGTCCGGCGCCGCCGCGCCCGCGCGAGGGCGGCGAAGCTCCCGCTGGCCAGCTGCGCGCACCCCTGCGTGTGCCGCGCCCGGAGCGCACGCCGCGGCCGGAGGGCGAGTGAGCGCCCCGCGCCCGCTGAGCGACGCCGCGCAGCGCGTGCAGGACGCGATCCGCGCGCTCGGCTTCGAGAACGTGGTGCTCGAGCTCGAGCATCCCGTGAAGACCGCGCAGGCCGCCGCCGACGCGCTCGGCTGCGAGGCCGCGCAGATCGTGAAGAGCCTCGTGTTCCGTGGCGTCACCACCGGCACTCCCGTGCTCGTCGTCGCGAGCGGTGCGAACCGCGTGAACACGGACGTGCTCGCGGCGCTGCTCGGCGAGCCGGTCGAGATGGCGAACCCGAAGCTCGTACGCCAGGTGACGGGCTTCGCGATCGGCGGCATCCCGCCGGTGGGGCACGCGCAGCCGCTCGACGTCGTGATCGACGAGGACCTGTTCGCGATCGGCGACCTGTGGGCCGCCGCCGGGCACCCGAACTCGATGTTCCCGCTCACCGCGCCGGAACTGGCCGTGATGACGAACGGCCGCGTGCTGAACATCCGCGGGAGCGCCACGCCGTGAGCCGCACCGCCGCGATCCTGCTCTGTGCCGGCCGGGGCGAACGCCTCGGGCACGACGTGCCCAAGGCGATGGTGCCGCTCGCCGGGCGGCCGCTCTTCACGTGGGCGCTCGAGGCGCTGCAGCTCGCGCCGTCGGTGGACGACGTCGTCGTCGTGGGCGACACCCGCATGCTCCGCGAACTCCTGGCGGCCAGCGGCCGTGCTTCGACCAAAATCGTCGCATGGGTCGAGGGCGGCGCCGAGCGCCAGCACTCGGTCGCGCGCGGGCTCGCGGCCGTGCCCGAGGCGTGCGATCTCGTCGCCGTGCACGACGGCGCGCGCGCGCTCGTGAGCGTGGACGTGATCGAGCGCGCGATCGCCGCGGCGCGCGAGGACGGCGCCGTGCTCGCAGCGGTGGCGCTCGCCGACACGCTCAAGCGTGTCGAGGACGGCGTGGTGACCGCGACGCCCTCGCGCGACGGTCTCTGGTGCGCGCAGACGCCGCAGGTGTTCCGGCGCGACTGGCTCGTCGCGGCGCACGCCGCCGCTTCCGCCGTGGCGACCGACGACGCCGCGCTCGTCGAGGCCGCCGGGCACGCGGTGCGCGTTTCGCCGGGCGACACGGCCAACTTCAAGATCACGACGGCCGCGGACCTCGCGACCGCCGAAGCACTGCTCGCCGCCCGCCCGGCGGCCACGCGGAGGGAGCACCGGTCATGAACACGCGCATCGGCATGGGCTACGACATCCATCGCATCGCCGCCGGTCGCCCGCTGGTCCTGGGCGGCGTGAAGTTCGAGAGCGACTGGGGACTCGACGGCCACAGCGACGCCGACGTGCTGCTGCACGCCATCGGCGACGCGCTCCTGGGCGCGGGTGGCCTGGGCGATCTCGGGGATCACTTCCCTCCGGGCGACCCGAAGTGGAAGGACGCCTCGAGCCTCGATCTGCTCGCGCGCATCCGCGCGCTGCTCGACGAGAAGGGCGCACGCGTCGTGAACGTGGACGCGATGGTCGTGGCCGAAGCCCCGAAACTGGCGCCGCGCCGCGCCGAGATGCTCGCCAACATCGCGGCCGCGCTCGGCGTGCAGCCGTCGCAGGTGAGCGTCAAGGCGACCACGAACGAGCAGCTCGGCGCGCTCGGACGGCGCGAGGGCATCGCGGCGATGGCCGTGGCACTGATCGAGGCCTGACCGAGCCCTTCCTTCCGGCTCTGGCCTCGCGGCCCGGATGCTGCGATATTCCGCAGCCGGTTTCCGTTCCGCGCCCGCACCCCGGCGCGACCCTTCGACGAGGCTTCCAGGATCGTGCACACGACTTCCGACGTCCGCGTCCGCTTCGCGCCCAGCCCGACCGGCTGGCTGCACGTGGGCGGCGCCCGCACGGCGTACTTCAACTGGCTGTTCGCGCGCCGCCACGGCGGCGCCTTCGTGCTGCGCATCGAGGACACCGATGCCGCCCGTTCGACCGGCGAGAGCGAGCGGGGTGTGCTCGACGACCTGCGCTGGCTCGGCCTGCAGTGGGACGAGGGGCCGGATGCGGGCGGACCGTACGGTCCGTACCGCCAGAGCGAGCGACTCGACCTGTATCGCGCGCGCGCCGACGAGCTGATCGCGCGCGGTCTCGCGTTCCGCTGCTTCTGCACCGACGAATCGCTCGAGGAGCGGCGCCAGGCGGCGCTCGCCGCGGGACGTCCGCCGCACTACGACGGCCGCTGCCGCACGCTCGGCCCCGACGAATCCGCGCGCCGCGCCGCCGCGGGCGAGCCGTGCAGCATCCGCTTCAAGGTCGCCGACCGCTCGTGGGCGCTGCGCGATCACGTGCGCGGCGAGGTCACGTTCCCAGCCGGTATGGTCGGGGACTTCGTGATCCTGCGATCCAGCGGCCTGCCGACCTACAACTTCGCGTGCGTCGTGGACGACGCGGGCATGCGCATTTCGCACGTGCTGCGCGCCGAGGAACACCTCGCGAACACGCCGCGCCAGCTCATGCTCTACGACGCGTTCGGCGCGACCCCGCCCGAGTACGCGCACGTCGCGCTCATCCTCAACCGCGACCGTACGAAGATGAGCAAGCGTTCGGGCGAGGCCGCCGTGGCGGTGGGCGACTGGCGCCGCGCGGGCTTCGTGCCCGAGGCGATGCTCAGCTACCTCGCGCTGCTCGGGTTCCATCCGGGCGACGACCGCGAGATCCTCTCGCGCGAGGAACTGCTCGAGGCGTTCACGCTCGACCGGCTCGGCAGGAGCGGCTCGGTGTTCGACGCGGCGAAGCTGCAGTGGGTCAACGCCCACTACCTGCACCACGCGAGCGGGGAACAGCTCGCCGCGTGGCTCGCGACCGGGCCGGGGCCGGTGCCCAAGGGCGAGACCGACTGGAGCGCGCGGGTCACGGCGCTGACCGCCGCGCTCGACGAGACCGGCCGGCGCAAGCTGATCGAGGCCGTGCGCGGCAACGTCGCCACGCTCGCCGACATCGCGGGCGAGGTGTCGGTCCTCACGGGCGCCGAAGTGGTCACGGAGCCCGACGCCGCGGAGGCCCTGGCGACGAACGGGGCCGGAGCGCTGCTGAACGCGCTCGCCGGGGCCCTCGACGGACTTGCCGAGTGGAGCGGCGAGGGCTTTAAATCCGCGCTCCAAGCCACGGGCAAGGCGCAGGGGCGCAAGGGGCGCGACCTCTTCATGCCGGTGCGCGCCGCGCTCACCGGACGCACGCACGGACCCGAGCTGCCGCTGCTGGCGGACCTGCTCGGCAAGACTCGCTGCATCGAACGGCTGCAGGATGCAGCCCGCCGCGCCGGATGACGCGGTTCACCGGAACGACCAGAGGAGCTTTCATGAAAGTCGCCGTCCTGATGGGCGGCCGGTCCGCCGAGCGCGAGGTTTCGCTCAGCACCGGACGAGGGATCGCCGAAGCGCTGCGCAAGCTCGGGCACGAGGTGACGTCGCTCGACGCCGCCGACGGTCTGGTGCTGCCCGCGGGTGAGGAGCAGTCGGCCGCGCGCAGCTCGCTCGAAGTGCACGCGCTGCCGCAGTCGGCGATGCTCGGCGTCGTCGAGGCGCCCGCGGTGCGCGCCGCGGACGTCGTGTTCCTCGCCGTGCACGGCACGTGGGGCGAGGACGGCACGATCCAGGCCGCGCTCGAGATGGCCGGCAAGGTCTACACGGGTTCGGGCGTGCTCGCGAGCGCGATCGCGATGGACAAGGCGATGAGCAAGCGCGTGTTCGAGCGCGAGGCGCTGCCGACGCCGCACTGGATGGCGCTCGAGGCCGGCGTGCCCGGCAGCGCGATCGACACGAAGCTGCTCGGCGGCTACCCGCTCGTCGTGAAGCCGAACGCGCAGGGCTCGACCGTTGGACTGAGCATCGTGAAGCATCCGTCCGAACTGCAGCCGGCGATCGCGAAGGCGTCGGAGTTCGATTCGATCGTGCTCGTCGAGCAGTTCATCGAGGGCCGCGAGCTGACCGTGCCGGTGATCGGCGACGAGGCGTTCCCGATCGTCGAGATCGAGCCCAAGAGCGGCTTCTACGACTACGCGTCCAAGTACACGAAGGGCGCGAGCACGTACACGTGCCCCGCGAAGCTCGACAAGGAACTCGCGCGACACGTGCGCGAGCTGGCCGTCGAGTCGTCCCAGGTGCTCGGCTGCCGCGGCGTCACGCGCGTGGATTTCCGGCTCACCGAAGACGACGAGCCGTACATCCTCGAAGTGAACACGCTGCCCGGAATGACCCCGACCAGCCTCGTGCCCATGGCCGCGGCGGCGAAGGGACTGTCGTACGACCAACTCGTCGGCCGCATCCTCGACCTCGCCGTGGCGGACTCCCGCGCGCGGAAGACGGTCGCACAGCGCGCCTGACCCCACGGAGACTCCATGGACCGCACACTGGAATTCCTCAAGGAACTGGTCGAAGCAGACGGCGCCCCCGGCTTCGAGGGCGACGTCGCGGCCGTGATGACCAAGCACCTCAAGGGCGTCGGCCCGATCACGAAGGACCGGCTCGGCAGCTTCATCTGCGAGAAGGTCGGTGACCCGAAGGGGCCGCGCGTGATGCTCGCCGGTCACCTCGACGAGGTCGGCTTCCTCGTGAAGCACGTGACGAAGGACGGCTACGTCAAGTTCCTCGGCCTCGGTGGCTGGTGGGGACACGTGGTCCTCGGCCAGCGCCTCATGATCTACACGCGCAAAGGCCCGGTGCTCGGCGTGGTGGGCTGCAAGCCGCCGCACGAGCTGCGCGACGAGGATCGCAAGAAGGTGATGGAGCTGAAGGACATGTACATCGACGTGGGCGCGACGAGCGACTGGGACGTCAAGAAGAAGCTCGACATCCGCCCCGGCGATCCCATCCTGCCCGTGTCGTCGTTCGAGGTGATGGCGAACCCGAACCTGCTGCTCGCGAAGGCCTGGGACAACCGCATGGGCTGCGCGCTCGCGGGCGAAGTCGCGCTGCGCCTGAAGGGCCAGAAGCACCCGAACACACTGTTCGCCGTCGCGACCGTGCAGGAGGAGGTCGGCCTGCGCGGCGCGCAGACGTCGGCCACGAAGATCCGTCCCGACGTGGCGTTCGCGCTCGACGTGGGCATCGCGCACGACACTCCGGGCACGGAAGGCGACGAGAAGCTCGGCGGCGGACCCCTCGTGGTGATCTACGACGCGACCAGCATCCCGAACCGGTTCCTGCGCGACCTCGTGATCGAGACGGCCGAGAAGCTCAAGATGCCGCTCCAGTTCGAGAGCGTCGAGCGCGGCGGCACCGACGCGGGCCGCATCCACATGACGGGCGAGGGCGTACCGAGCATCTCGCTGGGCATCGCCTCGCGCTACATCCACAGCCACAACAGCATCATCGATCGCCGCGACTTCGAGGCGACCGTGAAGCTGCTCGTGGCGGTCGTGAAGCGCCTCGATCGCAAGACGGTCGAGAGCTTCTGTTGATCCGTCGGACGGGCCCCGTCACGGCATGTCCGCCGTGCGGGGCCCGTTCCCTTTTCCCGTGAAGCGCTCATGATCTCGTCCGCATTTCCCGCCTGGCTGGTTCCCGACACCGAGTGGCTCGCCGACGCCGCCGTGCGCGTCGCGCTCACGATCGTGTTCTCGTGGCTGCTGCAGCGCATCGGCTTCCTCGTCGTGCGCCGGCTCGAGCGCTGGATGGTGCGCGCCTCGCAGGGGCGCGAGGCCGCGGCGCAGCGCGCGCGCACGCTCGGCCAGATGTTCCGCCACCTCATCACCACGCTCGTCGCCGCGGGGGCGCTGCTGCACGTGCTCGAGGTGTTCGGGTGGGACATCAAGCCTCTCCTGGTCGGTGCGTCCATCCTCGGCGCCGCGCTCGGCTTCGGCGCGCAGTTCCTCGTGCGCGACGTGATCGCCGGCGCGTTCATCCTGATCGAGGACCAGTTCTCGGTCGGCGACTCGATCGAGGTGAACGGCCAGGTCGGGACGGTCGAGGACGTGACGCTCCGCAGCACGCGGCTGCGCGACATCACGGGACGGCTGCTGTTCGTGCCGAACGGCGAGATGAAGATCGTGGTGAACCACAGCCGCGACTGGCACCAGGCCGCCGTGGACCTGCCGATCGCGCCGAACCAGGACCTCGAGCGCGCGCTCGCGCTCGCCGCCGAAGTCGCCGCCGAGATGAACACCGACCCCGTGTATGGTCCGCAGTTGCTCGAATCGCTCAAGGTGCTCGGCATCGAGCGCGTGGGCCCCGAGGGCGCCACGGTGAAGCTCGTGGGCCGCACGCGCCCCGGCGCCGCGGCGTTCGAACTGTCGCGCGAGGCACGCCGCCGGCTGCTCGCGCGATTGCGCGAGGCGGGGGTGCGCGTGGCTTCGGGCGCCGAAGTCGAATACGTTTCCGTGACCCGGACCGCGCCGTTTTCGGAACCGGAAGCCTGACCACCAGACCGGAGGCCGCAGTGCCGCTTCGCATCTACGACACGCTCACCCGCGAGAAGCGCGAGTTCGTTCCCGTCACGCCCGGCAAGGTGTCGATGTACGTGTGCGGCATGACCGTGCAGAACAAGCCGCACGTCGGACACATCCGCGCCTCGCTGTCCGCCGAAGTCATGCGCCGCTACCTCGAACACATGGGCTACGAGGTCTCGTACGCGTACAACTTCACCGACGTGGACGACAAGATCATCGAGCGCGCCAACGCCGAAGGCGTGGACTATACGGGCGTGAGCGAACGGAACATCGAGGCGTACCTCCAGTTCGCCGACCTGCACAACATCAAGCGCGCGACGGTCTATCCGCGCGCGACGCAGCACATCGGCGAGATGCACGCGCTCATCCACCGCCTGATCGACAAGGGCCACGCCTACGCCGCCGGCGGCGACGTGTACTTCGACGTCCGCAGCCAGGCCGACTACGGCAAGCTCTCGGGCCGCCGCGTGGACGAACTGCGCGAGGGCTACCGGATCGAGCCGGGCGAGGCGAAGCGCGATCCGCTCGACTTCGCGCTCTGGAAGGGCGCCAAGCCGGGCGAGCCGGCGTGGGAGAGCCCGTGGGGCCCGGGGCGTCCCGGCTGGCACATCGAGTGCTCGGCCATGGCCATGAAGCACCTGGGCGACACGATCGACATCCACGGCGGCGGGCAGGACCTGATCTTCCCGCACCACGAGAACGAGCTCGCCCAGAGTGAGGCGTGCACGGGCAAGCCGTTCGCGAACTACTGGGCCGAGAACGGCCTCGTGAACCTGTCGGGCGCCAAGATGTCGAAGAGCGTGGGCAACTTCTTCTTCATCGAGGACATCGCCGCGCAGGTGGACCCCGAGCACACGCGCTTCTACCTGCTTTCGACCCATTACCGCAGCCCGATCGAGTTCTCGCTCGAGCGCCTGAAGGAGGCCGGGGTCGCCTACCAGCGCCTGCGCACCCCGCTCGAGCGCGCGAACGTCTGGGCCGCGCCCGACGGGCCGGCCCCGGTGGGCGAACTCGGGCAGGCGGTCGCGGACGCGGACCGGCTCTTCCACGAGGCGATGGACGACGACTTCAACAGCGCCGCGGCGCTCGGGCACCTGTTCGACCTCGCCCGGGCGGTCAACCGCTCGCTCGACGAAGGCGCCGGCGCCGAGGGCGTGCAGGCGGCCAAGGCGCTCTACCGGCTCGGCGGCATCCTCGGGCTCTTCTGGAAGACTCCCGCGGGCGAAAATTGGTCGGCGGAAATCCTCGAAATCGCCGCTCGCCGCGACCAGGCGCGGAAGGCGAAGGACTGGAAGGCGTCGGACGAGCTTCGCGACCAGCTCGCGGCGCTCGGTGTCCTCGTGAAGGACGGTCCCGGCGGGCAGGAGCTGAAGAAGAAGTAGGGCACCTTCCCTCCGTGCAGCGCGCGACCCCGGTCGGATCCCTCCGGCCGGGGTCGCGTGCATGAGTGGGGGAAAGTCCCTGACTCCCACGAAACAAAGTACTTGCCTGCGTCAAAGCACGAGGTCTAGCCTCTTTGCCAAGGCCCGGGCGTTTGCGAAACCACGAGCGTTGCAACGGCGTCACCCCGTATCCCGCCGTGCAGCACTGATGGATTCGCGAACACGGGCTGCATTTGTCGAGGCCGCACCAACCGCAGCAACTGTGACTGGGAACAGAAAGGGCAGCATGCATCGGTTCCACTTGAATCGTCTGTGGACCCTTCTCCTCGCGCTTTTCCTGAGCGTCGCGGGTCTGTCGGTCCTCTCGAACGTCGCGCGCAGCGACTCCGGTAACGGAGGCTGGAGCGGGGACGACGAGGGCGAGATCCACGTGCCGGATCAGCCGCCACCGACGGGATCCGGCGATCCGGACTCTCCGTCCAACGGTGGAAAGCCCACCACGCGTCCGAGCGTCAACGGCGGACGGGTCGGTGTGTTCGCGAACCGCGGCGCGGGTGACGCCTCGGGATACGCGGCGAGCGCCTGGAGCATTCGGGTTCGCCTCATGATGCACGCGCTTCGCGCCTACTACCTGCGCTGGTAGCGGGCGGAATCGCGTTTCGTTCGTTGGTCGACCAACCGGAGATCGGTTCGCCGATGGGTGACCTGCTGCAGATTGGCCTTCTCGAAGAGCGGCTGGCAGCCCCTGCCCGAGTCGAAGGGCAGGAGGCGCTCGCCGCGTTCGAGATGCTGGCTGATCTGTACATTCAGGCGGACCACCATGTGCCCGCCCTGGAGACGATCGACCGCCTGTTGTCCCATCCGGCGGCGCGTACGCTTTCGCGTGCGCGCCGCGCGGCTCTGGAGTGCAAGGCGGCGGCGTGCCGGATGGCCCGCGGCGAATGCCAGGCGGCTCTCGCTCAGTGCCGCGAGATGCTCCGTGAGGAAGGCCTGATCGACTCACTGCCGCTGCGCGCGCGCGTGCACCTCATGTGCGCTCGTGCCGAGCAGAAGCTGGGACGCATCGAGGACTGCCGCCGCAGCGCCGAACGTGCGCTGCAGATCGCGGACGAGTGCGCGGACCTGCCGCAGTCGGCACACGCGCTCGTGATCCTCGGCACCACCGCGTACCGCATGGGCGACCTCGCGGCGGCGCGGGACTACGGCGAGCAGGCCCTCGGCCTGTACCGCCGCCTCGGCGACGAGCTGAGCGCGGCGCACGTCCGCAACAACCTCGGACTGATCCACAAGAATCTCTGCGAGTGGGACGCGGCGATCGCGCAGCTGGGCGCGGCGCTCGAGGTCTACCGCCGCCACGGTCACTTCGCCGACACGGCCATGCCGCTCATGAACCTGGGCATCGTGTTCCAGAAGATGGGCGAGTGGGACCGCGCGATGGAGCACTATCGCGAGTGCGAAGGCGTCCTGGTGCAGATCGGCGACGAAGTGCAGCTCGCGCGCGTGGCCATCGGCATGGGCAACGTGCTGCGCCTGCAGCGCCGCTTCGCCGACTCCGAAACGAGCTACCTGCGGGCGCTCGAACGCTCCCGCCGCATGGGGGCCGCGCGCGAGGAAGTGCTCGCGCTCGAGTTCCTCGGCGAACTGGACTTCGACCGCGGCCGCATCGAGGCGTCGCTGTCGCGCTACCACGAAGCGCTCAAGCTCGCCGGTCGCACGGCTCCCGAGGGTGACCTCGTGGTCGAGATCGAACGCCGCCGCGCCGAGGCGCTGTGCGCGCTCGGCCGGCTCGACGAGGCCGCGGCCGCCTGCTCGCGCTCGCGCCGCCTCGCGCGGCTCACCGACGATCGCCTCGAACACGCCGTCACGCACCGCGTCGCCGGCGAGATCGCGCTCGCGCGCGGTTCGCGCGTGGAGGCCGCCGAGGCCTGGGCGACCGCCGAGACGCTGCTGCGCGACTGCCACGAGCGTCTCGAGATGGGCAAGAACTGCCTGCTCCGCGGCCGGGTCGCCGAAGACGAGCGCGAGGCGCGCAAGTACCTGTTCCGCGCCGCCGCGCTGTTCTCCGAACTCGGCAGCGCGTGGTGGACCGACCAGGCCGAAGTCGCACTCCAGCGCTTCCTCGGCTCGTCCGTTACCTCCGCTCCGACGCGCACCGAATCGCTGCTCGGGCGCCGCCATCGCGCGCCCAGCATGGTGGCGTGCTCGCACGCCATGCGCCAGGTCGAGAGCCTCTCGCGCCGCGCCGCCGCCACCGAACTGTCCGTGCTCGTCACGGGCGAGACGGGCACCGGCAAGGAACTCGTCGCGCGCACGATCCACGGGCTTTCGCCACGCTCGAACAAGCCGTTCCTCGCGGTGAACTGCGGCGCGCTGCGCGCCGACCTCGCGCTGTCCCAGCTGTTCGGGCACCGCAAGGGCGCGTTCACCGGCGCGCACGCCGAGGGCATCGGCCTCGTCGAGGCCGCGCACGGCGGCACGCTCTTCCTCGACGAAGCCGGCGAACTGCCGCTCGACGTGCAGGTGACCCTGCTGCGCTTCCTCGAGAGCGGCGAGTACCTGCGCCTCGGTGAAACCCAGGTGCGCCGCGCCGACGTGCGCATCATCGCGGCCACCAACCGAGCGCTTCGCGGCGGGGACGCCGAGAGGTTGTTCCGTCGCGACCTGCTCTACCGGCTCAACGAGATCGAGATTCGGCTGCCGAGCCTGCGTGAACGCGTGGAAGACATCGTGCCGCTGGCGCGTCACTTCCTGTCGTTCTACGGCGGACTCGACGGTCCGCGCCTGTCCCACGAGGCCGAGGCGCTGTTCGCGACCTACGGCTGGCCGGGCAACGTGCGCGAACTCGAAAACGTCGCCAAGCGCATCGCCGCGCTGCACGCCGACGCCCCCACCATCGGGCTCGACGAGGTGCTGCCGTTCCTCTCGGACGGCCGCGTCCAGGCGCCCGAGTGGACCGACCGCTCGAGCCTCGAGCGCGACGAGATCCTCACGGCCTGGCGGCAGGCGCAGGGCAACAAGAGCCGCCTCGCCGAACTGCTCGGCGTCTCGCGCAAGACCCTGTACGCGCGGCTCAAGCGCCTCCAGCTCACGCTCTAGTCCGGATCGCTCAGGCTCCTCGGCCTGCCCACGCGGCCCCCTCCTCGGGGCCGCGTTTTCTGTTTGCCACCGGCCGGACAAGTGTTACCTCGGGGGTAACACCGGTTTCGTCCGCGATTGGCGCGGTCATCGAGCGTCACCGTGCCCCCGGGGTGTCACCTTCGCGGGGTGACACCCGGCCTCTCGCGGACTTCGGGACCGCGCCTGACACTCTCTCGACCACTGTCCGGAACTTGTTGCATGACATGCGCTTCATGGCAGATGCCGCACATCTTTCAGCGTGTCGTCAGGCGCTGGCACGCACACTGCTCTGGTAGCCGTGCGGATACGGGATCAGCGAGTTCCTTCGCTCGCGATCGCAGGCAGCACCGCAGTGATTCGAGGGGCCTCGCTGGGGGAGTGAGGTCTCGAACGCCGAGGCAGGCTGCGCGACGGGTTGCACCTCCGCTGTCGCGCGGCCTCCGAGGCACCCGGTTTCGATCAGGCTCAACGCGTTGGGCGCTTCGGCGCCCGGGCTCGTACCCGCACGTTGAGGCATCCGTTCGAGTGTTCCCGGCAAATGCCGGGCGGGCTCGGCGGGGAAGCGAACAAGGGGGGATGGACGCTTTCAGTCGATCGGATCTAGTCGCCAGGTGAGTAGTGGTTCACTGCAGTAAAAAAACAAAATACGCCCGGTCAACGAAGCCGTTTGAACAGCGGAGTTCATCCCGGTCACTCTCTGTTCAATCGGGAAGAGGCAGTCGAAGGTGGGTTCGCCCATCGCTCGGCTGCCTCTTCAAATTTCCCCCCGGCTCTCCTGGCCCGAGCGAACGCTCGAAACAGGCCCGATTCCTTGACAGTCACGAGGCCCCCCACTATCTTCCCGTGGCTTTTCCGCGCCTCAGGGCTGCTGGCGTAGCTCAATTGGTAGAGCATCTCATTTGTAATGAGGTGGTTGGGGGTTCGAGTCCCTTCGCCAGCTCTTTCGTCCGACGATCGCGAGCGGCCCTCCGGGCCCGAGCGCCCCGGACGTTCCAGCGTCAGCCCAGCAGGACGGCATCCGCGCCGCGGGTGCCGGCGGTGTGGAGGGATGCCCGAGCGGCCAAAGGGAGCAGACTGTAAATCTGCCGGCGTACGCCTTCGAAGGTTCGAATCCTTCTCCCTCCACCATTTCCACCGCCCAGATCGACGAGCGGGAATAGCTCAGCGGCTAGAGCATCGGCCTTCCAAGCCGAGGGTCGCGGGTTCGAATCCCGTTTCCCGCTCCATTTATCCCCTGCGCGGTGAGTCGCCCGCGGGGGTGTCGGCAGAGGAACGAGCCCGGCAGGCCCGCCTGCTCGCCCGAGGGAGAGCGGATATTCGGCCTCGGCCGAGCAGACTTTGCCGAGTCTCTACGTCTCGGATCGGGCCCTTTCCGAGCGCGCCCGAGCGTTCGATGTAGGCCGAGCAAAATCGCGCAACCCATAGCATCTTCGGAATTTTGCGTTGACACCCCTCGGGTCCGCTGACTAGATTACGCGTCTTGCGCGACTCTCGACGGCCTCCCCTTTTCCCGGAGGCCGCCTCGGGGTGGCGTGCCCTGCATGTGCACGCCCCGCTCAAGCAAGCCCTCCTCGCAAGCCAGTACTCCTCGCTCTGCTCCGACAGCCTGCGTGCTGCTCGCTGGGAAGGTTTGGTCGTGTAAGCCCACTTAGCTCAGTCGGTAGAGCATCTCCATGGTAAGGAGAAGGTCGCCGGTTCGAATCCGGCAGTGGGCTCCACCCCGATCGGTCACGCACGCGCGCTCGATGCTCGCGACGACGGTCCGGGTGGGCGACCAGCGGAGTGGCAGTCGTGGCAAGGACGCGGGCGCCGCCCGTGTCTCGAGAAGTCTTCGAACGTGGTTCAGCGCTCGCCGGAGGCGGGTGGCGGTGGTCGCAACCTCATCCTGAAACAGGAGTCTGCCGAGATGGCCAAGGCAAAGTTTGAGCGGACGAAGCCCCACGTGAACGTGGGAACGATCGGACACGTGGATCACGGCAAGACGACGCTGACGGCTGCGATCACGATGGTTCTCGCGAAGAAGGGTTTCGCGAAGGTTCGCGCGTACGATTCGATCGACAACGCG
>JACRIW010000082.1 GCA_016215625.1 Candidatus Eiseniibacteriota bacterium | reverse complement strand
TCGGTGCTCAAGGGCCCGCGACTCATCACCAGGATCGAGCCGCCCTCGGGGATCGCCAGAGCAGGCGCTCGCTGACGTCGACGTCGAAAGTGGCCAGATCACTTGTCAAAACTGGGCTGGCCAATTGACTTGCTCTCAACATGGCTGCTTGGCCCCCCCGGGACCGCACAGCGGCGCTGCCCCCCCGCGGAGGGCCTTGACCACGAGACACGCTCCCGCCCACCCTGCGCGCCATGCCCGAACTTCCCGAAGTCGAGACCGTGCGCCGCATGCTCGCCGCGCACGTGCCCGGTAAGCGCGTCGCGACCGCGGCCGTCTCGCGTCACCGGCTGCGCACGCAATCGCTCGCCGCGCTGCCCAAACAGCTCGAGGGGCGCGCGTTCGCCGAGCCGCGGCGCACGGGCAAGTTCCTCTTCCTCGATCTCGACGGAGGCATGACGCTGCTTTCGCACCTCGGGATGAGCGGACGCTGGCTGTTCTCGCCTGCCGGTGTGGACGCACTCGACGAGGCGATGCCGCACGTGCACCTCCGGCTGACGTTCGAGGACCGCTCGCGGCTCTGGTACCAGGACATCCGCCGTTTCGGCATGCTGCGCGTCGTGCCCCTCGATCGGCTCGCGAAGGACCCGAGCGTGAAGCTGCTCGGCCCCGACCCGCTCGAGCAGCCGCCGACCGCCGAGTCGCTGCGCGCGTGCGCGAAGGGCTCGCGCGTCGCGGTGAAGACGTTCCTGCTCGACCAGCGCAAGCTCGCGGGCATCGGCAACATCTACGCGAGCGAGATCCTGTTCCGCGCGGCGATCGATCCGCGCCGCGCCGCCGGCGCGCTCTCGCTCGCCGAGTGGGCACGCGTCGCGCCGGAGATCGGCGCGGTGCTGGGCGACGCCGTCGCGCGCATGGGCACGACCTTCAGCACGTACCGCACGATCTGGAACGAGCCCGGCCAGTACGGCGAGCAACTGCTCGTGTACGACCGTCCGGGACAGCCCTGCCGGCGCTGCGGCGGTGAGGTGAAGCGCTTCGTGCAGGGCGGCCGCGCCACCTTCTGGTGCCCGGCCTGCCAGCGAGGGCGGGGAAACACGCGGAAACACGCGCAGTCCTGACAAAGCCGCCAAATCCGCGGACAACCTTTCTATTGAACGCCCCCCGGGCGGCCCGTAACCTGTGGCGTTCACTCACCGGACCCACGGCCCGCCGCTCTCACCCCTCCCCGGCGCGGGCCCCGACGATACGGAGTTCCCGCACATGATGTTCAACACGCTCGGCCTGCCCGCGCCCCTCGTCCAGGCGGTTCGCGCGGCCGGCTGGACCGAACCCACGGCGATCCAGGGCAAGGCCATCCCCGTCATCCTCCAGGGCAACGACCTCATCGGCAACGCCCCCAGCGGCTCGGGCAAGACCGGCGCGTTCCTGCTGCCCGGCTTCGCCCGCCTGCTCGACGGCCCGCAGAAGCTGCGCGCGCTCGTGCTCACCCCCACGCGCGAACATGCCGCGCAGGTCGAGACTCACGCCCGCGACTTCGCGCGCTTCACCGAGCTGCGCGTCGGCATGGTGCACACGGCCTCCCCGATCGCGAACCAGGAGAAGGTGCTGCGCGACCAGGGCGTCGACGTGCTCGTCGCGACCGTGGACCGCCTCCTCGAACTGCACGAGCGCACGGCGCTCGACTTCGAGGACGTCGAGATCCTCGTGCTCGACGAAGCCGACCGCATGGTGGACATGGGGCAGGCGACCGACATCCGCAAGCTCCTCAAGCTGCTGCCCGAGACGCGCCAGACGCTGCTCTTCTCCGCCACCATGCCCGCGGAGCTCAACCGCCTCGCGAAGGAAGCGTTGATCGAGCCCGTGCGCGTGGACCTCACGTCGCCGCAGCCGAGCGCGGGCATCACGCACGCGATCTACCAGGTGCCCAAGCACCTCAAGATCCAGCTGCTCGACCGCCTGCTCTCGCGTTCGGGCGAAGTGCGCAGCACGATCGTCTTCACGCGCCAGCGCGAAGGCGCCGACCGTCTCGCCCGCCAGCTCGAGCGGCTCAAGTACGCCGTCGCGACGCTGCACGAGCGCAAGAGCCAGACCGAGCGCGAGCGCGCGATGGAGGACCTGAAGCGCGGCCGGCTCCAGATCGTGGTCACGACCGACCTCGCCGCCCGCGGCCTCGAGCTCGCCGGCGTCGCGCACGTCGTGAACTTCGACGTCCCGCCCACGCCGGAAGATTACGTGCACCGCATCGGCCGCGCGGGCCGTCCCGACGCCCAAGGCGACGCGTTCACGCTCATGGCGCCCGAGGAGCAGCGCCACCTCGCCGCGATCGAGCGATTCGTCGGCCGCGCCATCCCGCGCGTCATGCTGCCGGACTTCGACTACCACCTGAAGCCCTCGCAGCTGCAGCAGACGGCGATCTACGACGACGAACGCCTGCGCGCGCGCAAGGCGGCGATCGCGAAGAACCCCTACCTCGCCGGCCGGCAGACCATGCCGCTCGCGGGCGCCCCTCGCCCGACCTCGCCGAACTCGCGCTCGCGCGGTCCGGCGGCGGCGTCGCTGCGCCCGAAGCCGGCGGCCACCGCTCCCGCGGTCGCCCGCATGAAGCCCAAGGGCATCGCCGTGAAGGTGAACCCGGTCGCCAAGCCGGTCGTGAAGCCGGTGCTGAAGCCCGCCGCGAAGCCGGCAGCGAAGCCTGCGCCGAAACCGGTCCCGAAGCCGGTGGCCAAGAAGCCCGCCGTGCCGGTCGCGAAGAAGCCCGCGCCGAAGAAGGCACCGCCGGCGAAGAACAAGAAGTAAAGTCGAAGCCCCGCGGCGCAGGCCGCGGGGCTTCGTGCTTCAGCGCTCCAGCGCCGTACGCGCGAGCGCGAACGCCGTACGCACGCCGTCCGCGTCGGCTGCGGCGATCTGGAGCTGTTCGGGACTCCCGCCGCCCTTGCCGCGTGCCGCGGCGAGCAGGTCCGGCAGCATCGCCTTCAGATCGGCCGGGTGCGACTTCGCGCGCGCGACCATGAGCATGGGCTCCGGCGCGAGCGCGGCGCTGACGACCCACGGCGCGCCGGCGCTCAGGCACGCCAGCGCGAACGCCCGTGCTTCCTCGCGCGAGCGCGACTCGGCCAGTTCCACGACCGGCGCGGGCGGAGCGCCCACGCGCGCACGCGCGTCCTCGGCGAGGCGCTTCTCGCGGAGTTCGCGCAGCTGCTTCGCCAGTTCGTCGCGCTCCTCCGCCGCACGATCGAGATGTGCGATCAGGTCGCGGTCCTTGAGCGTGCGCTTCTTCGCCCCCTCGACCATCGCCTCGGTGCGCCAGGCGTGATCGGTGAGCGCGCGCTCGCCGCAGAGGAAGCCCAGCCGCACGTTGCCGCGCACCTTCTCCCAGCCCGTCACCTTGAGCACGCCCACTTCGCCCGTGCGCTTCGTGTGCGTGCCTCCGCACGCGGACAGGTCCCAGTCCGGGATCTCGACGATCCGGATCGGGCCGTCCACCTGCGGCATCTTGCGGAGCGCGAAGCGCCCGACGCCGGCGGCGTCGGTCCAGTGCAGGCGGATCTCGCGGTCCTCCCACAACAGCCGGTTCGCGACGCGTTCGACCCGCTCGATCGTCCGCCAGTCCACCTCGGAGGTCGAGATCTCGATCACGCTGCGCTCGGCGCCGAGCGTCGAACTGAGCGTCGCCCAGCCGCATTCGCGCTCGAGCGCGGCCGAGAGGACGTGCTGGCCGGTGTGCTGCTGCATGTGGTCGAAACGCCGCGCCCAGTCGATGGCGCAGTCGGCCTCGTCCCCGGCGGGCGCGGCGTCCACGACGTGCCACACGCGGCCGTCGCCGGCCGCCTGCACGTCGAGCACGCGCGCGGACCCGATCGTGCCGTGATCGCCGAGCTGGCCGCCGCTCTCGGGATAGAACCAGGTCTCCTCGAGTTCGACCGCCGCCTGCCCGGCGTGCTCGCCGCGCGCGGCGATGCGCCCCGAGAAGCGCTGCGTGTAGCCGTCGTCGTAATACCGCCGCGTGCTCGCCACTTCAGCTCCCCTTGATCGCGGACCGCGACACGCCCCAGCGCTTGAGCATGCGCCAGAGCGTCGTCCGCGAGATGCCCAGCTGCTTCGCAGCGGTGGTCGCGTTGCCGCGATGACGGTGGAGCGTGCGCAGCACGTGCTCGCGCAGCACGACGTCGAGGGGACGCGTGTCCGCTTCCTCTCCACCGGGCCGCGCCTCCAAGGCGCTCCCGCCCGAAAGTGACGCGCCACCGAACGCCGGGGCGTCGCTCGCGGTGCCGGGCAGCATGCGCGGGTTCCGGATCGCGGCGGGCAGGTCGGCCGGCCCGATCGCGCCGCCCTCGGTGAGCGCGACCGCGTGCTCGATCGCGTTCTCGAGCTCGCGCACGTTGCCGGGATAGTCGTAACGCTGCAGCAGCGCCATCGCGTCGGGCGTGAACTCGAGCGCGCCCCGCTCCTGCCGGCGCGCCGCGCGGTCGAGGAAGTACGAGGCGAGCAGCCCGATGTCGTCGCGACGCTCGCGCAGTGGCGGCAGGTCGAGCTGCACGACGTTGAGGCGGAAGTAGAGGTCGGCGCGGAAGCGGCCGTCCGCCACGAGCGCGGTGAGGTCACGGTGCGTCGCGGCGACCACGCGCACGTCCACGATGCGCGGGGCGTTCTCACCGACGCGGCGCACCTCGCCGTTCTCGAGCATGCGCAGCAGCTTCACCTGCGTCGCGAGTGGCATGTCGCCGATCTCGTCGAGGAACAGCGTGCCGTGATCGGCCTCTTCCACGAGTCCCATGCGTTCGGTCGTCGCGCCCGTGAACGAGCCGCGCGCATGCCCGAACAGTTCGCTCTCCATGAGCGCCTCGGGAATCGCACCCACGTTCACCGCCACGAACGGCCCCTGGGCGCGGCGCGACAGCAGGTGCAGCGAGCGCGCGACCAGTTCCTTGCCCGTGCCGCTCTCGCCCAGCACGAGCACGGTGCTGTCCGTGGGCGCCACGCGCGCGACGAGCCGCAGCAGGCGCTGCATGCGCGCGCTGGCCCCGAGGATGGGCTGGAGCGAGACCTCGCCGCCTGGCGGGCTCGTCCTGCCGCCCGGGCGGGCGTCGGTGCGGGTGCTGCGGGTTCGGGTGTTCAGGGCATCCTCCAGGGGAAGGCGGGCCCTCTCGGATGCGGGCACCCGCCGACCGTTTCAAGTTGCCACACCGGCCGAAGCCGGGGCAAGACGGAGGGCACGCGCGAGCCGGGTCGGGAGAATGGGTACCGGTCGCCCCGAGGAGCGACGGCGCGGCCTAGTCCGAGGCGGGGTCGTCGAGGTCCCGCTTGGGGCTCTCGACGAGGCGCAGCTTCGGCTGGGCGCCACCGGCGGCGGCGCGGCGCACGGGAGCGAACGTCGGGGCGGGAATGGCCGCGTTCGCCTCGGCCTCGGCCTGGTCCAGCTCGTCGAGGCGCAGGTAGAAGAACGACCACGCGTACTGGACGATCGGCATGAGCGCGGCGCTCAGGAACGAGCCCACGGACAGCCACGTGTTCCAGCTGCTGCCGGGCACGAGCAGGAAGCCCACCACGCAGAGGAACCACACCGGCACGATCATCAGGACCGACATCGCGATCATCTCGAGCCAGCGCTCGAAGCGGCCGTCCGTCAGGTGGTACGAGCGCGAGAACGCCTGCACCGGGCTCTCGCGGCGCAGCACGACCGCTTCGGTCGCTAGCGAGAGCTTGAAACCCAGGTACAGGAACGGCACGAACAGCATGCTGAACGAGATGCCGAACGCGATGTTCCGCAGCGCCTCGGTCAGGTAGAGCACGGGCGCGCGCGACAGACCGAGCCGGTAGCACTCCCCGATCGGCGCCGGATCGGCGTGGCCACCGGCGTGGAAGACCGACGCGGCGCGGAAGCGCAGCATCGACGTCACGATCACGAACGCCACGAAGGTGATGAGGTTGCTCGCGGCCTGCACGAGGAGCAGCTGGCTCGTGTGCATGCCCGGGAACACCATCGGGGCGAGGGCCGGCGCGAGCGTCCACGGCGCCCATAGGGCGAGCGGCACGACCATCGAGTGCAGCGTGTCACGCCGCACGGCGAGGTCGAAGGCCAGCGCGAAGGCATGGCGCGCGGAAATGGGAGGGCGTCGGTGTGAGTTCATGAGGTCGGGCGACGGTGTGGACCGGCGCGCAGGCGAGACGGTACGGGCCGGGCCGGAGGGGTGTCAATGGCCGACTGGGAAACGAGCCCCGATTGACCGTTCCGGCCACCCTCCCTATCTTTCGTTTCGCATGAAAAAACGCCTTTCGCACGTCGATGCCCGTGGCCGCGTCCGCATGGTGGACGTTTCGGCCAAGTCCCCCACCGTCCGCGAAGCGGTCGCCCGGGGGCACGTCTCCATGCACCGCGACACGCTCGACCTGCTCGAGCGCGACCGCGCCCCCAAGGGCGACGTCCTCGCCGCGGCGCACCTGGCCGCCGTCATGGCCGCCAAGCGCACGAGCGAGGTGATCCCGCTCGCCCACCCCGTGCCGCTCGACGCCGTGGACGTCACCTTCGACCTCGACCCGACCGGCCCCGGCGTGCGCATCGAAGTGCGCACGCGGACGACCGCGCGCACCGGCGTCGAGATGGAGGCGCTGCACGCGGTCGCCGCGGCGGCGCTCACGCTGTACGACATGCTCAAGGCCGTGGATCGCGCGATGGTGATCGGCGAGATCGCGCTGTGGGAGAAGCGCGGCGGACGCTCCGGCGCCTGGAAGCGCGCCGAGCCGGCGAATCGCGCGAGCGCCACGGGGCCCGCACGCAAGCCGCCGGCGCGAGCGGCGGCCGCGGCACGCAGGCCCCGCCGCAAGTGAGCCCGAAGCCGCGCGAGCTCTCGTACGCCGAGGCGCGCGCGCGCGTCCTGGCCGCCACGGCCACCCTGCCGGCGGCGCACGAACCGGTCGCCCGCGCCGCCGGACGCGCGCTGCGCCGCGACCTCGTGGCCCCGCACGCGCTGCCGCCGTTCGACAACTCGGCGATGGACGGCTGGGCCGTGCGCGCCGCGGACACGGCGAACGCCTCGCCCACCGCTCCAGTCACGCTCGCGATCGTGGGCGTGTCCGCCGCGGGCCGCCCGCTCGAGCGTGTGCTCGCACCGGGTCAGGCCGCCCTCGTCATGACGGGCGCGCCGCTGCCGCCGGGCGCCGACGCGGTCGTCCCCTTCGAGGAGGGCACGCGCACGCACGAGGGCGAACGGGAACGCGCCGAGTTGGCGCATGCGGCGCGGCTGGGTGCGCACATCCGCCGCGCGGGCGAGGACATCCCCGCCGGCGAGGTGGCGCTGCATGCGGGCCGCACGCTCTCGGCGCACGACCTCGCGCTCGCCGCCTCGCTGGGGTTCGCCGAGGTCGAGCTCTCCCCCGCGCCGCGCGTCGCGGTGCTCTCGACCGGCGACGAACTGCTCGATCCGTCCCAGCCGCTGCGTCCGGGCGCGATCCGCGACAGCAACCTGCCCATGCTCGCCCGGCTCGCGGTCGAGGCGGGCAGTGTTGTGACGCTCGCCGAGCGGCTGCCCGACGACGCGGCGCGCGTCACCGCCCGCGTGCGCGAGGCCCTCGAGGTGTCGGACGTCGTGCTCACGATCGGCGGCGTCTCGGCGGGCGACTTCGACCCCGTGAAGCAGGCGCTCGACGCGATCGGCGAGGTCGAGCTGTGGCGCGTCGCGATGCGGCCGGGGCGTCCCCAGGCGTTCGGCACGCCCGGCGGACGGCTGTTCTTCGGCCTGCCGGGCAATCCCGCCTCGGTCGCATGCGTCTTCGAGGCGCTCGTGCGCCCGGCGCTGCGCCGGCTGCAGGGGCACGCGGTGCTCGACCGCCCGCGCGTGCCGGTGCGTCTCGCCTCGGAAGTCGAATCGCGCGAGGGCCGCACGGACTTCGTGCGCTGCGAACTCGAGTGGCGGCTCGGCGCGCTCTGGGCGATCCCCGCCGGGGCGCAGGTCTCGGGGCACCTGACGCCGCAGTCGCGCGCGCACGCGCTCGTGGTCGTGCCCGAGGAGGCCGGCCGCCTGCAGAAGGGGGACGAGGCCGAGGCGCTCCTGCTGCGCATGCCGGACGCCTGAACCGCGCACGCGGTGGCGGCCCGAAAAAAGAGAAGCCCGGTGGCCTTCGCCACCGGGCTTCCGTCTTCCGTCCTGCGGGCTAGAGCAGGCCCATCACGCTGTTCTGCGCCTGGATCCAGAGCCCCTGCGCCTGCAGGCCGAACCAGAGCGTGGCCGCGAGCGTGATCACGATCGCGAGCACCGCGGGAGCGCCCCACGAGATGCCGACCGGCTCGCCCTCGGGCTCCTTCATGTACAGCGACACCGTCACGCGCAGGTAGTAGTAGACCGAGACGACGCTGTTGAGCACGCCGGCCACGACCACCCACAGCAGCTGCGGGTGTTTCACCGCTTCGCCGAAGATGTACAGCTTGCCCATGAAGCCCGCCATCGGCGGGATGCCGGCGAGGGACAGCATGAACGCGGTCAGCGCCAGGCCGAGCAGCGGCTCGCGGAAGCCCAGCCCCGCGAGATCGGACATGAGCACGCGTTCCTCGCGGCCCTTGCCGAGCATCGTGAGCACGGCGAACGCGCCGATGTTCATGAACGAGTACGTGGCGAGGTAGAACACGGCGGCCGAGGCGCCCTCGGGCCCCCCCGCCGCGACCGCGACGAGGATGTAGCCCGCGTGCGCGATGCTCGAGTAGGCGAGCATGCGCTTGAGGTTGCCCTGCAGCAGCGCGGTGACGTTGCCCACGGTCATCGTGAGGAACGCGATCACCGCGAGCAGCTGCGTCCAGTCCACCATCACCGGGCCGAGCGCGCGGAGCGCCACGCGCAGCAGCGCCGCGAAGCCCGCCGCCTTGGCGCCGGCCGACATGAAGCCGGTGACCGACGTCGGCGCACCCTCGTAGACGTCCGGGGTCCACATGTGGAAGGGCGCGGCCGCGACCTTGAACGCGAAGCCGACGAACACGAGCAGCGAGCCCATGAGCAGCATGGGATTCGTGGCCAGCGGCGTGTCCGCGAGGAAGGCGCCGATCATCGCGAGGTTCGACGAGCCGGTCGCGCCGTAGAGCAGCGCGATGCCGTAGAGCAGGAAACCCGACGCGAACGCGCCGAGCAGGAAGTACTTGAGCGAGGCCTCGTTCGATTCGAGCTGCGAGCGGCGGAAGCCCACCATCACGTAGAGCGCGAGCGACATGAGCTCGAGTCCGAGGAACACCGTGACGAGGTCGTTCGACGCGGCCATGACGACCATGCCGAGCACGCTCGAGAGCAGCAATGCGTAGTACTCGGCCTGGTTGATCTTCGTACGCTTGAGGTAGTCCCACGACATGAGCGTCGCGAGCACGCCGACGGCGCAGAAGAGCAGCGTGAAGAACACCGTCATCGGGTCGTGCACGAACATCCCGCCGAACAGCTCGCGCTTCTCTCCCGCCACGCGCCAGACGGCGTAGCCGGAGGCGAGGAACGTGAGCAGCGAGACGATGCCGCCACGGTTGCCGTTCGCGCGCTGCGGCAGGAACTCGAGCAGCAGCAGGAGGATCGTGCCCGCCGTCAGGGCGAGCACGGGGCCGAGGGCCCACCAGTCGAGGGCCAGGAACGTCGGCTGCGGCACGATGCTCATCGCGCACCTCCCTGCTCGGCGGGAGCCGCGTTCACCGCGGGAGCGGCCTGCAGGCGCGAGGCCAGCGGCGCGGTCGCGGCGGCGTCCGAGGCCGTCATCATCTGCGCACGGTCGTTCGTCATCTGCAGCACGCGGTCGAGCGTGGGCTGCATGCGGTCGAGGAACGGCTGCGGCGCCACGCCCATCCAGAAGATGAGCAGGAGCAGCGGCGCGAACACCAGCCGCTCGCGGAACGAGAGGTCGGTGAGCTTGCGGTTCTCCTCGTGCGTCACCGGACCGAACACGACGCGCTGGAACATCCACAGCATGTAGCACGCGGACAGGATCACGCCCGTCGCGGCGACGGCGGCCCACGGCACGGAGTGCTTGAAGGCGCCGAGCAGCACGAGGAACTCGCCGATGAAGCCGTTCGTGCCCGGCAGGCCGACGCTCGACAGCATCACCACGAGGAAGATCACCGAGTAGACCGGCACGACTTTCCACAGCCCGCCGAAGTCCGCGATCTTGCGCGTGTGGCGGCGCTCGTAGATGACGCCGACGAGGAGGAACAGCGCGCCCGTCGAGACGCCGTGGTTGAGCATGGTCATCATGGAGCCCGCGAAGCCCTGCGCGTTCATCGCCATCAGGCCGAGCATCGCGAAGCCCATGTGGCTCACCGAGGAGTAGGCCACGAGCTTCTTGAGATCGGGCTGGACCATGGCGACGAGGGCGCCGTAGACGATCCCGATGATCGCGAGCCACGCGATGTACGGCGCGCACACCACGAGCGCGTTCGGGAAGAGCGGCATCGCGAAACGCAGGAAGCCGTAGGTGCCCATCTTGAGCAGCACGGCCGCCAGGATGACGGAGCCCGCCGTCGGGGCTTCGACGTGAGCGTCCGGCAGCCACGTGTGCAGAGGGAACATCGGGACCTTGATCGCGAACGCGAAGGCGAACGCGAGGAACATCCAGAGCTGGCGCGAAGGCGCGAGCGGCAGCTGGTAGAAGGCCTGAAGGTCGAAGGTCGGAACCCCGCTGTACTGCTTCTGCAGGAACCACAGCGACAGGATGGCGACCAGCATGAGCACGCTGCCGGCCATCGTGTAGAGGAAGAACTTCACGGCCGCGTACACGCGCCGCTGTCCGCCCCACACGCCGATCAGCAGGTACATCGGGATCAGCATCGCTTCCCAGAAGACGTAGAAGAGCAGCAGGTCGAGGCAGAAGAACGTGCCGAGCATGCCGGCCTCGAGCGCGAGCACGAGCGCGAAGAACTCACGCGAGCGCTTCTCGACCGACGTCCACGCCCCGAGGATCGCGATGAGCGTCGTGAACGTGGTGAGCAGCGCGAGCAGTCCGCTCACTCCGTCGACGCCGAGGTGGTACTGCGCCCCGAGGACGGGGATCCAGTCGAGCTTCTCCTCGAACTGGAATCCGGCCTGGCCGGGAATCACCCGCCACCACAGGGGCAGCGAGAACACGAACTCCGCGAGTGCGGCGATCGTGGCCCACCACCGGATGGGCTTGTGCGCGTTCGCCGGCATGATCGCGACCAGGATGGCCGCGGCCAGCGGGAAGAACACGAGCAGTGACAACCAGGGGAGTTGAGCCACTTACGACCTCAGGAAGTGAAGGAACAGGGCGAGCACGCCGAGCGTGATGAACAGGGCGTACGTGCCGACGTATCCGGTCTGGAAGAGACGCAGCAGTGCGGAGACACCTTCGAGGAAGTAGCCGACACCGTTCACGATGCCGTCCACGACCTTCTCGTCCCAGAAGCGCCAGAGGCGCATGGACGCCTGGTAGACCGGGTTCACGGCGACCGCGCCGTAGAACTCGTCCACCCAGTACTTGTGGTAGAGCGTGCGGTGCAGGCCGCCGAAGCGCTCGTGCATCGCGGTGGCGATGGACGGGCTCTGCAGGTAGGCGCGGAACGCCATGAAGATGCCGAACGCGGCGACGGCGACCGACAAGCCCATGAGGCCGAACTCGGTCGAGACCGCGAGGTGATGCACGTGCGGACCGGAGCCGAGCACGGGCTCGAGCCAGCGGCCCATCCACGACTCGCCCTCGATGAAGGGCTTGCCGATGCCGATCCAGCCGCCGACGACCGACAGCACCGCGAGCACCGAAAGCGGCACGGTCATGTTCCACGGCGATTCCTTCACCGGGCCGCCGTGACCGTGATCGTGGCCGTGATCGTCGTGCGCGCCGTGGCCGTGCGCGTCGTGCGTCATGTGGGCGCCGTGCGCGTCGGCCGCGTGGGCGTGTGCGTGGCCGCCGTTCTCGTCGAAGCGCGGCTTGCCCTGGAACGTGAGCACGTACAGCCGGAACATGTAGAACGCCGTCATCACCGCGCCGAGGAGCCCGGCGGCGAAGATGCCGTAGTGCCCCGTCGCGAAGGCCTTCGCGAGGATCTCGTCCTTCGACCAGAACCCGGCGAACGGCGGGATGCCGGCGATCGCGATCGTGGCGATGAGCATGGTCGCGTGCGTGACGGGCATCTTGCCGGCGAGGCCGCCCATCTTCCGCATGTCCTGCTCGTGGTGCATGCCGTAGATGACCGAGCCGGCGCCGAGGAAGAGCAGCGCCTTGAAGAAGGCGTGCGTCATGACGTGGAAGATGCCGGCGCCGAACGCGCCCACGCCGCAGGCGAAGAACATGTAGCCGAGCTGGCTCACGGTGGAATACGCGAGCACGCGCTTGATGTCGTTCTGCACGAGGCCGATCGTCGCCGCCATGAGCGCCGTGGCGGCGCCGACGATGGCGATCACCTCGAGCGTGACCGGCGCCATCTCGAACAGCACGTGACTGCGCACGACCATGTACACGCCGGCCGTGACCATCGTGGCCGCGTGGATGAGCGCGGACACCGGGGTCGGGCCTTCCATGGCGTCGGGCAGCCAGACGTAGAGCGGGATCTGCGCGCTCTTGCCGGTCGCGCCGACGAACATGAGCAGCGTCGCGAGCGTGATGATCGTGCCGCCGGCCGTGAACAGGTGCGGCGCCGAGGCGAAGACGCGCTCGTAGTTCACCGAGCCGGTCCACGCGATCAGGAACATGACGCCGAGCAGGAAGCCGAAGTCGCCGATGCGGTTGACGATGAACGCCTTCTTGCCGGCGTCCGTCGCGCTCTGCTTCTCGTACCAGAAACCGATCAGCAGGTACGAGCAGAGTCCCACGCCTTCCCAGCCCACGAACATGAGCAGGTAGTTGTCCGCGAGCACGAGCGTGAGCATCGCGAACATGAACAGGTTCAGGTACAGGAAGAACCGGCGGAAAGACGGGTCCTCGGCCATGTACCCGGTCGAGTACACGTGGATGAGGAAGCCGACGCCGGTGACGACCAGCACCATGATGGCCGAGAGCGGATCGAGCAGGAACGACACGTCGACCGAGAAGTCCCCGACGCGGAACCAGGTCCACGCGGTCTCGACGATCTGGCGTTCTTCCTCGGAGCGTGCGGCGAGCGTGAGCACGGCGCGCACCGCGGCGGCGAAGGCGAGGCCGACGGCCCCGCAGGCGAGAAACGCGGTGCCCCTCTTGCCGAGACGATCGCCGAACAGCAGGTTCAGGGCGACCGCGGCCAGGGGCAGCGCGGGAATGATCCAGAGCATGGGCAAGTTCACGGCCGTCCTAGCCCTTCAGCAGGTTGATTTCGTCCACGAACACCGTTTCGCGCAGGCGGAACAGGTTCACGATGATCGCGAGTCCCACGGCCACCTCGGCGGCGGCCACGGTCATCACGAAGAACACGAAGATCTGTCCGTCGAGCGAGTTCTGCTGTCGCGCGAACGCCACGAACGCGAGGTTCGCCGCGTTGAGCATGAGCTCGATGGACATGAAGATCACCAGCGCGTTGCGGCGCACGAGCACGCCCACCACGCCGATGACGAACAGCACGGCGCTCAGCGCCAGCGCCCACTCGGTCGGGATCATTCGGCCTCCCCTTGCGGCGCGGGGCGGCCCTTGGCCAGCACGATCGCGCCCACCATGGCGACGAGCAGCAGGATCGACGTGATCTCGAACGGGAACAGGAAGCGGCTGTAGAGCACGCGGCCGATCGCCGCGGCGTTGCCGCCCGTCGTGTCCGGAGGCAGCGCAGCCACCGGTCCCGAAACCCAGCCCTTCTTCGCGAGCAGGCCCGCGAAGAGCAGGAGCAGCGCGCCGACCATCCAGCCGATGCCGCGGCGCAGGGCGATCTGGGCGCCCTTCTCGACGTCGTGCTGCAGGTTCAGGTACATGATGACGAACAGGAACAGCACCATGCTGGCGCCGGCGTACACGATGATCTGCACCATGCCGATGAACTCGGCCTGCAGGAGCAGGTAGATGCCCGCGAGCGACGAGAACGAGAGCACGAGGAACAGCGCGCTCGTCACCGGGTTCCTGTGCAGGATCACCATGAGAGCGGTCGCGACGAGCAGCGCCGCGAAGCCCAGGAAGAGATAAGGAACCATCACGCGTTCGCCCTCCAGTACAGCCACACCGCGGCGATCACGACGTTCACGATGGAAGCCGGCAGCAGCACCTTCCAGCCGAAGCCCATGAGCTGGTCGTAGCGCAGGCGCGGGTAGGTCCAGCGCACCCAGATGAAGAAGAACAGGAGCGCGAAGAGCTTCGTGAGGAACCAGACGAGGCCCAGCGGCGCGAACTTGTCGACGCCCGGGCCGTGCCAGCCGCCGAGGTAGAGCGTGACCATGATCGAGCAGATCACGATCATGTTCATGTACTCACCGAGGAAGAAGAGCGCCCACTTCATGCTCGAGTATTCCGTGTGGAAGCCGGCGACGAGCTCGCCTTCGGCTTCGGGAAGGTCGAACGGCGCGCGGTTCGTCTCGGCGAACGAGCAGATGAGGAAGATGAAGAACGGGAGCACGAGGTACCAGTGGAAGATGCCCCAGTTCGGAAGCGGCAGCGTCGTCCCGAACGCCTTCAGGTTGCCCGCCTGCGAGTCCACGATGCCGCTCAGCGACAGCGTGCCCGAGCGCAGCAGCACCGGAATCGTGCTCAGGCCCAGCGCGAGCTCGTACGAGATCATCTGCGCCGACGAGCGCAGTCCGCCGAGCAGCGCGTACTTGTTGTTCGACGACCAGCCGCCGAGCGTGATGGCGTAGACGCCGAGGCTCGACATGGCGAGGAACAGCAGCAGGCCGACGTTGATGTCCGTGACGACGAACATCGGCGCGGGCCCCATCGGGATCACCGAGAACGTCACGATGGCCGGGAACACCGCGAGAATCGGCGCGATGTGGAAGACCACCTTGTTGGCGCCCGCCGGGATGAACTCCTCCTTGAAGAGCAGCTTGCCCACGTCGGCGATCGGCTGCAGCAGCCCCAGAGGACCGACTCGGTTGGGACCGGTGCGCGCCTGGATATGTCCGCAGATCTTGCGCTCGGCGTAGATCAGGTACGACACCACACCGAGCATGACGCCCAGGATGATGCCGACCTTCACCATGGCCCAGAGCGCGACCTGGAAAGCTTCGTTCTGCATCAGAGCCGCCATCCCCGCTCCCCTACGCCCCGGCCTTGGCAGCCGCGGCGGCCTTGCGGGCCTTCACCCGAAGACCCGCGCCCTTCGGCGCACCCAGACGATTCACGCCGGCTCCGGCGTACGCGTACGGCACGAACACCGCGCTCGGAGGAACCGAATCGTCGATCTCGACCGGCAGCACGACCACACCCGCCGGTCCTTCCAGTTCGAGCATGTCGCCCGCCGCGGCGCCGAGGCGCGAGGCCTCCGCCGGGCTGACGAACACGCGCGCATGCTTCGCGAGCCTGGCGAGCGACGAGCAGCGCTCGCCCACGCCGTCGACGGCGAACAGCGTGCCGCCGGAAAGCAGCCACATCCCCTCGCCCGCCGGCTTCGCGTCCGGCTCGGCGTACCCGAGCGAGCCCGCGACGCGTGTGGCGCTCCACGTCGCGCCGTTCGGGAGCAGCGAGGCCCAGCTCATGCCGTGCCACACCGGCACCAGGCGCGCCATCTCGCGGAAGACGTCTTCCGTGGTGCGGTAGCGCCAGTCGGCGCCGAGCACCTGGGCGACGAACTGGAAGACTTCCCAGTCCGCGCGCGAGCCGCGCTTCGGGCTCAGCGCACGCGTCGCCTTCTGCGCGCGACGCTCGCAGTTGACCGACGTGCCGTCCTTCTCCGCGAACGACGCCACGGGGAACACGACGTGCGCCGCACGGGCGGTCTCGGTCATGAACAGGTCGTTCACGATCACGAGTTCCGCGGCCGCGAGCGCCCTGGCGGCGAGCGCCGCGTCGGGTGCGGTGCGCAGCCACTGGTCGCCGACGATCCACAGCGCCTTGATGCGCCCGGCCGCCGTCGCCTCGAGGATCTCGGGAGCGCTCATGCCCGCTTCGCCGTCGAGCGTGCAGCCCCACGACTTGCCGAACGCCTCGCGGCCCGCGGCGTCCGTCACCGGCACGTAGCCGGGCAGGAAGTCGGGCGTGAGACCGTTGTCGAGCGCACCCTGCGAGTTCGAGTGCGTGCCGGCGTACATCACGCGCGAGGCCGACGACGTCAGCGCGCCCGTGAGCCAGCCGAGGTTCTCGATCGCCTGCAGCAGCGCCGCGGCCTGCGGATGCTCGGTGACCGCGCGGCCGAACAGCACCGCCTTGCGCTCGGCGCCGCGCAGCCGCTTGGCGGCCGCGACGATCGCGTCGGCGCTCAGGCCCGTCTCGCGCGTCATGCGCTCGCTCGTCCACGAGGCGAGCGACTTGGTCAGCGCTTCGAGGCCCCACGAGATTTCGCCCGGCAGGTCCGAGGGCGCGCCGAGGTCGAGCGCGGCCTTCGTGAGCGCGTGCACGAGCGCGAGTTCCGCCCCCGGCTGCACGCCGAGCCAGTCGCCCTTGAACTTCGGGCGCGCGAGCTTCACGCGGCGCGGGTGCGCCACCGTGAGGTGCAGGCCGGTCTGGTGCTGGCCGCGGATCGCGAGCGCCTGCGCGTAGGGCGATTCGCCCTGCAGGTCGTCGAACAGCACGAGCACTTCCTGCGCGTTCACGAGATCCGTGAACGTGAGCGGAGGCCGGCCGCCGCCGGTCGCGCGCAGCACCGCGTCGCCCGGAACGCGCGCGACGGTGCGCGTGCGTCCGTCCACGTGGTTCGTGCCGAGCACGGCACGCGCGAGCTTCTGCATCAGGTACTGCTCTTCGGTGAAGAGCTGCTCACCGCCGAGGAACGCGATCGCTCCCGGGCCGTGCGCGGCCGCGATGTCGCGCAGGCGCGACGCGGCCTGCGCCGACGCCTCGTCCCACGTCACCGGCTGCAGCGAGCCGCCCTGCTTCACGAGCGGAGCCGAGAGACGGTCGGCGGAGTTCACGAAGTCGTGCCCGAAACGTCCGCGCACGCACAGGAACTCCTGGTTCACGCCGCGATTCTCGGTGCCGCGCGCACGCAGCACTTCCATGCCGCGCACGCCGAGGCGCACGGAGCAGCCGTTCGAGCAGTGCGGGCAGAGGGTGATGTGCTGGCGTAGGTCCCACGGACGCGCCTTGAACCGGTACGGCAGCGCGGTGAGCGCGCCGACCGGGCAGACCTCGATGCAGTTGCCGCACTGCTCGCAGTCGAGCGGCTGGCGGTTGAACGACGAGATCTCGGTGTGCGCGCCGCGCTGGTGCGCCGTGAGGGCGTCCTCTCCCATCACCTGGTCGCAGTAGCGCACGCAGCGCATGCAGACGATGCAGCGGTTCGCTTCCTTCTTCACGATCGGCCCGAGGTCCTCGGAGTCGAACGTGCGCTTCGCCTGCTCCATGCGCGAAAAGTCCTGGCCGAACGCGAACGCGAGGTCCTGCAGCTGGCATTCGCCGCCTTCGTCGCACACCGGGCAGTCGAGCGGGTGGTTGACGAGCAGGAACTCCATCACGCCCTTGCGCGCCTGCGTGGCGGTCGCCGAGGCGGTCTTCACGTGCATGCCGTCGGTGACCGGCGTGGTGCAGCCCGTCTGGACCTTGGGCATCCACGCGATCTCGGGCGAGCCGTCGGGGCCGAGCACCGGCTTGCGGTCCGGGCCCATCTTCGGCGTGCCGACCTCGACGACGCAGATGCGGCACGCGCCGAGCGGCGGCAGTTTGGAGTGCGAGCAGAAGATCGGCACGTGCACTTCCGCCATCTTCGCGGCGTCGGTGATGAGCGTGCCGGCCGGGACTTCGATCGTGCGGCCGTCGATGGTGACCTTGACCATGCTCACGCCGTCACCTCCATCACCGCCTGGCGGCGGCGGTTCACCATGCAGCGCTTGTGCTTCACGTGGTACTCGAACTCCTCACGGAAGTGCTTGAGCATGCCCTGGACCGGCATCGCCGCCGCGTCACCGAGCGCGCAGAACGACTTGCCGAAGATGTTGTTCGCCACGTCGAGCAGCAGGTCGACGTCGCCTTCGCGTCCTTCGCCCTTCTCGAGGCGCTCGAGGATCTCGCCCATCCAGTACGTGCCTTCGCGGCACGGCGTGCACTTGCCGCACGACTCGTGACGGTAGAAGCGGATGAGGTTCCAGAGCGCGTCCACCATGCACGTCTGGTCGTCGATCACGATGACGCCGCCGGAACCGAGGAACGTGCCGACCGCGTTCATGGACTCGTAGTCGAGGCCCGCGTCGATCTGCGAGGCGGGAATGACGGGCACGGACGAGCCGCCGGGGATCACGCCCTTCACCTTGAGGCCGTCACGCATGCCGCCGCAGTACTCCGGCGATTCGATGAGCGTGCGCAGCGGCAGGCCGAGCGGGATCTCGTAGTTGCCCGGGCGCTTCACGGGACCGGAGACGCTCAGCACCTTCGTGCCGCAGCTCTTCTCGGTGCCCCACTGCTTGTACCACTGGCCGCCGTTCTTGAGGATGTGCGGCACGTTCATGATCGTCTCGACGTTGTTCACCACGGTCGGGCACGCGTACAGGCCCTCGACGGCGGGGAACGGCGGCTTGAGCCGCGGCTGGCCGCGGTAGCCTTCGAGCGAGCTGAGCAGCGCGGTCTCCTCGCCGCAGATGTAGGCGCCGGCGCCGAGGTGCGTGTAGAGCTCGAACGGGAAACCGCTGCCGAACACGTTGTCGCCGAGCAGGCCGGCGGCGCGCGCTTCGGCGATCGCCTTGTCCACGATCGCCTGCACGTAGGCGAACTCGCCGCGGAAATAGATGTAGCCGGCGTTCGCGCCGATCGCGTAGCCCGAAAGGATCATGCCTTCGACGAGCAGGTGCGGGTTCAGCACCATCAGCTCGCGATCCTTGAACGTGCCCGGCTCGGACTCGTCGGCGTTGCACACGATGTACTTGGGCTTCGGCGAGTTCTTCGGCACGAAGCTCCACTTGAGACCGGTCGGGAAGCCGGCCCCGCCGCGACCGCGGAGTCCGGAGGACTTCACGATCTCGATGCACTCGTCCGGCGTCTTGTGGCCGAGCGTTCCCGCGAGCGACTCGTAGCCGCCCAGCTTGCGGTAGGTCTCGATCCCGGTCAGGCCGGGCGTGTCGATGTCCTTGAACAGCAGCAGGCCGCGGCTCACTTGAGCTTCTCCAGGATCGCATCGACCTTGGTTTCGTCGAGATCCTCGTAGTAGTCGAGACCCACCTGCATGCACGGCCCGCCACCGCACGCGGCGAGACACTCGACGCGGCGGAGCGTGAACCGGCCGTCGGCGGTCGTCTCGCCGTGGCCGATGCCGAGCTTGTGCTCGAGGTGCTTGAAGAGCCGGTCGGCTCCCATCAGCGAGCACGAGAGGGTCATGCACACCTGCAGGTGGTGACGTCCCACGGGCTGCAGGTTGAACATCGTGTAGAACGTGGCGACGCCGAACACCTCGGGCTCGTTCAGCTCGAGCGTGCGCGCGACGAGCTGCATCGCGGCCGGCGGCAGCCAGCCCCACGTGCGCTGCGCGATCCACAGCAGCGGCAGGACGGCCGAACGCTTCACCGGGTAGTGCGAGATCGCTTCGGCCACTTCGGCCTTCACGGCTTCGGGCCATTCGAGTACGGCGGGCGCCTCCACGGGCATCACGGGGGCGTGGCTCATCGGTCGACCTCCCCGAGCACGATGTCGATGCTGCCGATCGCGGCGATGACGTCGGCGATGAGGCGGCCTTCCACCATGAGCGGAAGGGCCTGCAGGTTGATGAACGAGGGCGAGCGGACCTTCATGCGCCACGGGCGCGCGGAACCGTCGCTGACGAGGTAGAACCCGAGCTCACCCTTGGGCGCCTCGACCGTCGAGTAGGCCTCGCCCACCGGCGGGAAGAAGCCGTGGGCGACGATCTTGAAGTGATGGATCAGCGCCTCCATGGAGGTCTTGACGTCCTCCTTGGGCGGCAGCACGTACTTGAAGTCGCGCACGCGGTACGGGCCGAACTCGCCGAGCTCACGGATGCGCCGGATCGCCTGCTTCGCGATCTTCACCGACTCGCGCATCTCCTGCACGCGCACCTGGTAGCGCGCGTACGCGTCGCCCGCGGTCTGCACGGGGACGTCGAACTGGTAGGTCTCGTAGCCCGAGTACGGCTCGTTCTTGCGGAGGTCGTAGTTCACGCCGGAGCCGCGCAGTGTCGGGCCGGTCACGCCCCACGCCACCGCGTCCTTGCCCGAGATCAGCGCGACGCCCTGCGTGCGCGCCAGCCAGATCGGGTTCTTCGTGAGCAGGCTCTCGTACTCGTCGATGTGCGCCGGCATCTCGTCCACGAACTTCTCGCAGCGCTCGAGGAAGCCCTCGGGGATGTCGCGCGACAGGCCACCGACGCGGAAGTACGACGACGTCATGCGTGCGCCCGCGACGTGGTCGTAGATGCTGAGCACCTTCTCGCGCTCGCGGAAGCAGTACCAGAACACCGTCAGCGCGCCGATGTCGATGGCGTGCGTGCCCATCCACACCGCGTGCGAGCTGATGCGCGTGAGCTCGCAGAGCAGCACGCGGATGGCCTGCACGCGCGCCGGCGGCTCGATGCCCAGCAGCTTCTCGGCCGCGAGGCAGAACGCGAGGTTGTTCGACATCGGCGAGATGTAGTCCATCCGGTCGGTCTGCGGGATGGACTGCGTGTACGTCTTGTACTCCGCCTGCTTCTCCATGCCGGTGTGCAGGTAACCGACGATGGGCTTGCACGCGACGATGGTCTCGCCGTCCAGCTCCAGGGCCACCCGCAGCACGCCGTGAGTCGACGGGTGCTGGGGACCCATGTTGATGGTCATGGTCTCATTGCGCACGGTACTTGACCTTCTTCGGAGCCAGCTTCTTGAGTTCCGGGCTGGGCAGGCGACGGTTCGGAGTGTTGTGCGTGAACGCCACTTCCTCGTAGCCGAGGGGCGAGTCCTTGCGGAGCGGCCAACCCTGCCATTCGTCCGGCAGCAGGATGCGGCGGAGGTCGGGATGCCCCGTGAACTCGATGCCGAAGAAGTCGTACGTCTCGCGCTCGTGCCAGTCGGCGGTCGGCCACACGGACACGACGGACGGCACGCGCGGCTGCTCCTCGGGGATGCGCACCTTGAGCGTGAAGCGCAGCGAGTTCGACAGCGACAGCAGGTTGTAGACGGTCTCGAAGCGCGGCACCGCGGGCATGTGGTCGCAGCCGCCCATCCACGGCAGCATCGCGAAATCGAGCTCGGCGTCGTCGCGCAGGAACGTGCAGACGTCGACGAGCGCCTCGCCCGGCACGTACAGCGTGTAGTCGCGCACGGCCTCGCCCGTCTGCCGCTCGATCGCGGCGTCGGGGAAGCGCTCGCGCACCTTCTGTTCGACTCGTTCGGGGGTCAGCGGCATCACGCCACTCCCTTCTGCTTGAGCACGCGCTTGCGCGGAATCGGCCCGATCTCGGGCTTCGAAGCGAGGATCTTCTCCTGCAGCTTCATGATGCCGTGCAACAGCGCTTCGGGGCGCGGCGGGCAGCCGGGGACGTACACGTCCACCGGCACGATCTTGTCCACGCCCTGCAGGATCGCGAAGTTGTTGAAGACGCCGCCGCACGAGCTGCAGGCGCCCATCGCGATCACCCACTTCGGATCGGGCATCTGTTCGTACAGCTGGCGCACGACGGGGGCCATCTTGATGGAGACGCGGCCGGCCACGATCATGAGATCGGCCTGGCGCGGGGAGCCGCGGAACACCTCGGCGCCGAAGCGCGAGACGTCGAAGCGCGGCCCGGCGATCGCCATCATCTCGATCGCGCAGCACGCGAGGCCGAATCCGAGCGGCCAGATCGCGTTGGCGCGGGCCTGGTTCATGGCCCAACCGACCATGGACTCGACCTTGGTGAACAGCAGTCCACGCTCGACTTCCTCGTACAGGAGCTCGTCCGCCGACTTCGGCATGACGAGTTCACCGGGAGCGGTGGACGGGGCGAGCGTGCGGAGCGGCTTGAACTCAGGCGTGTCGGACATGCGAGACCTCTCGGACACGGACGGACGGAAGGCACGAGAGGATCGGCGGCATCATTCCCACTCGAGCGCCCGCTTCTTCAGCAGGTAGAAGTAGCCCGCCAGCAGGATCAGGATGAACAGCACCATCTCGATCAGGCCGTAGAGGCCCAGCTGGTGGAAGGAGACGGCCCACGGGTAGAGGAAGACCGCCTCGATGTCGAAAAGGATGAACAGCACCGCGACGAGGTAGAACTTCACGGAGAATCGGCCGCGGGCGTTGCCCACCGGCTCGACGCCGCACTCGTAGGCGCTGTTCTTCACCGCGTTCTCGCGGCGCGGCACGATGATCGTGGACAGACCGATCGTCACGGCGCCGAATCCGAGACCGACCAGCACGAACAGCAGGACGGGCAGATAGGCGAGCATCGGGGAGTCGTATCCTTCGATGTTGGAGGGCGCTCCATGCGCCCATCGCGAAACCTACGAGCGGCTTCCGGGGCCGTCAAGCAGACGGCCCCGGTCCGCGCATCAGTGCAGCTGCTTGATCGCCGCGGTGAGTGCCGGCACCACCTCGAAGAGATCACCGACGATGCCGTAGTCCGCGACCTTGAAGATCGGGGCTTCGGGATCCTTGTTGATCGCGACGATGCAGCGCGACGACGACATGCCGGCGAGATGCTGGATCGCGCCGCTGATGCCCACGGCGACGTAGAGCTTCGGGCTGACCGTCTTGCCCGTCTGCCCCACCTGGTCGCCGTGACCGCGCCAGCCCGCGTCCACGACGGCGCGCGACGCGCCGACGCTGGCGCCGAGCACGCCCGCGAGTTCCTCGAGCATCGCGAAATGCTCGGGGCCCTTCATGCCGCGTCCGCCGGCGACGATGGCCTCGGCTTCCGTGAGGTCCACCTTGCCACCCGACGCGCCGACGACCGCCGCCACCTTCGCGCGAGGCGCCGAAGCGTCCCACGTGAACGCGAGCGCCGAGACCGCGGCCGACTTGCCGGGCTGCGCCTCGGGGGCGGCGAACGCCTTCGGGCGCAGCGTCACAAGCGCGAGCGCGCCCGGGAACGACACCTTCTGGAGCGCCTTGCCCGCGTACACCGGGCGCGTGGCGACGAGCTTGCCGCCGTCCACGACGAGCGCCGTGCAGTCGGTCGCGAGACCGGCGTCCACCTTCGCGGCGACGCGCGGCGCGAGGTCGCGGCCCATGGACGAGCCCGCGAACAGCACGACCTTCGGCTTCACGGCCGCGATCGCGGCGGCGACCGCCGCGGCGTAGCCCGCGCCGTCGTACGACGCGAACGCCTCGTGCTGCGCGAACAGCACCTGCTCCGCGCCCGCCTCACCCAGCGCGGCGAGGCCGGGATCGGCCGCCGCGCAGCACACACCCACCACCGGACCACCGAAGGCGGCCGCGAGCGCGGTCGCCTGTCCGAGCGCTTCGCGCGACACCGAGCGCACCCGGCCGTCGCGCTGCTCCACGAAAACGAGAATGCTCACGATCGGCCTCCTAGATGACCTTGGCGTCTTCGCGCAGGGCGCGGACGAGTTCGGGAACCGCGGCGGCGCCTTCGCCGACGATGCGGCCGGCGGCGCGAGCGGGCGGAAGTTCCAGCGCGACGAGTTCGACATGGGCGGCGCCCAGGTCGATCGCACGCTCCTCGATGGTCTTCTTCTTGGCCGCCATGATGCCCTTGAGCGACGGGTAGCGCGGCTGGTTCAGCCCCTTGTCGCACGTGATCACCGCGGGAAGCGGCACTTCGATCTGCTCGCGTCCGCCCTCGATCTCGCGTTCGACTTTCGCGACCGTGCCTTCGAGCGCGAACGACGCGGCGACCGTGACACACGGCAGGCCGAGCAGTTCGGACAGCATCGGGCCGACCTGCGCCGCGTCGTCGTCCGAGGCGGACTTGCCGAGCCACACCAGCTGCGGGTTCAGCTCCCGGATCGCGGCGGCGAGCGCCTTGGCGACCGCGAGCGAGTCCGGAGCAGCGGTGTCGTTCTTCAGGTGGATGGCGCGGTCCGCGCCCATCGCGAGCGAGTTGCGCAGCGTCGTCTGCACGCCCGCGCCACCCAGCGAGATCACGACGACTTCACCGGCGCCCGCCTTCTCCTTCACCTGCAACGCGCCCTCGACGGCGAACTCGTCGAACGGGTTCATCACCCACGTCACACCGGTGGGATCCAGCGTGCGACCGTCCCCTGCCACCTTCACGCGCGTCTCGGTGTCGGGAACCTGCTTGATGCAAACGACCTGAAGCAATCGCCACCTCGTCTTTCCGGAGCTTCCGGCTCGTGCCCAACGCGCGGCCGCCCGGCGGGTGCTCACGTCACCCGCTTGCTCCTGGATTCACAATGTCGAGCGCAACGCACTCCCGCGAGGACGTGCATGGCGCGATTCGGCGAAGAAAAACGACGCGGCAGTCTCGGGTGAACACGCCGAAAGTGTCAAGCGTTGGTCCGATGGGACCATGCCCACTACTTCTTCATGGAGTGCGCCCGGCGGCTGGGCGAAATCGAGCGTTGACCCGCCGGGGTTCGCGTGACACGGTCGCTCCCGGTCCGGTGAATCACCGGACGCGCTTCGCACGGCCCTCCATCCGGCACTGCGTGGCGCCGCCCCCGGGAATCGGCCCCTCCATCCGGGCCGCATCCGTCCGAGGCTACACATGCAGATCGTCGACGTCACGGAGTTGGGCCGTCGCGTCCGGGCTTTGCGCCTGCAGCGCGGCATGACGCTCAAGCAGGTCGAGTCCCTGTGCGGGCTTTCGGCCACGCACCTCTCCGAAGTGGAACGCGGCCGCACCTCACCCACGCTCGGCGCGCTCACACGCCTCGCGGTGGCGCTGGGACGCGAGACCGCCTACTTCCTCGAACCGGAGGAACTCCCCGAGGTCGCGGTGCACCGCGGCGGTGAAGCGAAGCCGGAGACGCTCGGCCCTTCGCTCACGTCCGCCACGCTCACCGGCGGCATTCCCGGCAGCCAGCTCACCGCGCGTGAACTGCGTTTCGAGCGTGGAGCTTCCGCCGCGCACCGCGAGGATGCGGGAGACGCCGAGCAGGAGGCGCTCTACTTCGTGCTCGAAGGCGAGGTCGAGCTGCGCGTCGGCGACGAGACCACGCGGCTGTCGCACGGCGACGCGCTCCAGGCGACGCACGCGCTGCCGCACGTCCTTTCGCGAGTCGGACACGAACCGGCGCGCGTGCTCGTCACCAGCACGCGCACCTCGAAGGAGCCCGCATGAACGATCCCGTCGCCGGCGCGTTCGCGCCGTTCGAATCGCCCGTCTCGCGCGAGATGGCCTCCGGCCAGGCGTCCGCGCCGCAGTCCGCTTCCGCCGTCGAGCTCGGCCGCCGCATCAAGCGACTGCGCATCGACCGCGGGCTCACGCTCAAGGACCTCGAAGCGCGCGGCGGCATCTCCGCGACGCACGTCTCCGAGATCGAACGCGGCAAGGCCTCCCCGACGGTGGGCGCGCTCGGTCGCATCGCGATCGCGCTCGGCGTGCGCCCGGCGCTGCTCGTACCGGCGCCCGAACTGCCCGCCGCGCACGTCGTGCGCGCCGCGGAACGCGAAGCGCTGACGCTGCGGCGCGGCCCGCTGCAGGTCGCGCCGCTCGCGGGCCCCATCCAGGGTTCGCGCCTCGCGGTGCACCGGCTCACGATCGCGCCGGGCGAAGGCGTCGCGCTCGAGCACCGGCACGAGGGCGAGGAATGGCTCACCGTGCTCGCGGGCTCCGTCGAAGTGCGCTTCGGCGAGGAGCGCCACCTGCTCGGCGCCGGGGACGCGCTGCACTTCCGGGCGCACCGCACGCACGCCTACGCGAACACCGGACGCATCGCCGCCGTGCTCGTCTCGGCGTCGCTGCCGCGCCTGACGCACTGAGATCCCCCGCCGCGCGGCTGCGCCGGCGCCGTCAGAGGCGCACGTCGCAGTCGCGCAGGCGGAGATCCGCCGGGCGCTCCGCGCGGCGCGCGAGCTTCAGCGCCCCGCCGTCGATCACGAGTTCCGCGAGCCGGCCGCGGCCGTTGTACTGCGACGACATCGCCGCGCCGTACGCGCCCGCGTCGAGCAGCGCGACGAGATCGCCGGATGTGAGCGGCGGCAGCAGCGCGCCCTCCTCGAACGTGTCGCCGCTCTCGCACACGGGACCGACCACCGCGGCCGCCGTGCGTTCGCCCTCGCGCGGCCGCACCGGCACCGCGCGATGGCGCGCGCCGTAGAGCGCGGGCCGCAGCAGGTCGTTCATGCCGGCGGCGAGCACGACGAAGCGGTGCACCGTGCCGTCCTCGGCCCGGCGCTTCTCCCACAGCACTTCGGCGACGAGCGTGCCGACGGGTGCCACGAGCCAGCGGCCCGGCTCGATGCGCCAATCGAGTCCGCTCGCGCGCGCGTGCTCACCGAGCCGCGCGGCCCACGCCTCGACCGGGAACTCGCGCGTGCCCTCGTCGTAGTCCACGCCGAAGCCGCCGCCCAGGTTGACGAGCCCGAGCGCGGCACCGCGCGCGCGCGAGGCGTCCGCGAGCTCGCGTGCGGCACGCGCCGCCGCTTCGAGCGGTGCGGTGTCGAGCAGCTGCGAGCCGACGTGCAGGTGCAGCCCGTCCACGCGCAGGTGCGACCAGCGCGCCCGGCCCTCCCACGCGGCGAGCGCCTCTTCGGCGCTCACGCCGAACTTGGCGTCGTGCCCACCGGTCGCGACGTACTTGTGGCCGGGCGTCGCGATGCCCGGGTTGACGCGCAGCGCGACGCGCAGCGTGACGCCGGCCGCTGCCGCGGCGCTCTCCAGCAGGTCGAGCTCGCCCACGTGGTCGGCGCTCACCGCGGCCGCGCCGTGCGCGCACACCCACGCGGCCTCCTCGCGCGTGCGGCCGTTGCCGCTCAGCGTCAGGTGCGCCGCGTCGTAACCGCACGCGGCGGCCAGTTCGAGTTCGCCGAGCGAGCCCGCGTCGGCGTCGAGCCCCGTCTCGCGCGCCGCGCGCACGAGCGCGCCGCAGCCGTTCGCCTTGAGCGCGTACGCGACGTGCACGCCCTGCGAGCCGAACGCGCCGAGCAGCCGCGCGGCCCGCGCGCGGAAGCCGTCGAGATCGTAGAGCCAGAAGGCGCGCGCGGACGGGTCGTGGCGGCGGAGCGCGGCGAGTGCGTCGTCGAGCGCGACGCCCGCGACGGAATACGCGTCGGTCACGAAGGCAGCCTTTCGAGCAGGAGTTCCGCACGGACGAGATCGTCCGGCGTGTTCACGTTGAGGAACCGTTCGCCGTCGACCGGCACGAGCGCGTGCGGCAGCGCGAGCACCGCGCGCGTCACCGAACGCTCGCCGCGCGCGAACGCCTCGGCGAGCGGCGCGGCCGCCCCGGGTGCATACCACGCGGCGAGCGGCTGCGGCACGCCGCCCGGCGCGGCGAGGGCCACGGCGCGGCCATCGAGCGCGCGCTCCACCGTGCGCAGCGTCGCGGCGTCGAGCAGCGGGAAGTCCACGCCGAGCACGAGCGCGGCGCCGTACTCGCGCGCGGCGAGCCCGGCGACGATGCCGGCGAGCGGGCCGTGGGAGCGGTTCGAGCCTTCGCGGCCTCCGGCCGCGAACACCGCGGCGGACGCGGACGCGCTGCCCGCCTCGCCCGCCGGCGCGTCGGGCACACGGCGATCGCGCGGGCACGGAAGCTCGAGATCGACGGGCGCGCACACGAGCACCTCGTCACAGCACGCGCGCAGCACCGCTTCGGCGCGCGCGAACAGCGTGCGGCCGCCCACCGTGCGCAGCGCCTTGGGCAAGCCCTCCCCCATGCGCGCGCCGCGTCCGCCGGCCACGAGCAGCCCCAGGCGCGCGACCACTTCTAATAGCCCGCCCGCTGGTCCACGACGTTGAAGAGCGGCTCGCCCGCGAGGAAGCGCGCGAGGTTCGCGCCGAACTGGTCGCAGGCGCGCTCCCAGTAGCGCGGGCCCACGCCGCCCACGTGTGGCGTCACCACGACGCGCGGATGCGCCCACAGGGCGTGCCCCGCGGGCAGCGGCTCGGTCTCGAACACGTCGAGCGCCGCGCCGGCGAGCTGCCCCGCGTCGAGCGCGGCGAGGAGCGCGCCCTCGTCGAGCAGCGCGCCGCGCGCGAGGTTCACGAGGTACGCGGTCGGCTTCATGCGCGCGAGCAGCTCGGCCCCGACCAGCTTCACGGTCGCGGCGGTCTGCGGCGCGGTCATCACGATCCAGTCGGACTGCGCGAACAGCTCTCCGAGCCGCTCGGTCCCCCACTGCTCGTCGGCCGGCCCGGGATCGCTTCCCGGGCGGCGGCGCACGGTGAGCACGCGCATGCCGAGCGCCTTGCCCAGCGTCGCGACGCCCTTGCCGGTCTCGCCGAAGCCCACGAGCCCGAGCGTCGCGCCTGCGAGTTCGAGGAAGCCCGGCGCGGTGTGCCACTGCCCGACCTGGTCCCAGCGTCCCTCGCGCTGGCGGTCGCGCGAAGCGGGCAGCTGCCGTGCGATCGCGAGCATGAGCGCGAGCGCGTGCTCGGCCATCGAGCGCGCGTGCAGCCCGCGGCCGTTGGTGAGCGTGACCGCGCTCGCCGCCAGTTCGGGAAACAGCAGCCCGGTCACGCCGGCGGCGGGCGAATGGATCCAGCGCAGCTTCGCCGCGCTCGCGAGGTTGTGCGGCCGCACGAGGTAGCCGAACACGGCGTCGGTCTCGGGCAGCAGCGCTTCGGCTTCCTCGCGGGTGGCGGGCGAAGCGAAGCGCGCGCCCGGGAACGCGGCGGCGAGCCGTGCCATTTCGGTCGTGGGCACGTTCCAGACGCCGCCCGGATCGCGCACCCACTCGAGCACCAGAGGTCGTGTCATGCGCGGCATGTTGCCACACTCGCGCGTCCTTCGTGGCCCGATTCGGCGGCCCCCGTTCGCCTTGCGCCCCTCGGGCCGCCCGGATAGTCTGCGCGTTCCGCAAACCGGGATCACGCGCATCTGCGGGAGGAGTGGAATGACCCTGCGCCGTCACCTTTCCGCCGCGCTCGCGGCGGCTTCACTGCTGGCTGTCGCCGCCACGTCCGCCGTGGCCGGCCCCTGGTCGCTCGCCCCGGGCGAGTACTACACCGAACTGCGCGGCAGCTTCTTCTCCGCCAGCTCCTTCTACAACGACGACGGCGACCGCATCGCCACGAACACGCTGCAGGAGTCGCGGTCGCTGCGGTCGTACTCCGAGCTCGGCTGGAAGAAGCACTTCAGCGTCCAGCTCTCGCTGCCCGCGGTCAGCCGCACGTTCCGCGACAGCGACGATCGCATCGCACTGAGCAACTCGGGCCTCTCCGACTTCGGCTTCGGTCTGCGCTGGTCGCTCGCGAACGCGAAGAGCGCCACCGCCGTGCAGCTCGGCTGGCAGGCGCCCGTGGGCTACAACACCTCGCTGAACCCGGCGCTCGGCGACGGCCACCAGGCGCTCTCGGCCTCGCTCCAGCTCGGCGGTGTCGCGGGCAAGAACGCCTTCTGGCAGGCCTCGGCCGGATACAAGTACGACTACCGTACGGTCGGCGCGCGCAGCACCGACGCCGCCGCCGACGGCGCGGCCGCGGTGGACTGGGCCGATCACTTCACGACCGACGGCGCGCTCGGCATCTGGATGGGCGACCTCAACGTCGCCGGCCAGTGGGTCGCCGAACTGCCGATGAGCACGGGCCGCCCGGTCGAGACGCAGTGGGTGCTCGCGGGCCCGCGCCTCACCTACCGGGTGGACGACCGCATCGACGCCTTCGCGGGATCGTGGCATTCGCCGACGGGCAGGAACGTCCTGCACCTCGACGAGTACTACGCCGGTGTCACGTGGAAGGCGACGAAGCTGAACCGCCTGCAGGGCTTCCTCGGCGGCGCCAAGCGCCCGTAAGCCTCTCTTTCCGGCGGACGTGGTGGCGAGAGCCCCGCGTCCGCCGGTTTTTTTCGCCAAGGAGCGGCCATTCCTTCCCACCTCGCACGACTGCTTCGACACGCACGGCGCCACCGCGCCGGCCTGCTCTGGGGCATCGCCTGCGTCGCCGCCGCCAACCTGATCGCCCTCGCGCAGCCGCAGGTGCTGCGCTTCGCGGTCGACGACCTGTACAAGGGCGTCACCGCCGAGAAGCTCGGGCGCTACGCGATGATGCTGTTCGGCATCGCGATCGCCGCGGGACTGTTCAAGTACGCGATGCGCCAGTTCATCATCGCGATCTCCCGCCGCCTCGAGTACGAGCTGCGCAACGAACTGTTCGAGCACCTGCAGACGCTCGACGCGCCCTGGTTCCAGTCGCACCGGACGGGCGAGACCATGTCCATCGCGACGAACGACCTGTCGGCGGTGCGCATGATGCTCGGGCCCGGCGTCATGTACACGGTGAACACGATCATCGTGAGCGCGGTGTCGATCGGCTTCATGGTCTCGATCAGCCCGCGGCTGACGTTCTACTCGCTGCTGCCCCTGCCACTCGTGTCGCTGAGCGTGTGGTGGTTCGGTGACCGCATCCACAAGCGCTTCGAGGGCGTGCAGGCGCGCTTCGCGCGGCTTTCGGCGCACGTGCAGGAGAACCTCGCGGGCATGCGCGTCGTGCGCGCGTTCACGAGCGAGCGCCGCCAGGCCGAGCGCTTCGCCGAGCACAACCGCGACTACCTGGAGCAGAACCTCGACCTGATCCGCACGAGCGGCGTGTTCCAGCCCTCGCTCGCGTTCTTCTCGGGACTCGGCGCGCTGCTCGTCGTGTGGGTCGGCGGCCGCGAGGCCGTGAAGGGCCACATCACGATCGGCCAGTTCGTGGCGTTCACCGTGTACCTCGGCATGCTCAACTGGCCGATGGTCGCGCTCGGCTGGGTGATCAACATCTTCCAGCGCGGCCTGGCGTCCTACGGCCGCATCCACGCCATCCTCGTGACGCCGCCGAGCATCGCATCGCCCGGAACCCCGGCCGCGGCCGCGAAGCGCGATTCGGCGCAGATCGAGTTCCGCCACCTCACCTTCACCTATCCCGGCGCCGCCGAGCCGGCGCTGCACGACGTGTCGTTCACCGTGCCCGCCGGCAGGACCGTCGCGCTCGTGGGGCGCACCGGCTCCGGCAAGAGCACCGTGCTGTCGTTGCTGCCGCGCGTGTTCGATCCGCCGCCCGGCACGGTGTTCCTCGACGGCGTGGACGTGCGTGAGTGGGACCTCGACGCGCTGCGGGCGAGGATCGCACCCGCACCGCAGGAGACGTTCCTGTTCTCCGCCACGGTCGCCGAGAACATCGCCTACGGCGCGCACGACGCGGCGCCCACCGCCATCGAGGCGGCCGCGAAGATGGCGAACCTCGACGGCGACGTGCGCGGGTTCCCCGACGGCTACGAGACGCGCGTCGGCGAGCGCGGCATCACGCTTTCGGGCGGCCAGCGCCAGCGCGCCGCGATCGCGCGCGCGGTGCTGCGCGAGGCGCCCGTGCTGCTCCTCGACGACTGCCTCTCCGCGGTGGACACGCAGACCGAGGAGGCGATCCTGCAGGGACTGCGCGGCGAGATGCGCCGCCGCACGTGCCTGCTCGTCTCGCACCGCGTGAGCGCCGTGCGCGAGGCCGACGAGATCCTCGTGTTCGACCGCGGCCGCATCGCCGAGCGCGGCAAGCACGACGAGCTGCTCGCGCTGGACGGGCGCTACGCCGCGCTGCACCGCGCGCAGCAGCTCGAAGAGGAGATCGAGGCGTCGTGAGCGAGCACGAAGAAGACGGCGCGCGCGCCTACGATCACCAGCTGGTCCGCCGGCTCGCGGCGTACCTCGCCCCCTACCGGTGGCAGGTCGCGCTCGCGGTGTTCGTCACGCTGCTCCAGGCCGCGGTGCAGCTCATGTTCCCGTGGCTCACCAAGGAAGCGATCGACCTCGGCATCCGCCACAAGGACCTCTACGCGCTCGACCGGATCGCGCTGCTCTACCTCGCGTCGCTGCTCGCGGCGTTCGGGCTCGGCTACGCGCAGTCGCAGATCATGCAGGGCGTCGCGCAGCGCGTGATGCGCGACCTGCGCACGACGCTCTTCCGCAAGCTGCAGGAGCTGCCCGCGTCGTACTACGACAGGACGCCCGTCGGCCGGCTCATGACGCGCGTCACGAACGACGTGGACGTGCTCAACGAGATGTTCACGTCGGGCGTGGACGCGCTCTTCGGCGACATCTTCATGCTGATCGGCATCATCGTCGCGATGGCGAACCTGAACGTCGAACTCCTCGCCGTCACGTTCTCGGTGCTGCCGCTCATCTTCCTCGTCACGATGACGTTCCGGATCCGCGTGCGGAAGGTGTTCCGCGACGTGCGCAGCAAGCTGGCGCGCCTGAACGCGTTCCTCAACGAGAACCTCACCGGCATGACCACGGTGCAGCTGCTCGGCCGCGAGGACCGCAACGCCGGCGAGTTCCGCGCCATCAACGCCGAACACCGCGACGCGAACCTGCTCGCGAACACCTACCACGCGGTGTTCTTCCCGCTGCTCGAAGTCGTGAGCGCGATCGCGCTGTCGCTCATCGTCTGGTACGGCGGCCGCCAGGTCATGTGGACGGGCATCACGCTGGGCACGCTCGTGGCGTTCATCCAGTACACGCAGCGCTTCTTCCGCCCGATCTCGGACCTGTCCGAGAAGTACGGCATCCTGCAGCAGGCGATGGCGTCGTCGGAGCGCATCTTCGAACTGCTCGACACGCCCGCCGACCCGGCGGCGGTGCGCTTCGACGAACCCGCGCCCGCGCCCCCCGCGCGCGACGGCGGCGCCGAGCGCGGCCTGCGCGTCGAGTTCGATCACGTGTGGTTCGCCTACGTCGGCGAGCACTGGGTGCTGAAGGACGTCTCGTTCACGCTCGAGCGCGGCGAGAAGCTCGCCCTGGTCGGCGCGACCGGCTCCGGCAAGAGCACGATCGCCTCCCTCCTGCTGCGCTTCTACACGCCGCAGCGCGGCGAGATCCGCGTGGACGGCCGCCCACTCGCCGGCTGGAACGCCGAGGAACTGCGCCAGCGCATCGGGCTCGTGCTGCAGGACGTGTTCCTCTTCAGTGGTCCGGTCGAGGCGAACCTGCGCATGGACGATCCGCGGCTGAACCGCGAGCAGGTCGTCGCGGCCGCGCGCGAGGTGCACGCCGACGAGTTCGTCGCGCGGATCCCGGGCGGCTACGACGGCGAACTGCGCGAGCGCGGCGCGTCGCTGTCCGCCGGCGAGAAGCAGCTGCTGTCGTTCGCGCGCACGCTCGCGCGCGACCCCGACCTGCTCATCCTCGACGAGGCCACTTCGAGCGTGGACACGCACACCGAGCAGCTCATCCAGGCCGGGCTCCACCGCCTCATGAAGGACCGGAGCAGCCTGGTCATCGCCCATCGCCTGTCCACCATCCAGGACGTGGACCGCATCGTGGTGCTCCACCACGGCGAGGTGCGGGACATGGGCACCCATGCCGAGCTCATGGCGCTCTCGGGCCTGTATTCGCGGCTCTGGCAGCTCCAGTACCTCGGCGGCCGGCAGGGGGCGCGAGCGGTCGCCCGCGCGTTCGCGCCCGTGGTCACTCCCACTGACCTTTGATTTTTCCTGCCGAACACCGTCAAAAATGTTGACGGCTACTGGTGCCTCATTTAGCTTTTGTGAACCCAACCTCCTCTTATGGAGCACCCCCTTGCCCGGAGGTCCTGATGCAGATTGGTAAGAAGATTCGCGACCTTCGCCTGCGGCGTGGACTTACGGTCCAGCAGCTGGCGGAGGCCACGGGGCTGTCGAAGGGATTCATCAGCCAGGTGGAAAACAACCGCACCTCGCCCTCGCTGGCCACTCTTCAGGATCTCGCCCGAGCTCTTGAGACCTCCGTCGCGTACCTGGTCGTCGAGGAGGACCGCGTCCCGCACGTCGTGCGCGCCGCGGAACGCCCCCGGCTCCAGATCGGCGGCAACACCTCGTGCGTCGAGGTGCTCTCGGCCCAGCCGAAGCGCAACCTCGAACTCATCATGGTGGAACTGCCGCCCGGCGTGACCGCCGGCGACAAGCGTCACTACCACCACGGCGAAGAGGTCGTGCTGTGCCTCGAGGGACGCGTGAGCCTCACCTGTGGGGATCACGTGATCGTGCTCGAGACCGGTGACTCGTGCCACTATGACGGCCGTGTGCCGCATGCGGCCGAGAACGCCGGACTCACGCCCGCCAAGGTGATCATCGCGATGACGCCCGCGGCGTTCGAGCCGATGTTCCGCGTGCAGGCGGGGACGCCGCACACGATCGATTCCGAAATCGCGGTGGGCAACGCCGGCTGAAACGAGAGCACACTCCACGCATCTTCAGGGTGGCGGCTCGCGAGGGCCGCCACTCTTCTTTCTTTTCCGGGAGCTGCATGCGCGCGTTGCGCGACGTGATCCACGACTTCCTCGATGCCGCGCGGCTGTTCTCGCGCCCGGCCCGGTTCTACCTGCTCGCCGAGTTCCTCATCTGGACCGCGCACGGCGTGTACTCCGTGCTCTTCAACCTCTACCTCGTCGAAGCGGGCTTCCCGGAGAGCTTCGTCGGCCGCGCCGTGTCCATGAACGCGATCGGCGTCGCCGTGGCCGCGAGTCCCGCGGGGATCCTCGCCGAACGCTGGGGGCGCAGGCGCAGCCTCATGCTGGGCGCCGTGCTCGAAGGCATCGGCCACATCCTGCGGGCGACGACCGTGCACGGGCCGACGCTGCTCGCGACCGGCTTCGTGGTCGGCGTCGGCCAGTCGTTCTTCCAGATCGCCGCGGCGCCCTTCCTCTCCGAGCACTCCACCACGCGCGAGCGCACGCACCTGTTCAGCACGTTCTTCGCCGCGGCGCTCGTCGCGGGCGTCGTCGGGAGCGCCGTGGGCGGCGCGATCCCGCGTGGCATCGAAGCGCTCTGGCCCGGCGTCACGCTGTTCACGTCGTACCGCGCGACGCTGCTCGGCGCGGCCGTGCTCGCCATGTGCTCGATCGTGCCGCTCGGGCAGATCGGCGGCGGGCGGGAATCCGCGCTCGCGAACGAGACGCCGATCCCGAACCGCGAGCAGGCGCGCGCGCTCGCTCCGGTCGCGATCAACGCGCTCCTCATCGGCATGGGTGCGGGCCTCGTGATCCCGTTCATGAACCTCTACTTCAAGGACCGCTTCGGCTGCTCGAGCGCGAAGATCGGCACGATCTTCTCGATCGCGCAGATCTTCACCGCGACCGCCTCGCTGCTCGGCCCGGCGATCGCACGCCGCTTCGGCAAGCTGCGCACCGCGACCGCGAGCCAGCTGCTCTCGCTCCCGTTCCTGGTGACGCTCGGGGCCGAGCGCCGGATCGAGGTCGCCGCCGTGTCGTTCTGGGCGCGCGCCACGCTCATGCAGGCGTCCACCCCGCTCGTGCAGACCTTCATCATGGAGGCGATGCCGCCGGCGCTGCGCGCGCGCGCGACCAGCACGATCAATCTCGTGTGGAACATCGGCTGGGCCGTGAGCGCGGCCGGGGCCGGGCTGATCATCGAGAAGTTCGGCTTCGCGACGCCGTTCTACCTCACCGCCGGGCTCTACGGGATCGCGGCGATCCTGTTCTGGCGTGCCTATCACGGCATGCCGGAACTGGGAGCCGAAGTACGCCTGAGCGAAGAGGCCAAGGGCCGCCGCGGCGAGGGCACGATTCCCGACTGACGCCGGGCGAATGCGGCATCACGCCCTTGCCGCGGGCCGCCGATAACGCCCGCATCAGGCCGGACGTGCATTCGACCGAGGGAGGCCCCGATGAAACGACTGCTCTTCTTCGCGCTGTTCGCCTACGTGGCGTGGTACGGCTGGAATCACCGTGACGGCCTGCGCCGCGGGCCGCACTCCGAAGCCGTCATCGAGAACGCGACCAGCCGCCCCGTGACGCGCATCCGCCTCCGCAGCGGCGGCGAGACCGTCGTGCGCGAGGAACTCGCGCCCGGCGCGAGCGCCACGATTCCGATCGCGCCCGTCACGAACGGCGAGTTCCACCTCGTCTGGCAGTGGGGCGACGCCCCCGGCGAGCCGCAGTGGAACGGCCACCTCGCGGGCTCCGGCCCCACGTCGCGCTACCGGTTCCGGATCGAGGACGTCGGCACGGTGTCGTCGTCGAGCGAGCCGATCCCGCTTCCCGCCAGATGAAGATCGCGCGGCGCCGTGCTCCGGCGCCGCGCGATTTCGTTTCCGGCTCCGCGTGACGGTCAGGCCACGCCGCTCGCGCGCATCGGCGGCGCGAGCATGTCCGCCGCCAGGTTCTGGCGCTTGATCTTGCCCGTGGTCGTCTTGGGGAACTCGCCCTTGCGCACGAGCACGCGCTTGACGCGCTTATACGCCGCCAGCGGTTCGCAGCGCGCCTCGACGTCCGCCTTGAGCGTGGCCTCGACGAACGCGTCGTCGCAGACCTTGCCCTGGGAGCGCGCGAGCAGCTCGAGCTCGGGCATGTTCGGGTAGATGTGCGCGTGCACTTCCTCGCGCTCGCCCTTCGCGTCCTTGCCGCCGGCGACGACGACCTCGAGCACGTACGGGCTGTTCACGAGCTGCACTTCGACTTCCTCGGGATAGATCTTCTTGCCCGCGGCGGTCGCGATCATGTTCTTGAGCCGGCCGGTGATCTTCACGCGGCCGTCGGGCAGGAACGTGCCGAGGTCGCCCGTGTAGAACCAGCCGTCGCGCAGCACTTCCGCGGTCGCTTCCGGATTGCCGTAGTAGCCGAGCATCACGTTCGGGCCGCGCACGGCGATCTCGCCGTTGCCCTCCGCGTCCGGCGCGTCGATCTTCACCTCGACGCCGACGAGTGGCCAGCCCACGCCGCCCGGGTTCGAGCGCTGCGGGCGGTTCAGGCACGCGACGGGCGAGGTCTCGGTCAGGCCGTAGCCCTCGACCATGCACCAGCCGAAGTCGGTGTAGCCCCAGAAGACTTCCGTGGAGAGCGCCGCCGCGCCGCACGCGAAGATGCGGATCTTGCCCAGCCCCGCCTTCTCGCGGATCGGACGAAGCAGCTGCTTGCCGATGCGCATGCCCGTGAGCATGCGCACGAGGCGCGAGGTCCAGAACAGCGACTTCACCATCAGCTTGCGCGGCGCCGGCAGGTCCTCGATGCCCTTGTGGATGGCCGTCAGCAGCTTCTCGTAGAGCAGCGGCACGGCCACGAAGATCGTCGCGTCGGACGAGCGCATGTCCTCGCGCAGCTGCTTCGAGTCGAGCCCGCGCGCGTAGGCGACCGAGGCGCCGCAGCGCAGCGCGCAGATGAACCCGATCGTGCTCTCGAACGTGTGGTGCATGGGCAGCACGCTCAGCATGCGGTCGCCGGGACCACAGTCGATCGTGCGCGCCACACCCTCGGCGTTGTAGAGCAGGTTGGCGTGCGACAGCATGACGCCCTTCGCCTGCCCCGTCGTGCCGGAGGTGAAGATGATGACCGCGAGGTCGCCCGACTCGGCGCGCGGCGCACGGGGCGGCTCGTTCGGGAAGTCGCGCTGCGCGTCGTCCCAGCACGGCAGCCCTTCCATCGGGTCGAGCGCGACCATCCGCAGTTCGGGCGTTCGCGCGGCGCGCGCGGCTTCGACGACGGCGTGCTGGCGGGCGCTCGTGACGCAGAACGTGGCGCCGGCCGTCACGAGGATCTCGCCGACCTCCTGCGCCTTGAGCATGGCGTCGAGCGGCACCACGACGGCACCGGCCTCGAGGATGGCCATGTAGGCCAGCCCCCACTCGGGACGGTTCTCGCTCTGCAGGCCGACCCGGTCCCCGGGCTTGACGCCCACGCGCTCGAGGAGCGCGGTGAAGGCATGGGTGGCGCGAGCGGCTTCGGCGAAGGTGTAACCCTTCCAGGCGTCCCGTTCGCGGCGGAGGACGAAGGACGTTTCACCGTACTGTTGGGCGGCGAAGTCCATGAGCTGCGGAAGGGTACGAACGACCGGGGTGGGTGCGACGGTGCGCGGGCTGTTCATAGGGGCCGAAGGCTAGTCGGCCCCGCGCGCAAACGTCAAGGATTTCGCCGGGCGACCACCAGGTGGGACAGGACCTCCCGGGAATCGCCGAACAGGCGGTCCAGGCCCTCGCAGGCCAGCTGCACGACCATGTACAGCAGCCGGACCGGGATCTCGGTGATCACACGCGTCGGCCCGCGGTTGATCCGGTTCAGCCCCGCGATGGTCGAGAGCCCCACCCGCGACCAGATCCCGCCGATCGGGATGTACTCGACCGGGGTGAAGCCCGCCTGCTCGAGCAGGTGTTTCGCGCCGTAGCGCGTGAACCGGAAGAAATCCCACGGCTCGTCGTGCAGCGGCACCATCTGCGTGAACTCGAGGATGAGCACGCCGCCGGGGCGCAGCACGCGGTGCGCCTCCTCGATCATGCGCACGGGCTCGGGCAGGTAGGTGAGCATGGACAGTCCCATGACCGTGTCGAACGAGCCCGCGCGGAACGGCTGCTGCTCGGCCTTCGCGAACGCGTCGAGGCGCGCGCCGCCCAGGTACTGCGACTGTGACAGGTCGGTGCCCCAGTAGCGCGTGACCTGGCCGTCGAAGATCGGCGCGAACGGCTTGGCGCCGCAGCCCATGTCGAGCAGCTCGCCCTTCGCGTACGGCCGCGCCTTCTCGAGCGCGCGAATGATCTTGTGGTTCGCGAGCCAGTTGAACTTCCAGAACGACCACTTGCCGGTCGCCCCACCGCTCACGCGTCGCCAGAGTCCGCTCATGCCCTCGTCCACTCGATGAGATGTTCGCCCAGGTTCGCCCGGACTTCGGCCATTCCGCCCTCGACCTTGACCTCGCCTTCGCCGGAGCCGGCGGAGCCGTCCGATCCGCCCGCGGCGCGCAGCACCGCGCCCGTGGCGCCCTCGGGCGCCGCGATGCGGATGACCTCGCGCGGCACGTCGTAGTCGCGCAGCAGCGTGCCCCGCGCGCCCAGCGCGCGCGCCGACCAGCCGTGCTCGGCGAGCTGCCGCACTTCGGAATCGGTCAGGAACACCGCGCCGTCGGCGGCGAGCCGGGACAGCAGCTCGCGCAGCGCCGTGCGGCTCGCTTCGGACCACGGCTCGTCGAGATGCGCGTAGTTGAGCCGGTGCGAGCTGAGCACCGCCGGGCGGCCCCGTCCCCACGCCTCGCGCGCGCCGCGGTGCGCGGCCTCGACCCCGATGCGGCCGTGCGCGTCGGCCCCGCCGCGCGGCTCGAACGCGATGCGCGGCGGCAGGTAGAAACGCGCGCCGTTCGTGTGCGGGAATTGCAGCCCGAGCCAGCGCCGGCGCAGCGCCGTCCAACGGCTGCCCGACTGCTCCGGCTTGCCCTGGAAGGTCGTGAGCCCGAGCGACTCCGCCTCGCCCTCGAGCCAGTCGTCGAAGCGGTAGTCCGGCGGGCAGAACGACGTCGGCGTGCGCCCGAAGAGCGCGCGGAAGCGCGTCACCGCCTCGCGCAGGACGCGCGCGCGGACTTCGCGCGGCTCGGCCGCGTCGTATTCGCCGCTCGATTCGACCGCGAGGCAGAGCGGGCTCTGGTGCTCGAGCGCGGCGCGCGCGTCGTGCTGGCCGCGCCGCAATGCGTGCAGCCACGTGTGCTCGGGCAGGTGATGCAGCCCGTGCAGTTCCGCCCACCACACACCCGAGGCTTCGGCGTGGCGCACGGCGTCGAGCATGCCCGGGCGCGCCCAGCGGCCCGCGAGGGTGTCGAGCCCGACGAGCGGCAGCGACTCCACCTCGAAGAGCGGCGGCACGAGTCGCGCGTAGTCGGGCGCCGCGACGATCGTGTTCGCCTGCCACACGGGCGGCAGTCCGTCGCCGCCGCGGAACTCGAGCAGCAGCGTCGCGAGCCGCTGCACGTCGTGCGCGGACTCGAGCGTCGAGCGCCCGTAGCGCTGGCCGGCCTCGGAGCGGAACGCGGGCTGGCCCGCGAGCACGCGGTGCGCCTGTTCGTCCGGAACCCAGGCGCACAGGCCCCAGTCGTCGCTTTCGAGAACCACCGCCTTGAGGCGATGCCAGTCGAGGTTCACGCGTGAGGCTCCGGGTGGATCGGCGTCTGCGAGGGAGCGGGACCATAGCACGAGGTTCGCCCGGGGAACCTGCGCGCCGCCGCCGTTGCCCGGCCCGCGCCGCTGTGCCACCGTGCCCGCCCATGCGCGATCACGACACGGCACGATCCGGCGGCTCGTCCGGGGCCTTCACGGCCACGCTCGCGTTCGTGTCGGCGTTCTGGCTGCTCGACCTGTTCGTGCTGCGCGCCGGAGCGCCCGACCCGCTCGACGATTCGTGGGAGTACCTCGCGGTCGCGCGCGCGCTGCTCGAAGGCCACGGCTTCCGCACGCCGGTCATCCATCCCCCGCTCTGGACGCTGCGTGACGCCGCGCTCACCGTGCCCGTGCTCGTGCATGGTCCGCTGCTGCCCGTGCTGCTCGCGCCGTTCGTCGCGGTCGCGAAGTCGTCGGTCGCCGGCTTCCTGCCGGTGTTCGCCGCGCTCTTCGCGACGCTCGCCGCAGCCGTCACGCAGCGCCTCGGCGCGCGCACGATGGGCGACGCCGTCGGGAGCGCCGCGGCCGTGCTTTTCACGACCTCGCCGCTCGTCATTCGCGCGGTGCACCACGACATCGCGCTCACCCTGGGCGCGCTCGCGATGGTGCTGGCGCTCGACCAGCTGCTGCGCACGCGGCCACACGGCACGCGCGCCGGCCTCGCGCTCGGCCTCGGGCTGCTCGCGCGGCCGGAGTTCCTGCTCGCCGTGCCCGTGCTCGCGTGGATCGCGGGCCCCGCGCGGCGGCGGCTGCTGCTCGTGGCCGCGGCGTGCGCGGCGCCCTGGTGGTGGCACGGCATCGCGAACGCCGGCTCGCCGTTCTTCAACCTGTCGAGCTACCTGCTGATCGGCTATTGGGGTGAGCGGCCCGGGATCGCCGTGATGCGCGACTTCGCACTGACGCCGCGCGCGTGGCCGCAGGCGTTGCGCGAAGCGCTTCCGTCGCTGCCGGCCAAGTGGCTCGACTTCTTCCCTCACGCGCTCAAGTGCGCGTTCACCGCGCCCGCGTCGACGACCGGCTGGCTCGCGCCGTTCGGGCTGCTCGCCGCGACGCAGGGCCCACGTGCGCGGCCGCTCGCCGCGGTGGCGTTCGTGCTCGCGGCGATTCCCGTGTTCACGATGACCGTGACGCTGTACGACCCGCGCTACCTGACGCCGTTCCTGTGCGGCGCCGCGCTGTTCGCCGCGCGCGGGGGCGCCGAGCTGGGCGAGTTCCTGCCGCGCTGGGGGCGCCGTTCGCGCACGTGGATGACGCTCGTGTTCATGCTCTCCGCCCCCACGACCGGCATGGCGCTGCACGACGCGTGGCGCGAGGGCCGCGAGGCGCGTGCGCGCCTGTCGGAGGAGCGCATCGGCCTGGCCGTGCGCTTCTCGGAAGCCGGCGAGCGCCCCGCGCTCGTGTTCACGGACACGCCCGATTTCGTCGCGTGGACGACCGGCCGCGCCGCCGTGTGGGTGAACCGCGAGGAGTACCTCGCGCTGCCGCTCGCCGCCCCCGGCGTGGCGCCCACCGACCGCCCGACGCGCGGCCCGAACGACGTCGTGTGGTTCCACGCGGCCGAAGGGCGCGGCGGCGTCCTGCCGAGCGAGACGCCGGGCGCGGCCGGTGCCGCGGGCGCGGCGAACGCGGATTCCGTCGCGGCAGACAGCGCCGGGACGGTGGCGCCCGCGATCGCGCCGGGGGATTCGGCGGGGCGGTGAGCCTTTTGGTGCGGCGCTCACGTCGCCGCCCCATGCGACGCGCCGAGCACACGCTCCGACTCGAACTGGTTGTGCGCGCGGCAGAGGACGCGCAGGTTCTCGACAGTGGTTTCACCGCCGAGCGCGGCCGGCAGGACGTGGTCGAGCTCCAACCGCCACGTCGAGCCACAGCGCTTGCCTTCGGCGCCGACGAACGTGCACGCGGCGCCGTCGCGCGCGAACACCTGCTGCTTGATCGCGTCGGGGATCGCGCGGGTCGTGGCTTCGCTGCGCTGCGATCGGCACTTCACGCCGCTCGCGAACTTGCGCTTCTTCTCCTGCTCGACCGCGACCTGCAGCGCGCGCTTGAGCACGCTCGCCATGTCGCCGGTCGGGACGACGTGCGCGAGGAGCGCCTTCAGCTCTTCGAAGAGCGCGT
>JACRIW010000083.1 GCA_016215625.1 Candidatus Eiseniibacteriota bacterium | reverse complement strand
TCCTCGTTGTAGAGCGGACTCGTGTGCAGCGCGGCGGCGTCCTTCAGCTCCACGCGGCCGTCGGCATGGCGGATCACGTCCAGCGAGCGATGTGCGGCCATCGGCTTCCTCTCGGTTCGACGCTCATGTGGCCCGGCGCGCAACCTTTCGCACGCCGCATCCGTCAGAAGGTGGCGCGCAGGTTAGCATGCGGTCCGCGCGATGCTGCCGAAAATCCCGCGCGTGCCGAAGTCCCTTTCCCGGAGGTTCCCGCTTGAAGCTCCTTTCGTCCGTCCTCCTCGCCTGCGCGCTGTGCGCGACCGCCGGACGCGCGTCCGCATTCGATTCCACCGCCGCCACCGCCAAGGGCAAGGCCATGCTCGCGCACGCCGCGGCCAACGAGGCGGCGCCGCTGTGGGCGGAGTTCGACGCCCAGATGCGCGCCGCGATGAAGGACTCCGCGAACTTCGCGGCGACGCTCGAGCGCATCGGCGCGAGCCTCGGCAAGCTCGACTCGGTCGTGAGCGAGGCGACTTCGGAGCCGGCGCCCGGAAACTGGGCCTACGTCGCGACGTGCCGGTTCTCGAAGGTGCCCGCACCGATCGACATGACCTTCGCATTCGGTCGCGACGGCCGGGTGACCGGCATGCTCGCACGCCCCGCGTCGAAGCCGACGGAGTACGCGAGCACGCACCTCGCGTACGAGACGAAGACCACGCTGCGGCTGCCGTTCGAGGGCGAGTGGTTCGTCGTGTGGGGTGGGCGCACCGTGGACCAGAACTACCACGCGGCCACTCGCGACCAGCGCTTCGCGATGGACGTGCTGATCGTGAAGGACGGCGCGACGCACAAGGGCGACGGCAAGGCGCTGGCCGATTACTGGTGCTACGGGCGGAAGGCGCTCGCGCCGGCCGCGGGCACGATCGTGTGGATGCGCGACACCCTGCCCGACAACCTGCCGGGCAGTACCGACCGCGCGAACGCCGTCGGCAACGGCGTCGTGATCGATCACGGCAACGGCGAGTATTCGCTGCTCGCGCACCTGCAGCCGAAGTCGCTGCGCGTGAGGGTGGGTGATCGCGTGAAGAGCGGCCAGTGGCTCGGGCTCGTCGGCAACTCGGGCAACACGAGCGAGCCGCACATCCACTACCACCTGCAGAACGGCCCGAAGCCGTTCGACGCCGACGGGCTGCCGATCCCGTTCACGAAGCTGCTCGTGAACGGCGTCGCGACGGCGAAGGCCGAGGTGGTGAAGGGGCAGACGGTGGCGCCGGGGCGCTAGGGCTTCACTCCGAGCGCGCGCGCCCGCGCGAGCAGCGCGCGTTCGCGTTCGAGCAGCGCCGCGAGCGCGCGTTCGGCTTCGGGTGCGGCGGTCGCGAGCGCCGCGGTCGGCGCGTCGTCCGCGCGCTGGATCTGGTCGAACGCGCGGCTGCAGTCGGTCGCGAGCGCGGCGCAGTCGCGCCCGCCACCGCCGCGCGCCCACCACGGACCGCCGCCTCGGCCTTCGAGCGCGGCGAGGTCGCGCCGCAGCGAATCGCTCGCGGCGTCCGTGCCCGTGACGCGGGCGCGCAGCGTCCGCACGCGCGCGGCGAGCGCGGCGTCGTTGCGCCACGTCGTGAGCAGCGCCAGCGACAGCGCGTGCTGCGTCGCGAGAGCTTCCGCGCCGGCGGGCGAGCGTGGGTCCATGCGCACGACGAGCGGCTGCTCATACGCGCGATCGTCCACCGTGAAGCGCACGGTGTACGTACCCGGCAGGACCCACGGGCCGCGCGGCTCGGCCGGGGTGTCGTGTTCGATCGCCGCCATGCCCCACGCGCGATCGTCCGACGGCGGCGGACCCTCGCGCAGGTCCCACACGAACCGGTGCGCGCCGGCCTTCGCGGAAAGCGCCCGCTCTTCACGCATCCAGTACCCCGGTGTCTGGTCGGCCGTCGCGACCGCATGCACGGAGTCCGCGCTCGAGTACCGGCGCACCAGCCGGCCCTTCGCGTCGAACAGCTCGAGCGTCACCGGCCCTCTCGCGTCCCGCGCGAGCACGTAGTCGAGCACCGCGCCGTCGGGCGGGTTCTGTCCCGCGGGCTCGTCCGGAGGACTGGGCGTGTCGGTGTTGCGGTTCCAGCGCACGCGCGTGGCGAGCGCGGGCTTGCACAGGAAGACCTCCGCCGCGGCGCGCGCGGCGCTCGAGGCGGCCGCCTGCCGCAGCGGCGAGACGTCGTCGAGGATCCAGAACGATCTCCCGTGCGTGCCGATCACGAGGTCGGCGTCCTTCACGACGAGGTCGCGCACGCTCGTGGCGGGCAGGTTGTTCCGCAGCGACTGCCAGCGCTCGCCCGCGTCGAACGACACGAACACGCCGCGCTCCGTCGCGGCGTAGAGGAGCGACGGCACGACCGGATCCTCGCGCACGGCGTTCACGACCACGTCGGGGGGCAGGCCCGTCACGATCTCGGCCCACGTGCGGCCGCCGTCGCGCGTGCGCCAGACGTGCGGCGCGACGTCGTCGAGACGGAAGCGGTTGATCGCCGCGTACGCGACGTTCGAATCCGCGTACGACGCCTCGAGCATGGACACCTTGCTCCACGGCGTGAGCGCGGGCGGCGTGACGTTGCTCCACGTGCGGCCGTGGTCGTGCGTGACGTGGACGAGCCCGTCGTCGGTTCCCGCCCAGATCAGGGCGGGCGAGCGCGGTGACCCCGCGATCGTGTACACGACGCCGCGATGCCGGCCCTTCTCGCCGTCGAGCGCGGCGAACGCGCCCATGTTCGGCGGCGTCTCGTACGACTCGCGCGTCAGGTCGGGGCTGATCGTGGTCCAGTGCTCGCCGTCGTCGAGCGACGAGAACACGACGTTCGCGCCGAGCAGCAGCTCGTGCGCCTGTGCCGGATGCCACACGACGGGCATCGTGCGCACCCAGCGCAGCGGCTGGCGCCGCATCGGATCGGGCGAGACGTTCTTCACGTCGCCGGTGCGGCGGTCGTAGCGCGTGATCTTTCCGCCGAAGACGTAGTGCGAGTGCACGGGATCGGGCGCGACGTAGCCGTACTCCTCGACGCCGACCGGGTGCCATTCGCGCAGCGTGATCGCGCCGTCGCGGCCGCGGCTCGCGACGCCCGCCGAGCCGCTTTCCTGCTGGCCGCCGTAGACGTGGTACGGGAAGTCGAAGTCGGTCGCCACGTGGAAGAACTGCGCGGTCGGCTGGTTGTACCACGAGCTCCAGCTCTCCCCGCCGTTCACGGTGATCACGGCGCCCTGATCGCCGGCCAGCAGGATCACGCGCGGATCGTTCGGGTCGATCCAGAAGCGGTGGTAATCGTCGCCGCCCGGCGCGCCGCGGAACGCCTCGAACGTGCGGCCGCCGTCCGTCGACTTCCACGCGACCACGTTCCCGACGTACACGACGTCGGCGTTCGTGGGATCGGCCTTCACCTCGTCGAAGTCGCCGTTGCGCTCGCAGAGACGTTCGTCGGCGTTGACGAGCCGGAAGTGTTCGCCCGAGTCGTCGCTGCGGTACAGGCCCCCCGTCTTCGAGCCGGACGTGATCGCGTACACGCGTTTCGGATCGCTCGGGCACATGCCGATGCCGATGCGCCCGAGGCCCTCGTCGCCCGTGGGCAGCCCCGCGCCGATGCGCCGCCACGTCGTGCCGCCGTCCACGGACTTGTGGAGCCCGTTCTTCGCGCTCAGCGACCAGCCGTTCTCCCACGGCGCCTGGCGCGCCGCCCACAGCACCGCGTACACGACGCGCGGATTCGCGGGATCGAGCACCACGTCCATCGCACCGGTGTCGTCGTCCGTGTGCAGCACGCACTCCCACGTGCGGCCGCCGTCGCGCGAGCGGTACACGCCGCGCTCGCGATTGGGACCGTAAGGGTGGCCGAGCACCGCGACGAAAACGCGCTCCGGATCGCGCGGGTCCACGGCGATGGCCGGGATCTGCCGTCCGTCCCGCAGCCCGAGATGCCGCCACGTCGCGCCCGCGTCGTCGGAGCGGTACATGCCGTCGCCCACCGACAGGTCGGGGCGCTGCAGCCCTTCGCCGCTGCCCACGTAGATCGTCGCGGGGCGTGAGGGCGCGACCGCGATCGCGCCGATCGACTGCGTCGGCTGATCGTCGAAGATCGGCCGCCACGTCCGGCCGTAGTCGGTCGTACGCCACACGCCGCCGTTGTTCACGCCGATGTAGAAGAGCCCGCGACTCTGCGGCACGCCGGCCGCGGCCACCGTGCGCCCGCCGCGATGCGGCCCGATGCAGCGCCAGCGCAACTCGGAGAACAGCGAGGAATCCTGCGCGAACGCTGGAGCGGCGAGCGCGACCGAAGCGACAAGTGCGGCGGCGAGAGCGCGCGCGGTGCGGAAGCGGAGCGGCATGCGGCGTTCCTCCGTGACGAAGGCGGGTGCAAGGACGCGGGCATGCTCGCACGGCGCGCCGCGTGGTGCGAGAGCGGAGCGCCGGGCGCGGCCGCGCCGTTCACCGACGCGCAACCGCCGCTGGCCGAATGACGCGTGCCTCCCCTCCGGGGGCTGGCTACGGTCCTCTCGTTCACGTCGTTCGCACGGCCGCGCCCTCGAGGAGCACGCATGTACACCGCCATGGATCTCGCGCTGATCGTTCTCGTCGGAGTCGTCTATCCCATCATGGACACCCTGTGGTTCTGGCCCCGGATGCGGCCCGCGCTTCTCGATCCGCGGCCCGGTGCGCGCGTGCCGTTCTACGGCCAGACCATCGCCCTGCAGTGGATCGCGTCCGGCGTGATCGCGGCGCTGATCGCGGTACGCGCGCTGCCGTGGCGCGAGTTCGGCCTCGTGCTGCCCGGCGGCTGGCGGCTCGCGGTGTCGGTGGCGCTGGTCATGGGGCTGGCGGCGCTCGCGGTGGCGCAGCGCCGCGCGCTGTCGCGGTTGGGCGCGGAGTCGCGCGCACGGGTGAAGGCACGTTTGGGCGAAGCCGGCCTGCTGCTGCCGCGGGCGGGCACAGAGCAGGTGTGGTTCCGCGCGCTGTCGGTGTCGGCCGGCATCTGCGAGGAGTTCCTCTATCGCGGCTGGCTCACGTGGGCGCTGCGCGCGTGGCTCGGGCCGTGGGGCGCGATGGCCGCGAGCCTCGCGTCGTTCACCGCCGCGCACGCCTACCAGGGGCGCGAGAAGCTGCCGCGGGTCGCGATCGTCGGCGGGTTGCTCGCGATGGTCGCGCTCGTCACGGGCTCGCTGCTGCCGGCGATGGTGCTGCACGCGATGATCGACTGGATGGGCGGCGACGTGGGGGAGTTTCTGGCGACCGAAGGGTGAAGACCGCCGGACCCCGGCGCTCGCGATGAAGTAACCTGCTCCGCGACCGTGCCGCACGGCCTTCTTCCATCGGGAGTCCCCCGTCATGTCCTCGCACCTGTTTTCGCCGTTCACGCAGCGTTCGGTCACGCTCCGCAACCGCATCGTGGTCGCGCCCATGTGCCAGTACTCGGCGACCGACGGTCTCGCGAACGACTGGCACCTCGTGCATCTCGGCGCGCGCGCGACCGGCGGTGCGGGCGCGCTGCTCGTCGAGGCGACTTCGGTCGTGCCCGAAGGCCGCATCTCGCCCGGCGACCTCGGACTGTGGAACGACGCGCAGGTCGAGCCGCTCGCTCGCGTCGTCCGATTCGCCGAGTCGCAGGGCTGCGTGCCCGGCATCCAGCTCGCGCACGCCGGGCGCAAGGCGGGAACGTCCGCGCCGTGGCGGGGCGGCCGCGCTCTGGCGATCGCCGACGGCGGCTGGGAGACGGTGGGCCCGAGCGCCGACGCGTTCTCGGACCATTACCCCGCGCCGCACGCGCTCGACGAGGCCGGCGTCGCGCGGGTGATCGCCGCGTTCCGTGCCGCGGCGCGCCGGTCGCTCGCGGCGGGCTTCCGTATCGTCGAAATCCACGCGGCGCACGGCTACCTGCTGCACCAGTTCCTTTCGCCGCTCGTGAACAAGCGCTCCGACGGCTGGGGTGGTTCGTTCGAGAACCGCGTGCGGCTGACGCTGGAGGTCACGCGCGCGGTGCGCGCCGTGTGGCCGGACGAGCTGCCCGTGTGGGTGCGCGTGTCCGCGACCGACTGGGCCGAAGGCGGCTGGGACCTCGACCAGACCGTGCGACTCGCGGGACTGCTGCGCGAAGTGGGCGCGGACCTGATCGACTGCTCGAGTGGCGGCGCGGTGCCGTGGCAGAAGATCGCCGTCGGCCCGGGCTACCAGGTGCCGTTCGCGGAGCGCGTGCGCCACGAGGCGCGCATCGCGACGGGCGCGGTGGGGATGATCACCGAGCCCGCGCAGGCTGAGGAGATCGTCGCGGCCGGACGCGCCGATGTGGTGCTGCTCGCGCGCCAGCTGCTGCGCGAGCCCTCGTGGCCGCTGCGCGCCGCCGCCGAGCTGGGCGCCGAACACCCGTGGCCGGTGCAGTACCTGCGGGGGAAATGATGCGCCGCGCGGTCGTGGTCACACTGGTGGCGTTGTTCGTGGCGAACGCGGCGAACGCGGCGAACGCGCTCGCGCCGACGCCCGCCGAGCTCGCGCGCTGGCAGGCCCGCGCCGCACGCGTGAGCATCACGCGCGACACGTGGGGCGTCGCGCACGTGCATGGCCGCTCCGACGCCGACGCCGTGTTCGGCATGGAGTACGCACAGGCCGAGGACGACTTCGCGCGCGTCGAGTGGAACTACGTGGTGGCGTTGGGCCGCCGCGCCGAGGCCGAGGGCGAGAGCGCGGTGTTCGCCGACCTGCGCCAGCGGCTGTTCGTCTGTGACGACTCGCTGCGCGCGCAGTACCGGCGCAGCCCCGCGTCGCTGCGCGCGCTCATGGACGCGTTCGCCGACGGATTGAACTTCTACCTGTACCGCCACCCGAGCGTGACCCCGCGCGTGATCGCGCGGTTCGAGCCGTGGATGGCGCTGTCCTTCACCGAGGGCAGCATCGGCGGCAACATCGAGCGCGTGAGCGTGCCGGAGCTGGCGGCGTTCTACGGCGACAGCGCGCTGGCGCCGCGCCGGAGGCGCGGAGACGGTGAAGGTGCGCTCGCGGAGCCGTCCGGCTCGAACGGCTTCGCGATCGCGCCTGCGCGCACCGCGCGCGGCCACGCGCTGCTGTGGATCAACCCGCACACGTCGTACTACTTCCGCTCCGAACTGCAGATGACGAGCGACGAGGGGCTGAACGCCTACGGCGCCGTGACGTGGGGGCAGTTCTTCGTCTATCAGGGCTTCAACGCGCACTGCGGCTGGATGCACACATCGAGTGGCGTGGACAACATCGACGAGTTCGCCGAGACGATCACGCGACGCGGTGACGCGTTCTTCCAGCGCCGCGGCGCGCGCGACGTGCCCGTCCGCGAGCGCGTGGTGCGCGTGCGCCACCGCTCGGGCGACACGCTCGCCACTCGCACGTTCCGCGCGTACTTCACCACGCACGGGCCCGTCGTGCGTCGCGTGGGCGATCGCTGGATCGCGGTGAGCCTCATGAACAAGCCGATCGAGGCGCTCACGCAGTCGTACGAGCGCACGAAGGCGCGCGGACTGGCCGAGTTCCGCGCGCTCATGGCACTGCACGCGAACTCGTCGAACAACACCGTGTTCGCCGACGACGCCGGGCGCGTGGCCTACTTCCATTCGAACTACATCCCGCGCCGGGACACGACGCTCGACTGGAACGTGCCGGTCGACGGCTCGCGGTCGGAGTACGACTACCGCGGCCTGCTGCGCGTGGAGGAGTCGCCGAACGCCGTGAACCCGGCGAGCGGCTGGGTGCAGAACTGCAACGACTGGCCGTGGTCGAGCGCGGGCGAGTCGAGCCCGCGCCGCGAGGCGTTCCCGCGCATGGTCGAGACCGCGACCGAGGAATCGCCACGCGGCGAGCACGCCGTGCGGCTGCTCGCGGCGAAGCGCGACTGGACGGTGGAGTCGCTGGCGGCCGCGGCGTTCGATCCCGCGCTGCCCGCGTTCGAGCGCATGCTGCCGCGACTGCTGGCCGCGTACGACGCGACCGCGCCCGGCGCGCCCGAGCGCGCGCGCTTCGCCGCACCGATCGACACGCTGCGCACGTGGGACCGCCGCTGGAGCGCGACGTCGGTCGCGACGACGCTCGCCGTGCACTGGGGCGAAGCGATCGTGCGCGCCGTGGCGCGCGACGCCGCGGCCGCGCACGTCACGCCGATCACGTGGGCCGTGACGCGGGCCACCGACGCGCAACTGCTCGGCGCGCTCGGCGCCGCGAGCGACACGCTCACGTCGCTCTACGGCGACTGGCGCACACCGTGGGGCGAAGTGAATCGCTTCCAGCGGCTGGACGCCGCGATCGAGCCGCACTTCGACGACGCGAAGCCCAGCCTCGCCATCCCGTTCGCGTCGGGCACGTGGGGCTCGCTCGCCTCGGCGGGCTCGCGGCAGTGGCCCGGCACGCGCAGGCGTTATTCGACGAGCGGCAACAGTTTCCTCGCCGCCGTCGAGTTCGGCGACACGCTGCGTGCGACCGCCGTGACTGCGGGCGGCGCCAGCGGCGATCCCGCGTCGCCGCACTTCACGGACCAGGCGGAGCGCTTCGTCGCCGGACTGTTGCGCGAGGTGTGGTTCCACCCGTGGCAGCTGACCGCTCACACCGAGCGCAAGTACCGGCCCGGGGAGTAGGCGGCGCGCCAAGGACACGCCGGCCCGGCGGATCGCTCCGCCGGGCCGGTGTCGTCTCCCAGGGCGCGTGCCTCCGGCACGCCGCGCCGCTAGCCCCGCAGCCCGCCCGGCACCTTGTTCGTGCCTTTCGCGATGCGGTCGTTCCAGCTCTCGAACGGCTTGCCGCGCGTGTCGTCCACCATCGTGATGCAGCCGGGCACGGGGCAGACGTGCGAGCACAGGTTGCAGCCCGTGCACTCGTCCCAGTCCACCCACGGCACATGCACGCCCGTGGCGGTCGCCTTTGCGATTGCCTTGTCGCGCGTCGGCGCGCGGTGGCCCTCGATCAGCGGCTCGCCCGCGGTGTGGATGCAGTGCACCGACGTGTCGCGGCACGCCACGTAGCACAGGTCGCAGCCGATGCACTTCTCGGGATCGATCTGCGCGGCGACCTTGTAGTTCAGGTCGAGATCGCCCCACTCGGTGTACGCGGGAAGCGCCTTGCCGCGGAGCTCGTTCACCGACTTCATGCCCTTCTCGTCGAGGAAGTTCGACAGGCCGTCGATCATGTCCTCGACGATCCGGAAGCCGTAGTGCATCACCGCCGTGCACACCTGGACGCTCGTGCAGCCCATCGCGATGAACTCGGCCGCGTCGCGCCACGTGGCGATGCCGCCGATGCCCGAGATCGGCACGGTGATGCGCGGGTCGCGCCCGAGCGAGCTCACCATGTGCAGCGCGATCGGCTTGACCGCCGGGCCGCAGTAGCCGCCGTTCGTCGCGCGATTGCCCACGACCGGGTACGGCACCATCTTGTCGAGGTCCACGCCGACGATGCTCTTGATCGTGTTGATGAGCGACAGGCCGTGCGCGCCCGCTTCGACCGCGGCGACGCCCGGCACGCGGATGTCGCCCACGTTCGGCGTCAGCTTCACCAGCACGGGAACGGTCGAGTACTCGACCGCCCAGCCCGCGACGATCTTGAGCACTTCGGGCTCCTGGCCGACGGCCGAGCCCATGCCGCGCTCGCACATGCCGTGCGGGCAGCCGAAGTTCAGTTCGAGGCCGTCCGCTCCGGCGTCGATGCACATCTTGATGATGTCGCGCCAATCTTCCTTCGACTCGACCATCAGCGACGCGATGACCACGTGCTTCGGGTACTTGCGCTTCACCTCGCGGATCTCGCGCAGGTTCACGTCGAGCGGACGATCCGTGATGAGCTCGATGTTGTTGAAGCCCACCATGCGGGAGTTGCCGACGTCGATCGAGCCGAAACGGCTCGAGGTGTCCACGATCGGGTCACCGAGCGTCTTCCAGACGGCGCCACCCCAGCCGGCGTCGAACGCCCGCATGATCTGGTCGCCCGTGTTCGTGGGCGGCGCGCTCGCGAGCCAGAAGGGATTGGGGGACTGGATGCCGGCGAAGTTGACGGAAAGATCAGCCATGCAGGGCTCTCTTGTGCGGGCCGGTCACGAGGACCGGCGGGTGTGAGGGCTCTCGGGGCCCCCGAAGATCGGGTTCGAAGTGTGCACGGCTCAGCGGTGTCCCGCCTGCATCGGTGAGTCCTCGCGCGAGGGCAGCGCGAGCGCCGCGGCGATGCTGCGCGCCGCGCGCTTGCCGTCCTGCGCGGCGGTCACCACCAGCTCACCGCCGGTGACGTCACCGCCCACCCAGACCTTGGGATTGCCGGTCGCGCCCGACATCGGGTCGCCGAGGGCGAGTCCCTTGTCGGTCGTGGCCACGCCGGGGAACGACGAGACGAACGCGCCGAGCTTGCCCTGGCCGATCGCGACGATCGCCAGGTCGCACGCGACCTCGCGCCCGTCGGCGAGCGCCACCGCGGCGAGCTTGCCGTCGGCGTGGACGAACTGCTTCGGCACGGCCTTCTCGACGAGCCGCACGCCTTCCTTCCGCGCCAGCTCCATCTCGTGCTTGTAGCCCGGCATCTCGGCCTCCGTGCGGCGGTAGAGCATCGCCACGTCCGGCACGCCGAGCTTCGCCAGTTCGCGCACGACGTCGATCGCGGTGTTGCCGCCGCCGATCACGACCGCGCGCCGCACGCCCTCGAGCGAGTAGCCGCTCTCGAGCTTCATCTTCTCGACCCACTCGACGCCGCCGAACACGCCCGCGCCGTCCTCGCCCGGGATGCCGAGCTTCGAGTCCGCGCCGAGGCCGACGCCGACGAACACCGCGTCGTGGTCGTCCACGAGCTTCGCGGGAGCGATGTCCTTCCCGATCTCGACGCCGGTCTTGATGGTCACGCCGAGCGAGCGGATGAACTCGACTTCGGTCATGGCCGATTCGGCGTTCATCTTGTACGGCGCGACGCCGGTCACGTTGAGGCCGCCGGGCGACTCGCGCTTCTCGTACAGCGTCACGTCGCAGCCTTCGAGCGCGAGGTAGCCCGCGCACGCGAGCGACGCGGGACCCGCGCCGACGCACGCGACCTTCTTGCCGTTCGGGGCGGCCTTCGAGAGCAGTCCCGCCGCGCTGCCGTCGCTCAGCACCGTCTCGACGGCGAAGCGCTGCAGCCGCCCGATCGAGATGGGCGGGCTGCGGTGCCACGCGTTGTACACGCACGCGCCGACGCACAGGGCCTCCACCGGGCACACCCGCGCGCACGAGTAGCCGAGCAGGTTCGCCGAGAGGATCGTGCGCGCGGAGCCCTTCACGTTCCCGGTCGAGATCTTGCGGATGAACGTCGGGATGTCGATCCCCGTCGGGCACGCGGTGATGCACGGAGCGTCGTGGCAGTAGAGGCAGCGGTTCGCCTCGGCCACGGCATCGCCGGGAATGTAGTTCGGCTTGGAATCGGCGATGCCGGATTCGAGGCGCTGCGCGGGCAGCGCGTGGGACTGGGGGGTCAAACCTTCACCTCCGCATGCTGGGCGAAGTGGCTGGGCTTGCGCGTCACGAACCGGCCGCTGCCGCGCGTGGTCATGAGCTTCGTGCCGTCCCAGGCGATCTTGCCGTTCACGATCGTGGTGGCGACGCGCCCGTAGGTCTTGAAGCCTTCGAAGATGTTGCGGTCGCACTTCGAGTGGTGCGTCTTCGCGCTGCGCGTGCTTTCTCCGTTCGGGTCGTAGAGCACGATGTCCGCGTCCATGCCGACCGCGATCGAACCCTTCTTCGCGAGACCGAAGATGCGCGCGGGAGCGGTGCTCCCGAGTTCCACCATTCGTTGCACATCAAAATGCCCGCCCTTCACGCCGTACGAGTACAGGAGCGTGAGGCGGTCCTCGATGCCCGCGGCGCCGTTCGGGATCTTCGTGAAGTCGCCGAGGCCCATCTTCTTCTGCTCGTGCGTGAACGGGCAGTGGTCCGTGCCCACCGAGTCGAGCATGCCGTTCGAGACGCCGGCCCACAGCGCGTCGTGGTGCCCGACGTGGCCGGGACGGATCGGCGGGCTCATCACGTACGCGGAGCCGCCGAAGTCCGGCTTCTGGAACACCGTGTCGTCGAGCAGCAGGTACTGCGGGCAGGTCTCGCCGTAGCAGCGCTGGCCCGAGAGCTTCGCGCGCTCGAGCGCGTGCACGGCTTCCTTGCAGGTCATGTGCACGATGTAGGCGGTCGTGCCGTGCAGGCGCGCCATCATCAGCGCGCGCTCGGTGGCCTCGCCTTCGACCGCGCTCGGGCGCGAGACCGGATGGTATTCGGGGCCCATGCAGCCGGCGGCCACGAGTTCCTTCTGCAGCAGCGCGACCGCGTCACCGTTCTCCGCGTGCACCGTGACGACCGCGCCGAGCTTCGCCGCTTCCTTCATGACCTGGTAGAGCTGGCCGTCGTCGACCATGATCGCGCCCTTGTAGGCCATGAACACCTTGAAGCTCGTGATGCCGTGCTTCTCGACCACTTCGCGCATCTCGGCCGCGGTGGTGGGCCCGAAGTTCGTGATCGCCATGTGGTAGGTGTAGTCGGTGACGGCCTTCGCCGAGCGCTTGTGCCATTCCGCGATCGCGTCGGGCAGGGACTGCCCGGGGCCCTGCATGCAGAAGTCGATGATGCAGGTCGTGCCGCCCGCGATGCCCGACGCCGTGCCGGACTCGAAGTCGTCCGCGCTCACGGTGCCCATGAACGGCAGCTCCATGTGGACGTGCGGGTCGATGAAGCCCGGCATCACCAGCTTGCCGGCCGCGTCCACCACTTCTTCACCCGCGCGCGCTTCGAGCTTCGCGCCGATCTCGGTGATGGTGCCGCCGTCCACGCGCAGGTCGGCGACGTAACGGTCGGAGGCGGTGACGATCTCGCCGCCCTTGATCAGGAGCCCCATGGCTTTCCTCCGCGAAGGAAGCCGCGGTGCGGCCGGGGCAAGGGGCGCCGGTCCGCCGGGTCGCGACTTCGAAAATGGCTCGATGCCGGCCAAGTCGGGGCTCGCGGGACCCGTGTCTCCCGGCAGTTGGGTTTCGACTGCCGTGTGCGCAGCGCCGGAGCGCATCGCATCGCCCGTGCGTGGAACGGGCGCGGGCGCGGGAGAGTCTACACCGGGCGGGGCCGAATCCGAGTGGCCGAAATGCGGCGCCGGGTCTTCGGCCATGGCCGCCGTGAAAGTTCCAGCCGATCCGGGCGATTCCTGCGCGTGAGGAGGGTGGTGGCCATCCGTTTTACCCGTGCCGGGGGCACCCGGCTCACCCTCGAGGTCGGTCCGATGACTCGCCTGATGCTCGCCCTTCTGCTCGTCTGCTGCGTGGTTTCGCCTTCGGCGGCGGTGCCGCGATATTCGCTCGATCAGGACTTCACTCCCTCGCGCACGTACGCGGCGCCGTTCCGGCTCGACACGAGCTGCGTCGCGTACCAGAACGGCGGCGCCGAGGGGCGCTTCACGTTCGCCGCATCGGCCGAAAAGGCCGCCGTCGGCGTGACCGTGTCGCTCATGTCGATCAACCACGGATACTCGGGCGGCAACTGGGCCACGTCCTGGCCGAAGGCCTTCACGGACGACTTCGTCATCTCCGGCTCCGGCGGCTACGTGAGCGGAACGATGTGGGTCCGGTTCCGGGGCGCGCTGTCCGGATCGGGCGGCAACATCGGCGGCGGGCAGCGCCTCGACCTCATGCCCTACGTCACGATCTCGAACAGCGCCTATTTCTCGGGCGGCTTCCGCTGGTGGAACCCGAGCGCGCTCTGGTATGCCCAGACGTGGGGCGTGCTCGGCTACGGCAGCCGTTCGGGCTCGTCGATCGACACGCTGATCGCGATCACGCGGACCTGGCCGGTGGGCACGCCCTTCTCGGTCGAGATCAGCCTCGCGGCGACGCCGTTGTCGTCCGTGTTCGTCAACGGCGACATCGCCGATCTCCGGTGCGACGGCGGCGGCACGGCGGGAGGACCGGTGGGCGCGGGACTCGCTCTCGGTGACGTGACGGGGCTCGTGATGACGCTGCCCTCCGGCTACACGCTCGCCTCGCCGTCGTGGAACATCGCGAACAACCGGCTCGGCGCGGTCGCGGGAGTCGAGTCCGGGCCCGCCTCGCAGGCGGCGTTCGCGCTCGCCGGAGCCGCGCCGAACCCGGCGCGTGCGGGACGGGTGGCGCTGGCGTTCACCCTGCCCGACGGCGCTCCGGCCATGCTCGAGCTGCTCGACGTCGGGGGGCGCCGCGTCGCGTCGCGCGAGGTGGGGGCGCTCGGCGCCGGCGCGCACACGGTGGACTGCGCGCCGGCGCGCCGACTCGCGCCGGGCCTCTATTTCGCGCGACTCACGCGCGCCGGCGAGTCGCGCTCGGCCCGCGTGGTCGTCGCCGACTGAGGCGGGGCGCGCCGCGCACGCGAAACGGCCGGCGGGGGTGATCCCGCCGGCCGTTCGTACTTCGGGGTGCTGCCGTCGCGCTACGGAGTGGCGCCGGAGGCGCCGGATGCTCCGATGGTCTCGTCGAAGAACTGGACCATGCGCTCGTTGAAGTAGATGCGGTTGTCGAGCTTCTGGAAGCCGTGGCCTTCGTCCGGCGCGATGAACACGCGGGGCGAGAGCTTGCGGTCCTTGAGGGCGATCGCGAGCTGCATGGCCTCCTCGACGGGCACGCGCGGGTCGTTGAAACCGTGCGCGATGAAGAACGGCACCTTCATCTTGTCCACCTTGTGGATGGACGACACCGTGCGCAGGAAGTCGGGATCGGTCAGCGGGCCGTACTCGACCTCGCGCAGCTTGCGGCGGTAGCCGCTCGTCTTCTCGAGGAACGTCTGCAGGTTCACGATGCCGACGACGTCCACGCATGCGCCGAACAGCCGCTCCTTGCGCTTGCCCGCCTCCACGCGCTCCTGGTCCTCGACGATGCACGCGACCGACATGAAGCCGCCGTACGAGCCGCCGTACGTCGCGATCCGGCCCGGCGTCGAGTAGCCCTCCTTCACGAGCCACTCCGCGGCGTCGACGCCGTCACGCACGCTGTCCCAGCGCAGCTTGTAGTCGTCGAGCATCTGGAACTCGCGGCCGTAGCCGGTCGAGCCGCGCACGTTCGGCATGATGAGGCCGTAGCCGCGCGACACGAGGTACTGCAGCGCCGCGCTGAAGTTCGGGCGGTTCTGGCCCTCGGGGCCGCCGTGGTAGTACACGACGAACGGGATGGGCTTGCCCTTCACGAACCCTTCGGGCACGTACAGGAACGCCGGGATCTGCCTGCCGTCGAACGCGGTGTAGCGCACGAGTTCGGGCAGGCGCATGCGCGAGAGATCCACGCCGTTGTTCTCGGTCCACGTGAGCTGCTTCGTGACCGGGGCGCCGCCCTTCACGAACGTCGTCATGTAGCCCTGGCCGGCGTTGCGCGCGTTCGAGAGCGACCAGACGATCGTCGAGCCGCGGAACACCGAGCCGTTCACGACGCCCTTCTCCATCGCCGGCCCGGCGACCGGTTTCCAGCCCGGCAGCGAGAAGAAGTGCGGCACCGCGTAGCCGTCTTCGTTCGTCGTCACGACGAGCATGTCGTGCGTATCGTTCATCTCGGCGCCGTCGAGCTCGAACTTCGCGAGCGCCGGCAGCGGCTCGGTGCGCTTGAGCGTCTTGAGGTCGAGCGCGAACAGGCGCTGCATGCCGCCGATCAGGTCGGACGAAAGCAGCACGCTCTTCTCGCCCGGCAGGTAGCCGACGACGCCGCAGGCGGCGGTGCCGTTCGCGGGCTTGATCGTGATCTCGCGCTTCGCGCCGCTCGCGAGGTCGAGCTCCCAGATGCGCGTGTCGGACGCCGAGAGGATCTGCGTGATCAGCAGGCGCGTGCCGTCCGCCGTGACGTCGTTCACTTCCCACTGGCCGGCTTCCGACCAGACCTTCGTGGCCTTCGCCGTCGCGAAGTCCCAGCGGTAGAGATAGAAATCGTTCGGGCTCTCGTCGTTCGCCGAGTAGTAGAACCCCGAGCCGTCGCGCAGCCAGGCGTTCACGCTCGCCTGCACGCGCGGGTTCGCGACGATCGGCGTGAGCACGGCGATGCCGCTCGACATGGGATCGATGAGCGAGATCTGCGTGTTCTCGTTGCCGCCGCGCGCGTGCAGCACGAGGCAGCGCTTGCCGTCGGGCGAGAGCGAGAAGCCCGCGACTCCGTCGGGGAAGTTCGTGAGCTTCGTGCGCGTCACCTGGTCCGGCGCGTACGAGGCGTTCGCCCCCGGGGTCTTCGGTGTCGTGCGGTAGAGCTGGAACACGCCGTCCGGCCAATCGCGCTGCAGCAGCGAGCCGTCGGGAAGCAGGTCGGGAAGGCCGGGCGTGCGGATCTTGAGGAACTGCGCGATGGACGGCGCGTCGTCGGCGTGCGCGGCCGGGGCCGGCGCGAGCACCGCGCACGCGAGCATCGCGAGCAGGGCGAATCGGAAGAAGCGGGACATGAACATCGCCTCCGGATGTTGGTGCGGACGTGTGGGGCCGTGAACCGGGCGGGAGGCTATCAGACTCCCGCCCCGGCGCGCGCGCCGGCGCCGGGTGCGCCTGCCCCGGAAACGGAACGGGCCCCCGATGCTCCGGGGGCCCGTCGTCGCGTGCGGCAGGGGGTCTTTCGGATCAGCGATAGCTGAACAGCGCGGCGTACAGGATCAGGAGGATCATGATCACGCCGAGCGACAGCGCGATCGTTCCGAAGATCTTCCAACCCTTCACGTCGCGTTCGTCCGGCGCGGGGATGAGCCGCTTCTCGAGCTCGCCGCTCTTCACGAGTTCTTCGTACTCGCGCGGGCGGTCTTCCTTGAACTCGTCGAGCGGGATGCCGCCGGTGAAGATCACCGTGTCCATCGGGAACTTCTCGGGACGGAAGTGCGTGTTGAAGAAGTGCACCGTGAAGATGAAGCCGACGGCGAGCAGCGCTTCGTCGCTGTGGATGATGGTCGCGACGTTGAGCACCCAGCCCGGCACGAACTTCGTGAAGAACGTCGGGAACCAGAGCAGCAGGCCCGACGCGCCGATCACGGCGACGCCCCAGAACACGGCGAAGTAGTCGAACTTCTCCCAGTAGGTCCAGCGGCCGTACTGCGGGCGCGGGCCCTTGCCGAGGAACCACTTGATCGAGCCGATGAACTCCTTGCCGTCGACCGGCGAGAACATCATGCCCGTGTTGTCCGTGATGAACTTCAGCCAGGACTTGCCCGTCGCCGCCTTGCGCTGGAACAGGTCGACGAGATGGAAGGCGAAGTAGCCGAACGTCACGATCGCGCCCATGCGGTGCAGCAGGCCCGCCATCTCGAAGCCGCCGAGCAGGCGCGACAGGAAGTGCGCCCAGGGCGTGTACGAGAACTTCAGCGTCATGCCCGTGATGGCCAGCGTGAGGAAGCTGCTGATCACCATGAGGTGCATGTTGCGCATGCGCGTCGTGAAGCGGCGCACGTGCTGCTTCGACTCGAGCGCGTGCGTCTCCTCGAGGTGCCTGCGGTACGCGAGCGAGCGCGGCAGCCACGCGAGCGTGTGCAGGCCGGCCACGAGGAACGTCACCACGAGCAGCCCGGTCATCGCCCAGAAGACGAAGAACAGGATCGGGTACTTCTTCTGGTCGTGATGCGTCGCGTGCGTGAGGTAGCCCGCGAACCGGCGGTTCGAGCCCGGGTGGCACTTCGCGCACGTCGCGACGATGTTCTCGCGCGACAGGTGCGACGCCGGGTTCGTCGGCGGCAGGATGTCGTGCGCGCCGTGGCAGTCGTAGCACTTGGCGGTCTTGAGGAAGCCGAGCTTCGAGACCTTGCCGTGGTACGTCTCGAAGTAGGACTCGGCCAGTTCGCCGTGGCAGTTGCCGCACTGCGTCATGATCGTGAGCCGGAAGTTCTCCGTGTCCGTGCGCCCGATCGTGTGCGACGAGTGGCAGTCCGAGCAGACCGGCAGCTTCTGGTCCTTCTTGAGGTGCTTGGTGACCGCCGGGGAGTGGACGCTCTGCTCGAACTGCTCGTAGATGCCGCGGTGGCACTTCGCGCAGGTGCCCGCGATGTTCGCGCGGTTCACCGTCGACGCCGGGTCCTTCGCGGGCAGCTCGCCGTGCGGGCTGTGGCAGTCGGCGCACGTCGCGGTCACGACGAGGCCGCTCTTCACGAGGCCCTTGCCGTGGATCGACTCCTCGTAGTGCTCGAGGATCTCCTTCTGGTCGCCCTTGTAGCGCAGCGCGGCCTTCTTGCCCGTGCGGTGGCAGCTGCCGCACAGCGTGGGAACGTTGCGCGCGTAGGTCTTCGAGTCCACCTCGAGGTGGCTCTGGATGCCGTGCGTGCCGTGGCAGTCGGTGCATTCCGGCGCGTCCGGGCTTCCCTTGGCCGCCAGCGTGCCGTGGATGCTCGACTGGTAGACCTTGACGACTTCGGCGTGACAGACCGAGCAGTCCACCTTCGGACGCACCGTCGCGCACGGGCGCAGGAGCGACGGGTTCGCGCCGGTGTGGCACTGCGCGCACGCGATCTTCGCGTGGCGCGAGCCTTCGAGGTGCGCGGCGTCCACGTGGAGCGACACCTTCTTGCCGTCGCGCGTCGTGCTCAGGTCCGGCTTCGAGTGGCACATCATGCAGTTCGCGTCGGCCATGCCCTGCGTGTAGAAGACGCGGCGCGCCTTGTGCGGCTCGTGGCAGTCCACGCACGCCGGCACCTGGTTCGGCGAGCGCTCCCACAGCTCGCCGCGCACGACCTTCGCGTGCACGGCCTCGATGCGCACGTGGCACTTCTCGCACGTCTTCGCCACGTTGTGCCGCGCGATGCTGCTGCGCGCGTCGGTGTGCGGCAGCTGGTTGTGCGCGGTGTGGCAGCTCGTGCACACGGCGGTGGTGAGCAGGCCCTTGCGGTAGAGGCCTTCGCCGTGGATGGACTCGCGGTAGTTCGTGAGGATCGAGTCCTTCGGGATCTTGTAGAACGACTGCACCGGCGAGCCTTCGCGGTGGCACTTGTTGCACAGCAGCGGAATGTTGACGACGTACACGGGCGAGGCCGGGTCCTTCGGGCGCAGCACGTTGTGCGTGCCGTGGCAGCCCTTGCACGTCGGGGCGAGCTTCTCGCCGCGCGCCTCGGCCTGGCCGTGCAGCGACTCGTCGTGGAGCTTCTTCTCTTCCGCGTGGCAGGAGCCGCAGTCGACCTTCTTGAGCTTCGGCTCGTGCGGGAAGTCGCCGCCCTTCAGCTCGGCGTGGCAGCCGTCGCAGCGCACGGTCGCGTGCGCGGAGCCGCGCAGCGACGCGTCGAAGTTCGGGCCTTCGTCGGGGATGCGCTTGGTCGTCGGGGGGCCGGGGTTGTGGCAGTCGCTGCACTCCGAGAGTCCGGGGAGCGGCGCTTCGGAGGGCTTGGCCGAGCCGGCCGGTCCGTGCCACACCGCCATCGCGAAGAGTGCGAGCGCGACGACCGCGGCGGCGAGCGAGAAGCGTCGGGCCTGGTCGCGGCGCGGGGGACGGGCTCCGGCGGGTTCCTCACCGGCGGGTCTATCGTTCAGGTGCTGCGTCATGGTTCGCCTCATGGCTTGCTGCGTCCGGGCTCTCGCGGGAGAAGCGGAATCGGCCGGGAAGGTGCGACCGTCGCGAGAGCGTCCTCACGAATCAGCAAGGCGCAGGCCGCGCGCACGCGGCGAACCGGGATCGGGGCGAGACGCGGGACTCCGTAGTTTTACGGAAGTTGCGCACACCGCCCTGTGCGCTCTCCGCGGCTTCTCTCGCGGGGTGGCTGTCAGAGCGGGCGAGCGGCCTGCCAGCATGGCAGCTTTCGTCACGCCCGTGCGAGGAGTGCTTGGCATTCCTCAAACAGGAAGCGG
>JACRIW010000080.1 GCA_016215625.1 Candidatus Eiseniibacteriota bacterium | reverse complement strand
GGCAGCTCGACGTTCTGCAGCGCCGTGAGCACGGGCATGAGGTTGTAGAGCTGGAAGATGTAGCCGATCGTGTTGGACCGCCAGCGCGCGAGATCGGCGCCACCGAGCCGGGCGATGTTCGTGCCCGCGACCGCGATGTCGCCGGAGGTCGGGCTGTCGATGCCGCCGATCAGGTTGAGCAGCGTGGTCTTGCCGCTGCCCGAGGGACCCATGAGCGCGACGAACTCGCCTTCCTCGATGGTGAGCGACAGACCGTCCAGCACCGTGATCACCTGCTTGTCCCGCTGGTACTGCTTATGGACGTCACGTACTTCGACCCAGGCCATGGAAGTTCTCCTCGTACGAATGCTCCGTGCTTCGAATGCCGCGAAAATCGCGCACGGAGTGTCGCGCGAAAGCGATGTGCTGTCGAATGACGGCGCGCGACGCCGCCACGCGCGAAACGGCCCGCGTCGCCGGAAGTGGCGACGCGGGCCGTGCGAGGGAGTGCGACGTCGAGTGGCCGGCGCTCAACTGCCCCGCAGGGCGGCGGCCAGCGGGCGGCGCGACGCGTGCAGCGCGGGGAAGAAGCCGCCGAGCAGCCCGAGCAGGGCCGAGAACGCGAGCCCGGCGAGCAGCACCTGCGGCGTGACCTGGAACTGGAACGCCTGCTCGCTGAACGACGAGAAGTTCGTCGTGCTCGACGTGATGCCGTTGATCGGCAGCGCGAGCAGGCAACCGATCACCCCGCCGAGCAGCGAGATGACGAGCGACTCGACGATGAACGCGAGCATGACCGCGAACGGCGAGAAGCCGAGCACCAGCAGCGTCGCGATCTCGCGCGTGCGCGCCCCGATCGTGGCGTACATGGTGTTGACCGCGCCGAACAGCGCGCCCACGGCCATGATCGAGGTGATGAACGTGCCGAGCACCGTGACGATCATCGTGAACATCTCGGACTGCTTCGCGAAGAACTCCCGTTCGCGGTAGACCTCGACCTGCAGCCGTGGATCAGTCTCGAGCGCCTTCTTGATCGCCGGGAACTGGGCGGGGTCCTTCATGCGGAACACGACCGTCTGGAACACGCCCTCGCGCCGCATGGCGGGCGCGAGCACGCTGGCGTCGCCCCAGATCTCGGACTCGAACGCCGAGCCCTTCGCGCTGAAGTGCCCGACGACCGTGAAGTCGCGCTGCTCGAAGCGCAGCTTCTGGCCGATCTCGCAGTTCGCGAACCGCTTCGCGATGCGCTGGGCGACGATGATCTCGTCGGAGCCCGGCGTGAACATGCGGCCTTCCTCGAGCACGAGCGCCGTGCGCACGCCGACCGCGGACGGATCGACTCCGCGCACGGTGAGGTTGGACGAGCCGGCCATGCCGAGGCGGTCCTTGTTGACCACCACGACCAGCTCGGAGCTCGCGAGCGCACGGCCTTCGGGGCTCGTCGCGACGCCGGGAGAGGAGCGGATGATGCTCGAGGCCTCGAGCGGTACGGCGCTCGAGATCTCGCTGTCGGCGCCCTTGCGCAGCACGAGCGCGTTGTCGTTCGAACCGGTGGTCACGAGCGACGTGCGGAACCCTTCGGCGAGCGCGAGCGCGCCGATGAAGATCGCCACGGTCAGCCCGATGCCGGCCGCCGTCGTGAACGTGGAGACGGGGCGCTGGAAGACGCTCCGGACGTTGTACGCGAGAGGAATGGCCATGCGTCCTCCTACTCGACGCGACGCAGCGCGTCGACGATGCGCAGGCGGGAGGCCTGCAGGGCCGGGATCAGTCCGCTGACCGCGCCGATCAACAGCGCGATCCCGATGCCGGTGAAGACGGTGGACCAGTAGACGGTCATGGACGGCAGGAAGCCGAGCATGTTGAAGCCGGATTTCTCGATGCCGAACTTGGCGGCGAGCGCGCCGATCGTGCCGCCGCCGACCGTGATCACCGCGGCCTCGGCGACGACCATCGCGAACACGGCGCCGTCGGTGAACCCGAGCGTCTTGAGCACCGCGAACTCGCTCGTGCGCTCGCGCATGGACACCATCATGGTGTTCGCGGCGATGAGCAGGATGCTGAACACGATCGCGAGCCCGACGAGCCGCAGCACGAACGGCAGGTTGCCGTACATGCTCACGAAGCCCGCCTGGAACGCCTGTTCGCTCTCGGTGCGCGTGGAGGGCGCCGAG
>JACRIW010000081.1 GCA_016215625.1 Candidatus Eiseniibacteriota bacterium | reverse complement strand
TTCACCACGGGTTGCCGTGGACCGGAAGGCCCCACGCCTCGGGCCAGCCGAGCAGCACGTTGAGGTTCTGCAGCGCCTGGCCGGCCGCGCCCTTGACGAGGTTGTCGATCGCCGTGGTCGCGAGCAGCGTGTGGCCGTCGTGCACGGTCGTGACCGAGACGTCGCAGCGGTTCGAGTTGCGGACCGCGCGCGTCTCGGGCCATTCGCCCTGCGGCAGCACGCGCACGAACGTCTCGTTCGCGTAGCGCTTCACGTACGCCTCGTGCGCCTCCTCGGGCGACATCGCGTGCTTCAGCGACACCGTCGCGGTGAGCAGGATGCCGCGCGCCATGGGCGTCAGCTGCGGCACGAACGAGACCGCCGCGGAGCGGGCGGAGCCGTTCGAGAGCTTCGCGAAGTTGCGCGCCATCTCGGGCACGTGCGGGTGCACTTCGCCGGCCTTGTAGATCGCGGCGCCGCCGTCGAGCTCGACGAACGACGTGCGGAGCGCCGGCTTGCGGCCCGCGCCGGAGACGCCCGAGAGCGCGGTCACGCTCACGGGGCCGCCGAGCCAGCCGGCTTCGAGCGCGGGCAACAGCGCGAGCGTCGCCGCGGTCGGGTAGCAGCCCGGGTTGGCGATGCGCGTCGCGGTCGCGATCGGGTCGCGGAACGCCTCGGGCAGGCCGTAGACGTAGCCGTCCGCGCCGTCGCGGTGATCGCTCGAGAGGTCGATCACGCGCGCGAGCTTCGCGATCCACTCGCCGTGCACGGCGCAGTAGTCCTTGAACGCGCCGTGCGGCAGGCAGGCGACGAGCGTGTCGAACTGTCCTTCCTCGAACAGCGCGGGCAGCGCGTCCGGGGCGACGGGCGCCGGGAGCGCCGCGGCGCGGGCGTCCACGCCCGGCATGAGCTCCGCGGCGGGACGGCCGGCGTGCTCGCGCGAGACGAGCGCGGCGATCTGCACGCCGTCGTGCTGAAGCGCGAGTCGGATGAACTCCTGGCCGGAGTAGCCGCTGGCGCCGAGGACGGCGACCCGGGCGACTCGTCGGCCGCGAGCGTCGGTGACGACGGGGGCGGCGACGGGAATGGCGGGAGCGGTCACTGGGCACCTCCTGTGGTCTGGGCGATGGAATCGAGATGACGCTTGAAGCGTTTGGCGGTCGCCGTGTCGTGCAGCACGCAGAGCACCGTGTCGTCGCCGGCCACCGAGCCGACGAGTCCTTCGAACTCGAGCATGTCGATCGCGCGGGCGACGGCGCTGGCGTGGCCCGGCGGGGTCTTCACCACCGCGAGGTTCTGCGCGAGCCGTGTTTCGTTGACGAACACCTTCAGGTCCAGCATCTGCCGGCTGCGGTCGAGCGATTCGCCCGCCGGTCCCGGCAGCTCGTACCAGGTCGAACCGTCCGCGCCCGCGCGCTTCGCCACTCCGAGACTGCGCAGGTCGCGCGACAGCGTGGCCTGCGTGACTTCGATGCCGTTGCGGCCGAGCGCGGCGGCCAGCTCGTCCTGGCTCGAGTAGCGCTTGCCGGCCAGCATCTGCGTGAGTGCGGTGAGCCTGCGGGTGCGTGACATGAATCGGCGTGCCTCCGGACCGACTGAATACTTATGCGAGTGAGTGAATAAACAACCATTCGCCCGGGGGCGCAAGCGGTTTGTGGGCCCGGGCGCCATTTTTCCGCGACGTACTTGCCGTCAGTTGCAAACGAGTTCTGGAGATCCCGCCAATTCCACCGATACCGGGCCAGTCGAAGACCGGCCGGACCACGCCACCGAGGGCGCGGCCCGGCCTCGGGGGGATCCGCTCGGACGAGGTTCGCATGGGCCGCCATGGATGCTCGCTGTTGCTCGCCACGTGCGTGGGGCTGCTGATCGCCACACCCGCACAATCCCAGCTCTGGGCCACCGACGGCATCTGCATGGCCGACGCCGGACTGAGCCCGAACGCCACGTCCGCGATCGCCGACGGGTCGGGTGGCGTCTACGTCACCTGGGCGAACTGGGGGGCGGTCGACTTCGACGTCTTCCTGCAGCACTACGATGCGAACGGCGCGCGCGTGAGCGGCTGGCCCGTGGACGGGCTGATCGTCGCGGACGCCGCGAACGCGCAGAGCGGCCCGGCCATCGCGCTCGACCAGTCGGGCGGCGTCTACGTGGCGTGGGACGACTACCGCACGAACAACGCGGACCCGGACGTGTACCTCACCCATGTCGCGGCCAACGGCACCTTCGCGACGGGCTGGGCCAAGAACGGCCGCGCGGTGGACACCGAACCATCGAGCTGGGGGCAGAGTCCGAAACTCGTCTCCGACGGTGCGGGGGGCGTCGTCGTGGCCTACGAGTCGTGGTACGCGAACCTGAGCTATCTCGGCGTGAAGGCGATCCGCTACGACTCGAACGGCTTCGTGAACGCGAACTGGGACGCTTACGGCCACTGGGTCTCGAGCTACTACTTCTCGATGAGCCCGAACCTCGTCGCGGACGGGCTCGGGAGCTACGTGGTCACGTTCGAGGCCGACAACGGCACCGCGACGAAGACCTACGCGAAGCGCTTCAACCGCAACGGCGCACTCGACGCGAACTGGTCGTACGCGCCCTACTACAAGGGCGTCGAGGTCGGCAGCCCGGTCTCGGGCGACAAGCGCAACTGCCAGCTCGCGCAGGCGGCGGCGGGATTCGTGGCGTTCGCCTACACGAGCGACTGGCGGGGCGGTGGCGACACCGACATCATGGCCTGCCAGTACGACTCGACCGGCGCCTTCTCGTCCACCGGGGCCTGGTGGATGTCGATCGACGTGAGCACGGTGGTCGGCGACTGCGACGTCCCGCGCATGGTCGCCGACGGCAGCGGCGGCGTGGTGCTGGCGTGGCGCGACATGCGCAACGTCGGGACGCTCGGCTACACGACGCTGTACGCGCAGCGCCTCGACGTGAACGGCACGCGCACCGGATCCGGCGTGACGACCAACGCGGTCGCGCGCCACTGCACCGGCGGCGTGCAGCTCGTCCGGCTCTCGGACGGCACCTATCGTGCGAGCTTCACGTCCGACTACGCCGGCGGCGCGGACGTGTACGCGCAGCAGTTCAGCTCGGCGTTCTCCGTGCCGTCCGGCTGGAACGCGTTCTACGGCAATTCCATCTGCTCGGCCGCGAACGCGCAGCTCTGCCGCGGCATGGTGAACTCCGGCGCGACCGACGCGATCGTCGTCTGGGACGACCAGCGTCCGAACGCGACCCCCGGCATCTACGGCGCGAAGATCCAGTCGACGGGCGCCGTGCCCGCGCTGTCGTCGCTGCGCCTGATCGAGTCCGAGGCGGGCCGCGTGACGGTCGAGTGGACGATCGAGGGCGAACACGCCGTGAGCGTCGAGCGCAGCGTGGACGGCGTGGCGTGGGACGCCGCCGGCGACGCGGTCGAGTTCGCCACGGGCCAGTTCCGCTTCGTGGACGAGCAGGCGCCCGCCGGTGCGCACGTCGCCTACCGCCCGGTGTTCGCGAGCGGCGGTCACGGCGAGGCCGCGTGGGTGCAGGTGAGCGCACGCGAAGCGCTCGCGCTGCGGTTCGCCCAGGGCAATCCCGCGCGCGGCACGGTGCTCTTCGAGTGCACGCTCCCCTCCGGCGCGCCCGCGCGGCTGCGCGTGCACGACGTGAGCGGGCGCCTCGTCGAGTCGCGCACGCTGGCCGCCGGCGGCGCACGCACCGTCGCCTGGTCGCGCGGCGACCGGCCCGCGGGCCTCTACCTCGTGACGCTCGAGCAGGGCGGCGTGACGCGCCGCGCCAAGCTCTCGCTGCTCGACTGACGATTTCCCCGGACGCACGGCGGCCGCTCCCGGAATCCCGGGGGCGGCCGTTCGTGTGTCCGGTGCCGCGCGCGGCTCAGGCCGCGGACCGCAGCGCCCGCCAGCGCCGTTCGAGCACGACGATCGTGACGGCGTAGATCGCGACGATCGCGAACGGGATCGCGACGAAGCGCTGTTCGGGCAGCGCGTACCAGAGCACGACGCACGCGAGCGTGCGCACGATCGTGTGGAAGATCCCGATCCAGTGGCGCACGCACCACGAGAACGGCAGCCACATGAGCCCGGTGAGCACGCCCACGCCGAGCGGCAGCGACGTGAGGTCCTGCCGGAAGAACGGGATGGCCACCGCGTACACGAGCAGCGCCATGGCGACCGTGTGGAAGAACAGCGCGTCGAACTCGTTCTTCGGCTTGTCGCGGTCGAGGAAACGCTCGCCGGTGAAGTTCGAGAGGAACATGCCGAGGTACGCGATCATGCCGGTGGCGACGAACAGCGCGAGCGCCGCCGTGCCCGGCTTCAGGTACAGCCCGGCGACGCCCACGAGCGTCCAGGCGATCGCTCCGGCGAGCGGCATGGCGATGAAGCGGCGGCGCGCGTACTCCTCGCGCTGGGCGTCGAGCGTTCGGGTCGGCGATTCGGTCGTGGGCATGGCGGTCCTCCCTCCGGGTGCGCATGAGCGGCGTTCACGTGCGACGGAGGGAGGATCGCCCGCGCCGGTCGCGTGCGCGCGGGTGTTTCGGCGAATGGCGGACGAGGCCCGGCGAACGGTGGAAGCGAGCCGGCCGCCTCCGCGAGGTGCGGAAGCGGCCGGCCGGTGACGCGCGCGGCGTGGGCGATCAGCGCACGATCACCATGCGTCTGGCCTTGCGCTGGCCCTCGAACTCGAGCGACCAGAAGTACGCGCCCGCGTGCACGGCGTGCCCGGAGTCGTCGCGCCCGTCCCACCACGTCACGCTGCGGCCCGCGGCCGCGACGCCGTCCACGAGCGTGCGCACGCGCGCGCCGGCGAGGTCGTACACGGTGAGCCGCGCGCGCCCGGTGCGCGGCACCGACCACGCGATGCCGGCGTGACCGCGCGCGGGATTGGGCGTGCTGGCGCCGAGTGAGAACGCGAGCGGGCCGTCGGACACGCCGAGCTGTCCCGCGACCACGGTGATCGCGAAGCAGTCCTGGCTCACGACGACCCCGCCGGGTCCGGTGAACGTGACGCACACCGGGTTCACGCCCGAAGCGGCGGAATCGGGCACGGCGATCGTCGCCGAGAGGAACGCGGCGCCCGCGGCGGGCACGGTCACGGAGGCGTCGGCCGGGAGCGGCCAGGCGCGCGCGCTCGAGAAGTGCGCGCCGTACGCGCCCGCGAACTGCGTGCTCGCGTTCGTCACCGACCAGCCGAAATCGGCGGCGCCGGTCGCGTTCATCGTCGTGTCGGCAGGGCCCGACGCGATCGCGGCCGTCGTCGGCACGGAGGCCGAGTACACGTCGATGTTCGCGTTGCGGCCGTCGGCCCACGCCGCGAACACGGCCGAGCCGCCGGAGCCGAGCGCGAGGTAGTCACCCATGTTCGGCGCCATGTTCGTCACGGCGGTCGTGAAGTTCGTGGCCGTGTTGCTCACGCGCGCGTTGGCGGCCCAGCTCGCGCCGCCGTCGGCCGAGCGCGACAGGTAGAGGTTCGCGCGCGAGCCGTACGTGTCGTCGCGGAAGTCGTAGGCGAGCGTGTACGGCAGGCCGTCGCCGCCGACCGCGATCTCGGGCAGGTAGTTGTCGTAGCCCGCCGCGTCGTCGTTCACGCGCGCCGGCGTGGCCCACGAGGTGCCGTTGTCCGACCACGTCACGAACACGTCGCGCTGGTCGCGGCCGCGCTCCGCGCCGCGGGCGCCGGCCACCGTGCGCACGCGGTAGCCCATGCTGCGGTACGACGCGGCGGCCACGCGCAGGTAGTACGTGCCGCTCACGGGCGCGGTGTAGGTCCACACGACGCTCGTGACGGTCGAGGCGGTGCTGTCGGTCTTGCCGCCGTACGCGAGCATCTGCGCCCCGTCGGGCGCGGGCGCGAACAGCCGCAGCGTGAACGCGCGCGTCGCGGTGAACGAATCGGCGTACACGATCATGTGCTGCCCCGCGTTGAGCGGGATCGCGAAGTAGTCCTGGTCGCGCGTGTTCGCGGTGGTCGTGAGCGTGCCGCGCAGCACTTGGCCGAGCGCCGCCGCCGTCGCGGTCGCGGTGCTGCCGTTGCTCTCGACCTCGGTCCTGCCGATGCCGGCGGTCGTGGTGGCGGGGAACGGATCGTCGAGCCAGTCGTAGCTCTCGTTCCACGACAGGTAGACGCGGCCGCGGTGCGCGCCGCGCGTGCGGTCCACGGCGATGCCGGGGAACGTGATCCCGCGGTTGCGGTTGAAGCCCGGCGCGCCGGTGCCGAAGTTCGAGATCTGGTCCACGCACGTGACCTCGGCGCCGAAGCTCGCGCCGGAGTCGGACGAGCGCCGGTAGCGGAAGTGATCGGTGTCGATCGCGGCATTGGTTTCGAGCGCGGACCACACGGCGTGCACCTCGCCGTTCGGGCCCACGGCGACGCGCGAGCCCTGCACGAGCCCGCCGTCCGCGACGGACGAGAGCATCACGGACGCGCTCCACGTGCGGCCGCCGTCGGTCGAGCGGTAGAAGTCGATCTGGTCGCCGGTCGTGGTGAACGTGGTGTTGCTCACGTACAGGTTGCCCGTGAGCGAATCCACCGCGATCCACTGCTTGTCCAGGAAGACGCTCGAGCTGGTCGCGATGCGCACGACGAACGCGCTGTCGAACGCGAACACGTTGTTCGTGAACCGCCCGCGTGCGACCGCGATCGCGTTGGTCGTGCCGTTCGCGCCGCCGGGACTCGCGAGCCCGCAGTACCAGAAGTCGCCGGTCGTCTCGTTCACGGCGAGCACGGGATCGCTCGTCCAGATCCACGACGGGTACGCGGACGGGTGCGGCACGGCGCCGCCGTCGGTGAACGAGGCGCCGCCGTTGGCCGACCAGCCGAAGCCCTGGCCTTCACCGTACGGCACCGAGTTGAAGCCCTGGCCGTCGTTCCACGCGGTGACCACGAACGCGCCGAGCGCCGCGACCGCGGTCTCGGACTGCGCGGCGCTCGCGCCGTCGCCCGCGGGGTCGTTGCACCGCACGTTCGCGGGGATCGCCGCCGCGGCCTCGGCGGACATCGGCGGATTCGCGAGGCCGAACGGACCGGGCGCGGTCGCGACCGGCAGGTCGTCCGGGTTCACGGGCACGGAGCGCGCGCCGCGCGAGGGCTTCGCGGCCGGCAGCGGCTTGCCGTGACGGCGCGCGCTCGCGCGCTCGCGTTCCTGCGCGGCGCGCAGCTTGTGCAGCGGCCCCAGCCGCAGCATCTCGACCTGCATGCGGCGGTACTCGGCGCGGCGGGCCTGGGATTCGGGATCGGGGGACGTGCCGGCACGGGCCGGGGCGAGCGGGAGCGCCGCGCAGAGCAGCGCCGCGAACACGAGCCGGAGGCTCGTGGCGATCGGGCGAGAGTTCATGCCTTCTCGCGACTGCAAGGCCGGAGCCAGAAGCGGCGCCGGGAGGGCGGGTCCCGGCGCCGCCTCGTGACAACCATTTGCCTAGCGCAGCACTGCGACCTTGGCCGAACTCACCTGCCCCGGCCGTGCAAGACGCACGACGTACATGCCGGGACGCAACGCCCCGCTCGCGGCGCCGGGCCCGGCGAGCGGCAGCGTGTGCACGCCCGCGCCGAGCGCCGAGAGGTCGCGCGAGACCACGCGCCGCCCGGCGAGATCGATCAGTTCGAGCGTCGCGTGCGCGCCGCCCTGCGGCAGCGCGAAGGTCACCGAGATCGCGCCGCGCGCGGGGTTCGGCCACACGCCGCGCACGCCGAAGCGCGCCGCCGCGTCGTCCTCCACCGCGAGCGCGGAGGCCGGCACGATCGTGAAGTCGGCCGCGCTCTGCGCGATCACCTGCTGGCGCGCCGCGTCGATCACGCGCACGCGCGCGGTGCTCGTGCCCGCGCCGGTCACCGTCCACGTCCACGCCGTGCCCGGCACGTGCGAGGCGAGGCGCTGCCACGTCGTGCCGCCGTCGCGCGAGAGCTCGACGTGCGCGTGCGTCACGTTCGCCGTGCGCGTCCACACGATGGTGCGCTGCTGCGTCGCGATCCACGTGTCGCCGCCGGCCGGCGTGGTCACACCGAGCGCCGCGGCCGAGCCGCAGCCCGCGCGCCAGATCGTCGCCGTGTTCGTGCCGTTGTTGACCACGGCGAGGTCGGCGCCGCCGTCGCCATTGAAGTCGCCGAGCGCGATCGCCCACGCCTTCGTGTTCGCCGCGGACGTGACGGCGGCGTTGAACGTGCCGTCGCCCTTGCCCGTGAGCATGCTCATGGTCTTCGCGGTGGTCGAGCTGTTCGCGACCGCGAGGTCGGGCACGCCGTCGCCGTTCCAGTCGGTGACCACGAGGCCGCGCGGGTTCGAGTTCACGCTCACCGACGTGCCGCTCACCGGGAACGTGCCGTTGCCGACGCCGCCCGAGCCCGCGCCGAGGAACATGCTCACGCTGCTCGCGCCCGAGTTCGCGACCGCGAGGTCCGCGATGCCGTCGAGGTTGAAGTCGGCGCTCGCGAGATCCCACGGCGTGCCGCCGGCGTTGTAGCTCGCCGCGGCGCCGAACGTGCCGTCGCCGACGCCACCCGAGCCCTGGCCGAGCAGCACCTTGAGACCGCTCGCCGTGGTGGCGAGGTCCCAGATGCCGTCCTCGTTGAAGTCGCCCACGATCACCTGGCGTGTCTGCGCGGAGACGGGCACGACGACGGGAGCTTCGAACGTGCCGTCGGGCACGCCGGCGGTCGTGTGCCCGCGCAGCGTGAGCAGCCCTCCGAGGGAGCCCGCGATCGCGAGGTCGTCGGCGCCGTCTTCGTCGAAGTCGGCGATCGCGATGCCGCTCGGCTGCGCGTTCAGCGGAGTGCGCACGCCCGCGGCGAACGTGCCGTCGCCGTTGCCACGCAGCACCCACAGCGCGCTGTCCGCCTGCGTGCCGACGAGCAGGTCGGGATCGCCGTCGAGGTCCACGTCGGAGATCGCGACGCACGCGGGCGTGCCCGCCGCGGCGTACGCGACGCCCGCCGCGAACGTGCCGTTGCCGTTGCCGCGCAGCACGCTCACCGTGGTCGAGCCGCTGTTCGCGACCACGAGGTCGGCGTCGCCGTCGTGATCGAGATCCGCCGTCGCGGTCGCGATCGGCGCCGAGCCCGTGCTCACGTTGGGCGACGAGGCGAGCGGGCACAGGTTGAGCTTCACTTCGGCCGAGAAGCTCGAGGAGTCCGCGGCGCGCACCGTGCGCACCTTGTAGTAGAAGGTGCCCATCTCGGTGTCGTCGAACGTCAGCCCGGTCGTGAAGCCGCGGTACTGCGGCGCGGCGTCGAGCATCGTGCGGCTGCGCCAGACCGAGTAGCCCGTCACGCCGGTCGAGCCGCCGGCCACCCACGACACGCGCGCGCCCGTGGCGATCGCGGCGATGGAGGGCGTCCGCGGCGGCAGCGGCGCCGGAGTCGTCGCGCACCCGGCGGCGTTGATGCGGGCGCGCATGTAGTCGATGCAGATGGGGTGGAAGTCGAGCCGGATGTTCGTCTGCCCGCCCGCGAGGAGGTGGCAGTAGCTCATGATCGTGCCCTTGTCCGGCGGCACGTGCAGCGTCGGCGCGATGCAGCCTTCTTCGCCCGCCTGGCAGGAGTCGATCAGCGCGTTCGTGGGCAGGTAGCCGAGCGACTGCCAGTTGCAGCTGTGCGTGTGGTACGAACCGAAGTTGTGTCCGAGTTCGTGCGCGACGACCGTCGCGTCCCACGTGCTCGTGTTGGTCGGATAGCTGTAGGCCGCGTCGATCGCGCTGACGCTGTAGCCGAGCGAGCCGCTGCAGAGCTGGTTGATGTAGGCGATGCCGCCGCCGAGCGGACGCGCCGAGAGCAGCGTCGCGAGCGAGCGCGGCACGAAGCTGCGGTTCGAGTTCCACCAGTTGCGGAACTCTGGCAGCTGCGTGCCGGTCGTGGACTGGGTGTACGGATCCGAGACCGTGGACCAGAAGTTCAGGTACGACACGTTGAGCGTCGCTTCGAGGTCGCGCTCGTAGATGAGCGACACCACGTTCATGAGCGACACGACGTAGGCCGTCGCGTTGGCGAGATTCGACGAGAACGTCGTGTACAACTCGTAGTCGCAGTCCACCGCGATGGCGAAGACCTTGCGCGGGGCGTCGATCTGCACGCCGTTCGGCGTCGCCGCGCGCGGCAGGCGCGGCTGCGGCCCGGCCGGGTCGAGCTCGGCCTCGGTGCTCTCGTTCACGCCGCAGGTGAACGTGCTGGCCGCGGACGCGAGGTTCGTGGCCGGCGACAGCGCGTGCAGCGCCCGTCCCCCGGCGATCGACGCCGCGACCGGTGCGAGCTGCAGCTGCTCGCCGTGCGTTTCGATCACTCCGAGCGCGCCGTCGGCGGTCAGCGTGAGCGCCGCCCAGCTGCCGCTCTCGCCCGCGATCGTGCCGCGGAAGCACACCACGTCGGGCGTGTACGCGTGCGATCCCGCGTCGTCGGTGAACGTGATCGTGGCGCCAGGCGCGAGCACGTCCACGCGCGCGAGCTCGAGCGAGAGCGTCGAGCCGTCGGGCGCGGGCAGCTCGAGCGTGCCGCCGTCGCCGGAGCGGAACTCGGCGAGCGCGGCTTCGTCCACGCCCAGGTACGCGACCGTCTCGCGCTGGGGCACGAGGCCCGTCGCGAGCGCCGCGTCCACGGTCCGGACGGGGCTCGCGGCGCGGACGAACGGCGAGGCCGCATGTGCCGCGGCGGTGAGGCTCGAGAGGGCGAGAGCGAGGAGCGGGAGCGAGACGAGCAACCGGCGCGACTTCATGCGATCACCTCAGGATGCTGATCCTCCGGGACGTTTCGTCGGAACCCTGGACCAGACGCAGCAGGTAGACACCGGGACGAATGCCGCCCCCGGCGGGGAGAACGAACTCGTGGGCGCCCGACCCGGGCGTGCCCAGTTCATAGGTGCGGACGAGCCGCCCCGTGATATCCAGAAGCTCAATTCTCGCACGGTCCGTGCCCCGAAGGCGATAGGCCACTCGCACCGGTGCCGCGGCGGAGCGGTCCACCGGGTTCGGGAACACCCCGGTGATGGCGAGCGACAGGGGCGCCGGCCCGGCCGGCATGGCGACGGAAGCCCTTCCGTAGAAACGCTCTTCGCCGTCCACGACCACGCCGAGGCGGTACTCGTAGGTCGCGCCCGTGACGACCGAGGTGTCCGTGAAGCTCGCCGCCCCGGCGGCCGGCGGCAGGGTCTCGCGGGCGCTCCACGCGCCCCCCGGCAGGTTGCGCCGGTAGACCGTGGGCGTCACCGAGGTGGACGGAGTGAGCTGCCAGTTGACGAGCACCGTGCTGTCCGAGGTCGCGAGCGCCGTGGTGACGTCGGCGCGCAGCGCCGCGGCGACGAACGCCATGTAGGTGTTCGGGTCTCCGTCGCGGCCGTCGGCCCAGCAGCCGGCGAGGCCGCGGTCCCACGCGAACAGGGCGTTGTAGTCCCCCTGGTTGGGCTGGATGTTCGTGTTCACGATCGTCCACGCGGTCTGCGCGCTCGACAGCGCGGAAGCCGCCTGCCAGGTGGCGCCGCCGTCGGCCGAACCGGTGAAGTACGTGTGCGAGACCGCGCCGCCGGTGCTGCTCGCGGCGTTTCGGTAGTCGAACCACTGCGCGAACACGTGGCCGTCGGGGCTCACGGCGATCTCCGGGAGCCAGTCGTCGTAACCGCTCGGACTGTCGCTCACGCGCACCGGAGCGCTCCAGGAGGCGCCCTTGTCGTCCGACCAGGTCGAGAACACGTCGCGCTGGTCGCGGCCGCGTTCGATCGTGCGAGTCGCGGGGCCGGTGCGGATGCGATAGCCGCCGAAGCCCGAAGCCGGGAAGACGCGGAAGTAGTACGTGCCGGCGTTGGGCGCGGTGAACGGATACGCGGGCCCGAAGCCCGACGTGATGTCGGTGGCCGAGGCGAGCGCGTACGTGAGGCGCGACGAGCCGTCGGGGCCGAACACGCGCATCGAGAACTGCATGCCCGGCGCGATCGAGTCCGCCATGAACACGATCGACTCGCCCGCGTTCATCGCGACCTTGTACCAGTCCTCCTCGACGCCGCTCGTGGCGAGATCGCCGCGCAGCGTCTGGCCGCTGACGAACGTGTTCGCGCCCGCGGGGGCGCCGTTGGGCTCGACCTCGCTGCGGTTGCCCGAGAGCCCGATGCCCGTGAGGTCGTCGAACCAGTTCAGGCTCTCGGCCCACGTCAGGTGCAGCCGGCCGTCGTGCGCGCCACCGCTGTGGTCGGGCGCGATCGAGGCGAACTGGATGCCCATCGCACGGTTGAAGCCGGGGCCGCCCGTGGCGAAGTTGGGATAGAACGTGACGATCGTCGTGGGCGCCGCGAACGAGGCGCCGAGGTTCGTCGACTTGGCGAGCCGGTAGGAGTCCACGTCCACGAGCCCGATCTTGTAGTACATCACGTAGACCGTGCCGTCCGAACCGACGACCGGGCGCGAGCCCTGCACGAGACCGCGCTCGTCGAGCGCGATGTTGTTCGAGTTCACTGACACGAGCACCGGGGTGCTCCACGAGGCGAGCGCGCTGTCGGCCGCCTGGAAGTTGATTTCGCTCACGTTCGAGACGAAGCGCGTGTAGCTGAGGTAGACGCGCCCGGTCCCCGGGTCCACGGCGAGCCACTGCTTGTCGAGGAACTCGGTGGAGTAGTTCACGCTGCGCACGAGCGAGGGCGCCTGCCAGACGATGTTCGAGCCCGTGAAGCGGCCCTTCACCACGCCGATGCCGTTCGTGCTGCCCGACGGGCCGTCGGGATCGATCAGCGCCGAGAAGTAGAATGCGCCCGTGCGCGGGTTCACCGCGAGCACGGGGTCGCTCGTCCACGACCAGTTGGGCGATCCCGTGGGAATCGGGAACGTGCCGCGGTCGGTCCACGTCTGCCCGCCGTCGGTCGAGGTGGCGTAGCCCTGGTACTGGTTCGAGCCGTCGTGGAATCCCTTGCCGTCGTTCCACGCCGCGACCAGGTACTGGTTCCAGGCGACGATGGACGTCTCGCACTGGCCGTCGCCGGCCGTGTCGCCGGCGGGGTTGTTGCAGCGCACGTTCGTGGGCGCGACCGCGAGCGCCGCGTCGGGGCCGGCGTCGCCGAACGCGCCCGGTCGCGGCGCGGCCGGGAACGCTTCGGCGCGCACCTCCGGCCGCGACTTCTGGCCGCCCGCGCGCACGCTCGTCCTGCCCGTGCGCCTCATCTCGCGCGCGAGACGGCGCAGTTCGCGCTGGCGCTCGGCGAACTCCCTGCGCTCCTGCCGCCGCTCCATCGGTTCGCGCGAGAGCTGCAGCGCCTGCAGGCGCTTGATCGGCGCGAGGTGCTCGAACGTTCGGCCGGGCGCGGCCCCGGCCGGGGATGCGAAGGCCCCCGAGCCGAGCGTGAACGCGAGTGCCGCGGCGAGCGCGACGCGTGAGGCTTTCCGGATGCCCGGCATGGGAGTCCTTTCGGTAAGCACTGCCTTCCGGCGCTGGCACGCCGGGGCCCTACTTATGCCACGGCGCGACCATGAACCAGAGCAGCACGAGGAACACGAGCAGCTGGACGGCGTTGCCGATGCGCCAGCGGTCGAGCGCCCCGGTGTAGCCGACGGGCTCGTTCGTGGCGCCGCTGTTCGCGGCCGCACGCGCCTGCGCGGCGAGCCGGGAGCCCTGCGGCAGGTCCACCGCGAGCAGCGCGAGCAGGTTCACGAGCCACAGCGCGTTCGCGATCTGGAACGAGCGCGTGTCCGCCATCTTGTAGCCCAGCGACATGCCGAGCATCTGCCCGAGCACCCCGGCGCCGATCAGCGCGCCCAGCGCGAACGTGATCCCGAGGCGGCGGTTCAGCTCGAAGAGCGCGGCGCGTTCGTTCCAGTTCGTGGTGCGGCGCGCGGCGAGGGCGTTCCAGTGTGCGGCCATGAGTGCGGCGACGTAGGTGAATCCGAACAGCACGTGGAGATACTCCACGATGGGCAGTGGCACGGGTTGCGTCTCCTGATGTTCCGGGAAGCGAGGGGGCTTCGAAGCGCTGCGGCGCGGGCGGAGTCTAGCCGGGCCCGCCCGGCGAGGGCCAGCGTGGGACCGGCGCGCGGCTGGCTGCAGGGCACGCGACGGCCCCGGGGCGTGCATTGGCACCCTCGTTCCCCGGAAAGTACTTTCCGCTTCTACACCCGACCCGCCGGGATTGCTCCCGGCTCCTGTGACGACCCGCGAGATCCCGCGTCCCATCTCATGAGCACTGGTTCCGACAGCCGCACCGACACCGAACTGCTGCGCGAAATCCGCCGTGAGCCCGGTACCCCCGGAGCCCTCGCCGCGGGGAGCGAGCTGTTCGGACGGTACCGGCTCAAGACCTATCAGTGGTGCTTCCGGGTGGTGCGCGACCACGACACCGCGCTCGACCTGGCTCAGGACGCGCTGCTGTCGGCGTGGCGGGGACTCGCCGGATTCGACGAGCGCTCGCAGTTCTCGTCGTGGCTGTTCGCGATCGTGCGCAACCGCTGCCTGACGGCGGTGCGCAAGCGCGTGAACGTCCGCGACGAGTCGGTGGAACCGGACGACCTGCTCGCCGACGGGCGCGACCCGCTCGACGTGCTCGCCGACCGGCAGGAGGAAGGCGCGGTGCTGGAGGCCATCCGCGACGACCTCGAGCCGATCGAGCAGGAAGCGTTGTGGCTGCGCGCCGTGGAGCGCATGCCGGTCGACGAGATCACGCGGGTGCTGCGCATACGTTCGGCTTCGGGAGCGCGGGGAGTGCTGCAGAGCGCGCGACGCAAGCTGAAGGCGCGATTCGGGTCGCGCATGGAGGGCATGTGACCAGATCCCAGAAATGTCCCGCCGAAACCGTCCTGCCCGCGCGCCACGAGGCGGGCGAGCCGGAGGTGCTCGCGCACGTGCAGGACTGTCCGCGCTGCCGCGCGCTGCTCGCGCAGCACCGGGCGTTTCTCGAGGGCGAGGCCGGCGTGGCGCCGGCCGCGGCGCCGACGGCGTCGCAGCTGGCCGAGGCCGACGCCACGCTCGCCGCGGCGCTGGAGCGCGAGATGTCGGGCGGCCGCGCGCCGCAGGCGGCGCCGGGTTCCGCACCGCGCGTGGCCGCCGCCGAGCCGCGCGCGTCGTGGTGGCAGGCGCTGTTCGCGCCCGCGCTGCGTCCCACGTGGGGCTTCGCCGCCGTGCTGATCGTCGCGGGAGGGGTCTACCTGGGCGTGCGTCCCGGCGTGGAGCGCGCCGAGGTGCGCGGCGATTCGCCGCAGGCCGCGGCCGTGACCACGCTCGTCCCGGTCGCCGGCGACGGCGTGGTGACGCTCGCGTGGGAGCCCGTCGCGGGCGCGGACGGCTACGACGTGGTGCTGCTCGCGACCGACCTGTCCGAACTGGGCGCCCCCGTGCACGTGACCGAGCCGCGGCTCGAGCTGCGTCGCGACGCGCTGCCCGCCGGAGTGACGAGCGGCTCGAAGGTGCTCTGGCAGGTCACCGCCCGCATCGGCGAGCGCGAACTGTCGCACTCGGTCGCCGCGGAGTGCGTGGCGCCCTGATGCGCTGAGGCCGGAAGTCAGGTCTCGAGTTCGAGCGGCGACGTCCGTCCCGCGTTCTCGCTCGCGGGATCTTCCGGTATCGCGTTTCCCGTGCCGATCGCGGCCCGGCTTCGTTGCGCCGCGGCCGACCAGGCGCGCTTCGCCTTCATGAAGCCCTCGCCGAGTACGCGATCCGCCTCGAACTGATTGTGCGCATGGCAGAGGAGCCGGACGTTCTCGACCGTGGCCTCGCCGCTCTTCGTGACGGGCACCCGGTGATCGAACTCGATCCGCTCTCGCGAAGTGCATCGATGGCCGCCGGTCCCGACGAAGGTGCAGCGTCCGCCGTCGCGCTCCCAGACCGCTCGCTTCACATGAGCGGGTATCTGGCGGGCATTCCGTGAGCCGTGGCGAAGGTCTCGCGTCGATCGCGGGCTGGCGCTTTCCGCGAACTTCTGCTTTCGAAGGACGGGCAGCGTGATCGCGAGCATGGCTTCGAGGACTTCGGACAGCTCGCGCGACTCGAGCCGATGGCTCAGGAGTTCGCGCGCCTCCTGGAGCTGCTCGTAGACCACCATGGGCAGCGTCGTGCCGATGTACATGCTCGTTGGGGACAGCGGTGTCTGATGGCTGCGCGGAGCGATGCGGCGCTCCGCGGCCGCCGCGGGCCCTGCGGGCCCTGCGGCGTCTGGTTCGGCTTGCTGCGTAGCGCTCGCGCGATCTCGCTCCTCGGCAAGTGGCACCTTCGACTCCGTGGGTGTGGTGCATTCCGATGGGGCAACTGGCCGTACGGCCAGTTCTGCTGACGAAGTGCTGACGTTGGTGCTCGCGCTCGACGAGGCCGGTGCGTTCGGTCGTTCCGTCGTCGGAACGTCGGGGCGAGGAGCGATTTCGGCGAGCAGGAGCTTCACCTGTTCGTTCGTCTTGTGCTCGGCGCCGGCGAGCAGGTGCTCGACCGTGTGCGCGGTGAGTTGCGGAGCGAGGAGCACGAGCGCGGAGAGCGTGATGCGACCGTCGGCGATCCGGTCGTAGATCGCGGGGAATCGGCGGGCGAGGCGTGCGGAGCGAATGCGCTTGTAGGCGACATCTTCGGACATGCGCCCGCACTCGACGCAGAAGCGGAACATGGAAGAGTAGCCTGCGGGTACGTATCGCTTCCGCGCTTCCATCTCGCCCAGGTAGAGCAGGAGCTCGGCGGTGGAAGCTCGATCGCTCCGCACTCTCACGGCGTATTCGCGATCGAGGAGTTCGTCCGACAACGACTTCAACGACCAGATGCGCGTGGCTCGCATGTCACGGCTCGCTGCGGGGGCGAGTGAGAGCCGAGTGGTAGCAGAGCGTCGCGTCGGAAGTGTTGTCGCGATGTAAGGATTGGCCTCGCGCCTTGGACGCCTCAGGCGGGGATCACTGCACCCGCACGCGATAGCTCACGCTGCCGCGGCCGCCGGGCGCGAGTGCGCCGGCGAGCGTCCAGGTCACGGTGCCATTCGCGCCGGGCGCGGGTTGCGTGAGCGCGCAGCCGGTGATGCCGTCGGCGGCAGCGGCGCACGTCGCGGAGTCGAACACCGTCCACGCGGGCGTCGCGTCGCGGATCACGAGGTTCGAGAGCGCGCCCGTGCCCGGGTTCTCGTAGGAAATCGTGTACACGAGGTAGTCGCCGGGACGGGCGCTCGCCACGTCCACGGTCTTCGTGAGCACGAGCCCGCTCGCCAGCGTCACGGTGGTGACGTCCTGCAGCTGCTCGCTCGACGCGAGCGCGGGTGCGGCGTTCGCGTAGGTGAAGCTCGCGGTGAGCGTCGCCTGCTCGCGCGCGCCCGTGGGCGCGCCGGCGGGCGTCGCGTGCGTCGCGATCACGCACACGCTCTGGCCCGCGGCCAGCGCGATGGCGCTCGCGGGCGCGATCGCGCTCTCGCCGGCGTCGAGCACGCCGTCGCAGTCGAGGTCGCGATACAGCGTCATGCTCCAGCCCGCGAGCGCGGGCGTCGCGACGCCCGCCGACGAGAAGCTCACCGAACCGCCGCTCGCCGCGGTGAACGTGTGCGCGTAGCTCGTGGCCGCGCCGCTCGACACGGTGCGCGCGCCATTCGCGATCCAGGCGTTGCGCGGCACTTCGCCGAAGGCGAGGTTGCGATATTCGCGGCCGCTGGCCGCGGTGAACGTCACGGCCGGCGCCGCGCGATCGTAGGTGCCAAAACTGTCGCCCACGCGCCCGCCCGTCGCGATCGCGCCCACGCCGACTGGCGCGACGACGCTCACGTTCGCGCCGGCGAGCGTGTGCGGCAGCCACAGCGCGAACGCGCCCGCGCCGTCGGTGAGCGCGCTGTCGCACGGCGCCGCGCCGCAGGCGGCGCTCGTCAGCCGCACGCGTGCACCGGCGATCGCGCCCTCGGCGCCCGAGCGCGCGCCGTCGTTCGCGACACCGCCTCCCGCGCCGTCGTCGCGGAAGCGCACGCCTCGCACGACGCTGCCGTGCCACAGCCCGCACGTCGCGCCGCTCACGTCGGTCGCGGCCACGTCGAGCGGGCCGCGCTCGCCGGTGGGCGCTTCGGTCCGCACCCAGCCCGCGGGCACGTCGGCGGTCGAGTCCGCGCCGTCGGCCGACGTGTCGAGCTTCACCACGTACGAGCCCGAGGCGACGAACGTGAACGCGAACGCGCCGCTCGCGCCGTCCACCGCCGCGACCTGCGACGCCGACGGCGAACCGGCGGCGAACAGCTTCGCCCACAGCGCCACGCCCGTGCCCGCTTCGCCCGCGTCGCGCTGCGCGTCGTGGTCGGCGTCGGAGTACGCCCAGCCGCTCACGCTCACGCCCGTCGTCACGGGCACGCCGCCCGAGAACTCGGACGTGCCGGTGCCGGTCACGGTCGCGGTTGCAGTCAGCACGACCGACGCGCTCACGTTGGGCGGCGCGGGCATCGTGAAGCGGAAGCGCCGCGTGTTGTCCGTGCCCTGGTTCACGCCGTTGTAGAGCCCGGAGTACGTGCTCGACGTGCCGTCGAGGTCGGCGGCCGAGCCTTCGGTCACGGTCGTCACGTACGTGCGTCCCTCGCCGAAGCCGCTCGGGTCGCCGTCGGCGACGAAGAGTTCGATGACGCTGCCCGGTCGCGCCCAGCCGCTCACGGTGAAGCTGCCGTTCGAGAGCACGGCGTAGTCCATCACGGGATGGTTGAGCAGCGCGTTGCCGCCCGCGTCGCCGTCGCCGTTGTCGTTGCGCGTCACGTAGGGCGCCGTGCCGCGCGCCGCGTCGTCGGCCGCCGCCTGCAGGTCGATGCCGATCTGTCCGCTCGCCGTGCCGCCGCCGTTGCCGGCCACCGTGCCGTTGCCCCAGATCGAGTTCCGCGACAGCACGTGGTTGCTCGCGCCGCTCGTGACCTGCACGCCCGCGCCCACGTTGAGCGCGATCTCGCAGCGCTGCACCGTGCCGCCCGCGCCGCCCAAGCGCACGCCGGCGGTCGCGGTCGCCGCGGCCGTGCCGAGGCCGTTGCGGCGCACGGTGAGGTTCGTGAGCGTGACGCCGCCCGTGCTCGTGCGCGCGTCCACGCCGTTGCCTTCGGACTCGCCGATCCAGCACGACGTGATCGCGAGCGTGCCGCTCGCCTCGAGCGACACCGCGCCGCGCGCGCCGTTGCCGATCGCGACGCCGCGGATCTCGCTCGTCTGGATCGTCCAGCCGTTGCTCGCGCCCGAAAGCGTCACGGCGCTGCCTGCGGCGAAGCCGAGCAGCGAGCGCTGCACGAGGCCGGCGTCGCCGCCCACGGCGCGCAGCAGGTCGCCGCTCGCGCGCAGCGCGGCGCCCGAGTCCGCGAACGCGCGCGCCGTGGCGCCGAGCACCGCGTCCTCGAGCGTGAACGCGTTCGCGGCCGCACCCACGCGCACGCACGCGTCGTTGTTGCTCCCCGTGGCGTTGCCGAAGCCGAGCACCGCGAGCGCGCGCACCGTGACGCTCGCGCCCTGCACGTCGAGCCCGAGCGCGAGGCCGTTCGCGTCGCGCAGTTCGACCTCGGGCGCGGACACCGCGGCGAGCGCGATCTCGTCGGTGCCCACCGTGGGCGCGGCGCCGAGGACGCCGCCGTTCGTGTTGCCGACGTTCGCGGTCTGCGTGCCGCCGTCCACGCGCGTCGCCGCGTCGGTGATCGCGGGCAGCGGCGTGAGCGGCACGATGCGCGCGACGCCGTTCACGAGCGCGTTCGCGAGCCCCGCGCGCAGGCCCGGATGGGCGAGGCCGTCGGGAATCATGAACACGCTCGTCTCGCCGCCCGCGGGGAGCCCCGCCTGCGCGAGGCCGGTGTTCGCGAGGGCGTTGGCGTTGAGCAGGAACTGCCGCAGCGTGCCCGCGCCGGCGTCGCGCGTGCTCACGATCGTGTCGAAGTTGAAGCCGAAATCCACGCCGGTCACGTCGGCCGCGCCGAGCGTCACGTTCGTCACCGACTGCGGTGTCGCCGCGGGCGCGGCCAGGCTCGCGAGTGCGGCGGCGGTCGTGTTCGAGTCGGCGTCGGCGATCGCGGGGTTCTCGCCGCCCACGCGGTCGGTGACCGCGACGGGCGCGCCGCTCGAGGCGTCCGTGCGCCACGTCTGCACCGGCAGCAGTCCGGCGATCGCGCCGGGCCGCGACGAGCGCACGCTCGCGTTCGCGACGCGCACGGTGTACGCGCCCGCCGGCCAGCCGTCGAACACGTACGCGCCGGAGCCGTCCGTGCGCGCGAGCTGCAGGAACGCGCCGCTCGTGCCGTCGTACAGCTCGACGCGCGCGCCGGGGCGCGGCGCGCCGGACGACGCGGCGAGCGAGCGGCCCGCGCCGCCGCCGTAGTTCGCGTCCTCGAACACCGTGCCCGCGATGCGTGCCGCGGTCACCGTGACGATCGTGGACTGCGTGCCGCCGGTGGCGGGGTCGCCGTCGGAGCGGGCGGCGAAGTCCACGCCCGACTGCTGGCCGGTGAAGGCGAGCGCCGCCTGGTTGCTCACCGCGGTCCCCGTGGGCTGGGGCGCGTTCACGGTCACCCGGAACACGACGCTCGTGGTCGTCGCGACGTCGATCCGGCCGCCGGCGGCCGCGGTCGCGCCCGTGCCGAGACGCGCGACCACGCTGCGCGAGGCCCCCACGTACTCCGCCGCGTCGTCGCCCGCAGCGTCGGTCTTCGCGCCCGCGTTCGGTCCCGCGCTCACGCGCAGCGAGCCCGCGACGTACGTGACGTTGGAGGGCAGCGTGTCCGCCATCGCGCAGTCGATCGCGTGGTCGAGACCGTTGTTGCGCATCGTGACCGTGTATTCGAGCACGTCGCCGGGGCGCACGAGCCCGCCGTTCAGGTCGGCCACGCTCTTCGAGAAGTTGGCGGCGTCGAACACCGGCGCGTACAGGTCGGTCGCGAAAGTCACCGCGCCGGGGTAGTACGTGTCGCCGTTCGTCGTCAGCGAGACGTTCGCGCTCGTGGCGCCGTTGGCGAGCAGGCCGTTCGCCTGCACGAGGTCGCAGTCGAAGCCGAGCTGGTTCAGGTAGTTCGGGTTCTTCGCGGTGAACGGCGCGCCGAGCTGGCTGATCGAGCTGTTGAAGAAGTTGTCCGCGGGATTGGCGCCGTCGGTGAGCGCGGTGCCGTTGAGCCGGAAGCTGTCGCCGGTGAACCCGAGGTCGCCTTCGAACGCGACCACGCCGAGCTTCGAGTTGACCGTGCCGGCGGGCGGCGTGACGAAGCCGCTCACGGTCATGTTCACGGTGGTCGTGCCCGAGACGAGCGCGAAGCCGTCGAACACGACGAGGTTGCGCGCCGGCTGGGTGGCGTCCGAGTCCACGACCACGAGCGACCAGCCGCCGTGCACGTTCGTCGTGCCGGGGGTCGAGCGCACGTCGGCCACGCGGTACACGCCCGCGCCCGCGGCGCGCACGAGCGAGGTGACCTCGGCGAATCCCTGGTAGGCGCTGCCGCTCGCGTCGAGGCGCGTGGCGGTGTACGTCGAGTACGCGCTCGAGGCCGGGGTCGCGATCTTCACCGTGTTGCGCAGCGCGTTCGTGGTGTAGCCGCCCCAGTAGAGCCCGGCCCAGGTCACGGTCGCGCCCGTGGGCAGCGTGAGCGTGGCGGTGCTCGAGCTGACCGTGGTCGAGACGCCGTCGATGTCCACGTAGGCCATGGTGTTGTCGTTGTTGTTGATCGCGTTGCCCGTTCCGGCGCGCGAGTTGTTGCAGTTGCCGCCGCCGTTGCACGACATGACCGTGTTGCCGATGAGCGTGATGTCGCCGGGCTGGTTCACGCTGAAGCGCGGCGTGAACGCGCGCACGACCTGCGCGGCCGCGGGCGCGGCGAAGAGTGCGGCGCACGCGAGCGCCGCGGCGATCGCGTGCCGGGCGCGGCGGAACGTCCCGCTCACGGGCGCACCTCCGGTTCGTTCGCGAACGTGCGTTCGTCGAAGCGCATGCGCACGCGCAGGTACGCGCCCGCGCGCGTCCACGACTCGCCCGCGAGTTCGTCGTCGTCGAAGCCGAAGCGGTTGAAGCCGAGCGAAAGCCACGCGCCGCGCGCGAGCTCGCGGCCGACCTCGGCGCCGAGCCCGTACTCGCGCTCGGCGAGCGTGCGGCCGGCGCGCACGCTCCCGGTGACGCCCGCGTCCCAGTGCGCGCCGAGTGCGCGCGCGATCCGTCCGTGCACCCACTGCGCGCCACCCGCGGTGACGCGCGCGCTTTCCTGCTCGCGCGTGAGCTTGCCCGCCCAGCCGAGCGTGCCTTCCCAGGCGCGCTTCGTCGCGGAGCCCGAGAGCGCCGCGATGTTCGCGACGTGGCGCACACGGCCGATGCCCGCCGCGGCGTTCGGGGCTTCGCGGTCGTAGCGGAACTCCCAGCGGCCGAGCGCCTCGTACGGGCCGTTCGGGCGCCAGGCGAAGCCGAGCTGCAGCCGCTCGCGCGCTTCGGCGCCCGCGCCGTGCGTGCGCGTGAGCGTGAGCAGCTGGCGGCCGAGCGCGGTCCACGCCGAATCGAGCCGCACGGCGGCCGCCATGCCCTGCAGGAACTGGTCGCTCGCGCGGCTCGTGCGCACCTCGAAGCGCGACGAGCCCTTCCACACGTCGTCGCCCGTGAAGTCCACCGCGCCCGTGAGCGCGGTCGTCGGGCCGGCGTCGCTGCCCGCGAGCGGGGTGACGCGCTCGAACGTGGTCGAGAGCCGCATGCCGTCGGCGATCTTCCAGCCGTTGCGCAAACCCACCGCGGCCTGGCCTTCGCGCCCCGCGATCACGTCGCTCATGCGGTACTCGCTGAAGACGTGGGCGTCGTGCGCGACGTCGGCGTCCACGCCGACCACGGTCGCCGCCCGGCTCTGCGTGTTCGACATCGCCCACGCGCTCGAGAGGCTCGAGAGCAGCTCGTGCCGCGCGTAGAGCCGGCCGCGTGCGGTGAAGCGGTATTCGCCGCCCACCGCGGCCATGCGGCGCTCCCACGCGCGCGTGTCCTGTTCGAGCTCAGAGTAGCCGCTCCATTCCGGGTGCTTCGGCCACTGCGCGGACAGCCGCGCACGCACCGAGGCCGTCGTGGGATCCGATGCGGCGTCGCGGCGCGTGACGCCCGCGACGCGCACGCCGAACTCGCCACGCACCGCCGTGCTCAGGGCGCGGTCGAGCGACAGCAGCCCGCCCGCGCGGCGTTCGCGGCCTTCCGCGTCGCCGCTGAAGAGCGCTTCCATCGCGAGCCGCGAGCGGTCGGGCAGGCGCAGCGCGAGCGTGGCGCCCGCTTCGTTGCGGCCCGCGCCGGCGCCGGCCGACGGGTTGTCGAAGCGCGGCGCGGTCGAGACACCCCAGGCGCGCGCGGTGCCGCGCGGGGACTCGTGCGTGAGTTCGACGCGGCCGGCGTCGGCCGCTGCCTCGCCCACGTGACGCGTCGCGGCCCACTCCGCGGCGAGGGCGGTGTGCGCGCCGGCGCGCCATTCGGCGGACGCGCTGCGCAGCTCGTACGGCGCCGCGGGGTCGTGGTCGTCGACCGCCACGCCGCCCAGTTCGAGCCGCGGATGCACGCGCACGCGGGCGTCGGCGCCGTGCACCCACGCGGGCGCACCGTCGCCGTCGCGCTCGTAGCTCACGCGCAGCCACACCGTGTTCAGGTCCGCGTCCAGGCTCGGCGCGGGGGCACGCAGCAGCAGCCGCCCGGTGAGCGGCTCCAGCGTGTAGTCGGTGAAGCGCTGCAGCGACGTGCTGCTCCGCACGATCGAGGGCTGCGCGCGGTCGCGCACGATGAGCTCGACGCGCTCGGAGTTCTCGACCAGCGGTGCGTGCGCGAGCACGTAAGGCCCGCTCGTGCCCATGCCGCGGAGTTCCTCCACGGCGCGGTGAGCGCGGTCGCGGCTCGTGAACGTGTGCACCGCGAGCGCGCCGCGTTCCCACGATGCGAGCGCGCCGGTGAGCGAGCGGCCGTAGCGCCCGAGCGAGCGGAACGACGAGGCGGGTCCGCCGCCGCCGGAACCCGTCACATAGTCGCCGTAGAGCAGCGAGGCGTCGCGCCGTTCGAGCTTCGCGTACAGCTGGCCGGTGGACTGCGCTTCGTAGCCGCGCGTGGCCGCGTCGCCCGCGACCGGGAAGCCGCGGTCGGGCGTGAGGTCGCGGAACTGGCGCTGCTCGCGCTCGCGGTCGGAGTCCCAGCCGAGCGTGAGCAGCAGGTCGCCCTGCACGCGGCCCTTCATGAAGAGCGCGCCGTGTGCGTCGGCGGCCGTGCGGCCGTCGCGGCTCTCGGTCGTGAACTGCGTGACGGGCGCTTCGAACGACGCGAGCCGCGCGGCGCCCCCCGCGACGCGGGCGCCGGAGGCGCCGGCTGCGCCGGCTGCGCCTTCGTAGCGGCGCAGCCGCAGCACCCCTTCGAGTGCGCCCACGGCGAGCATCGGCCGCAGTTCGGGGACGAACGCGATCGTCGCCGCGGCGCGCACGTCGCCGCTCGTCGCCACGACGCGCGACTCGCCGGGCGAGGCCGGCGCGAGCAGCGCGACCCGCGCGCGCCCGCCCTCGATCGCGGTCTGCCAGCCGGGCGTGACCGGGTCGAGGTCGGGCGCGGCGAAGCGCGCGGCGCCCGCTTCGAGCGTGACGATCGTGCGCGCCGCGATCGGCACGCCGTCGCGGTCGGTGACGCGCACCTCGACCGGCACGACGGCGCGGCCGTCCGCGTGCGCGCGGCGCGGCGCGTGCAGTTCGAGGCGCGCGAACGGTCCGGGCGCCACGACGTGCGCGATCACGCGCTCGCCCGTGCGTGGCACCGACAGTTCGAGCGTGTTGTCGCCGCTCTGCAGCGCGACGCCGATGTACTCCCAGGCCTCGACGCCCGTGCGCGGCGCGGTGAAGTGCCGCCCGACGCGCGAGTCGGGCAGCGGCATGCCGTTCACGCGCAGCGCCACGCGCGAGCCGAAGGGCGCCTTGGCGACCACGGACAGCTGCGTCACGCCGATCGTGTCGTGCGCGCCGATGCCGACGAAGCCGAGCGCGGGCTCGAGCGCGGGCAGCAGCTGCTCGAGCGCCAGCGCGGGAGACGTGGCCGCGGGAAGCGCTTCCACACCGCCCGTCGCGGGGGACGCCACGTCGCCCGACGCCGTGCGCTCGGGCGCCGGGGCGCTCTCGCCGCTCGTCACGCGCGCCGCGGGCAGCGCGCGCGTGTCGCCCACCGGAGCGCGCGGCGCGAGCGGGGAGAGCCCGCGCTGGAGCACGCGCGCGGCCTCGTTCGCCGTGGCCGACGCGAGCTGGCGCTCGCGCACCTGGCGCGACGCCGTCGTGTCGCCGGTCACCGCGAAGTCCGCGCGCGCGAGCTCGCCGCGCGTGAGCGTGACGAAGCGCAGGCCGGGCGTGTCGCGCTCGTGGCGGTGTGTCGCGGCCGCGCGCGCCGTCGGGGGCAGCGTCGTGCCGTCGAGCTTGAGCGCGTGCGTGCGCGGCGAAAGACCGGCCATGCTCCAGCGTCCGTGCTCGTCGGTCACCGCGAACGAGCCGTCGTCGAGGTAGAGCCGCACGCCCGGCAGGCCGCCCTCGCCCGGGCCGCGCACGCCGTCGCGGTCGGCGTCGTACCACACCGTGCCGGTGAGCAGCGCCTCGCCTCCGAACGCGTCGCCGCGCACGCGCACGCGCGCCGTGGCCTCGTTGGACTCGAGCGTGCCGGCGGCGGCGATCGCGCGGTTGATCGCGTCGCCCTCCGGTGCGCCCGCACCCACGCGCACGCCGTAGCGGATCTCGGTGCGATCGCCCGTGGCCATCGCGCCGAGCGCGAAGGTGAGCGCGCCGTTCGTGTCCGTCGCGGGCTCGGCCGCGGCGCCGTTCACGCGCGCCGTGCCGCGCACGTACGCGAAGCCGTGCGGCAGCCGGTCGCGCAGCGTGACCGCGGCGAGCGCGCTGTCCGAGCGGTTCGCGACGTTCACGCGGTACTCGAGCAGGTCGCCCCACTCGGCTTCGAGTTTGGACGCCGTCTTCTCGGCGAACAGCGCCCAGGTGACGACACCGTCCACCGGCACGTCGAGCCGCACGGGATCACCGTCCCGAGAAATCGCGAACGCCCCGCCGTACGAGCCGGCCGCGTCGAGCGTGCGGTTCGCGCTCAGCGCCGGGAGCGGCACGGTCGAGGGGAACGTGTGCGTGGCCGGCGGCGTCACTCGGATGGCGTACGTGCTCGCCGCGACGGACGGGAACTCGAACCGCCCGCTCGCGTCGGTCACGACCTCCGAGGGCGCGGCGCTCACGCCGTCCCAGTCGAGCACGCGCGCCGGGCCGCCGGGTGCGCCGCCGTTGCCCGCGCCCGTCAGGTCCACGAGCGCGACGCGCGCGAACGCGACCGGCGCGTCGGACCGTGCGTCGAACACGACGCCGCCGGGCTGGATCCACACGTGCGCGCGCGTCTCGGCGCCGCCGCAGCCGGTGAGCAGCGCCTCGACCTCGTCGCCCACGGACTGCATGAGCACGCCGTCGTTCGCCGGGGCGCTCACGGGCGGGGACTGCGTGACGGGCGTGGGCGGCGTGCGGAACACGCCGGTGTTCGGTCCCGTCTCGATCGCGAGAAACACGTCCGAGTCGCCGGTCAGGCGGCTGCTCAGCGTGAGCGCCACCGTGTCGCGGAGCGCCGGGTTCGTGTTGCACGCGGCCGCTTCCGCCTGCACGTGGAGCGGCGCGCCGAGCGCGCTCGAGCGCACGACCGTGCCGAAGCCCGCGGACCAGAAGGCCAGCGCCGGCGGAGCGCCCGCCGCGCCGGTGCGCACGGTGTCGGTGACCGCGTCGCGCGTGCCGCCCGGCGTCGCGGCCGCGAGCGTGACGCGCGCGTGCGCGAACGCCGGCGCGTTCGCGGGCACGGTGCCGGTGACGAGCAGCGCGAGCGAATCGCCCCTCGCGAGCGTGACCGTGGCGCCGTTCGCGATCGGCGTGTCCGGACCGCTCGGCACGCCGTCGCCGTCGACGTCGCGCAGCAGCGCGGGTGCCGACAGGTCGAAGCCGTCCGCGCCGTCCTGCGCGAGCGTGAGCGTGTAGGTCGCGTTCGTGTTGCCCGCGTGCGCGAGCACGTGCGCGAAGGCGATCGTCTCGCCGGGCGAGGCGAGGAGCGAGCGCGCGTACCGCAGCGTGACGGCGTCGAGCGCCTGCACGACGGTGCGCACGGTGTTGCTCGCGGGATTCACCCACACGCCGTTCGCGACCACGTGCGCGGTCGCGGTGGCCGTGTTGTCCACCGGCGTGCCCGCCGGCGGCATGGCCGCGTGTGCCCGGAGTGGCGCGAGCGCAAGCAGCGGCGCGAGCGCGACAAGCCCCAGCGCCCACGCGCGGATTCGCGCGTGGGCGTCGCGTGCTGCTTCGCGATGTGGGGATCGTGCGGTCATGCGGATGATGCCTTCCGTTGCCCCGCGGGCGCCGGACCGGTGTCCGGGCCAGGGTTCCCGGTCCGGCCGGCGCCGCGGAGCGGATGCCGGGGAATCACGGCCTGCCGGCGTGACTCCCCACCGTTCGCGAGAGGTTCCGTCCCCTCACGCTCGGCGCTTCCTCTGGGAGGTTCGGGCCCTCCGGGCCCGAGGTGCCCGCCGGTTCGGGCGGAGCCTCGCGGCCCCGCCCTCCGGAGGGCGTTCTCAGGGGAAGTTGATCCGGACGCTGAACTCGATGACCGCGGACTGTCCCGGTCCGAGCACGCCGACCGTGGCCGTCACGCCGCCCGACGCACCGTCGGCCGGCACGGACAGCGTGCCCACCGAGGTCGTCGCGGTGGCCGCGTTCCACGACACCGTGTTCGCCGGGGTCGCGTCGTTCACCACCACGCCGGTCACGTTCTGCGTGCCGACGTTCGTGACGACGATGCGGTAGCGGATGCACGCGCCCGGCACCGCGCCGTAGGCGAGGTTGAGCGTGGTGAACGTGCTGTCCGCCGAACCGCTGCAGTCCACGTCGAGCGACTGGTACTTCGTGATGGTCACCTGGCCGTTGATGATCTGGGTCGCGTCGAGCGCCGAGACCACCGCGGGGACCGCCGAGACGTACGTGAGGTTCGTCGTCGTGGCCGTGACCGTCGTCGTGTTCAGCTGGCCGAGCGGAGCGCCCGACGGAGCGAACACCTGCACGAACAGGCGCACGGACGTACCCGCCGCGAGACCGCCGATCGAGGAGAGATCCGCGATGGGCTGGTCGGCCGGGTCGAAGCCGCCGCTGTTGTTCGTGTCCCAGTAGATCGCCGAGCTCCAGCCCGCCTGGTCGTCGGCGCGCGCCAGCGCGACGTTCGAACCGGCGGCGCCTTCCGTGACGTTGCCGGTGTTCGCGAGCGTGTGCGTGTACACGATGAAGCCGCCCGGGATCACCTGCGCGGAGTTGTTCGGCACCAGCGCGAGCGAACGCACCGCGTTCACGCGCACCTGGTCGTGGATCGCGTCCGAGGCGCCCGAGGTGGCCGAACGCGCGCGGAAGTACAGCTCGATGTCGCCCGCCGCGAAGCCCGCGGGCACGTCCACGTCCGCGTACACGGTCTCGGACGAGTTCGCCGCGATGGACGACGTGCTCGTGATCACGTTGTTCGCGCCGTTGCGGAACGTCACCGTCCAGCCGGCCGGCAGCACGAGCGAGGCGAACGTCGAGTTCGTGCTCGCGGCGAGGTCGAACTGGTCGGCCTGCGCGCTCGTGTTGTTCACGACGAGCGTGAAGCGCGTGGTCGCGTTCGGGTTCGTCGTGTTGCGGATCACGAACAGGGCTTCGGGACCGGCGCCGGCGCCCGGAGCGCCCGGCAGGGCGGAGTTGTTCGTGAGGTCCACGGTGTTGCCGACGACCGTGGTGAGGACGTCGGTCGCGGTGTGCGAGACGGCGGGATTCGCGAACGAGGTCGCCGTCTTGGTCAGCGTGTACGGACCGCCCGAGACGCCCGAGGGCAGCTGCACGCGCAGGATCACGTCGTACGAACCGCCCGGCGCGATCGGACCGGTGTCGGGGATGCCGTTGCCGTTCGTGTCGGTCATCAGCGCGATGCCGTTCGACTGGTACAGCGTCGGCGTGCTGCCGGCCGGGAACGAGCCCATCGCGTACGTGACGTCGAACGTGTCGAAGTCGTTGCCCGTGTTCACGAGATGGTTCGCGAACGTGACCGTCGAGCCCTGCAGCGCGCTCGCGACCGTCTGGCCCGTGAACGTGAAGGCCACCGACAGGTCCACGGTGAACGGCGCGACGTTCGTGTAGAACGGGCCGGCGTTCGCGGCGCCGTCGAAGTAGGCGAAGCGCGCCGAGTTGTTGATCACCTGCGACGCGAGGTTCGGGTTCACGTTGACCTGGAACGTCACCGTTCCGCTCGCGCCCGGAGCGATGCTGCCCAGGATCGCGGTCGCGGCGCCCGGGGTGGCGACGTTGTGGTCGAAGCGCACGGTGTTGAGGCCCGCGCCCTGCACGTCGGCCGAGTCGGCGTCCGACAGCGCGCCGGCGAAGCCGCTCCAGCGCGCGCTGCCGGCGACGTACGTCATGCCGGCCGGGATCACGTCCGTGAAGCGGACGTTGGTCGCGGTCGCGTTGCCGGCGTTCGTATAGGTCAACGTGTACGTGTACGGACCGCTGGGGCTCGGGCCGTTCGAGGCGCTGATCGCCTTCGTCACGTTCAGCACGGCGTTGCCCGTGACCGTGACGACGTCGTCGTTGAACGCGCTCTGTCCGGCGTCGAACGTGCTCACCGCGCTGATGCGCACGCGCGAGACGTCACCCGACAGCTGCGTGCCGGGGACCGAGCCCGCGATGACGAAGCGGAAGAAGCCGCCCGCGGCGATCGGGCCGGTGTTCGTGAGCGGCGTGAAGTTGTCCGGCACGCCGTTGCCGTTCGCGTCGGCGTAGATCGCGAGGCCCGTCAGGTCGAAGTCGTCACCCGCGAGGTTCACGAGCGAGAGCGACAGCGAGTCCGTGCCGTTGCCCGTGTTCTGGATCACGTGCGGCAGCACCGCCTGCGCGCCCGGAGCGGCGAGGCGCGAGCCGGGAGCGGTCAGCGTGAAGCTGGCCACCTGCTGCACGACCGTGACGACCGGGTTCGAGTTGACGGTGTAGCTGTTCGACGTGGCGTCGAGATACGTGGCCGTGGCCTGGTTGCCGATCGGCGTACCGGCCGGCGGCGCGGCGTGCGCGATCGCGGCGGCCAGCATCAGGCCGAGCGAGGCGCCACCGAGAGCGAGGATCTGCCGGCGCAGCGCGCCGGCGAGCATCGCGATGTTCATGAGCACTCTCCGAGGGTGGAGTGAGTTCCGAACGACGCAGCTTCGGGATGCCGCGTCACACCCGTGCGGCGCGAGCACGCGTGCGGGAGCACGTGCGTGCGCGCACCGTCACGCGAGTGACGGCGGCGGTGGTTTGGAGTGAGCGGGCGTTCTTCGCGCGGTCAGCGCACGAGCGCGGCGACCTGCACCGGCGCCACGCGGGCGCGAGCGGTCACCGTGCGGGCGGCCTTCGGAGCGAGCGTCCCGACCGACCAGCGCAGGAAGCGGTATTCGGAGGCCGGGACCTCCTGCACCACTTCGCGGCCGTCGGCTCCGCGCACGCGCCGCACGAGCGGCACCGGCGCGAAGGTCTTGCCGTCGAGCGACGCCTGCACGACCGCGGGAGCCGCGGTGCGCGGGAGGTACTCGAGGCCTGCCGGGATCGGCAGCGTCGCCATGACCGAGTGCACCGTCTCGTGCCCATCGTTGCTGCACGTGGCGCGGTAGACGAGCACTTCGCCGGGCTTCGCCTGGTTCGCCGGAGCGAACGTCTCGCGGCCGTTCACCACCGTCACGCGCTGCGCGGTGAGCGCGACGTGCACGGGGTTGTCGACCTGGGCCATCGCCGGGCCGAACGACGCCACGGCGGTGAGCACGGCCAACAGGCCGCGCGTGAGGAATGCACGCATCTCCAGAACCTCCCTGGTAAGTCCGTGGATACGGACGAACACGAGCCCGCTCGCCACGCCCCAAGGCATGGATCGAGACGGACCAATGGCGAGGCTCCGGCGGTTCAGAGTGGGCATTCCCAAGGTGTCGATCACCCGACGCTTGGCTGAGGGGCCGTAAGCCGGGAGTCGGATGCCTGCCACGTCCGGTATCGGGCCGGAGGGCGGGAAAGCTTTAGCGATCAATCGCACTTTGCCCGGCCGAAGTGGCGGGATGCACGGCGGTTCGCGCCCGGCCGGATGCGTGCTGTCGCTGCCGGTGGGGGGCGTCCGGCTCGGAAGAACGAACCGGCGCCCGCCGTGGTGGCGGACGCCGGTCGTCGTCGCGTGAGTCTTCGCCGAAGCTACGGCTTCGGCTTCGCGGGCGCCGCGGGCTTCGCGGCCGGCTTCGCGGCCGGCTTCTTCACCGCGGGCTTCTTCGGCTGCACCGGCGTCGTGCCTTCGAGCTGCAGGTCGCCTTCCTGGCGCTCGCCCTTGATGTCGCGTCCGTCCGAGTCCACGAACACCATCTCGACGCGGCGGTTGAGCGCGAAGCCGCGGGTGTCCTTCTCCTCGGCGTACAGGTCGCCCTTGCCCTTGAAGTCCGTGCTGATGCGCGTGGAGTCCACGCCGAGGGCGAGGAACACCGCCTTCGTCGCGTTCACGCGGCGCTGCGACAGCGCCAGGTTGTACGCGACGCTCGCGCGCGAGTCGGTGTGGCCCTCGAGGCGCACGCGGATGCTCGGGTACTTCTGGAGGAGCGCCACGATGCCTTCGATGACCTTGCGCGATTCGGCCGAGATGAAGTGCTTGTCGAGCGCGAAGTGGACGTTGCGCGGAATGCGCAGCTCTTCACGCGTCGGGACGGCCGGCTTCGGCGTCTCGACCACGACGGGCTTGGGCGCCGGCGGAACGGGCGTGACGTTGCACACTTCTTCCAGGGCCCGCGCTTCCGACGCGAGGCGCTGCGCCTCGGCGAGATGCGGCGAGGCGTGGCAGTCACCCATGTCCACCTGCTCGTTGCCCGTCCACGCGAGCTGCACTTCCATGCGCGCGATCTGCACCTCGGCGCACTTGAAGCCCTCGTGGCGCTTGAGGCGCTGCAGTTCCGTCCACAGCTCCGGCTTCACGCGCATGCTGCCGGGAATGCTGTCGGCCGCGACGGGCACCGACTGGTGGTCCACCGGCGCGGCGCCCGATTCGATCTCGCGGACGATCGCGAGCGCGCGCTGGTAAGCGCCTTCGGCGAAGCCCGTGCGGTCGTGATCGGTGTACTCCGTGCGCGCGGCGTCGAGCCACGCGGCGGCGAACGCCTGGCGCCACGGCTGCGGGCCCTTCTCCTGCACCGCGGTGGCGAGCGCGGCGCGGCAGCCGTCGATCGCCGCCAAGTCCGCGGCGATCACTTCGTCGCTCATGCGCTGCGCCGGAGCGTGCAGCGTGGCGGGAAGCCCGTCGCTCGCGGCGGCGGAGGCCGGCGCCGCCGAGAAGGGTGCGAACAGGATGCCGAGCGTGAACAGCGAGCGGATCAGCGTGTGCGTGCGATTCACTGGGCATCCCCTCCCTTCGCGAGACCGCCGAAGAGCGTCTCGTCGAACTTCCAACCGAACGACACGTACGGGCCGGCGTCGGTCACGTCGGCGGCCGCGAGGCCGGCCGAGCGGAACCCGAACACGTTCCAGCCCGCCGCCGCGCGCAGGTTCTTCGCCAGCGCACGGCCGAGTTCGACGCCGGCGCCGAACTGCTTCTCGTCGAAGTGATTCGACGTGAGCACGCGGCCGGTCAGGCCCGCATCCCACGGCGGTGAGAACTGCCACCGCGCGCGTCCGGCGGCGAGCTGCACGGCGGTCATGGCCTTGAAGCGCGACTCGCGCTGTTCGAGCCAGCGCAGCGCCAGCTGCCCGTCCACGGCGAGCGCACGGTTCGCCTGCCACGCCGCGTGTCCGGAGGCGATGTGCTCGTGGCGGTAGTCCATGCCGCCCATCCGCCCGTGCAGTCGGCCGAACTCGTAGCGCGCGAGCGCGTCGAGACGGTTGTCGTCGGTGCGGCGGTACGCGACGCCGAGACGCGCGCGCATCTCGTCGTCGGTGCCCGTTTCGGTCCACTGACCGCGGCCGAGCGCGGTGAAGTCCCGCGTGAGCTTGCGCGCGACTCCGCCGCTGAGCAGCCAGTGGCTCTCGCCGGGCGTGGCGTGCAGCTCCGCCCGTGCCGTGCCCTTCCAGAGCGGGTCGCGCGTGTACTCGACGCCGAACGCCATCGCATTGGCCTCGGGGCCGGCGCCGCGCACGGGGCTGACGCGCTCCAGCGCGCCGTCGACGAACAGGCCGCGTTCGATCTCCCAGCGATGACGCAGGCCGATCGCCGCCACGGCGTCGCGTCCCGAGAAGGCGTCGCGCGCGCGGTACTCGCCGTAGAGGTCGCGGCTGCCGTCGCCGCTCAACCCGACCACCGTGTTCGCCTGCTGCAGGGTTTCGTTGAGCGCGAACGGCCCGGCGAACGAGGCGATGTTCTCGTGGCGCAGGTACGCGCGGACGCTCTTCACGAGCGGCACGTCGGCCCCGACCGCGGCGCGGCGCTGCGCCGTGACCTCGAGATCCTGTTCGAACTCGCCGAACGCCGTCGCCTTGCGCAGGCCCGGGAACGAAGCCGTGAGCCGGCCGCGCACGCTGCGGGTCTCGCTCGGCGTGGCGCCCGCGGTGAGCGCGCTCGCCGCGATGTTCGTTTCTTCCGCCGAGCGGAACGCCGCCTCGGCCGTGAGGTACTTGCCCATCACCTGCGAGACGCCGGCGTCGAGCCCCTGGCGCTGGCCGTCGGTGACGATGTCGCGGGTGCGGAGCGCGGTCGCGAACAGCGCCGTCTTCGCGCCCACGGCGAAGCGCGCCGTGCCGCCCAACTCCTCGCGGCCCGGGCTCACGCCCGCGCTCGCATTGTCGAAGCCCGAGTCCACGCGCAAGCCCCAAGCGCGCAGGCTGGAGCCGCCGCGCACCGCCGTCAGCTCGGCGCGCTTCGCGTCGGTGTTCCCGCTTTCGAGTCCGCCGCGCGCGGAATCCGTGCGCGCGAACTCCGCGACGAGCGACACGCCCGCGATCGGCGTGAATCGTGCGTCGATGCTGGCGAGGTCGCGCGCGTGCGCGGGATCGTCGTCGCGCGCGAACGAGCCGCCCACGGTGAGGCCGCCGGCGTGCAGCGCCGCACGGCCGCCCGCGAGCCAGTACTCGTCACCCGTGGACTCGGTCTCGTACGTCACGCGCACGAACACCGGGTTCAGGTCGTGATCGAGGCTCGGCACCGGACGGCGGAACAGCAGCCGTCCCGTGAACGCTTCGACGGTGTAGTCCACGAACCGCGTCATCGGCACGCGGGCGAGGATGCGCGCGCTCTGGCTGCGGTCGCGCGTCACGAGTTCGACGCGCTCGCTGTTCATCACGGCGTCCGTGCGCGAGAGCGCGTACGGACCCGAGACGCCCATGCCGGCGATCTCGTCGATCTGCTGGTGGCTCGTGCCGCGGCTGGCGAAGCCCGAGAACTCGAGCGCGCCGGCCTGCATGCGGCCCATGGCGCCGTTCACGCTGCGGTCGAAGGCGCCGAGCTGCTGCGCTTCGGCGCGAGGCGTCGAGAGGTCGCCGAACATCGCGAACGACTCGCCGCGGTCGAGCCGCGCGTAGAGGCGGCTGCGGCTGCGGGCGCCGAACTCGAGCAGCGAAGCGTCGCCCCACACGTCGTATCCGTCGTCCGGACGGATGTCGCGCATGAAGCGGCGGTCGGGATCGGCCTGCGTGTCGTAGCGCAGCGTGAGCGAGCCGAGGTGGCCGACTTCGCCCGTGCCGAACAGCGCGCCGCGTGCGCCGCCCGAGGTCTTGCCGCTGTCGGAGTCGAACGCGACGTCGCCGAGCGCGTCCATGAAGCGGTCGCGCGGGTAGCCGCCGAGTTCGCCGTCGGACTTGCTGCGGAAGTCCACGCGTCCTTCGACGAGGCCCGACATCTGGAACTTCGCCTTCGGCGTCGGGAAGACCGCGAGCATGGTGTCGACGCGGCCGTGTTCGTTCGAGATGCGGACGATGACACGCTCGTCGCCTCCGGCGCCGCCTGCTGCGTTCGCCTCACTGGCCGCGCCGCCGCCCGAGATCACCTGCACCGTGCGCTCGCCGCTCGCGACGGCCGCGGGAATGTCCATGCCGCCGCTCGCCGTCGCGCCGTTCACGTCGCGCGTCACCGTGAGACGGTCCGTGGCGCCGCCCGCCGTCACCGTGCTCGTGACGAACGTGCCGCCCACCTCGCCGCGCTCGCGGCGCGCCTTCACCTGCGCGAGCACCGCCGGGTCGTGCGAGACCTCGGCGAAGTCCACGCGGAACAGCTCGCCCTTGTGCAGGTCCACGAACTGCGACGTGGACTCGCCCGCGTGGCGCGTGCCGAACGCCGCGAGCTTCGCGCCCTTCGGGAGCGTGCTCACGTCCACGCGCACCACGTGCGTGCGCGGGCGGACGTTCGGGAAGTGGAACTTGCCCTCGACGTCCGTGACCACCGACGTGCCGTCCTCGAGGTACAGGCGGACGCCGGGAATGCCGAGCTCCTCGTGGCCCTGCGCGCCGTCGTGTTCGCAGTCGCAGTCCACGTAGAGCTTGCCGGTGATGATGCCTTCGTCGGCGAAGACGCCGCCGCGCACTTCGACCGCGGCCGACGACGGCGGCGAGGTCTGGTCGCGCTGGACGCTCTGCGCCACGGCCACATTCACGTTGCGGCCCATGTTGGCGCCCGCGCCCACCGCCACGCGGTAGCGCAGCGTCAGGTCGTCGGCCGCGCCGAGGAAGCCGATCGGGAACGCGAGCTGCGGTCCGGGAGCGCCCGTGGGGTCGGCGATCGTGCGTCCGTCCACCGTCGCCGAACCCGGCAGGTAGACGAAGCCGGCCGGCAGGCGGTCGTTCACGACGAGGTCGCCCACGGCGACGTTGCCGTCGTTGCGCACCTGCACCGCGTAGGTGACCACGTCACCGAGCTGGACCAGCTCGGGGCTCGCGGTCTTGTTCACGGTGAGGAGCGAGCGGAAGTCCACGGGGGCGCGGTCCACGGCGCGGTCGTTGGCGGGGTTGCCGTCACCCGGCGTCGTGACGACCGCCGAGTTGATCGCCTCGGGCGCCGCCGCCGCCGAGATCGAGGCCACGAACGTGAACGACACGCTGTCGCCCGGCGCGATCACGGGCGCGTACTGCCCGCTCACGATCCGGCCGAACGACGCGACGGTCCAGCCCGCGTCACCCGACTCCGTGCGGAGGTACGACACGCCGATCGGGAGCGTGTCGAGCACCGTCGAGATGTCGTAGGTCGGACCCGCGCCGACGTTGCGCACGGTCAGCGTGTAGAGCGTCGTGCCGTCCACCGAAAGCGCGCCCGTGTGGCGCTTGAACAGCGCGAGGTCGGGCAGCGCGTTGACCGGCGCGGTGTCCGTGTCGCGGTCGTTGCCCGGGTTGCCGTCGCCGGGCGTGGTGACCGTGGCGACGTTGGTGACGGAGGGCACCGCCTGCGCGGTCGGACGGACGTTGACGAGGAAGAACGTGGTCGCATTGGCCGCGATCGTCCCGCCGTGTGTGGCGACCACGACCTGGCCCGTGACGGAGAACGTCCAGCCCGTGCCGTTGGCGGACGCGAACGTCACGCCCGCGGGCAGCGTGTCGCGCACCACCGTGGCGCCGGTCGTCGCGACCGTTCCCAGGTTGCGCACTTCGACGCGCCAGTTGCTGAGCAGCCCCGGCGTGAACGTGCCGGGATGGGTCTTGTCGATCACCAGGTCGGGCGAGCCGGCGACGGGAGTCGGATCCACGTCGCGGTTGTCGATCGGCGTGATGTCGCCGCCGCCGGAGACCACCGCGGCGTTCGTCACGCCCGGCACGGCCTCCTGCGCGACCGCGACGACGACGTCGAACTTCGCGCTGTCGCCCGCGGCGATCACCGCGTTGGTGGTCGCGGTCACGATCGCACCCGCGGCGTTCACGCTGAAGAGTGCGCCCGCGCCGCTCGTGAACGTGAGGCCGGCGGGCAGCGTGTCGCGCACCGTGATCGTGCCGCTCGTCGGGAGCGTGCCGACGTTGGTGAGCACCATCGTGTACGTGCCCGCACCCGGCGCCACGAAGGCCGTCGTGTGGCGCTTGTCGATCGTCAGGTTGGGGGCGCCGAGCACCGGCACCGTGTCGGTGTCGCGGTTGTTGCCCGGGGTGACGTCGCCGCCGTCGATGACCGCCGCGACGTTCGTGACCTGCGGGTAGGCCGCCTGTCCGACGAGCACGGTGAGCGTGAACGACGTGTTCGCGTTCGCGGCGAGCACGCCGGTGTGACCCGCGGTCACGATTCCGTTGCTGTGCGCGAACGTCCAGCCCGCGCCCGAGCCGCTCACGAACGTGACGCCCGCGGGCAGCGTGTCGAGCACGGCGAACGCCGACGTCGTGGCGCCCGGACCGAGGTTGGTCACGGTCACCGTCCACGTGCCGTTCGTGCCGATCGCGAACGATCCCGTGTGCGACTTGTCGAGCGTGAGATCGGGCAGCAGGTTGACGCTCGCGGCGTCGGTGTCGCGGTTGTTCGACGGATCGGAGTCGCCGGGCACTTCGACCGCCGCGACGTTGGTGAGCGTGGTCGGGACGTTCACGTCGAGGTGCACGTTGAGCGTGAACAGGCTCGTCGCGTTCGGCACGAGCGTGCCGGAGTACGACGCGGTCACGACCTGGCCGACCGCGACGAACGTCCACGACGCGCCGGTGCCGGAGATGAACGAGACGCCGGCGGGCAGCGTGTCGCGCACCACGGGCTGCACGGCGTTCGCGTTGCCGAGGTTCTGCACGAACACGCGCCAGTTGGCGTCCGCGCCCGCGGTGAACGAGCCGGAGTGCGACTTGTCGATCGCCATGTCGGGCTGGCCGAGCACGTTCGTCGGATCGGCGTCGCGGTTGTCGAACGGATCGCCGTCACCGCCGCCTTCGACCGTCGCGACGTTGGTCACGCTCGGGAACGCGGCCGGGAAGACGTTCACGGTGAACGAGAAGCTGCTCGTGCCGCCGGCGGCGATCGCGGCGTTCGTCGTCGCGGTCACGATGCCGCCCGCGTGCGTGATCGTCCACGGGGACTGGGGCGCGGCGCTCGAGAACGTGAGGCCGACGGGCAGCGTGTCGCGCACGGTGATCGTGCCCGAGGAGGGGATGTTGCCGGTGTTCGAGACGGCGATGTCGTACACGCCGGTCGAGCCCGCCTGCCACGGCGTGACCGCGTGGCTCTTGTCGATCGCGAGGTTCACGAGCCCGGCCACCGGCACGGTGTCCGTGTCGCGGTTGTTGTCCGGGTTCAGGTCGGTCGGGTTCACGACGACCGCGGCGTTGGTGACGGCGGGGTAGGCCACCGCGTTCACCGCGACCGTGACGGCGAACGAGCGCGACTCGCCCGGCGGGATCGCCGGCAGGTAGCGCGCGTTCACGATGCCGCCCGAGTGCGTGACGAGCCAGCCTTCACCGAAGCCGCTCACGTACGTCGTGCCGGCCGGGAGCGTGTCCACGACGGTCGTCGTGCCGAGCGAGGAGGCCGGCCCGAGGTTCGAGACCGTGAACGTCCACACGCCGTTCGAACCGACCACGAACGGCGCCGTCGCGTGCGACTTGTCGATCGCGAGGTCGGTGCGCGCCGCGATCGGCACGGTGTCCGAGTCGCGGTCGTTCGTGGGATCGTCGTCGCCGGGCGTGCTCGCCGTGGCGAAGTTGGTCACCGACGGCACCGCCTGCTCGAGCACGAAGACGTCGAGCGCGAAGCCCGTCGACGCGGAGATCGCGACGGGCACGTCGTAGGTCGCGGTCACGATCGAGCTGTCGGGGCTGATCGCGAACGACCAGTGACGGTCGTTCGACGAAGCACCCGCCGCCTTGATGCCGGCCGGCAGCGTGTCGCGCACGACGACGTCGCCGGTGGTGGCGAGGTTGCCGAGGTTGGTGATCGCGAAGTTCCACGTGGCCCGCGTGCCGAGCGTGAACGTGGCGCCCGTGTGCGACTTGTCGAGCGCGACGTCCGGCGCGGCGGGAATGACCTGCGCCGTGTCGCGCTTGCTGTTGTTGCCGGCGCCGATGCGCAGCGGATCGTCGGCGTCACCCTGGTCGTCGCCGCGCAGCGCGAGCGCGCGGTTGAGCAGCGCGCCCGAGGCCGACGGTGACAGCGTGCCGGCGAGCTGGAACGTGGCGGTGCCGCCCGGCGGCAGGTCCATCGTGGCGCGGAAGACCTGGCCCGTGACGCTCGTGCCGAGGATCGTGCCGCCGACGTTCGAGGAGCCGGCGAGCGTGACGTTCGAGACGCGCGCGTCCACGGTGTCGAGCACGGCGGCCGCGAACACCGAGTCCGGGCCGTTGTTGCGGGCGACGATCGTCCAGCCGACGGTCTGCCCCGCGACGAACGGATCGGGCGAGTGCGTCTTGCTCACGAGCTCGAGGTCGGCGTCGCGCACGACCACTTCGGTCTCGAGTTCGAGCGTCGCGCCCGGCACGTAGGTCCACGTGTCCATGCCGCGCACGTCGCCGAGGAAGCTGCTCCAGCGGTGGCCGCCGGAGAGGCTGTTCTCGCCGGTGGGCGGCAGGCTCGCGGCGCCGCCCACCGGGCGGTCGTCGTAGTAGATGGTGTAGTCCGGCGCGCCGGCTCCCGTCTGGCGCTCGATGACGATGCCGTTGACGTTGTTCTCGGCGTCGATGTAGGGGAAGTGCACTTCGCCGCCGAGCAGCGTGACGCGGGCGAAGACGTTCGAGGGATCGCCCGAGGGATTGGCGCGGCGGCCGAGGCCGTCGAGGCCGTCCCAGGGAATCGAGTTCGTGCCGACGCTCGCGACGCCGACGAGCGCGCGGTCCACGGCGCCCGCGAAGTTGCCGTCGCCGTCGAGGTCGATGCGCACGACGAAGTTGCCCACGCCGGTGCTCTGGAACGAGAAGATGCCGCCGATGCCGGCGGCCGCCTGCCCCTCCGTGCCGTCCCTGCCGACGAAGCGGAAGTTGCTGACCGTCGCCACGAACGGCGTCGTGAGCAGCCACGTCGGGCCGGACGCCGATGCGGCCGAGGACGGCAGGTCGAGCGCCGGGGAGTTGAAGAAGATCTTGTGCGTCACGTCGGCCGGCGTGTCGGCGAAGTCCGGGTTTTGCACCCGGGACCCCGCCAGCTCGACCGAGTGGTAGAGCGGCAGGCCGAGCGCGTCCTTGAAGCCCTTGTTGTTCGCGAACAGATGGAAGCCGAACGGCTGCGCCCCGTTCACGTCCACGCGGTAGCGGAAGCCGTCGCGCGTCTGCAGCCACACCTGGCTCGAGAGCGACGCCCCGGGGCCGCCCATGTTCATCGCGAGGTTGGTCACGAATGCCCGTCCCGGCACCGTGACCCCGGCGCTGTTGCGCACCGTGACGTCCCACGCGCACACGTAGCCGACGTCCGCGCGCTGCGTCCACGCGTTGCCGACCGGTACCTGCGGCGGATTGAAGTCGCTCGTCGAGTCCGGACTCACGAACGAGATCTCCCAGACGCCCGCCTGCCCGGCCGTCACGGGGATCGCGGCCGGGCGGAAGCCGCCCGCGTTCGGCAGCGGCCCGGCCTGCTCCTGGGCGAGCGTCGCGATGACGCCGATCGAGGCCGAGGCGAGGCCCGCGGCGCCGCTCGGCTGCCGCCAGCGGATGCGGCCGGCCCCGACGCCGTTGGCGCTCGAGCCGAGCAGGATGGTGTCGCCGGCGGCGGCGTACACCTTCACGATCGTGCGGCGCTGGAGCGCGGAGTTCTGCGTGAAGTCGTTCCGGTATTCGAGGAACGGCCGGTAGCCCCCGCTCTGGGTGAGCGTGGCGCTGCCCTCGGCCTGCGCCCGCTCCGGGGCGGCCGACAACGTCAGGGCGAGCAGGGCGCTACAAAGGAGTCGGACGCGTCGCAGCGGGAGCCGGAAGGGGGATTGCGTCACGGCGGCAAACCTCGTCGCGACGGCGCATGGCAGGGCCCGGGGGCCCGTCGCCAGCGGTCCGTCGCCGGGGACAGGAACGACCCGCCTCGCGCGGGACGGCGCGGGACGGTCGGAAGAGCAGGGTCGTGTCGCAGAGTAGGGGCCGGGCTCCGGCCACCGCAACCGATTGCTCCGGTTCATTTCACCGGGGAGCGGGACCAAGGGCCCGGTTGCCATCGTTTCCCGGCGGGGCGAGGATGCGGAGGTCCATGTGCCGCGACTTCCCTGACCCGCGCGGCGAGGGAGAGAGAAGAGAGACCATGAAACCCATTGGCGAGATTGCGAAGAAGCTCGACATCGATCCGGCTCATCTCGAGCCGTACGGACATTACAAGGCGAAGATTTCGTTGAAGGCGTTCACCGGCAAGCCGCGCCGCGGCAAGCTCGTGCTCGTCTCGGCCATCACCCCGACGCCCGCCGGCGAGGGCAAGACCACGACCACGGTCGGCCTCGTGCAGGGCCTGGCGAAGATCGGCGTGAACGCCGCGGCCGCGCTGCGCGAGCCGTCGCTCGGGCCGGTGTTCGGCATGAAGGGCGGCGGCGCCGGCGGTGGCGCCTCCGAGATCGTGCCGATGATGGACATCAACATGCACTTCAACGGCGACTTCCACGCCGTTTCGGCCGCGCACAACCTGCTCGCGGCGATGGTGGACAACCACCTGCACCACGGCAACGCGCTCGGCATCGACTCGCGCCGCGTGACGTGGAAGCGCGTCGTGGACATGAACGACCGCGCGCTGCGCGACATCATCATCGGCCTCGGCGGCCGCACGGAGGGCATCCCGCGCGAGAGCGGCTTCGACATCACCGCCGCCTCCGAAGTGATGGCCGTCCTCTGTCTCGCCGACGGCATCCAGGACCTCAAGGTCCGTCTCGGCCGCATCGTCGTGGGCTACCGCTCCGACGGCACGCCCGTGACCGCGAAGGATCTCGGCGCGGTCGGCGCCATGGCCGCGCTGCTCAAGGAAGCCGTGAAGCCGAACCTCGTGCAGACGACCGAGGGCGTCCCCGCGTTCGTGCACGGCGGTCCGTTCGCGAACATCGCGCACGGCACGAACACGATCAACGCGACCAAGGCCGCGCTCGCGTACGCCGACATCGTGGTGACGGAAGCCGGCTTCGCGTTCGAGCTGGGCGCCGAGAAGTTCTTCGACATCAACTGCCGGTACGGCGGCTTCTCGCCCGCCTGCACCGTGCTCGTGGCCACGATCCGCGCGCTCAAGATGCACGGCGGCAAGCCGCTCGCCGAAGTCGGCCAGCCCGACGTCGCGGCGATGGTGAAGGGCTTCTCGAACATGGAGAAGCACCTCGAGAACATCAAGAAGTTCGGGCAGAAGTGCGTCGTCGCGATCAACCACTTCCCGACCGACACGAAGGAAGAGATCGAGACGCTCAAGCTGCACTGCGAGGCGCTCGGCCTGAAGGCCGTCGTCGCCAAGACGTTCTCCGAAGGCGGCAAGGGCTGCACCGAGCTGGCCGAGGTCGTGCGCGACCTGGTGGCGGCGACCGAGCCCTCGTTCACGCCGCTGTACGACTGGAACGATTCGATCGAGAACAAGATCGCGACCGTCGCGCGCGAGATGTACGGCGCCGTCGCCGTGGACTACACGGCGCGCGGCAAGCGTGACCGCCTGCAGCTCGAGAAGGCCGGCTTCGGCAAGCTGCCGGTCTGCATCGCGAAGACGCAGCAGTCGCTTTCGGACAACCCCGCGCTGCTCGGCCGTCCGAAGGACTTCCTCGTCACGGTGCGCGAGATCCAGCTCGCGGCCGGCGCGGGCTTCATCGTTCCGATCACGGGCGAGATCATGCGCATGCCCGGCCTGCCCAAGGAGTCGCTCGCCGAGAAGTTCGACCTGAACGACGACGGCGAGATCGTGTTCCAGCGGTAGCACGCTTCACGTTTGTGGCCCCCGCCCATTCCCCCGAGAAAGCGTCGGAAGATGAGCCTGCAGGGGAAGACGGTCACGCTGGTCTGCCTCGCGAACTCGTGGAAGCACCACGAGCGTTGTGTGGCGGGCAAGATATGGGGCGGGGAGTGGGGTGGTCAGTGGGTTCGGCCGGTCGGCGCGGCGCCGACCGGCGAGCTTACTCTTCGAGAGCGATCGATCGAAGGGCGCGATCCGAAGTTGCTCGATCTGATCGAGGTCAAGCTCGGGTCGGCGGCGCCGCATTCCTGCCACCGCGAGGACTACCGCGTCGTTGCCGGAGTTCCCTGGGTTTCTCGGGGCAGAGCGGGGGTTCAAGAAGTCGCCGCGATGTGCGACCCCGTCGATTCGCTCTGGGTGAACGGCATTCACCCGCAGAACGACCGGATGCCCAAAGCCCTGGCCGACGCACAGCCCGCTTCGCTTCGGTTGATTCGAGTCGAGCAACCGATCTGGTCCTGGCGAATGTTCGCCGACAAGCCGAAACCGCGGCTCGTTTTCACGCATGCGGGCGATCGGTACGACCTCAGCGTCACCGATCCCGAAGCGGTGCGATTGGAGCCGGCTCATGCCGAGCCGCGCACCTTGGAAGGCTCCTATCTCCTCTGCATCTCGGTCGGCGAGCCGTTTCATGACGAGATGTACAAGCTCGTCGCGGGTATGCTTCGGCTTCCCGAGGAGGGTCGATGAACCACGTCTACACGATCGGTCATTCGCTCCACACGTTCGAGCGATTTCGCGAGTTGCTCGCCGCGCATGCGGTGGAGGTGCTCGTGGATGTTCGCTCGAGGCCGGTCAGCGCGCGCGCGCCACATTTCAGCGGAGAGGCGTTGCGGCTTGCCTGTGTCGGCAGCGGACTGAAGTACCTGCCGATGGGCGATTCGCTCGGTGGACGCGCCTCGGATCACCGGCTGATCGTCGATGGCCGTGTCAGCTACGAGCGCGTCGCTGAGACCGCGTTGTTCCGACAGGGCCTCGAGCGAGTGAGAGAGGGCGCCGAGCGATTCGTCATCGCGCTCATGTGTGCCGAGAAGGATCCGCTGTCTTGTCATCGCACGCTGCTCGTCTCGCGGCACCTGCAGCCGCTGCTCGATCCTCCGGCGGAAGTGCGGCACATCCTCGCCGACGGCTCGTTGAAGTCGCACGCGGACCTCGAGCGCGACCTGCTTCGACTCTGGCGAGAGCCCGACGGACCGGGGCTGTTCGAGGACGCCAACGCGCCGTTGGCCCGAGCCTATGCCTCGCAGGGGCGAGAAGTCGCCTGGCTGGTGCGCGAAGGCCCCGCGGACGCGGCCGAAGGAGAGCGCCCTTGAAGGTCTTCACGATCGGATTCACCGAGAAATCCGCCGAGCGGTTCTTTACCCTGCTTCGGGGCTCGGGGGCGAAACGGCTGCTGGACGTCCGCCTAAACAACAAGTCGCAACTGGCGGGGTTCGCGAAGCGCGATGACCTGCGCTTTTTCGTGAAGGAACTCGCCGGCATGGACTATGTGCACGAACCGCTGCTCGCGCCGACACAGGAACTGCTCGATCGGTACAAGAAACTGAAGGGCGACTGGGGCGTGTACGAGAGCGGGTTTGTCGCCCTGATGGAAAGTCGTCAGATCGAGCACAAGGTGTCACGCGACCTCGTCGCAGACAGCTGCATGCTCTGCAGCGAGCACCTGCCGACGAATTGTCATCGAAGGCTCGTCGTGGAGTACCTCGGGCGGCATTGGGGGCCGATGGAGGTCGTGCACCTTCGATAACGATGATTGCTCACAGGGCGCGAGGGTGCGGCTCGAATGACGGGCTGCCGCTCTCGCGACTCCTGCGGCGGCACGCTTCACGTTCGCTTCGCGGCGAGCATTCGGCCGGTCGGGAAGGATTCCCGGCCGGCCGAAGTGTTGGTGGTTTCGCGTGTGTCGCGCGTCAGTAGAAGACCGCGAGACCGAAACGGGCGCCGGTGGAGTAGAGCTGCCAGCTGGTCGATTTCCCGGTCACCGTCTGGGTCTCGCCATATTGGAGTGTGCCGCCACTCCTGCGGCCGGAATACTGCAGTCCCTGTCCGTACTGCGCGTGCATCGCGCACCTCGTGGACAGCGCGTATTCGAGTCCGGCGAGCGCCGCCGCGTACACTCGAGGAGTGCGGGACTGGCTGCTGACCGCGAGGCCTGACCGGACGTCTTCCGTGCCCCGTCTGCCGGTGCCGCCACCGAGCGCGAGCCCCGCCCACGGGCGCAGTCTTCGCTCGGGCCACGGGAACGTGAGCCGGGTCAACTGTGCGGAGAGCGAGAAGTCGTCCGAGTGCAGTTCGTCCGGCACGCTCGTGAACGAGACCGCATTCCCGTCCGAGTGCAGCCGCTGCCTCGATGCGGAGAGACCGCACCCGAACCGCCACACGGCGTGCTCGCCATGCTGGCGACGCACGGAGATCGTGGCGCCGTCGAAGTCGGCCAGCTCCCCGCGGACGATCTCGAACTCGAGCGCGTTGGCCGTGGCGGGACGCCAGGAGCGCGGCTCCGCACCGCCGTGCGCCGCGCGCGCGTGCAGGACGAGCAGCGCCGAAGCGCCGAGCAACGCCCAGAGCAGGACGTGGCGCTTCATCGCGCTCACCAGAACACGCTCACGCCGGCGCGCGCGCTCACGCCGTAGGTGGACCACTCGCTCATCGGTCCTTCGCGGTGGTAGTCGCTGGAACCGCCCGTGTAGACCTGGTGTTCGTCGTATTCGTAGAACAGCCGGCGATAGCGCACCGCCTGCCCGTACTGCGCGTGGATCGCGAACCGGTCGGACGCGTTCCACTCGAGCCCGAACAATCCCATGAGCGCGGCGCTCGGGCCGTGGTTGCGGTCCTCGTAGCCCTGCGAGCCGTCGAACCCACCGTTCTGGTCGCGATACACGGTGCTGCGTTCGTACTTCGAGGCGCTCCAGCCGAGCTCGAGCCCGGCGCCGAACCACGGGCGCACCACGGCGTCGGGCGCGGGGAAGGTCAGGCGCGTGACCGAGAGCGCGAGGTTGCTCGACGAGGTGTTCAGCACGTCGTTCGAGGTCTGCGTGGACTGCGACGCCGTGCGCTCCTGGTCGTTCTTCGAGGTGCTCGCCGAGACGCTCAGCCCGTAGCGCCACGCCGCGTGCGGGCTCTTCTGCCGGCGCAGCGAGATCGTCGCGCCGTCGAACGACGTGAGCGAGGCGTTGGCGATGCCGAACTCCACCGCCCACGCGGGCGAGGGCAGCGCGTGGGTGGCCGGATCGGCGGCGAGGGCGGGACCGGCGACGAGCGAAAGGGCGGCCAGCACGAAGGCGGGCGCGGTGAGGCGACGCGGCATGAGAGCACTCCTGCATCCGGCGGGCGCGCCGGGGAATGGGGACGGTCGAGCGTCCGGTTTCGGCGCCGGGGGGAAGGTGTGCGCGCGCAGCGCGAGGGTAGGAAGCCCCTTCGGGGCGGGCAACGGCTACTTTCGGCCACCCGGAGGCCGCCGCCTCGCCGTCCCGGCGTCCCGGCGGTCCGGATGCTTCGCGGACCGTGTCGGTCTATGCTGCGCCCCGCGCCGGCGAAGCGAATGCGGCGGCGCGACGCAGGGTGTGATCGGGAGGTCGCGTGAGTCTCGACGACGACGAAGATGCGGCGCCGGAAGTTTCCAAGCCCACCGTCGGTGGTGCGGCCGGCCGTGTGATCGTGGGGCTGGTGGTCGTGCTGGTGGTGGCGGCCGTCGTGCAGTGGGAGCGCTCCCACATCTCCTCGCCCGTGGCCGAGCTGCCCGTGTCGCCGGCCGCCGAGGCCGAGTCGTTCGAACTCGCGGCCGCCGCCGCGGACTCCGCGCTCGAGCTGTCGTGGCGCGAGGACCCGCGCGCCGAGGAGTACCAGGTCGAGCTGCTCGCCCCGGGCGACAGCGTGCTCGCGCAACTGGCGCCGGTGCGCACCTCGCATGGGCGTCTCGAGCGCGGCGCGCTCGCCGCCATGACGCCGGGCGCCGAGACCTGGTGCCGCGTGTACGCCGTGCGCGCCGGCGAACGCATCGCGCAGTCCGCGAAGCTGGCGGTGACGCTGCCCTGAGGAGGGCGGGCGCTCAGTCCGCCGCGGGCTTCTTCTTCGCAGCCTTCTTCTTCGCGGCGGGCTTCGCCTTCGGCGCCTTCGGCGCCTTCACCGCGGCCGCCTGTCCGGCTTCGGCCACCCGGGCCGGCGACAGCAGTTGCGCGAACTTCCAGCCGGACGCCTCGGCGCGCGCGAGCTCCCCCTCCACCCACGCGGCGACCGGTGCGAACGGCGCTTCGGCCGCGGGAGCGAGCAACCCGTCGAGCGCGCGCCACCACACGAGGCGTGCGTGGTCCTCGCGGCGGAACCATTCCGTGCCGCCGGACTCGTGCGTGCCGACGAGCCAGCGCACGTCGTGGTCGTGGCGCCACGGATCGCTCTCGCCGCCGCCGGGCGCGTACGCGGGATGCGCGAGCGCGGCGCGCACGAGCGCGGCGTCGCGCCAGCGGTTCTCTTCCGACCAGCCGAGTTCGCGGAAGGCGAGCGCCTCGAACACGCCGCGGCGCGATCGCATGGCGTCGAACAGCCGCTGCGCCGCCTGCTCGGGATGCGCGGGATCGGCGGCCCGGCCGATGGCGCGCGCGGCGATCAGCGTGACCGCGAGCACCCACGGCACGGCGTGGCGCGCGTCGTCGTTGGCCTCGCGCAGCGTGGCGAGCGGCAGCGCCTCGCGCGCGGCGGGCGTCCCGGCCCACGGCTGCTTCGCGGCGTGCGCGGGCAGGGCGAGCAGCGCGGCGAACGCGCGCGAGCCTTCGGCGACGGCTTCGGCCTCGGCGCCCGCCCACTCCTGCATGGACAGCCCGGCGAGCGCGGCCGACGGCCCGGTCGCGAACCAGCGCGCGCGCTCGAGCAGCGTGTGCAGGCGGTCCTCGAAGTCGGCGCGGAGCCGCCGCTCGTCGTCGCCGTGGAACTCCGGCTTCGCGCCGTGATGACCGTGATGGCCGTGCACGAGCCCGAGCGCTTCGGGCATCGCCGCCATCGCGAGGTGCACCGGGGCGAGTTCGTGCTCGAGCATGCGTTCGTCGAGGCTCGGCGCGCCCTGGCCCTGCAGCGCGTTGCACAGCTCGCTCCACGGGCGGCCGTCCTCGTGCACTTCGCGCCAGTCGAGCAGCACGCGCGAGCCGAAGCCGGCGAGCTCCACGCGCAGGCCGCGCTCGACCAGCTCGCGCGTGCGGTGGAGGAACTCGAGCCCGCTCACGAGGTCGCGGCAGCGCACGTACGGCGCGCGCTGCGGATCGAAGCCGAACGACTGCGCGAGGCTCTGGTGCACGAGCGGGCGCGAGCCGTCGGCGCGCTTGTCGGCGTACGACGCCGACGTGCGGATCCAGCCGTGCGCCTCGGCCCAGCGGTTGTGGAACAGCACGAGCGCACGCGTGTCCCCGGCGCGGTTCGAGTACGCGTACACGTCCTCGTTGACGCCGCCGTGATCGTTCCAGCAGTCGTAGAGCCGGAAGTCGCTCGCGCCCGAGAAGAGCCAGCGCAGGTGCAGCAGCGGGGAGATGCGGCGCCAGTGCTCGGACACCATGCCGGGATCGGTGTCCTCCACGCGCTGCGCGCGGCGGAACTCCATGCCGTACTTCTCTTCGAAGCCCTCGATCTGGCCGTGGCCGATCATGGGCAGGCCGGGCAGCGTCGCGAGCAGCACGCACGTGCCGAAGTACTTCTCGCCGCGCCCGAACTGGTCCACCGCGGTGCGCTCGTCGGGGTTGTTCATGAAGTTGACGTAGCGCTGCAGGATCTCGGGATCGAACTCGAGCGTGTTCTTGATGACGGTGCGGTAGTTCGCGTTCTGCTCGTCGCGCAGCATGTTCATGAACGCGCTGTTGTACACGCGGTGCATGCCGAGCGTGCGCACGAAGTAGCCCTCCATCAGCCAGAAGGCTTCCGCGAGCAGCAGCGTGCCCGGCGCTTCACGCGCGACGCGGTCCACGACTTCGCGCCAGAACTCGTTCGGCATCGCGGCGTCGAACGCGGCGCGCGTCATGCCGTGTTCGGCGCGCGAGGGAATCGCGCCGCCGCTGCCGGGCTCGGGGAACCACAGGCGCTGCACGTGACGCTTCGCGAGCGTCATCGCGGCGTCGAAGCGGATGATCGGGAACTTCCGCGCGACGTCGAGAATCGTCTGGATCACCTGCTCGCGCGCGGCGGGGTTCAGGTAGTCGATCTGCGCCGTGTCGTTCCACGGGAAGCTCGTGCCGTCGTTGCCGTGGTAGAGGTAGCGCGCCTCGCCGGTGGCGCGGTCCACGCGCCGGAACACGACGGCCGCGTCGGTGCGGTCGTAGTAGTGGTCGTCGATCTTCAACTCGACGCGCGCGTCGCCGGAGAGATCCGGCCCGTCGAAGCGGTACGCGGGATACGGGCTGTGCGGTAGCGACAGGAACCACTCGGGGTGTTCGACGACCCAGCGCGAGTCGAGGCCCATGTGGTTCGGCACCATGTCGCTCGCGAGGCGCACGCCGCGCCGCGCGGCGCGGTCGCGCAGGTTGCGGTACGCGTCCTCGCCGCCGAGATCGTTCGCGATGCGGTAGTCCCACAGCGAATAGGCCGAAGCGGCCGCGTCGGGATTGCCGCAGAGCTGCTTGATGCGCTGCGAGGCCGGGCTGCGCTCCCACAGTCCGATCAGCCACAGGCCGGTGATGCCGAACGAAGCGAGCCGGTCGAGCTCCTCGTCCGGGATTTCGTCGAGCCGCGTGACCGGGCGCTGGTATTCGCGCGCGAGCTGGTCGAGCCACACGTACGTGCTCTTCGCGATCAGCACGGTGCGCGGCATCCAGTGCTCGTCGGGGCTGAACGCCTCGTACTCGACGTCGTGGCCGCCCGCCGCGCCGTACTGCGGCACCGCGCCGGGGCCGGAGTCGCCGCCGAAGTGCCCGTGCCGCCCCATGCGGCGGGCGTGCAGGCGCGATTCGTACCAGCGCTGCTCCTCGCGCAGCACGTCGAGCGCGACGAGCAGCCTGAGGAGGAAATCCCCGAGCAGCCAGCTCCAGCGCTCGCGTACGTATTCGACCTGGGCGAACAGCGAGTTCGGCGAGGCGAGCACGGGCGCGCGCAGGAAGTCGACGAGGTTGCGCCGTTCCGGGCCGAAGCGCGGGCGCGTCTCGAAGTACTCGCGCAGCAGCGCGGTCACGCGCGCGTACGCGGTGCCGGCGGTCAGGGCGCGGTCGTCGAACAGTTCACGGTAGTGCTCGCACGCGGGATTCGCGTTGCCGAGCCACAGCATGAGCATCTCTTCGAACGCGACGGCGCGGTGCGGCTGGCCCTCGGTCGAGCCGGCGAGCCACTCGATCGCGCTCGTCTCGCCGAGGTGCACGGCGAGCGGCGGGAACTCCTCGACGAAGCGCAGCAGCGTGCGCTCGAGCGCCGGGCCGCCGAGTCGCGCGGCGAACCAGTCGAGCGCGTCGAGCCACGTGCGCGGATCGAACTCGTCGCGGAAGCGGCGCACCGCGAGGTGCATCGCTTCGTCGAGCAGTCCCATCGCGTACAGCTCCGCCGCGGAGGCGACGGGTTCGCCGCCACGCGCTTCGGTCAGCGCCTGCGCGAGGTGGCGCGCGGCGACCGGCTGGTCGAGCACCACGCGTCCGTCGGTCGCGAAGAGCATTCCGTCGAACGCGCAGCGCTCGCGCGCGGCGCGCGAGAGATGAAACTCGAAAGGTCCGATGGGGAGAGTGCGCATGTGGCGCGCATGATAGGCGGGCGGGGCCGTACGCGCGAGGCGCCCCTTTTCGTGTTTGCCGTCCGGTTGACGGTGCGCGCGCGGGGCGGGCAGTGTGCCGGCATGGCCGCGCGTTCTCGCGTCTTCTTCGTCTTCGTCACCGCCGTGTCGCTCCTGTGCGCCGTGGGGATCGCGCGTGCCGCCGAGCCTGCTCGTTCCTTCCCGACCCCGCTGCGCTGGCGGGCGTGGGCGCCGGATCTGCGACGGGCGGATTCGCTGCTGTGGGCCTACCGCGCCGCGGACGCGCAGCGGGCTGCGAGCGAACTGCGCGCGCGCGCGCGGCGCGAAGGCGCGGAGTGGCCGGAAATGGCGTCCGGCCTGATCGCCGCGGCTTCGGAAGCGCTCGTGGGGCATGGCGAACAGGCCGAGCGCTCCGCGCGCGCGGTGCAGGCGCTCGCGCGCAAGCTGGGCGAGCGCGAATACGACCGCCGCGCCATGCGCTGGCTGGCGTTCGCGCTCGAGGCGCAGTCGCGTTCGAGTGCGGCCGAGTCCACGTACCGCGCGCTGCTGCGGGCGGCCGTGCCGGCTCGCGACACGCTGCACATGGGCGCGGCGCACCTGGGAATCGGGTACGCGACGCTGCAACGCGGGGCGCTGCCGGAGGCGCGCCGGCACTACGAGCGCGCGGTGCCGCTGCTGCTGCGCGCCCGCAACCCGGTGCTGCACGCCACGGCGCGCGTGGGGCTGGCGCGCACGCTCGACGCGCTCGGCGAGCTGGAGGCCGAGAAGCGCGTCTATCTCGAAGTGCTCGCTCAGGCGCAGCGCGAGCAGGTCGGGCGCAACGAGGTGGACGCGCTCGTGAACCTCGGGGCGATCGCCTACGCGCAGGGCGATGCCGAGCGCGCGGTGCGCTGGTGGACGGCGGCGGTGGCGCGCCAGCGCGTCGTGCCTTCGGGTGAAGCCGGCGCGATGGCCGTGGGCAATCTCGCGCTGGCGCTCAACGATCTGGGGCGCTGGGACGAGGCGAACGCGCTGCTCGACAGCACGATCGCGCGCGCGCGCGCGGCGCGGCTCATGGTCGCGGTGTCGCAGCTCGAGGTGCGGCGAGGGGAGCAGCTGCTCGCGCGGCAGCGGCCGGGCGAGGCGCTCGAGGCGTTCCGCCGCGCCGAACGTGAGCTTTCGCTCGATCAGGCCGGTCCGATGGCCCGCGCACGCATCGGCGTGTTGCGCGCGAAGGCGCGGCTCGAGTCTTCCGCGGACGTGCTCGCCTACGGGCGCAGCGAAGTGTGGCCGCTCGCGGCGAAGCTGGACGGGATCGAGCGCGCCGAGCTGCTGCTGCACCTGGGCGACGTCGAGCGGGGCGCCGGCGACGTGCGCGGTGCGTTGAAGCGCTACGAGGCGGCCGCGCTCGAGCTGCAGCGCCCGGGCTTCGACCGCAGCCGGCTCGCCGTCGCGTGGTACCGGCGCGGCGTGGCGTGGCGTGACCTCGCCGAGCCCGACAGCGCGGTCGCCGCGTTCGCGCGCGGCGTACGCGAGTGGGAGGCGTGGCGGACGCACCGGCAGGGGTCGCGCTGGCAGGAGCTGAAGACGTTCCCGTTCTCGTTCCTGCCCGTCGCGCAGGCCGACGCCATGCTCGCCGGTCACGAGCGCGACGAGCGGCGGCTCGCCGCGGCGTGGACCGTCGTGCAGGCCGGCCGCAGCCGGGCGGTGCTCGACCGGCTGAGCGCCGGCGCGCCCGCCGGCCCGGACACACGGTCGCCGTCGCTGGCCTCCGTGCAGGCGCGGCTGCTCGCGCCGGGAGACGTGCTGCTCGACCTGCACACGGGCGAGCGCACCACGCTGCTGTTCGTGGTCACGCGCTCGTCCGCGCGCCTCGTGCGGCTCGCGGGTGCGGACACGCTCGCGGTGCCGCTGCGCGCGTGGTACGCCCTGCTCGCCGCGCCGCCCTCGCCGGGCGCTCCGGCGTCCGCGTTCGCGGACACGCGCGCGGCGCTCGCGCGGCTGCTCTTCGGTGCGGCAGGCCCCGAACTTCGCGCGGCGCGTCGCGTGCTCATCGCGCCCGACGGCGTGCTGGCGCTCGTGCCGCTGGAGGACCTGGCGCGCGTGGCGGCGGGCGAGCGCCCGGGCGCGCCGATGCGCGAGGTGTGGCGCATTTCCTCGCCCGGCGTGCTCGCGTCGCTGCGCGCGCGCACACGTCCGGCGGAGATGCGCGTGCTCGCCTGGCGCGGCGCGGACGATGCGGCGCGCGGCGAGCTGCGCGGCGCCGAGGCCGAGGTGCGCCTGCTCGAGCGGCGCTACGCCGGAGTGACCGTGCGCGACGGGCGCCGGGCCGCGGCGGCCCCGGACGAGCGCGCGCTCTCGGCCTGGTCGGTCCTGCACTTCGCGACGCACGGGCGGGCGCTCGAGCAGTCCCCGTGGGAATCGGGGCTGCTCTGCGCCGACAGCGCGGCGGCCGGCGAAAGCGCGTGGCTCACCGCGCGGCGCATCGCCGCCATGCGGCTGCCGGCGCGGCTCGCGTTCCTCTCGGGATGCGAGACCGCGGGCGGCCGCGCGCTCGACGGCGAGGGTGTCGCCGGACTCACGAACGGCTTCCTGTCGGCGGGCGTCGGCTGCGTGGTGTCGTCGCTGTGGGCGGTGGACGACGCCGCGACCGCCCGGCTCGCAGAGGTGTTCTACGCCCGGCTCGCGGCCGGCGCGAGCGCCGCCGCGGCGCTGGAGGGCGCGCGCGAAGCGCTGCGGCGCGATCCCGCCACCGCGCACCCCCACTGGTGGGCGGGCTTCGTCGTGAGCGGGGACGCGTCCGCGGGGATACCACTGAAACCGCGGGGTTCGGGTCGCCTTCGTTGAGGCTTCGCCGGTATCATCCGCGCGCCCGTCGGCGCCCGGCCGGACCCCCCGGACGATTTCGCGTGTGACGGCGGACCCGACCCGGACTCTCCCATGGTGAAGCGTTCGGCCTTCGAAGGCCGCACGGACGAAGAACTGGTGAGGCTGGCCAGCGCCGGCGCCGAGCAGTCGCGTGAAGCGGCCGCGGAGCTCCTCAGGCGCTGGCAGGGTCCGGTGTACGCGTGGTGCCGCAGGTTCGTTCGCGATCCCGATCGCGCGCTCGACCTGTCGCAGGACGTGCTCCTCGCGGTCTACCGCTCGCTCGGTTCGTTCCAGTTCCGCGCGCCCTTCGGTGCCTGGGTGTTCACGATCGCGCGGCATCGCTGCATCCGGGCCATGCGCCCGGTGGCGTTGACGCGCGACGAGGGCGCCGACGCCGACGAGCTTCCGGCCGCCGCGTCGGCGGGTCCGGAGGAGTCGGCGGAACGGCGTATCGAGGAAGAGCGTGTGCTGGAAGTGATCCGGGAAGCTCTCGACCCGATCGAGCAGCAGGTGCTGTGGCTGCGATGTTTCGAGCGCGTCCCGGTGGAGGAACTGACGCAGCTGCTGGACGTGCCGGGATCGAGCGGGGCACGCGGCCTGCTGCAGACGGCCCGGCGCAAACTGCGCACGGCGCTCGAGGCACGTGGCATCGCACGGAACGAGGGGGACGACACGTGAACTGTCCCGAAATCGATCGCTTGTCGCAGCCCGGCGCCTGGACGGAAGCCGAGCGTGCGCACGTCGAGGGCTGCGCGCGCTGCCTCGCGCTTTCGGCCGAATACGCGGCCTTCACCGCCGGGAACTCGCGTGTGAGCGCGGACGAAGCGGCGGGCGCACACGCGCGGCTGTCGTCGTTCGTGGACCGGATCACGTCGGAGGGCGCGCCCGCGGGTGCTTCCGCGTGCGCCGCGGCGCAGCCGCCGCGTGCCGGGTGGCTCGCACGTTTCGCGCAGTGGTGCGCCGGGCCGCAGGGGCGGCTCGCGGTCGGCTTCGCGGCCGTGGCGATCGTCGCCGGTGTGGTGTTCGTGCCGCGCGCGATGCGTGGCCCGCAGGTGGGCGACACGGCGCGTGGCGGCGCGGGGACGGAGCGCCAGGCCGAGCTGCTCACGGTGGTGGCCGCCGGTGCGGGCGCGTACACGGTGACGTGGCTTCCGATGCCCGGCGCCGAGAGCTATCTCGTCGAGGTGCTCGATCCGCTGTTCGCGGTCGTGCACTCGGCGAACGCCGGCGCGTCGCTCACGTGGACGCTGGAGCCGGGCACGATCGGCGCCGGCGCCTACGTGCGCGTGATCGCGCTGCGCCAGGGCGATCGCATTCTGGAACAGGGCCCGATGGCCCTGCCCGGCAAGTAGCCGCGGCCTACTCGAAGACCGCGCCGAGCGAGTCCGCGCTCGCGGCTCCCGCGCGCGTGCTGTCGGGCGCGGCGAACAGCAGTCGCGCCGGACCGCGCAGCGTGATGCGCAGCGAGTCGGCGGGCGGCACGGCGGCGGGATCGAGCCAGCCCTTGGACGCCATCTTGTTCGCGATGAAGTGCATCTGCGCGCGCGCGAACGGGCGCAGTTCGCCCGAGGAGTCCAGCCGCCAGCGCCATTTGCTCGGGCTCGGGACGAGGATCGCGAGGAAGAGCGCCTCGTCGAGGTCGAGCGCTCCGGCGTCCTCGTCGAAGTACCAGCGCGCGGCTTCGTCGGCGCCGTGCAGCTCCGGGCCCCACTCGATGATGTTGAGGTAGATCTCGAGCAGGCGCTCCTTGGGGATGCCGGTCTGGTGTTCGAGCAGCCACGCCATCACGACCTCCTGCGCCTTGCGCGAGAGCGTGCGCTGGTGGCCGAGCCAGAGGTTGCGCGCGAGCTGCATGGTGATCGTGCCCGCCCCGCGGCGATAGGAGCCCGCCTTGAGGTTCGCGGCGATGGCGAGACCGATCGCCTCGGTGTTGAAACCGCGATGCCGCCAGAAGCCGCCGTCCTCGTTGGTCACGAGCGCGTCGCGCAGGTACGGGCTGATCTCGTCGAGCGTGCGGAAGTGCGGATTGAGCGGGGACAGCTCGCGCGTCACGAGCCGCTGCTTCGGCAGGTGGATCGTCGCCGTGAACGGCCGGAGAATCGCGTGCAGGCTCGGGCGCGAGATCGCCGGGTCGAGCGCGAGCCCGTGCGGGATCACGTCCGCCGCGAAGCGCACGCTGTCCGGCTGCGAGAGGTCGAGCTTCACGCTCGCGTGCCAGTCCCACGAGCCCGTCACCTCGAGGTCGCGCAGCGGACCGAGCACGGGCGCGGGCAGGCTGCGCACGACCTTGCGCGCGGTGAGGCTGTCGGCCGCGATCGCGAGCTCGAACGCCGGGCCGCGTTCGCTCACCCGCGCCGAGAGCGCGGCGCCCAGTTCGCCGATGCGCACGCGCGCGCCGTCCTCGACGCGCAGCTCGCCCGCGCGCCGGTCCTGGCGCACGACGCCGTCAAACTGCAGCACGACCGAGGGTGGCGACGGCGGCTCGGAGCCGGCGATGCGGAACTCGGCACGCGCGGTGAGGCGGTCGGCGGGGTCCCACTTCGCGATCGCGTCGAACGGCACGTCGCTCTCGCCGTGCAGTGTGCCGAGCGCGGCGAGGATCGTGCCGCCGGGTGCGTGCGAGAGATCGAACGCCTGGAGCGTGACGCCCTGCCCGGCGCCCTCGAGCGCCACGCGTTCGAGGTGCAGCGCGGGCAGGCGGCGAGCGGGAGCGAGCAGCATGCGCACGAACTGGTCGGCGCGCCGGCGCACGCGTTCGGCGACGGCCGCGTCGGGCTTCTCGTCGTCGTTTGCCGCGATCGCGAGCGTGTCGGCGTCCTCCCTCGCGCGCGCGTCCCGGCGCACGAAGGCGTCCTCGAGCGTCAGCGACCTCACGCGCGCGCGCCCGGCGAGCAGCGGCCACGGCGCGAGCCGCACGTCGAGCGTCTTCGCGACGAGCAGCGTGTCGCCGTTCGCGAGCGACCGCCCCGTGAGATCGCGCACGTCCACTCCGGCGGGCCAGCGCCACGCGAGCGTGCGCCAGGTGACGTCCAGTCCGCGAGCGCGAGCGGCTGCGCGCAGCCGGGAGGAGGCGATCCGCGGCGCGAACAGGGCGCCGGCGAGCACGAAGACGAGCGCGAGTGCGGCGAGTGCCGCGGCGGCGAGCGCGAGGGGACGAAGCGGGAGTTTCATGCGAGCGGCAGGTTAGCGGCCCGCGGGTGCGTCGCGCCATCACGGAAGAAGGCCCGGCGTTCCCGCCGGGCCTTCGCGTGTGCGTCGTGTGACGTGGCGGTCAGGCGACCGGCGCTTCCTTCGCGTCGAGCCATTCGCGCCAGAGCGCCGGCGCGTCGTTCACGAACGACGCGTGGCGAGGCACCCAGCCCAGTTCGCGGCGGGCCTTGGCGCTCGTGACCTGCAGGTCGTTGAGCAGCGCCTTGCCGAACAGCGAGAGCGTCTTGACGACCTGCTCGGCGGGCCACGGCTGCGCGGTCGCACCGGCGGCGGCCGCCGCGGCTTCCGCGAGCTGCTTCACGGTCGCACGGCTCTCGTCGGCGAGCAGGTAGCGCTCACCGGCCTTGCCGTGCTCCATCGCCAGCGCGTACGCCTCGGCCACATCCTCGCGGTGCACGCACGACCAGTGCTGCGCACCGTCGCCGGGGTACGTGATCGTCTTCTTCTGCTTCGCTTCGTCGAACCACGTCCCGAAGATGCCGCGGTGCTCGCCGTACACCATGCCGGGGCGAAGGATGATCGTCGCGACGTCGTGTGCGGACAGGTCGAGCGCGATCTCCTCGTGCGCGACGCGCCACTGCACGAGTTCGAGCGGCTTCAGCGGAGCGGTCTCGTCGAGCACGCGGTCGCCGCCGGCGCCGTGCACCCAGCTGCCGCTCGTGTAGAGCACGCGGCGGAGCCGGCCGTCGAGCGAGGCCGCGCGGAACGCTTCGAGTGCCTGGTGGTCCATGTCCGAGGCGCCGGTCGCGCCGTCGAACGCGGTGTGCACCGCGGTGTCGCAGTTCTGGAGCACGCCGACCCACGCCGTGAGGTCGGCGAGATCGCCCTGCACGGGGGTGACGCCGAGCGTCTCGAGCTTGCGCGCGGTCGCTTCGTTGCGCGCGAGGCCGATGACGTCGTGTCCGCCGCGCACGAGTCGCTGCGCGACGGCGCTGCCGATGTATCCCGAGGCTCCGGTGACGAAGATGCGATGTTTCATGATGGGCTCCCTGGCCGGTTGGAGGGCGTTTCTAGCATCGGCCTTCCGCGGCTGGGCTTGAGTGACGGCTTTTCCGGGACGTGCGCGCCTGCCATGACGATCACGCTCAAGATGCCGCGCCTATTCCGATGGGCGCGTCATGTTCCGGACAATCATCGCGGGGATTCCGGCGACGTCAGTTTCCGCGGTAGGTACAGCGGGCGGTGCACGTCTCGTGGACGGTGATCGCGTCCAGATGCGGCACCACGTCCTTGAGCCGGTTCCAGAGCCACACGCTGAGCAGCTCGGACGTCGGATTCTCCAGTCCGGGCACGTCGTTCAGCAGGCGGTGGTCCAACTCCGTCCGGAGGATGGGTTCGACGCGCGCGGCGATCTCGCCGAAGTCCACGAGCCAGCCCATCTTGGGATCGATCTCGCCGGCGATCGTGACGTCCACGCGGAACGAGTGGCCGTGGATGCGGTGGCACTTGTGGTCGGGAGGCACCATCGGGAGACGGTGGGCCGACTCGAATCGGAAACGCTTGACCAGTTCGACGCGCACGACTTCAGCCCTCGGGGGAGTTCAGGTAGCGGGTGGGATCGGTCACGCCGGCTTCTCGGAAGCCGCGGGCGCGGAGCAGGCAGGAATCGCAGGCTCCACAGGCGCGTCCGTCGGGCGCGGGATCGTAGCAGGAATGGGTGATGGCGTAGTCCACGCCCAGCGACACGCCGAGCCGGATGATGCCGGCCTTGTCGAGTTCCATGAGAGGCGTGTGCACGCGCCAGGTCGCGCCCTCCACGCCCATCTTCGTGGCCACCTTCGCGAGCGATTCGAACGCGCGCACGAACTCGGGGCGGCAGTCGGGATAGCCCGAGTAGTCGATCGCGTTCATGCCGGCCACGAGGTCGGAGGCGCCGAGCGTCTCGGCGAAGCCCAACGCGGTCGCGAGGAACACGGCGTTGCGCGCGGGCACGTACGTGACCGGAATCGCGCCGGCCATCGCGGCCTCGTCGCGGCCCTTGGGCACCGCGATGTCGGCGGTGAGCGCCGAGCCGCCGATCGCCGACAGGTCAATGCGCACGGTGCGGTGGTCCGAGGAGCCGAGCGCTTTCGCGACGCGCGCCGCGGCCTCGAGTTCGACGCGGTGGCGCTGGCCGTAGTCCACGGCGAGCGTCGCGCACGTGAAGCCCTGCGCGCGCGCCCACGCGAGGCACGTCGCGGAATCGAGCCCGCCCGAGAGCAGCACGACGGCACGCTTCGTCGCGGCGCTCACACGCCCCTCCGCGCGCCCCACAGCCAGACGTGCAGCCGGGGCGACAGGCGCAGTCCTTCGCGCTTGCAGAGTTCGGCGAGCGCCACGGCGCGTTCGTGCAGCGCGGCGTCGGTGAGTCCTTCGGGCATGAGCATGATGCGGTTCCGGGGAAGGTCGTGAGTGCGCACGAGGCGCAGCATGTCACCGGTGTCGGGGTCGTCGCCGACGACGATCTTGAACGTCGTGTTGGGGTCGGCCGCGAACGCCGCGGCGTGGCGCCACGTGTCCGCGGAGCGGTCGGTGACCGAAGGCAGTTTCGGCGAGTGGTTGTAGTACAGCCGCTCGTGCCGCACGGGCGGGGGCACGACGCCACTCGTCTCGATCTCGACGCGCTCCCAGTCGGCGAGTGCGCGCTCGACGAGCGAGGCGATGCCGGGGTGCGTGAGCGGTTCGCCACCCGTGATCACGATCAGCGGCGCGGCGCCGAGCGCGTGCAGCCGCGCCCGGGCGTCTTCGTACGTGCCCGCCGTGCCGCCGTCGGGGCTCCACGTGTACTTCGTGTCGCACCAGCGGCAGCCGACGTCGCAGCCCTGCAGGCGGAGGAAGTGCGCGGGAGTTCCCGCGGACGGGCCTTCGCCCTGCAGCGAGTGGAAAAGTTCGGACCAGCGCAGTGTCACGCGATCAGTGCTTTCCACCCTTGTGCAGCTCGAACGACTTCTCGCAGTTGAAGCACTTCCAGGCGTAGGTGTCCTGGTTCGCGGGCCACGCGACGAAGTCGTGGCGGCCGCAGCCGGGACAGGAAATGCGCACGCGATCGCCGGTCTTGGCCGGCGTGGAGGAGTGGCTCATGGGACCTTCCGGTACAGGTGGGACACGAGGGAACGCGCGGCAGTATAGCCAGCGGCTCCGGGCAGCGTCACCTCGGGCCGTGCCGCCGGGCGAGCACCCCGAGACAGGCGTCCTGGACGACGTTCATGCCCGCCTCGACGAGGCGCCGGGCGGAATCGTCGTGACGGATGCCGCTCTGCAGCCACACCGTGCCGGGGCGCTGCGCCTCGGGCAGCGCGAGGAGTTCGTCGGCCAGTTCGGGAATGGCGTCGCTGCGCCGGAACACGTCGAGCACGTCCACGCGGCGGCCGAGCGCGGCGAGCGTGGGGTGCACCGGACGGCCGAGCGCCTCGGCGAGCGTGGGGTTGATGCCGACGATCTCGTAGCCCTGCTCGGCGAGCATCGCGGGGATCGTGTAGGCCGGTGCGTCGGGGCGCTTGCCGTCCTTGATGCCGTACACGCCCACGGTGCGCATGCCCCGGATCACTTCGGCGAACTCGGCTTCGGTGGTGAACAGCGTGCCCCTCATGAGTGCGTCTCCGTTTCGTTCGTGCTGCCGGGCGCGCGCGTGAGCAGTTCGGGCAGCTTGCCCACGAACACCGAGCGCGGCATCGCTTCGTCGATCCCGGCGGCGAGCGCACGGCGGCGCGTTTCGCCGTCCACGTGCGAGTAGAAGCCGGTGATACGGACGTGGGAGCCGTTGCCGCTCGCGCGGATTCCCGCGACGAGCGCCGCGAGGTCGAGCGGCGCGTGGAGGTCCACGAGCACGCGGGCGGGTGCGGTCTCGGCGAAGCGTTCGAGCGCCCGCGCGGACGGAGCGATCTCGAGGGTCGCGCCGCAGGACCTCGCGGTGCCCTGGAGCCGCGCCACGAAGAACAAGTCGTCGAGGATGGCGAGTGTGGTCATGGGCGGTTCGATGCTGCGAGAGGGCTTCGGGACGCACGAAGCCCGGTGTCGCGGGGCGACACCGGGCTCGTGAGCGGCAAGGGGTGGTGCGCCGCGGCTACCGGTACATCGTCTTGATGCGTCCCCACGAGGTGGTCTTCGCCGGGGTCGTGCAGTCCGGAGCGTCGAACTTGCCGTTGTTGTGTCCCGTGTAGCCCGCGGGAGGGGCGACCGGGAACCACAGCCCGTCCATCAGGCCTGCGGCGCCGCCGGGGCAGAACAGGTTGGCCAGCGTGCCGCCCGTGACGCGGTACTTGCCGCGGAACGAGCCGTTCACGGTGCCGAGCGAGCTGCGCGTGATCGTCGTGGTGAGCGAGTCGATCGCGCCGCTGAGCACGATCGCGCCGTCCGTGTACGCACCGAGCGCGGAGCCCGGAACGGGCACCGTGGCGGCCGTCCACGCACGCGCGTTCACCGGGCCCTCGTACAGCGCGAAGCTGCCGCCCGTGTAGACCGTGCTGTACTTGGAGCCGGACGCGCCGAAGGGCGTGGTCACCGTGCCGCCCGAGACCAGGCCGGTCCACACCATCGTGTATTCCTTGGCGGGATCGTTCGGGTTGAGGCCGGAGAGCGGCGCGCAGAACAGCGACACGCCGAGCACGTTGGTGAGCACGTTTCCGGCGGGCGAAACGTAGTTGGTGTAGGGCGCACCGTTCTCGAACGAGAAACCGTTGGCGTCCCACTTCAAGAGCACGTTCACGCCGGTGCCCGTGACGCACTGTGCGGACGCGAGCGGAGCGAACACGCTCGTCGCGAGCAGTGCGAACAAGACCGCCGTGCCGAGAATCCTCTTCATGAGCAACCTCCCGTGGCGCCTTCGGGCGCCGGATGTCGGTCGAGGCTAGCGGTACAGGGTCTTGATCTGACCCCAGGTCTTGTGGGCGGCGGGAACGACGCTCGGGATCTGCACTTCACCGCTGATCTGGTTCACGTAGCCGGCGGGAATCGAGCCGTTTGGACGGCCGGCCTGGCCGCCGAGCACCCAGCCCGAGCGGCGCGACGGCGACACGACCCAGAGGGCCGAGCCTTCGTCCAGCGTGGCGAGCCCTTCGAAGTTGCCCGAGTTGTCGTTGTAGTCGTACACGAGCACGAGCGAGTTGACGTCGGCGCCGAGGAACAGCGTGCCGTCCGTGAACGTGCTCGGCGAGGTGCCGTTCGGCGGATTCGTGCCGTAGCTGCCGTTGTTCGCCGCGTCCTCGTAGATGCGGAAGCGCGCGTGCGGATCGAAGACCACTTCGAGCACGCCGCCGACGAACGAGCTGCTCGAGGCCGTCGCGCCCGAGAGTGCGAACGTGTGCTCGCCGCCACCGACCACGCCGGTGAACATGGTCGAGAACGAGGTCACGAAGCCGACCGCGCGGTATTCGTCGCCCGTGGCGAGGAACGGGGTCGGGATCGTGGGCTGCGGCGTCTGCGGCACGACGTAGTCGAAGCCGGTGTAGCCGCAGAGGAAATCGCGCTGCGCCTGCGCGGGGACGGCGAACACCGTCATGGCGGCCAAGAGGAGTAGCCACGCACTGCGCTTCATCGAGCACCTCCAGAGGAACTGGGATACGAATAGCGAAGGATGTCGTCCAGGTGCCGGTGAATGTCCTGCACATCACTCCCCGGTGCGGCGCCTGTCGCGGCAGGCACGCGCGTCGACGAACATGTGACGCCCCGGGACAAAGGTCACGGGGCGGGGCGTGCAGGACGAGCCGACCGATCGAGGGCCCGCAGGGGGACCAAGCACGGTCGCGAGTATAGGCGGGATCGTGCATTTTGCAATGATGAAACTGCGTTCCCGAGCCTGTTACTGGTTGTGGAAAGGGAGTTTGTGAGGTGGGCCTGTCCTCTTGTTTGGCGTATCCCGTCGGAAGACGCCGCTCGGGCCGCCCAGTGGGCGGCCTGGATTTCGTCCTGCGAATCTCCGTTTGGTCCGGCTATACGGACGGGGCCGCGAGGGCGGCGGCGAGCTTCGGCAGGCTGAGGTCGTACCGGTAGCTCACGTTCATGTGCCCGTCGTCGTACTCGATGTGTTCGTGCTTCACCCCGAGCGCGGAAAGCCGGCGCGAGAGCATGCGGGTGCCGTGGTGCAGGTGGAACTCGTCGCGCGTGCCGCAGTCGAGGAACAGCAGCTCGAGCGAGCGCAGCGCTGCGGCGTGCGAGCCGGCGAGCGCGACCGGGTCGAAGGCGAGCCAGCGCTGCCAGACGTCCTCGCGGAACTCGCCCGTCGCGAGATCGAACGGCAGCGCGATCCCCAGTTCGCCAGCGGGGTCGGGCGAGTAGGCCGCGGCCATCCCGACGATGTTGTAGGCGGTGAAGTCGTCCTTGCCCTTCTGCGGCTTCGCGTCGAACGCGTCGAGGAACGCTTTCACGCCGCCGGCGCGCTGCAGCACCGTGCAGGCGAGCGGCAGGTCGGGGCGGTAGCAGTATTCGAAGTAGGCGTCCCCGCTGTGGCTCGCGACGGCGCCGAAGACGTCGGCGTGCTTCATGCCGAGGGTGAGCGCGCCGAACCCGCCGGAGGACTTGCCCACCACGCCGCGATGGCGGCGCGAGGGCAGCGTGCGCAGGTTCGCGTCCACCCACGGCACGAGTTCGCTCACGAGATGCGTCGCGTAGTTCCCGGTGGCCGCGGAGTCGAGGTACTGCGAGCCGCCGAAGCGCGTCCAGCAGTCGGGCATCACGACGATCGTCTCGGAGCAGCGCCCGTTCGCGATCAGCGCGTCGAGGCGGTCGTCGAGCGACGGCGAGAACGTGCTGTCGTTGAGCAGCATGCGCCCGCGGCCGGTGAAGCCCGTGAGCACGTGCAGCACCGGGTAACGCCGTTCGGTGTCCCGGTCGTACGACGGCGGCAGGTAGATCGGGATGCGCCGCACGTGCGGGTCGCCCGCGGGATTGCCGCGCAGGACTTCGCTCTCGAACTCCACCATGAGCACTCGGCCGCGGGACATGCTTCCTCCGTTCGGTGTCAGCGTGCGGGGCGTCCACCGCGGCGCGCATGCAGTTCGCGTTCGAGCTGCGCGGCGGTGACGTCGCCCTGCCAGTCGGGGTGAATGCGGCGCAGCGCCGCGAGCTCGGCCTCCGCCTGGTCGTCGAGCCGCGCGGCGAGCAGGCCGGCGACGAGGTCGCGGCGGGCGAGCCAGTCGTTCGGCATCAGCCGCGTGGCGACCTTGGTCTCGAGCAGCGCGAACTTGGGGCTGCGCGCGCGCAGCAGCTCGCCGAGCACGGCGTGCGCCTCGGGCCGGCCGATGCCGGCGCGCATGGCTTCGAAGAGCGCACGCCGCGTCGCGGTCGTGTCCCCTTCGTCGAGCGCCGTGCGCGCGGCGCGCAGCCACGTGACGTAGGCGGTCGTGTCGTCCTTCGCGCCGAACGCGCGCCACGCGCGCTCGGCGTCGTCGCGCTGGCCGTTCCACAGGTACGCCCAGCCCAGCCACGGCAGCACCTCCTGCGGCGTCTCGCCGGAGTCGAGCGCGCGGCGGAACGCCCAGATCGCGCCACCCGGGCGGTCGAGCAGCAGCAGGTCGCCGCCCACCTGGAAGAGCGGGTCGCGCGAGCGTTCGTAGAGGCGCTCGAAGTCCACGCCGTTCCAGAACAGGAACACGCCGGGATGCCTGGCCGCGGTGGACTCGGCGTACTGCGAGTAGAAGTGCGACTCGAGCGTCGCGTCGCCGTACAGGTCGCGGATGCCGGCGCCGTTGCCCATCTGGAAGCCGGCGTAGGGCGGCAGTGTCGCGAACCAGAAGCGCGTGTGCGGCTCTGGCCGCGGCTCGACGCGCCGAAGCGCTTCGCGCAGGCGAGTGCTCAGCTGCGCGCCGCGTTCGAAGTAGTGCGCGGTCAGGTGACTGGTCGGGTTCCAGGCGTTCTCGGTCACCGCGAACGACGGCGTCGCCGAGACCACGGCGTGCCAGAAGAGCAGCGCGAGCGTGGCGATGCTCCAGGTCCAGCGTCCGGCGCGTCGCGCGGCGAGCGCCACGAGCAGCGCCGCCCCGGCCGCGGAGAGCGTGTAGTAGTAGGCGCTCCACGTGTGCGCGAGCGGGACGGCGGGCAGCGCGAAGAGCACGGCCCAGGCGAGGGCGAAGCGCACGCGCGCGCCGGTCGGGGCCGCCGCCGCGACCGGGGGTTCGGCCGGGGCGGCGGTCGGCGGTGCGGCTTCGGCGCGGGGCCACGCCAGCGCCACGAGCACGAGCAGCACGAGCGCGGCGAGCGAGGGCCGTGCGAGCGCGAATCCCTGCGCGAGCGCTTCGGGCGCCTCGAGCCCGGCGAGCGACTGCGCGAGGTGCACGAGTGTCGCGAGCGCGGCGCCGGGGCCGAAGCGCAAGTCCGCCGCCGCGACGCTCGTCGTGCGCAGCCACCATTCGCCCGCCGCCCAGAGCGCGAGCGGCAGCGCCAGCGGGGCGAGCGCGCGCAGCGTGGCGCGCGCGTCGCGGCCCGCGATCCACACGCTCCACGCGAACAGCGCCACGGGCAGCGGCACCGCGGTCTCCTTGCTCAGCATCGCCGCGAGGTACGCGATCGCCGCGAGCGCGCCGCGGTTCGCGCGCCACGCGGCGAAGGCGGCGAGCGTCGCGGCCAGCGCCAGCAGGTCCTGGTTGCACGAGATCCACGTGAGGTTCACGCGCTGCAGCGGCAGCGTCGCGAAGTACAGCGTGCCGAGCCACGCTCCGGCCTCGCCGGCCTGCTCCTTCAGGAAGCGGTGCAGGAGCGCGCACGCGGCGAGGAAGAGCGCGAAGTTCGCGGCGTGGAACGGCCAGGCCTGCGAGCCGGCCAGCGGAGTGAAGAGTGCGAACCACGCCTGCCGCGACAGCGGGCGGAAGTAGTTCGCGAGCGCCCCGCCGGTGCCGCCGAGGGACTGCCAGCCGTGCCGGCGCGCCTCCTCGAGGAAGAGGTAGTCGTCGTTCAGGAAGCCGGTCGCGAGGGCGCCGGCGTACAGCGCGCCCAGCCCGGCGGCGAACAGCACCGGGGCGAGCCATCGGGGCATGACGGGAAGGGTCGGCACGGGGCGGCACTCTAAGCCCGGCCCGCGGCGCCGCGCCAGCGCCTCCGTTCGGCCTGGGCGGCCCGGGAATGTCGCTCAATGGCGGGGTGTGAACGGCCGAAAACCGCAGGGCGATCACCACCTGTCACCCCGCCCTGCCTCGGAGGTCTGCCCGGATGTCCACCCGCCACCACGTGTCGTCCGAATGGCGCCGCCTCGATCGCGCGAGCTGGCTGCTGTGGTCCGCGGCGTTCGCGCTCCTGCTTTCGCTCACGGCCACCGTGCCCGCGCTCTGGTATCCGCTCCAGGAACTGGGCCGCAGCGCCGGTGAGGCGCAGCCGTTGCTGCGGAACGAGTGGGTCGCGGTCGTCGGACTCGTCGGCCTCGTCGTGGTGTTCTGCCTCTACACGATCACGAAACAGCGCGAGGTCGAAGTCATGCGCCGAGCGCTCGAAGCCGAGGAGCGCGAGCGCGACGCCGCGCGCGCGCGCATGTCCGAGCTCATGGCGCTGTTCGAGGTGTCCACGTCGCTGCAGCTGCAGCTGCGCCTCGACGTCATCCTCGAGATCCTCGTGCGCCGCGTGGTCGCCACGTTCAAGGCGCAGCAGGCGTCGGTCATGATCGTGGACGCGGAAAGCGGCGACTTGATCACGCGCGCCTCGTACGGGCTCGAGTCGGAGTTCTCGCGCGGCGCGCGCACGCGCGTCGGCGAGGGCATCGCCGGCTGGGTCGCGCTGCGGCGCGAGCCGGTCTTGCTCGGCTCCAAGGCGCCGAGCGCGGAGTTCGCGCGCTGGTACAAGGACAACCGCACGATCAGCTCGGCCCTGTCCATGCCGCTGTCGCTCGGCGAGCGCGTGATCGGCGTGCTCAACGTGAACCGAATCAATCATCCGGATCCGTTCCGTGACGAACACGTCGAGCTGCTGAAGGTGTTCGGCGAGCACCTCGCCGCGATCATCGACCGCGCGGAGGCCATGGAGCGTCTCGGCCTGCGCGCGCGCCAGCTCGAGCAGGACAACGAGAAGCTCGCGGACCTGAACCAGATGAAGGACGTCTTCCTGTCCACGGCGAGCCACGAACTGAAGACCCCGCTCAGCTCGGTGATCGCCTACGCCGAACTCCTCGACGACCACGAGGGCAAGCTTTCGCGCGACCAGTCGCGCGAGTTCGTCGGCCGCCTGCGCGGCGAAGCGCACCGGCTGCTCGGCTTGATCGACGACATCCTCGACTTGTCGCGGCTCGAGAGCGGCAAGATGCAGCTCAAGCAGCGCCCGGTCGCGCTCGAGGAAGTCGTGCGCGGCGCGGTGGAGACCTCGCGCGCGCTCGCGAAGAAGTACGAAGTCACGCTCGAGAGCGATCATGCCGACGGCGTGCCCGCGCTGCTCGTGGACGAAGTGAAGCTCCGCCAGGTGGCGGTGAACCTGATCGTGAACGCGGTCAAGTTCAGCCCGCGCGGTGGCACCGTGCGCGTGCGCACTCGGCAGGAGGGGCGCTTCGTGCGTCTCGAGGTGTCCGACGACGGTCCGGGCATCGCGCCGGACGCGGCGACGCACATCTTCGAGCTCTTCGGTCAGGGTGCCGACGCCGACCAGCAGTCGCGCGGCGGGCTCGGCATCGGACTGCATCTCGTGAAGCGCCTGACGGAGCTGCACGGCGGGCACGTCGGCGTGAACAGTCGCGAGGGCGAGGGCAGCACGTTCTGGGTGAGGTTGCCGATCGGGCTCGCGGCCGCCCCGGAGCGTGACACGCGCGAGGGTGGCGAAGCCGGGGAGCGCCGCGCGGCCTGAGCCGTGCGGCGGCGCATCAGGCCGCGTCCGGTTCCGCGAAGGGCCATTCCGCGCGCGTGAGTGCGCGCACGACGTGGCGACCCTCGGGCAGGGCGCCGGCCGGTCTCGGCTGATCGGCGGGCAGCGGCGCTTCCGCCGCGCCGGTCAGCCACTCGACCTGCGGACGGTCGGGCGTCGCGGGCGACGTGGCGAGCACGATCGCGAGCGCGCCGTCGTCGAGCACGACGATCTGCCCCGGCGGGTAGAGCCCCAGTGCGCGCACGAGCGCGGCGCGCACCGCCGGATCGAACGCCGGCCCGAGGGGTCCGAGCACGGTGGCGAGCGCCCGGCTCGGCGTGCGGAAGGCTCCCGTCTTGTCGCGAGAGAAGCGCAGGCAGACGTAGGCGTCCGCGATCGCGACGATCTCCGAGAGCGGCGATCGCTGGTGTCCTTCGGGGAGCGTGGGGTATGCGTTCGGCCCGAACGCGTGATGTTCGAGCGCCACGCGCATCGCGAGCAGGCTGCTTTCGTGCAGCGCGTTCCCGCCGGCGATCGCACGCACGCCCGCGAGAACGTGCTCGCGCGCCCGCGCTTCCGCGCCTGCTTCGCGCGCGTGCGCGTCCACCGGCACTCCGGCGGCGACCGTGGACTTGCCCGTGTCGTGCAGGAGCGCCACGGCGCCGAGTTCGGCGAGCGCGGCGCGGTCGAGTCCGAGCTGTGCGCCCGTACGGATCGCGACGAGCGACACCTGCAGCGCGTGCTCAGACGCCGTCAGCCGCTGGCCGTCGAGCGCCGACTGGCTCGGATCGGGAGTCCCGGCGACGGCGGTGTCCACGAGCGGCTGGACGACGCGCTTGAGGTGACGCAGTTCGATGCCCGCTGCACGGCTGCGCGCCGGGGCCAGCGCTTCGACGAGATGCAGCGCCTGCTGGTAGGTCGCGTAGGACTGCGCGAGCTCGGGCACGGCGGTGGCGTCCTGCTGGACCGCTTCGGCTTCGACCGCGGCGAATGCCGGGAACACGCGCGTGATGCCCTGTGCCTCGCACGCGCCGAAGAGCTCCATCCCCTTGTAGGCGTCGGTCGCGAGGAAGAAGCGCATGAACGACTCGAACTCGTCGCGATCGAGCCCCGGCACGAACACGACGCCGTTGATCTCGCGTGCATGGAACTCCTGCTGCAGCTGTTCGAGGAAGCGCAGGTTGGTCGCGCGGAGCGGAATGCGCACGCCGTTGAAGTGAAGGTCGCCGTCGTGATCGAGCAGCTGGATCTCGCCGTGGTCGGCGAACGCCGCCTGCAGCACGCCGAGGAAATGGTCGATCTGCGTGGTCAGCGCCTGGTTGCCGAGCTGGTACGAGCGCGCGGTGCGCAGGAGCGCCACGAGCCGCATGGACACCTGCGTCGCGTGTTCGGCGAGCGCGTCGTCGTGTGCCGGAGTGTGCGGATCGGGTGTGGTCATGCGGCGTTGTCCCGGCGCTGGAGCGCCTCGTGGCAGGCGGCGCGGACGGCTTCCGAGCGGGAGGACAGTCCGGCGCGCAGCGCGTCGAGCGCGGCCGGAGTGCCGATGCGCGCGAGCGTGTCGGCCGCGGCGCTGCGTTCGGGCGTGCGTCGCGCGAACCAGCCGCCGCGGGTGAGCATGGCTTCGAGCGCAGGGATCGCGCGTTCGTCCGAGACGTCGGCGAGTGCGCCGAGGAGTGCGACGCGCGCCTCGGCGGGCCGCGACTCGAAGTCCACGGCATTGATGCGCGCGAGGATCGCATCCGTCGCACGGCCGTCCGCCGTGCGGAGCAGCATGGCGAGCGTGGCCGAGAGCAACTGCGGATCCGGTGTGTCGAGCTGCGAGACGAGGATGGGCACGCGCCGTGCGGGCGAGACCTGGCCGAGCGCCTGCACCACCGCCCGGCGCACGCGTGCGTCCACGTGCCGCGCGGCGCGGGCGAGCATCGGGGCCACGGCGTCGCCACCGATCTGCCCCAGTGCGAAGACGATGTTGCGCACGACCTGCCACCGGGAGTCCGACAGGTAGCGTTCGACGCGTTCGGGATGGTCCGAGCACGTGTAGCAGATCGCCGTCGTGGCGGCGGCGCGCAGCCGTGGCCGCGTGGCCTGGCCGAGCACGGCGACCACGAGGTCGAGCGCGGGCACGCCGATCTGCACGGTCAGGGCGAAGAACGTGCCCTGTGTGTACGCATCGCTTTCGTCGAGCCTCTCGGCGATGGATTCGACGTCGAGTCCCGACAGCTGGTTCTGCAGCAGCTGGGCGATGGACTCGGACATGTCCCGGGGCGCGGGCAGCGTGGCGTACGCTTCGAGGGCTTCCTGCCAGCGGCCGGTCTCGATCGCCTGCGCGAGCCAGCCCGTGGACATGGCGGCAAGCGCCTCGCGCATCTCGGGACCGCCGTCGAGCGCGTGCACGGCGCGCAGGAGTTCCGCCGTGCGTTCCGAGCGCGGTCGGGCCCGTTCGGCGCGCCAACGCTCCCGCCAGGCTTCTCGCGCGGTGTCCTCGCCCGGTGCGAGTGCGGCCCATTCGGCTTCCGCCGTGGCCGCAGGCGCGGGAGCGGACCAGTCGTCGAACGGGTCGGTCTGCGTTTCGTCGGACGGAGCTCCGCCGGCCTCGGACAGCCGTGTAGCGGTGGCGGCTTCGATGTTCGTGACGAGTGCGGTCTCGAGCGGCGCGATCTCGATGCGCAGCCCGGTCAGTTCGGCTTCCCACAGCCGGCTCACGAGGTCGGCGTCCTCGCTGCGCCCATTTGCGGATTCGACGAGCGCGTCGATCAGCGCTTCGGCGTCGGTCCGCGTGGTGCCCGCTTCCATGTGGATCGCGCGCACGCCGTCCCGGTAGAGCAGGAACGGGATGCGCCGTTCCACGCGGGCGCCGTCGCCGTCCTCGGCGCCGGGGCCACGCACGACGAGTTCGTCGCGCAGCCAGATCTCGATCGCCGAACAGCGGAGCAGGAGCGGGGCGTGGTATTCGAGCAGCCCGAGCAGGTCCTCGATGGCGCGCTCGCGCATCGGCCGCACGCTCGGCGCGTCCTTGCCGAAGATCCGGCTGGCCCGGACCATGCGGTCGAGCTGGCGGAACCACTCGGAGACATGGCGCGCGGCGGGCGAGAGTTCTCCCGCTCGGCGAGGTCGGGAAGCGGACTGCGGAATGGCCGGCTCCTTGGCGCAGGGGATGAGAGGACGGTCCCGAATCTCGGACGACGCCGTCGTTATCGTCCGGTCCGGGGTTCGGGTTGAGCCTTCAGGTCCGGAGACAGGCAATTATAAGGAGCACGATTACGGGGGCCGGGTCCGCTCGGGTCCGCCCTGTCCGGATTCTTGACGGCGGAGCGGTCCGTCGCCTACTGTCCCCGCTCTTTGCGCCATCCACATTCGTTTCCAAGAGGTTCCCAGACATGAAGCGCACGTTCAGCCCCAACAACCGCCACAAGAAGAAGACGCACGGCTTCCGCGCCCGCATGAAGACCAAGGGTGGCCGCAAGGTGCTCGCTGCTCGCCGCGCTCGTGGCCGCAAGCGGCTCACGGTGTCTTCCGACACGAACTAGCCGGACGCTCCCTCCCGTCGCATCCGGTTCACGCGCGCATGCGCGCCTTCGCGCGCACGCGCACCAGCGGGAACCACACCAGCAGCCGCCGGCCCCGGACACCTTCGGGCCGCCCGTGGAGTCGCGCCTGCCTCTCGATGGATCACGATGAGCCAGCCGCGTTCCGAACGTCTTGCGCCTCAACACCGCATGCGCAGCTCGGACGATTTCGCGACGGTCAAACGGCGCGGAGTCGCATATCGCGGCCGCTGTTGCCTTCTCCTGGCGCTCGCCGCGCCCGGCGAAGTGACGCGAGTGGGATGGATCGCCAGCAAGCGTGGAGTGGGCGGAGCCGTTCAACGCAATCGCGCGCGGCGTCGGCTGCGCGAAATCGTCCGCCGTCGCTGGCCACGTCTGCCTCACCACGGATTCCTACTCGTGTTCATCGCCTCGCGCGCGTCCCTGAGCGCGCCACATCAGGTGTTGGCCTCCGAAGTCGAGAGCCTGCTCGCTCACGCGGGCGCGCTCGCTCCGGCCATGGCCTCCTGACGGCATGCGCTCTCTCGTCCTCGCGCTCATCCGCCTGTACCAGCTGCTGATGCCGCCCATGTTCCGCGGCGGCTGTCGCCATCGCCCCACCTGCTCCGAGTACGCGAAGGAAGCGATCGCGCGTCACGGAGTGTGGAAGGGGGGCCGCTTGGCGCTGGCTCGGATCGGGCGCTGTCATCCGCTCGGAACAGCGGGCTACGACCCGGTGCCCTGACCATGGATCGCAGAACTTCGCTCGCCCTCGTGCTGGCGCTCACCATCTTCGTGCTGTTCACCGCGATGCAGCAGAAGTACGCGCCCAAGCCGAAGCCCCGCATGAAGCCGGGCTCCGCGGTCGCGACTTCGCCGCTCACCCCGGGCGCCACGACCGGCGCCGACTCGGGTGCCGCGGCCACCGCCGCTCCCGTCGCGCCCTCGACGACCGCGTCCGGTGCTCCCGCCCCGGTGGCCGTCGCCGAGCAGACGTCGGTGATCGAGACCGATCTCTACCGCGCGACGTTCACCAACCGCGGCGCGCGATTGCTGTCGTTCGAGCTCAAGCGCTACGCGGCCGAGCACGGCAGGAGCAACTACGCCGAGTTCCCCTCGCGCCGCCCGAAGCGCGGCACCGAGGTTCCCGAGGGTGACCGCGTCACGCTGGGCGGCGAGCCGACGTTCGGCATCGATCTGGGCTCCGGGGCCGCGGCGCGTTCGCTCGAGAACGTCACGTACGAGGTCGCCGAGAGCACCGACGCCGCCGGCGCGATACGCGCGCTCACGTACGTCACGCGCGACTCGAGCGGTTTCACGTTCCGCCAGACCTGGCGTGTGCGCCCCGATTCGTACCTGATCGATCTCGAGGTCGAGACACAGAACGTGCCGAACGCGTGGCGCGTGGCCGACTACTCGATGACCTTCCGGTCGTGGCCGCTCCTCACCGAGGCCAACCCGGCGAACGATCTGCGCAGCCTTCGCGGTGTCAGTCTCGTGGGCAAGGACCTGCACCGTGACGGCGCTGCCGGCCTGGTGGGCAAGAGCGCGAAGCAGCACGATGGCGTCGCGCACTGGGCGGGCGTGCAGAGCCACTACTTCATGGCCGTGGTCGCCACGCTCGCCGGTGACGGCCGGGCCGCGATCGTGACCGGCCAGAACCGCACGCTGACCGAGGCGCAGCTCGCGCACCTGCCGAAGGGCACGAAGCCCGAACAGCCTTTCGCGAGCGGCACCCTGGTCATGCCGCTGCCGAGTTCGGGCTCCGGCGTGCAGCGCTTCATGACGTACCTCGGACCCGCCGACTACTTCGCACTGGCGAAGGAGGGCGGCACCGTGCAGCTGGAACGCGCGGTGGACATGGGTTGGAACTGGATCGTTCCCGTGAGCAAGCTGCTCCTGCGGCTGCTCAAGTGGGTGGACTCGCTGGTCCACAACTTCGGCTGGACGATCCTGATCCTGGCGACGCTCGTTCGCGTCGCCCTGCATCCGCTGAACATGTCGAGCATGAAGAGCATGCGCGCCATGTCGCGGCTGCAGCCGGAAATCGAACGGATGCGCGAGAAGTACAAGAACGATCCGGCCGCGCTGAACACGGCGATGATGGCGTTGTACAAGGACAACAACGTCAATCCCGCCGGTGGCTGTCTGCCGATGATCATGCAGATGCCGCTGTTCTTCGCGATGTACGCCGTGATCTTCAACGCCATCGATCTCCGCCAGGCGCCGTTCCTCGGCTGGATCCACGACCTCTCGGCCCCCGACAAGCTCTTCGCGATCGGTGGCTTCGACGTCCGGCTCCTTCCGGTGATCATGGCGGCCACGGGCTTCCTGTCGCAGTTGTTCACTCCGACGGACCCGCGGCAGGCGCCGACGATGTACATGATGAACTTCGTCATGTTGTTCATCTTCTACCCCATGCCGTCCGGGCTGGTGATCTACTGGACGGTGATGAACCTGCTCACCGCGCTGCAGCAGTGGCTGGCGCTGCGTGGGGACAACACGCCCGTGGTGGTCGCGAGCGTGCCGAGCAAGGGGAAGAAGCGGTCGTAGTCGTTTCACATTCGGCATGGCGGACGGGGCCGGCGCCGAAGTAGTGTGATGTCCCGTCGCACAATCACGACCTTTCCGGCTGCGCTGCGACGCGCGCCGGCCGCCCGGAGCCATCCGCCGGGCGCCGCGCGAATCCGCCGCGCCGAGGGGTCACTTCCGCAGCACCATGCACCGTCGCCGCGCCGGCGCGCCCTGTCGGGCAGCGCCTTCACAAGGCTGCGCGCGCCGGGAAAACGGGGAACACCATGGCCAAGGGTTCGGTGTACGAAGGCAAGACGTTCGACGAAGCGGTGAAGAAGGGTCTCGACGAGCTCGGTCTCAACCGGGCGGAAGCGACCATCACGCTGATCGAAGAGGGCAAGAGCGGTTTCCTGGGGTTCGGTTCGCGGCCGTTCCGCGTGAGCATCATGCGCCGCCCCGGCGGCGCGGTGCGCGAGCCCGAGGAGCAGAAGGAGCGCCGTGTCTCCAGCAGCCGTCGCGACGATCGTCGCGGTGGCCGCGGTGGCCGGGATCGCGACGGCGGTCGTGGCGAGAAGGGCGACAAGGGCGACAAGGGCGGCAAGGAGAAGGGTGGGCGTGACGGTGGCCGCGAAGGCGGACGTGACGGCGGCCGCGGCGAGAACCGTGGCGAGCGCCAGCAGTCCGCGCCGCGCGCCGAGGGTGCCCGTGAGGGTGGTCGTCCCGAGGGCGGCCGTCCGGAAGGTGGACGCGCCGAGGGCGGGCGCGGCGAGCGTCGCGAAGGCGGCCGCCGTGGCGGCCGCGACAACCGCGAAGGCCGTGAGGGTCGTGACCCGCGCGAACCGCGCGAACCGCGCGAAGCGCGCGAAGAGCGTCGCCCGGCCGCTGCGGCCGCGGCACCGGCCGAGGCCGAAGAGCTGATCGTTTCCGCCGGTGCGCCCGCTGCGGGCGCGGCGGGTGAAAGCGCGGCCGAGACGGCCGAGGGCGCGCGTCGCCGTCGTCGTCGTGGCCGTCGTGGTGGGCGGGGGCGTCGCCGTGGCAACACGCCGGGCGCGCCGAACGAGAACGTGCCGGCGAGCGACGAAGCGGTGTCGACGCTGGATCCGGAAATGGAAGACGGTTTCGAGGGCGACGACTTCGAAGGAGACGACATGGACCAGACACCCGTGGTCGCGCAGTCGAGCGCGCCGACTCCTCCCGCCGCGCCGGTGGCCCCGGCCGCACCGCTGGCCGCGGCTTCCGCCGCCCCCGTTCCGGCTGCTCCCGCGCCGTCGGCCGAGCCTGCTGCCCCCGTGGCGGCTGCCGCTCCCGTGGCCGAACGTGTGGAACGCGCCGAGCGTGCGGAGCGTGCCGAGCGCGCGCCGCGTCACTCGACGCCGGCCGCGTCGGCTCCGGAACTCCAGGCGCTCGCGATCCAGGCGACGCAGGACCTCATGAAGGCGATGGGCTTCGAGGCGCAGGTCACCGCGAAGGCCGAGGGCACTCGCGTGGACGTCACGCTCGAGGTCGGCCAGGACGACGAACTGCTCACGGGCTATCGCGGTGAGACGCGTCAGGCGCTGGAGCACCTGCTGAACCGGTTCATCAACCGCGGCGAGGGCTCGCGCTACCACCTGCAGCTCGAGATCAACGACTTCTGGCTCCGCCGCGAGGAAGAGCTCGCGACGATGGCGAAGCAGCTGGCCGAGAAGGCGGTCGCCGACAACGCCGAGGTCGTGACGGACTACCTGAACTCGCAGGAGCGCCGCATCGTGCACGTGACGCTCAAGGAAGACCCGCGCGTGAAGACGTACTCGCTCGGGCACGACCGCACGAAACGTGTCTCCATCGTCCCGGCGAGCTTCCCCGATCCGACGGGCGAGGAGCACGCGGGCTGAGTCCCGGTCGAACGAACGCCGCGCCGGGCTCTCCGCGAGAGAGCCCGGCGCGTTTCTTTTTCCACGGAGCCGTGCATGTCCTTCGCTCTCGACGACACCATCGCCGCCATCGCCACCGCTCCCGGTGAAGCCGGGCTGGCGGTCGTGCGCGTGAGCGGACCCGAGGCGATCGCGGTCGCGGACCGCGTCTTCCGGGGCGCCGCGCCGTTGGCCGCGGCGGCCGGGAACACGCTGCACCACGGCTGGCTCGCGGGTACCGAGCGCGTGGACGAAGTGGTGGCGGCGTTGTTCCGTGCGCCGCGCTCGTACACCCGCGAGGACGTGGTCGAGTTCTCCTGCCACGGCGGCAGCATGCCCGCGCGATCCGTGCTCGCGTTGCTGCTCGCTTCCGGCGCTCGGCTCGCGCGGCCGGGCGAGTTCACGCTGCGAGCGTTCCTGCACGGCCGGCTCGATCTCGTGCAGGCCGAGGCGGTCGCCGAACTGATCGGCGCGCGCAGCGAGAGCATGCAGCGCGCGGCGCTGGCGCGGCTCGGCGGGCAGCTTTCGCGCGACCTGCGCGGGCAGCTCGAAGCGCTCGCGGACGCGTTGGCCGAGGTCGAGGCACGCGTGGACTTCGCCGAAGACGTCGGCGGCGTCGAAGTGCCGGTGGAGCTCGTGGCGCGGTTGGCCGCCATCGCGGAGGCGCTGCGCGCGCACCTGCGCGGAGCGGCCTGGGGGCGGGCGATGCGCGAGGGTGTCCCGGTCGTGATCGTGGGGCAGCCGAACGCGGGCAAGTCGTCGCTCTTCAACCGGCTCGTGGGTGAGGACCGCGCGATCGTCGCCGACGTGCCTGGCACGACGCGCGACCGCGTGAGCGCGACGATCGAGCGCGAGGGCGCACGCTTCACGCTGTCCGACACCGCGGGGCTGCGCGAGACGAGCGACGGGATCGAGGCGCTCGGCATCGCGCGCGCGCACGAGGCGCTCGAGGGCAGCGCCGTCGCGATCTGGGTGGTGGACGGCTCGCGCGCACTCGATGCAGCCGATCATGCGATCGCGGCGCGGCTCGCCGGGCGGCGCGTGCTGGTCGCGTTGCACAAGGGCGACCGCGGGGTCGCCGTGACGGAAACCGACGCGCGTGCGCTGCTCGGATCTGCGGACGGGGACGGCGCGGTGGTCGTGGTGCGCACGTCCGCGGTGACGGGCGAGGGCATCGAGGAAGCGCTCGACGCCCTCGCGCGCGTCGCGGGTTTCGAGGAGGGCGAGACGCTGACCGTGGAGCGACAGGCGCACACGCTCGAGTCGGCGTGCGCGGCACTCGATCGCGCGGCGGCGGCCGGTTCGCGGGGCGAGCCGGGCGAGATCGTCGCGCTCGAACTGCGCGAGGCGCTCGCGGCGCTCGAGGAGCTGCTCGGCCAGCGCGTGTCGGACGACCTGCTCGAGCGCGTGTTCTCGCGCTTCTGCATCGGCAAGTGAGGATCGGGTGAACGCGATGCGCTGGGACGTGATCGTCGTGGGGGGCGGCCATGCGGGCTGCGAGGCGGCCCACGCCGCGGCGCGCCTCGGCCGGCGCACGGCGTTGCTCACGGTGAAGCGGGGCGACATCGCGCGCATGTCGTGCAATCCCGCGATCGGCGGGATCGCCAAGGGCCACATGGTGCGCGAGATCGATGCGCTCGGGGGCCTCATGGGGCGCATCACCGATCGGGCGGGCATCCAGTTCAAGATGCTCAACCGCGGCCGCGGACCGGCGGTGTGGTCGCCGCGCGCGCAGTGCGACAAGCAGCGCTACTCGGACGAGATGCTCGCGCACCTCGACGGCGTGGACGGGCTCGACATGGTCGAGGGCGTGGCGCGGCGGGCGCTGCTCGAGGGCGGCCGCGTGGCCGGGCTCGAACTGATGGACGGCCGGCGCCTGGCGTGTGCCGCGTTGATCATCACGCCGGGCACGTTCCTCAACGGCCTGATTCACATCGGTGATCGCCAGCTCGAGGGCGGACGCATCGGCGAGCACGCGGCGCGCGCGCTCAGCGAATGCCTCGGCGAGCTCGGGCTGGAGCGCGGCCGGCTGAAGACGGGCACGCCGCCGCGACTGCACCGCGATTCGATCGACTGGTCGGTGCTCGAGGAAGCGCCGGGCGACGAGCGTCCCGAACCTTTCTCGCACTGGTCGGGCGAACTTCAGGTCGAGCAGGCGCTGTGCTGGGTGACGCACACCAACGCGCGGACGCACGAGGTCATCCGAGAGAACCTGGACCGCTCGCCTCTGTACTCGGGCGCGATCCGCGGGACGGGCCCGCGCTACTGCCCGTCGCTCGAGGACAAGGTCGTCAAGTTCCCCGAGCGCGTCTCGCACCACCTGTTCCTCGAGCCGGAGGGGCGCGACGTTCCCGAGATCTACGTGAACGGCGTCTCCACGAGCATGCCCGAAGACGTGCAGCTCGCGTTCATCCGCACCATTCGCGGGATCGAGCGTGCGGAGATGATCCGCCCCGGTTACGCGGTCGAGTACGACTTCGTGCTGCCGCACCAGCTGCACGCGACGTTCGAGGTGAAACGCATCCCGGGGTTGTATCTCGCGGGGCAGATCTGCGGCACCTCGGGCTACGAGGAGGCGGCGGCGCAGGGGCTGCTCGCCGGCATCAACGCGGCGCGCGCCCAGCGCGGGGAGCCGGCGTTCGTGCTGCGGCGCGACCAGGCGTACATCGGCGTGCTCGCGGACGACCTCGTCACGCGCGAACACGCCGAGCCGTACCGGATGTTCACATCGGCCGCCGAGCACCGGCTGCTCCTGCGCGCGGACAACGCCGACGAGCGCTTGTCGGCGCTCGGCGCGGCGATCGGGCTGCTCGACGAGGCGCAGGCGCTCGCCGTGCGCGAGAAGTACGACGCGATCGCGGCGGAATCGAAACGGCTCGAGCACACTTGGGTGCGGGTCGAGGCGAACGGCGCCTCGGCGGTCGAGAGCGAGCGCACGGTGCGCGCGTCGGACTGGGTCGCGCGACCGGAGGGATCGGTCGCGGGGTTGGCCGCACTGGGCGTGACGTGTGCGCTGCCCGGGACGTGGGCGAGCGCGCTCGAGGTGCGCCTGAAATATCGCGGCTACATCGAGAGACAGCAGAAGACGGCGGCTTCGGCGCTCGCTCTCGAGCAGGCGACGATCCCCGCAAGTCTCTGGGATTGCGCGCTCGAGGGGCTTTCGAGCGAGGCGCGGGAGAAGCTCGTCCGCTGGCGGCCGGAAACCGTGGCGCAGGCGTCGCGGATCGCAGGCGTGTCTCCCGCCGACGTCGCGGTGCTGCTCGTGCACGTGAAGCGAGGCGCGTTCGCGCGCTGATCGCTTCTCGCGCGGGGTCGCTGGCCGGCCGTGTGCGTCGGGCACGCGAGCGCGTGAGGGGGCGAGGCGCGCGGTGGCTGCGCGTGGTAGTGTCCGCGCCCACATGACCCCACCTCGAGGCAACACGCCGCGCAAGAGCGGCTCGGATGGGCGCCGGCGCGATTCCTCGCCTTCGCGTTCCCAGTCAGGTCCACCGCGCGAAGATCGCCCGGTGCGCAAGTTCTCTCCCGCAGCCGCGGAGAACGCCCTCGCTCGCCAGCCCTGGGATCTGTTGCGCCCGCTGCTCGACGGCGTGAGCGACGATCCTGCGAAGACGCTCGAACGGCTGCGCCACTACGCGCGGCTTTTGTTCGATTGGAATCGCGGCGTGTCGAACCTCGTCTCGCACAACGACGAGCCCCGGCTCGTCGAGCGCCACCTGTTCGAGTCGCTGGCCCCCGCGCGATTCCTCAAGGAATCGGGCTGCGAGCGGTTCGTGGACTTCGGGTCCGGAGCGGGGTTGCCCGCCGTGCCGCTCGCGATCTCCGGTGTCGGCTCGGCGTGGACACTCGTCGAGTCGCGGCGCAACAAGACGTTGTTCGTCCGCAAGGTGAAGCAAGAGTTGGAGATGAAGCATCTCGACGTGCTCACGGGCAGGCTCGAGATGGTCGTGGACGAGAACCGAGAAGCTCTCGCATGCGACGGCTTCACGTCGCGCGCGACCATGACGATCGCCCCCACGTTGATGCTGGCCAAGGACATCGTCCGTCCTGGCGGGCGCGCCTTCCTGTGGAAGGGCAGCCGCTACATCGTGGAGATGCGTGAGGACCCGGAGGCCTGGGGTGAGTTCTGGGACTTCGAGACCGCGCACGAGATCACGGAAGGACTCAATGTCTGTGCTGTATTCATAAGAAAATAAAAGACTCACGAGTTTTTGTATTGGTGGTTTCACGTGGAACATAGTGCTTGAGGGTGCGATGGCCGCGTTGCTATCTTCGCGCGGCCGAAGCGGGCGCTCGTCGCCCGCCCTCGGCATCCCCGACTGAAGGCCGCAGCTTTCCGCCTGCAGCGCCGGGCCCCCTCCCTACGCCTCGATAGCGCGCAACGCGCTTGGACGATCCTACGCATGGGACGAGTCATCTCGATTGCCAGCCAGAAGGGTGGGGTTGGCAAGACGACCACCGCGATCAACCTGGGAGCATGCCTGGCCCAGGAGAACAAGCGGGTCCTGCTCATCGACATCGATCCGCAGGGCAATGCCACGAGCGGTCTGGGCATCAACGGCAACGACCAGCGCCACACGACCTATGAAGTGCTGATCGGACAGTCTGAGATGCAGCAGGCCATCATGCCCACGGCCCTCGCCGCCCTCGACCTCGTGCCTGCGGGGCAGCGCCTGTCCGGCGCCGAGGTGGAGTTGGTGGGGATGATGGCGCGCGAGACCCGCCTGAAGACCTGCCTCGCCAAGGTCCGGGACTCCTACGACTACATCTTCATCGACAGCCCGCCTTCTCTCGGGCTGCTGACGGTGAACTCACTCACGGCGTCGGACTCCGTCCTGATCCCACTGCAGTGCGAGTACCTCGCACTGGAGGGGCTGACGCAGCTCATCGGCGCCGTGCGCCTGGTCCAGGACCACCTGAATCCCGCCCTGCGCATCGAGGGTGTGCTGCTCACGATGTATGACGCGCGGCTGAACCTTTCGCAGCAGGTGGCGGAGGAGGCGAGGAAGTTCTTCGCCGAGCGCGTCTACAAGACCATGGTTCCCCGAAACGTTCGCTTGAGCGAGGCGCCGTCGCACGGCAAGCCCATCGTTCTGTACGACCCCAACAGCACCGGAGCGGAAAGCTACCGGGAGCTCGCTCGGGAGGTCATGGAGCATGAGTAAGAAAGTTCTTGGGCGCGGACTGGAGGCGCTGATCTCCTCTTCCGCCGCCGCACAGGCAGTGGATGGCAAGCAGGCGGTCGCCGAGGCCCCTGTCGGGAACGCCGGCGTCGTCGAAATCGAGCTTCAGGACATCGGCGCGAACCCGTTCCAGCCCCGCAAGCGGTTCGACGACGACTCCCTCAAGGAGCTGGCGGATTCGATCAAGGCGAGCGGTATTCTCCAGCCCGTCATCGTGAGGAAGCTCGGGGTGGACAACTACCAGCTCGTCGCCGGTGAGCGCCGACTGCGCGCCGCGCACCTGGCGGGCCTGACGAAGATCCCGGCCATCGTTCGCGAGTACACCGACACCGAGATGATGGAGCTGGCGCTGATCGAGAACATCCAGCGCGAGGACCTGAACCCGATCGACGAGGCTCGGGCGTATCACGCACTCATCGAGCGGGTCGGCCTGACACACGATCAGGTCTCGGAGCGGGTCGGAAAGCAGCGTAGCTCGATCTCGAATGCCCTTCGGCTGCTGGTGCTTCCGGTCGAGGTCATGGAGATGGTTTCACGTGGAACACTGACTGCCGGCCACGCCCGCGCCATCCTTTCCATCGAGAGCTCGGGTGAGCAGCTCGCAGCTGCTCGATACGTCCAGTCGAAGGGGTTCTCGGTGCGGCGTACCGAGGCCTTCGTCCGCCGCAAGTCGCGCAAGGCGCACTCGCGGCCCCGGACGGAGAAGCTCGAGGGGCTCGGTGAGTGGGAGACGAAACTTCAGCAGAAGTTCGGCACGCACGTCGCCATCACCCCGGGGCGCAAGGGTGGCAAGGTCGAGTTCGAGTTCTACTCGCAGGAAGACCTCGAGCGGCTGCTTGAAGCCTGGGCCGTGATGTAGGCAGCGTGGCGTCGTCCAACTGTGGGAGGAGTTCCCAGTGATGAAGTTTCCCAAGCGCACCCCTCAGGACGAAACGCCTCCCGCGAACACGGTCATCGGCGTGAGCTCCAGCTTTCGGGGCACCCTCATGGTGACCGGGACGCTCAAGATCGATGGCGAGTTCGAAGGGGACATCCTGAACTGCGACCGCCTCGAGATCGGTGAGCACGGGGTCATGCGGTCCGACGTCGAGGTTCGCGACGCACTGATCCGCGGCCGCGTGCATGGCAATGTCCGCGCACTCGGGACCATCGAGATGAAGGCGGGAGCCCGGATCGAAGGAGACGTGTCCGCGTGCAGCGTGATCATGGAGCCCGGCGTTCACTTCACGGGCCGGTGCACGATGCTCGAGGTCGGCAGCGAGGCCGTTGAGATCTCCACCGATCCAAGGCGCTGACGAATCATTACAAAATGCGGTAGTACCATGTGCCACAAGGCATATGGAGTTCAATCATTGCGAGGGAGCGCATGAAGCGACTCTACTGGCCCGTGCTGCTCGCGATCGCGCTGGGCACCGGGTGCACGGATGCCGAGCGCAACGCATTCCAGTCCAAGTGTGATGCGCCACTTCGCACGCGTGTCGAGTCGGTGCTTCAGGCGGGCGGCGCCGCGGCCACCGAGCGACTGGACGTGCTCGGCAAGGTGAGCGGGCTCCTCGATGCCGAACGCCGGAAGATGCTCGAGAGCGCCGGTGCCGAGCTCGGCACCGTGAACGACGCCCTGTTCACCGCTCGCATCCGACCCGCCGACGTCGCCCACGTCGCCGCGCTCGACTTCGTGGTCAGCCTGCAGCTCGCCCAGGTGCGAGAGGCCCAGTGACCATGACCCTCCGCCTCGGAGAACCCGCCATGCTCCATCGCTGGACCCTCGGGATCGCGCTCGCATGCGCGAGCGTGCTCGTGCCCGCCGCGGCGTTCGCGCGCCTTCCCATCACGGACGTCTCGCACGCCATGTCGCGCCGGGCGATCGCTCCGACGTCGCCGCTCACCGTTCGTGCGGCCGGCGCGCTCGACCTCAAGATGGACGCGCCGTTGCGCGCGCTGCTCGAGCGCGCGAATGCCGCCACGCCGGCCGCAGCCGCAGCGGCTCGCGCCACGCTCGCGCGCGACGCGTCGGCGCTGGCCACCTATCGCGACGCGCGCTCTCCCTTCTACGTGCTGCCGGCCGCCGTGGGCAGCGAGCCCGAAACATTCGTGTTCGCCCGGATCGACGAAGTGACCGGGGAGAACGCCGTGAGCGTCGCGGGCGGCACCGTCGTGCTGAAGAAGGGCGAGCTCGCGATCGTGCGCGCGCCCATCGCCCGGCTCGCCGACATCGCAGCGCTCGACGCGGTGCGGCAGCTGTCGCTCTCCACGCGCTGGTCGAGCATGCTCGACTCGAGCCGCGTGCGCAGCAAGGTCTCGCAGGTGCAGGCCGGCGCGGGCGGATTGCCGCAGGCGTACGACGGCGCAGGCGTCGCTGTCGGAGTGCTCGACAGCGGACTCGACTACACGCACGCCGACTTCCGCACGGCGGGCAATCTTTCGCGCGTGCGCGCGTTGCTCGACTACTCGAGCGGCACCGACGGCGCGACCTGCCGGCCGGGCCAGCTCGACTCGCTCACGTGTCCCGAGATCGACGGCAGTGGCGGACACGGACACGGCACGCATGTGACCGGCATCGCCGCGGGCGGCGGCCGACGCAATGCCGCGTACAAAGGTATGGCGCCCGCCGCGGACATCCTTTTCGTGAAGGGGATTCGCGACGCCCAGAGCAACGGCGGATTTTCCGACGCCGACGTCGTCAACGGCACGGCGTTCCTGCTCTCGCAGGCCGCGGCACTCGGCAAGCCCGCAGTGGTGAACCTGAGCCTCGGCGGCCAGGTCGGCGCGCACGACGGCACTTCGGTGCAGGAGCAGTTCCTCGACAGCTTCGTCGGACCCGGACGCGTCATCGTGGCCGCTGCGGGCAACTCCGGCGCGGATCCCATCCACGCCGGCTACACGGTGCAGGGCTCGGCGTTCAACGACGCGCTCGAGACCGGTCTGTTCATCGGGCCGACCGGCGCCTACGTGGACGCCTGGGCGCCGCCCTCGGCGATCGTCAGTTTCGGCATCGCCGCCTACGACCCGAGCGACATCACCACGCCCGTCTACATCAGCGCCGCCGCCGCCCCGGGCCAGCTGCTGCAGGGGAACGCGGTCACGCAGGGCGGCACCACGCTCGCGGCGCTCGTGATCGACGCACGCACGACCGCCGATCCGAACAACGGCGCCCGGAACGTGTTCATCTCGATCCAGCCCGCCACGGGCGGCATCGACCCGAGCCTGCTCGTGTGGACCATCTACACGTTCGGCAGCGGCACGTTCGACATGTGGACGATCGGCGGACAGTTCTTCGACAACGGCATCGCGGCGCCCAACTGGTTCCGCGCGGGAAACACGGCGAAGACGATCGGCATTCCCGGAACGGCGAAGCGCATCGTCTGCGTCGGGGCGCACACGTCGAAGACGCAGTACGTGGACATCGACGGCGTCACGCGCATCAACGGAGGCACGCAGATCGACACCGTCGCGTTCTTCAGCAGCCGCGGCCCCTCGCGCGACGGGCGGTCGCTGCCGAACTTCACCGCGCCCGGATCGACGATCCTTTCGTCGCTCTCGAAGGACTACCCCGCGGCGCGTTCGAGCATCCTGCTGGGTGGCGGGCTGCAGCAGCAGCAGGGCACGAGCCAGGCCGCACCGCACGTGACCGGCATCGTCGCGCTCATGCTGCAGCGCGATCCCTCGCTCACCCCCGAGAACGTTCGCACCATTCTTTCGCAGACCGCGACGGTGGTGGCGGGGGCCGCACCGAACATCCAGGGCGCTGGGCGCGTGAATGCGCTCGCGGCGCTGCAGGCGACGCCCGACCCTCTCGGCTGCGTCGTCATGATGCCGACGGGTGCGATGGTGCCCTGCGACCAGGTGCAGGACGGTGCGCGCGCGATGATGGCGTACCCGAACCCCTCCTCGAGCGGGGCCCGGCTCAGCTTCACCACCGCGACTCGCCAGCGCGTGAACCTCTCGCTCTACGACGTGGGTGGCCGCCGCGTGCGCACGCTGCAGGACGGCGAAGTGGAGGCCGGCGTGCACTCGCTCGACTGGGACGGCGACGACTCGGCGGGACACGCGCTCGCCAGCGGCCTGTACTTCGCGCGGCTGATCACGCCCGCGGGAACGCGCTCGATCCGGCTGGTGGTGTCGCGATGACCCCCGCCTTCAAGGGAGTGCCCGACATGCGTCCTCTTCTCACCCTCGCGTTCGTCGTGATGGCGCTCGCAATCGCCGGCTGTGGTGGTGGTGGCAGCAGCTCCACGACTCCACCGGCGGGGAACACCGAGACCGAACCGAACGATTTCGCGAGCCAGTCCATGGGGACGCTCGCGGGAAGCGACATCACGTTCTCCGGCTCCGCGGCGAGCAACGCCGACGGGGACCTCTACAGCGTCACGCTCGGTGCGACGACCAACCTGCTCGTGAGCCTGAACTGGTCGAACGCGAACGACCTCGAGTTGAGCATCAGCAACTCGGCGGGGATCTTCGTGCGCACGGTGGACACGGCGGGGCATCCGGAGGCCTGCACGCTCGCGGGATTGCCCGCCGGCACATACACGATTCGAGTCGGCTCCTTCTCCAACACCGCGACGCCGTATACGCTGACGGTCGGTTCGCGCTGAGCACGAGATCGCCGCGCACGCGGGCCCGGGTGCTTCGGCATCCGGGCCCGCTTCATTCGGGAAAGGAACGGTCATGGCGGAGAGCGAGAGCCACCGGGCGACCGGGAGATGGTTCGTGTTCGCCGCCACCGTGCTCTGGGCGAGTACCGCGACGCTCGCGCGCTTCATGTTTCACGCCCGCGCCGTGGACCCGCTGGTGGTGGTCGAGCTTCGACTCACGATCGCGTCCATCGTGCTGGCGGCATGCCTCGCGACGTTCCGCCGATCGGCGCTGCGCATCGCATCGGCGGACCTTCCGCGAGTCCTCGTGCTCGGGCTCTTCGGCGTCGCCGCGGTACAAGGCAGCTACTACTACTCGATCTCGAAACTCGGGGTCGGCCTCGCGATCCTGATCCAGTACCTCGCGCCCGCGCTCATCGTGGCGTTCGATCTCGTCCGAGGCCGCCGGGTGGGCTGGACGATGATCGTGGCGGTGCTGTGCGCGCTCGCGGGCACGGTGATGCTCGTCGGCGGCGCGCGCGTCGGACAGGTGCACGCGTCCCCGCTCGACTGGGGAGTCGCGTTCTTCTCCGCGCTCGCCTTCGCGTTCTACATCGTGAACTCGAAGCAGGTGCTCGCGCGGTACGCACCGGAAACCGTGCTGCTCTACACGTTCGCGATCGCCGCGATCTTCTGGGCATTCCGGAATCCGCCCTGGGTGATCGCCGCCGCGCACTACCCGCCCGAGATCTGGGGAATGTTCCTGCTCCTCGGACTGTTCTCGACGCTCGTTCCCTTCACCCTCTTCTACATGGGGCTGCGCCGCCTGCCCGCTGCCGAAGCGGGAGTCATCGCCACGTCCGAGCCTCTCGTCGCCATGGTCACGGCCGCGGTGTTCCTCGGCGAAAGACTCGGCCCCATGCAGCTCGTGGGCGCCACGTTCGTCGTCACGGCGGCCTTGCTGGCATCCCGCAACAAGCCCGAGGCCACCGAAGCCAACGTCGAGCGCGGTTGATCGCAGCGCGAACGCGGGCCGATCAGCCACAAGACCGCATCGCCGGAAATCAACCGAGTCCATCCGCGGGGCCGCCGCATCCCAAAGGGCCGCTCGCAGGGAGGATCTCGATGGCCAACACCATTCGACACCGCATCGCCGATCGCGTCACTCGCACTGCCGACGGCTCACGTCGTGCCGAGCAGGCGAACGCCTCCGCGCTCTCGACTCACGTCCAACTCGTCTCGATCGCCGACCTGCCCACGCGCTTCGGGCATTTCCGCGCCGTCGCCTTCACCCCGGACGCGCAGGGCAAGGAGCACATCGCCATCGTGCGCGGCCAGGTGCGCGGTTCGCGCGGCGTACCCGTGCGCGTGCACTCCGAATGCCTCACGGGCGACGTCATCGGCTCGCTCCGATGCGACTGCCGCGACCAGTTACAGCAGGCGCTCGAGCATCTCGGTTCGATGAAAGAAGGCGTGCTGCTGTACATGCGTCAGGAAGGCCGCGGCATCGGACTCACGAACAAGATTCGGGCGTACGCGCTACAGGACGACGGGCACGACACGGTCGAGGCGAACCATCTGCTCGGTTTCGGGGACGACGAACGCGACTACACGATCGCGGCAGACATGCTTCGCGCGCTCGGCGTGCGCAGCGTGAAGCTCATGACCAACAACCCGCGCAAGGTCACGGGGCTGCGTGAGCACGGCATCACCGTGGCAGGGCGCATCCCGATCGTGATCCCGCCCAACCGTCACAACGCCGAATACCTGCGCACGAAGCAGCGTCGATCCGGCCACTGGCTCGGCGTGCTGCCGGGCGTGGAGCGCGCGAGCGCGCCTGCGCCAATCGCAACGGTCGCGACGCCCGCGACCGGCACGTAGCGGGGTCGATGGTTTGGCGGAGTTAACCCCTGCGCCGACCGCACTCCGAGGAGTCTCGCGTGATGCGGTCGTGCGATCGGCGCGGAGTCGCTTCGCTCAGCTCGCTTCGGCCCAGCCTTCGGGGTAGAGCGGGTCGAAGAGTGCGCGATGCGTGTTCTGCAGCCGCTCGCGCGTCTTCTCGAGACGGAGCGGGCTCACGGTCTCGACCGCATAGCGCTCGTCCCACAGAAGATTGCCACGCAGCCACACGCGCAGCTCCGGGTACTGCGCCATGAGCTCGAGCGTGCTGCGGCCCTTCAGCTCGCGCACCGCGCTCGCGACGCTCTGCGTCGGGCGCAGCCCGAACAGCACGTGTACGTGATCGGGACCCGCCACCATTTCGACGAGTTCGATGCCACGTTCCTCGCAGGTCTGACGGAGCAGCTGTCGCAGCGCGTCGAGATGACGCTCCTTGAGCACCGGGCGCCGGCCACGCGTGTTCCACGTGACCAGGTAGTGCAGCTGGCTGCGATAGACGGGCTCCCAACGGTTCTCGAGTGCCTTCTGCACCTGCGGAGCCAGATCAAGTTCCACGACGACTTCCTCCTGCGGGGAGTGTTGAACGGATGTGCAGTATGCGGGGGTGAAAAACGGGAGCGTGAGCTCCCGTCGAGAAACCGTGTGACGAACTACGTGGTGCGAAGCACGCCGCGCACCGTTCCGAGGATTCGGAACGACGCATCGCGCGCGACGACGATCGGCTGGTAGTTCACGTTCGCCGCTTCGAGCTCGATGTGCGTCTTCTTGGGGCGGTAGTACTTCACGGTCGCTTCGTCTTCGACGAGCGCCACGACGATCTGCCCCGCGCGAGCCTCTTCCTGCTTGTGCACGATCACGTAGTCACCCTCGAGGATGCCGGCGTCGATCATGCTGTCCCCGCGCACCTGCAGCGCGAAAAGTCCTTCGGACTCGCCGAACATGTCGGCCATGTCGAGTGAGCCCGACATGTTCTCCTCGGCCAGGATCGGCTGGCCGGCGGCGACACGCCCGAGAATGGGAATGCCGGCCGCGCGCGAGGCGTCCGAGCTGGTGCCGATGCCGCGCGAGATCTTGCCCTTGCGCCGGATGTATCCGGACTTCTCGAGCAGGTTCAGGTAGTAGCGCACACCGTTCGTCGAGGAGATGGCGAACTTCTCCCCGATCTCTCGAATGGTCGGCGCCGATCCGTGTTCCCTGCGGAACGCCTGGATGAACGCGTAGATCTCTCTCGCCCTGTCGTTGAGCATGGGCTTCTCCGTCCGTGTAGAGGCGGTTCGTACTGCGAACCCGGCACGCGCGGCACCATAGTGCACACGCGTGCAGCGGGTCAACAGGGAAAATTTCCGGGGTGCTCGGCAGCGTCGTCCGGTGGCCGACAGCGCCGACCGGACCGCGACGTCACCGCGCGATTTTCGGATCGATCCGCCGCTGTGCCGCAACGACTTGGGTGCGAACGCAGGTCGGCAATCCTTTGGCCGCCGCATTGCGATACCTACCCGGCGAGGCCGCGAGGCCTCCCTCGCACCGCACCGCAAGGTGACCGGCCGAAGGCGCCCAGGGGGATCGCTATCGGGGGCCGATCGTCCGAAAGCGCGACGGCCGCCACCTTCGGTGGTGCGAGGCGGAAGCGGAGGCTCGTTCGGACCGGTGAGGACCCGGGCCGGGCGGGCCTTCGTGATTCGCGGCGGGACGTGAGGGGCGAGTGCGGGGCGCCGCGGTCGCGCGAAACGAAGAGCCCGGCAGGTCGTGCGACCCGCCGGGCTCTCGCGACGCCTGCTCTCAGCGGAAGCGAACCGTGACGCCCGCGTTGAAGTTCATCGGAAGCCCGGGCTCGAACACCTGCGGCGGATTGCTGCCCGAGATCTGCGGGTTGATGAACGCCGACGCGACGTACTCCTTGTCGAGGAGGTTGTTGCCCGACACGAACACGGCGAGCGTCGCGCGCGGCAGCGTGTGGTTCCACGCCACCGTCGCATCGAGAATGCCGTACTGCTGCACCTCGATCTGGTTGCGGTCGTCCGCGAAGTACTTCGTGTTGCCGTTCACCGACAGCTCGGTCGTCACCCCGCCCGCGCAGCGGTACTTCGCGCGGCCGCCGAAGACGAGCGCCGGAAGGCCGGCGACGTCGTTGCCGTCGAACCTGCCGCGGTCGCTCTGGTACTCGACGTACTCGTTCTTCGAGGCGGTCGCGGTGCCGCCGAGCGTGAGCGCCGAAAACGGCGTCCAGTAGACCGACAGCTCGGCGCCGCGGCGGCGCGTCTTGCCCGCCGTGAAGAAGTAGCCGCCGTTGTTGTACGGAATGATGTCGTTTTCGACTTCGATCCAGTAGAGCGCCGCGTCGTACCGCCAGCCCTCGGCGATCCGGCCGCGCGAGCCGAGCTCGTACGTGGTCGAGAGCATCGGCTCGAGGAACGGATTGAACGACGTGAGCGTGTCGTACGGCGCGGGCGCGTCGATCTCGTTGAATGCGGGAGACTCGACGCCGCCGCCGAGCGCGGCGTAGAACGTGCGTTCGGCCTGCTCGTACGAGATCGTGCCCTTCGGCGTGACGTGCGAGAAGCGCTTGGTCGAGTTCAGCTTGAAGTTCAGGTTGTTCTCGGAGATGTACCAGAGGTCGTCGAAGCGGACGGCCGCGAGGAACGTCCACGGACCCGTGTGGTACGTCTGCTGCGCGAACAGTCCCGCCGCGTTCGAGCCCTCGCGCTTGTCGTCGGTGAGCGTCGTGGTCTTGTGGCCGCCGGTCGCACTCAGCGCGGTGAACCGGATCGCGCCGTCCTGGTAGTCCTCGTCCACGCCGACGAGCGTGCGCGTCGAGGCGCCGGAGGCCAGCTTCCACTCGTGGCCCGCGACGACGTTGCCGCCCACGCGATAGCGCGTGAAGTCCTTCCACTTGTTGCGCTCGGAGCGCTGCAGCACCTTCGGCTCCGCCCACACGGCGGTCGAGAGCAGCTGCCCCTCGCCGGTCTGGCGGTCGAGCGACACGGCGAAGCGGCCGACGCGATTGCGGCGGCGCTCGTCACGCGTCACGAAGTGCGCGCGCGCCTGCTCCGGGTTCGCCTGGTACTCCGCCGCCGTGAGCGGGCCGGGATAGCGGTTCAGGTTGCTGCTCCCGTCGAGCAGCACGCCGAGCTTCGTCTCGGAATCGAGCGGCACCATGAAGCGCGCGTTCGCCACCGTCGAGAAGCTCTCGCTGTGGTCGCGCCAGCCCCCGAACGTCGAGTTGAGCACGGACACCGTGCCGCGCCCCGAGCCCATCGTGAAGCCGGCCGTGCCCTGTTCGCGGTGATAGCCGTACGAGCCGAAGCGTTCGGCGTACTCGAACCACGGCTGCTCGAAGTTCATGTTCGAGCGCAGGTGGATCACGCCGCCGCTGGCGTTGCCCCAGAGCGCCGACGCGTTGCTGCGCACGACTTCGATCCGGTCGGTGCCGCCGAGGTCCACGAGGTCGAGCGACGTGCGGCCGTCGGGCTCGGTCACCGGGATGCCGTCCGTGAGCACGCGGATGCCGCGCATGTTGCCGACGTTCGAGCGCTCGGCGCTGCCGCGCGCGCCGTAGCCGCGGATCGTGATGCGCACGTCCTGCGCGCCGCCGCGGCTCTGCACGAACACGCCGGGCGTGCCGGTGAGCGCGTCGGCGAGCGAGATGTTGCGGTTGTTCTCGAAGTCACCACGGCGCAGCACGCTCACGGCGGCCGGCGTGCGCAGCACCGTCTGCGTGCTTCGCGAGGCGGTGACGATCGTTTCGTTCAGGGGAACCACCGCGGTGTCGGCGGCGGCGGCCAGCGACAGGGCGGCGAGAAGATGTGAAAGCACGGAACACTCCTCGAAGAAAAGGATGCACGGGGAGGGGCGCGGCGCGATGCGCGCCGGCCCGGAGTCTCGGGGTGTGCGGGTCGAGGAGTGGCGCTCAGTTCCGGAGCGGAACGAACGCGGGGCGCGCCGAGCGCGCGTGCAGCACCGTGGTGGGGACGGCCGGGCCGGCGACGGCGTACAGCGTGACGCCGTCGTCCGCCGGAAGTTCGAGTGAGGGCGCGACCGGCGCGTCGGCTTCGAGCCGGTCGCCGAGCGCGGCGATCACCGGGGCGCCGCCGTCGCGCAGGCCTTCATGCGCGGCGCCGCGCGTGCGCGTGTCGAGCGCGGGCCACCATTCGCCGAGGAAGTCGCGGCGTTCGGAATCCAAGATGGCCGCGCGGGCCTCGATGCGGAACTCGGCGCCCGTCGCCGCCACTTCCTCGCGCCGTTCGCCGCCCGCGCGCAGGCGGATGCGCGCGCGTTCGGCCGCGACGGCCGGGACGCGCCAGGTCCAGCGACCCTCGAGGGCGTGGAGTTCGGGCGAGATGCGCACCCAGCGGCCGCCGTCGAGCGAGAGTTCGAGCTCGACTTCCCTCGCGCCGGCGTCCAGTCCGTCCCAGCGCAGCTCCACGCGGTCGCCCGGGTGCAGCGTCGTGCCCGCCGGCGCGTGCAGGCGCGCCGCCGCGTGGGCGCGGGAGGCCGGCAGCAGCAGGACGAGGAGCAGCAGGGCGGTGAGCCAGTGGCGCAAGGGGACTCCGGGGCGAGAGGGGTACAGGCGCGGAAGTCTAGCAAGCGACCGGGGCCGGGCCGCAAGGATTTCCCCCGAGCGCGGCCTGCGAATCGGCGGGCGCCCGGGGCCACGCTCGGCCGTTTGGCCGGGACCACGACTGCCGCTAGTCTCCCGCGCCTGCGCGACACTCCGCGTATCCGAGAGACCCCCATGACGACCGCCCCCACCGCAGATTCCGCCCCCTCGCGCGTCCGCACGTACGCCTCGTTCGTGCGCTTCGAGCACACGCTCTTCTCGCTCCCGCTCATCCTCGCGGGGGTGTTCAGCGCGCCCGGCCCGGCCATGGCGCCGATGCGCTGGCTGTGGGTGGCGATCGCGGCCGTGGGCGCGCGCACCGCGGGCATGTCGCTCAACCGGCTCATCGACCGCCGCATCGACGCGCTCAACCCGCGCACGAAGGTCCGCGAGCTGCCCGCGGGCAGGATGAAGACCCCCGAGGCCGTCGCGCTGCTCGTGGGCTCGACCGCCGCCTACCTCGGCGCGTGCGCCGTGCTCGGGCCGTGGTTCCTGAAGGTGGCGGTTCTGCCGCTCGCGGTGTTCACGCTCTATCCCTACCTCAAGCGCTTCACGCCCTTCTGCCATTTCGGCGTCGGGCTGGCGCTCGCACTCGCGCCGCTCGCGGGCTTCGCCGCGGCGCACCCGTCGCTCGAGAGCTGGGAGACCGCGCTCTGGCTCGGCGGCTTCGCGCTCGCGTGGGTGAGTGGCTTCGACATCATCTACGCGACGCTCGACGAGGAGTTCGACCGTTCGCACGGCATCCATTCGATGGTCGCCTGGCTCGGGCGTGCGAACGCACTGCGCGTCTCGTGGCTCCTGCACCTCGTCGCGGCGTTCGCGCTCGCGCAGGTCGCGCTCGGCGCCATGCGGCACGCGCCGCAGTCCATGGCGTGGGCGTTCGCCGCGATCGCGCTCTACTGCGGCACCCTCGTGCTGCTGTGGCTCGAGCAGCGCTGGGCGGAGGACGTGAACCTCGCGTTCTTCCAGATCAACGTGTGGGTCGGCGCGGCGGTGCTCGCCATCGTGCTGGCCGCGCGCATGGCCACGGGAGGTTTCTGACGATGTCGCGCTACCTGATCGGCATGACCGGCGCGTCGGGCGCCATCCACGGCGTGGACTTCGTGAAGCGCTGCCCGGGCGAGAAGTACCTCGTCATGAGCGACTGGGCGCGCCAGGTGCTGCTCACCGAGCACGGCCTCAAGTCGTCCGATCTCGAGCCGCACGTGAAGAAGATCTTCCGTGACGACGACCTCGCGGCGCCGTTCTCCTCCGGCAGCAACCGCTACGACGCGTTCGTGATCCTGCCGTGCAGCGTGAGCACGCTCGGCAAGATCGCGGCCGGCATCTCGGACACGCTCATCACGCGCGCGGCCGCGGTCGCGCTCAAGGAGCGCATGCGCCTCGTGCTCGGCGTGCGCGAGACGCCGCTGTCGAGCATCGCGCTCGAGAACTGTCTCAAGCTCTCGCGCGAGGGCGTGGTGATCATGCCCGTCTCGCCGCCGTGGTACGGCAGCCCGAAGGACCTCGACGCGCTCGTCGCCGGATTCACCGACAAACTCCTCACGCTGCTCGGCGAAAAGGGCGCGGGCCCCGCCTGGAGACAGGACGAACTCGAATGAGCTTCCGCACGCTGCGCGAGTTTCTCGATCATCTCGAAGCGAAGGGCGACTTGAAGCGCGTCACGCGCGAGGTGGACTGGCAGTACGAGGTCACCGAGATCGGCTGCCGCGAGGCGAAACGCCAGGGCCCGGCTCTGCTGTTCGAGAACGTGCGCGGTTCGCGCTTCCCGCTCGCGGTGAACGTGCTGTGCGCGGAGCGCCGCATCGAGTGGGCGCTCGGCCGCACGCCGAAGTCGGTCGGCGCCGAGATCGAGGAGATCTTCCACGCGCTGCCGCCCAGGAAGCTCTCGGATCTCTGGGCGCTGCGCGGCAGCGCGGGGCGGGTGCTCGCGTCGCGGCCGCAGCAGGTGGGCTCGGCGCCGGTCCAGCAGCACGCGCTCGGCGCGAACCTCGATCCGCTGCCCATCCTGCAGCTGTGGCCCAAGGACGGCGGGCGATTCATCACGTTCCCGCTCGTCTTCACGGAAGATCCCGACACGCACAAGCGCAATCTCGGCCTGTACCGCATCCACGTCTACGACCAGAAGACGACGGGCATGCACTGGCAGATCGGCAAGGGTGGAGGCTTCCACTTCCACAAGGCGGAGAAGCGCGGCCAGAGCCTCGAGGTCGCGATCGCCGTCGGCGCCGACCCGGCGACGCTGCTCTCCGGCGTCGCGCCGCTGCCCGAAGGCATCGACGAACTCGCGTTCGCCGGCTTCCTGCGTGGCGCGCCGACGCGCATGACGAAGGGCCGCAAGATCGCGATGAGCGTGCCGGCCGACGCCGAGTTCGTGATCGAGGGCATCGTGAATCCCGGCGAGCGCCGCACCGAAGGACCGTTCGGCGATCACTTCGGTCACTACTCGCACGCCGCGCCGTTCCCGGTCTTCCACGTGCGCGAGGTCACGCACCGCGAGCGCCCGATCTTCCACGCGAGCGTGGTCGGCAAGCCGCCGCAGGAAGACAAGTACATGGGCGAGGCCGTGCAGGAGATGTTCACGGGCGTGCTCAAGGTGATCCATCCCGAGATCACGGATCTCTGGGCGTACTTCGAGGCCGGTTTCCACAACCTGCTCGTGGTCGCGGTGGAGAACCGCTTCGCGCGCGAGGGCCGCAAGACCGCGCTCGGCCTCATGGGCACCGGCCAGCTCTCGCTCACCAAGATGATCGTGCTCGTGGACGGCGACGTGAACCCGCGCGACCGGCAGGCCGTGTTCGAGGCGATCGCGAAACACTTCGATCCCGCCGAAGACTTCATGCTCATCCCGGGTGTGCCGCTCGACACGCTCGACTTCACCAGCTTCACGATGAACCTCGGCAGCAAGATGGTGATCGACGCGCAGTCGCACGGCCGTCCCGTGGGTTCGTCGGGGAACTCGCCGGGCACCGGCGTGCAGCCCTCGCCGCTGCTCGCGCACGTCGCCGATCCGCGCGCGTTCGACGAGCGCGTGAAGGCGCACCGGCTCGCGTGGGGCGGCATGCTCGTCGTGCAGGTGGCCGGCGACGGCCGCGGCGTGATCGAGAACCTGTTCCAGCGCGAGGAGTACGCCCACGTGAAGCTGATCGTGGCCGTGAGCATGGACGTGCCGCTCGAGGACGACGACCTGCTGCTGTGGGGCATCTTCACGCGCTTCGACTGCGCGCGCGACACGATCCCCGCGCACGTCGAGTCGCGCGGCGCGTGGCTGCAGGTGAAGGGCCCGCTCGGCATCGACGCGACGTGGAAGGAAGGCTATCCCGATCCGGTCGCCACCCCCGACGCGACGATCGCGAAGGTGGACGGCTGGTGGGGCCGCGAGTGATCGAGTTCGATTCGCTCCGTGGCCATCAATGTGTGCTGGAGCAAGACGGCCAGAGGTTCGTCACGCTCGAGGACATCCTGCCCGAGCAGCCGGGCCTCAAGTTGCTCTTCGTCGCGAAGACTCCGACGAGCAAGAGCGTCGAGGCCGGGCACTATTTTCAGGGGCGGCAAGGGAGGATGTTTTGGAACAAGCTGCGCGAGTTCGACGTTTTTCGAGCGACGACCCGTTTCGAAGACGACAGCCTCCTCGCTCACGAATATGGGATCACCGACATCGCGAAGTTGCCGCACGAGTTCGGGTGTGAGCCGAACACGCGCGAGTATGTGGAGGGTGCCGAGCGCATCCTCGGCTTGATCCGGGTGCATCGCCCGAAGATTCTGTGCTTCGTCTACAAGCGGGTGCTCGACGAGTTGTTGAGGATTCGATTCGGCTGGAGCCAGAAGGCGAGATACGGATTCAATCCCGACCTCGAGCCGATGTTGCCTGCAAAGGTCTTCGCTTTCCCGATGCCGGGCACCCCCTGCGTGAAGCAGGATGCGGACGCTGCCATGCAGGACCTCGCCCGTGTGCTGGGAAGAACCGCATGACCCTTCTTCGCTCAAATACGCTTCGGGCCCTCGCGCTGCTCTCGTTCCTGGGAGGCTGCGGTCCGCGTGACGTGCAGACGGCGGGCTCGCTCGTGGGCGAGTGGAAGGGGCACGTCGCGTGGCGCGACGGCACCACGCCGCTCGTGCTGCACGTGCGCGCCGACGGCGATTCGCTCGCGGCGACGCTCGACGCGCCCGCGCTCGGCGTGAGCGCGCAGCCGATCGGCCGCGTGTCGTTCGACTCCCCGCGTGTGCACTTCGCGGTCGCGGACTCGGCCGGCACGGTGGCGTTCGACGGCTGGCTGCGCCGCGGGCTCGTGGTCGGAGCGCTCTCGGGCGGCCCGCTCGCCGCGGAGACGAATCGCGCGCTCCTGCCGCAGCTCTCGCTCAAGCAGGCCGTGAAACCCGCGAAGCCCTCGCCTTGGCCCGAAGGTGTCGTGGGCGCGGAACCGCCGCTCGAAAGCGCGAAGGAGCGGTCGCTCGCGGAGTGGCTCGCGCGGTAACCGGGATCAGGACGGCTTCGCGGGCGCGAAGGCCGCGAGCCCCGTCAGCACGGCCGCGGGAATCATGAAGAACGCCGGCGGCGTGGTCGTGTAGAAGAGCGCGATCACGCTCTGCAGCACGGCCGCGAGCAGCAGGAAACGCGCGCTCGAACGGATCACGCGCGGGTCGTAGGCGCAGTCGCGCGTGATCGCGAGCGCGTGCAGCCCGAACGCGAACGACATCGCGCCGTACATCGCGCCCCAGCACATGAGCACCTGCCACCAGGTGAACGGCGCGTCGCCGAGCTTCGTCGTGTTCAGCGTGCGGACGAGCGCCACGGTCGCGGGGTCGGTGGGGCCGGGCGTGTACTGCCCGATCGTGTGCGCGACGCCCGTGAGCACGAACAACGTCGCCGCGACCGTGTGGAACCAGCGGATCTGCCCATGGGTGAACATCCGAGCGTCCTCCTCGCGGGGTGGGAACGGGTGCGTCCAGCATGCCGCGCACCCGGGCGGTTCGACAGGGCGGCTCGACGAGCGCGGCAAAGCCGCCGACCGGCATGCAGGCCGCGGAGGGCGGTCGCGGGCGGCCGCGGGCGGTCTCCGTGCGCCGTCCGGCGGGGCGCGTTACTGTGCGGCCATGACCACTCCCGCCGCCTTCCTCGAGACCTTCGGCGCGCCGCGCGCGCTCATCGGCATGATCCACGTGGGCGCGCTCCCCGGCACGCCGGCCGCGCGCGAGAGCGTGGACGCCCTCGTCCACTCCGCGGTCGGAGAGGCGCGCGTCTATCGCGACGCCGGCTACACCGCGCTCATGATCGAGAACATGCACGACCGCCCGTACGTGAAGAGCGGCGTCGGGCCGGAGATCACCGCGGCGATGACCGCGGTCGCGCGCGAGATCCGGCGCGAAGTGCAGCTGCCGCTCGGCGTGCAGGTGCTCGCGGGCGCGAACCGCGAGGCGATCGCCGTCGCGATCGCGAGCGGCGCGGCGTTCGTGCGCGCCGAAGGGTTCGTGTTCGCGCACGTCGCCGACGAAGGGATCATGGAGTCCTGCGCGGGCGACCTGCTGCGCTACCGGCGCGCGATGAACGCCGGCCACGTGCGCGTGTACGTGGACGTCAAGAAGAAGCACTCGGCGCACGCCGTCACGGCGGACGTCTCGCTCGCCGAGACCGCGAAGGCCGCCGAGTTCTTCCTCGCCGACGGCGTGATCGTGACGGGCACCGCCACGGGCGAGCCCGCGAAGTCGTCCGACGTGGACGAAGTCGCGGCGGCCGTGAAGCTGCCGGTGTTCGTCGGATCGGGCCTCGCGCCCGGCAACTACGCGCGCTTCGCGCGCGCGCACGGCTTCATCGTCGGCTCGTCGGTGAAGCAGGGCGGGGCGTGGTCGAATGCACTCGACCCGGCCGCGGTGCGCGCGAACGCCGAAGCGTTCCGGGCGCTCGGAAAGTGACCGCCGCCCCGGAACTCGTGCTGCTCGGCAACCTGCTCGTGGACGACATCGTGTTCCCGGACGGCTCCACGCGCATGGCCCAGCCCGGCGGCGCGATCCTGCACTCGTCGATCGCCGCCGCGTTGTGGGGCACGCGCGTCGGCTGCGTGAGCCTGCTCGGCGACGACTACCCGGTCGACGCGCTCGAACGGCTCGAGCGGCACGGCGTGATGCTCGACGGCGTGCGCCGCCTCGGCCGCGACGGCCTGCGCACGTGGCTGCTCTACGAAGGGCGCGTGCGCCGTGTCGTGCACCGGCTCGCCTGCCCGACGCACGAGGAAGTCTCGCCCGAGGCGGACGACGTGCCCGAAGCCTGGCGCAACGCGCGCGCCTTCCATCTCGCCCCCATGCCGATCGCGCTGCAGGAGCGCGTCGTGAAGGCGCTCGGCGGCGAGCGAGCGTTCGTGTCGGTGGACCCCTACGAGCTGGTGACGGAATCGTCGCTCGAACGCTGGCGCGCCGTGCTCGCGCACGCGGACGCCTTCTTCCCGAGCGAGGACGAACTGCGTCTCGACGGCGCCGCCGAGGATCCGCGCGGTGCGCTCGAGCGCCTCGCGTGCGGCCGGCTGCGGTTCGTGTTCGCCAAGCGCGGCGCCGCGGGCGGGCTGCTCTTCGACGCGCACACCGGCCGCTTCCACGAATGGGAAGCGCGCACGGAAGCGAAGACCGATCCGACCGGCGCGGGGGACGGCTTCGCGGCCGGCTTCCTCTCCGCGCACCTCGAGGGCCTGCCCGTCGATCGCTGCATCCAGCGCGCCGTCGTCACGGCGAGCTTCGCGATCCAGGCGTGGGGCCCCGAGGCGCTCTTCGCGGCGGCCCGGGCCGACGCCGAACAACGGCTGCACACGTGGTACCCACAGGAGAGTGTGTCGTGAAGGAACGCTTCGTGTTGAACAACGACGTGGATCGCGCGCTCGCCGGCAACCGCGCCATCGTCGCGCTCGAGACCACGGTCGTCACGCACGGCCTGCCGCATCCGCAGGGCGTCGAGGCGGCGCTGCTGCTCGAGGACGACGTCCGCCAGGGCGGCGCCGTGCCCGCGACCATCGGCGTTTGGGGCGGCGAGATCCACGTCGGCATCACGCGTGCCGAGCTCGAGGCGCTCGCCGCGGCCAAGGACGTCACCAAGCTCAACCTCAGCAACTTCGCAGCGACGCTCGCGGCCGGCCGGCCCGGCTCGACGACCGTCGCGGCCACGATGTTCGCCGCGCACCACGCCGGCATTCCCGTGTTCGCGACCGGCGGCATCGGCGGCGTGCACCGCGAGTCGCAGGACTCGGGTGACGTGAGCGCCGACCTCACCGCGCTCTCGCGCCTTCCCGTCGCGGTCGTGTGTGCCGGCGCCAAGGCGATCCTCGACCTGCCGCGCACGGTCGAGATGCTCGAGACGCTCGGCGTGCCCGTGTTCGGATTGCGCACGAAGGAGTTCCCCGCGTTCTACCGGCGCGAGAGCGGCCTGCCCGTGGACCACACGTTCGACACGATCGAAGAGATGGCCGCCGCGGTCTCGGCGCACTTCGCGATCGGCATGGGCACCGGCGTGCTCGTCGCGAACCCGATCCCGGAGGACGAACAGATGCCGCTCGCGCTCTACACCCGCGCGCTCGGTGAAGCGCTCGCCGCCGCCCGCACCGAAGGCGTGCGCGGCCGCGCCGTGACGCCGTTCCTGCTCGACCGCATGCGCCAGGTGACCGGCGGCGAGAGCGTGCGCGCGAACCTCGCGCTGCTCCGCAACAACGCCCGCGTGGCCGCGAAGCTCGCGGTCGCGCTGTCCCCGCGCGACTGATCCCACGCCGCCGGGCTGCGCGCGTACCGCGCGGGCCCGGCGTTTCGCGGGCGTTCGCGGGCCCTTCCGGGGAGTTCGTGCGGCACGCCGCCGCGTTCGTCCGCCCGTGATGTTCCCGGGCCCGATCGCGCCCGCATGGTGCGTCGCGGCAACCCATCCGGGCCCCGGCCCGTAGAGCGCGACAACGCCGCCCCCCATCGGCCCGTCCCAACCCCACGCGGGTTTCGATCGTCCAAGCATTCGTGCCATCGCCTCCGGAGCTTTCCATGCGACTCCTGCTCTCCTTGCTGCTCACGGCCGCCCTCGCCGGCGCCGCGGCCGCGCAGCCTTCCAAGCCCTCCACGGGCGTCGCGGACACGACCGGGTTCACGTCGGGTCCGGTCCGCGCGGTGCGCACGTCCCAACCCATCCTCGTGGACGGCCTGCTCGACGAACCCGTCTGGAAGTCCGCCGAGGCGGCCACCGACTTCAAGCAGAAGGAGCCGGACCAGGGCGCTCCCACGCGGCAGCAGACCGAGGTGCGGCTCGCGTACGACGACGACGCGCTCTACGTGGGCGCGCGCATGTACGACACGCAGCCCGACTCCATCGTCGCGCGCCTCGTGCGGCGCGACGGCAACGTGTCCTCGGACGCGTTCTTCATCTTCCTCGACCCGTTCCACGACAAGCGGACCGGTTACTACTTCGGGCTCGCCGCCGCGGGCACGCAGCTCGACGGCGTGTTCATGAACGACGGCTGGGACGACGACTCGTGGGACGGCGTCTGGAACGGCCGTGTCACGCGTGACGCGCAGGGCTGGGTCGCGGAGATGCGCATTCCGTTCTCGCAGATGCGCTTCGCGAACGCCGACCCGGTGGTGTGGGGTGTCAACTTCAAGCGCTTCACGACGCGCTCGCAGGAAGAGGACATGCTCGCCTTCCCCCGGCGCGGCCAGAGCGGCTTCATCTCGCGCTTCCCCGAACTGCACGGCCTCGACGGCGTGAAGCCGCGGCGCGCGTACGAGATCACGCCGTACGTCACCTCGAAGGGAGATTTCTTCCGGGGTGAATCCGACTTCACCAACGCCGGAGGCGCGGACCTGCGCACCACGCTGGGCCCCCGGCTCTCGCTCAACGCGACGATCAACCCCGACTTCGGCCAGGTCGAGATCGACCCTGCCGTCGTGAACCTGTCCGACGTCGAGACCTACTTCGGCGAGAAGCGACCGTTCTTCACCGAAGGGTTCTCGGTGTTCCGCTGCGGCAACAACGGCGCGAACGACTACTGGGGCTTCAACTGGCCCGAGCCCACCTTCCTCTACACGCGCCGTATCGGCCGCGCGCCGCAGGCCGGCTTCCTCGCCGACCCGGGCACCGCGCCGCTCGGCACGAGCATCCTCGGCGCCGCGAAAGTCACGGGCCAGCTCGTGCCCGGCTGGGACTTCGGCATGGTGCACGCGGTCACCGCGCGCGAGACGGGCACGATCACGGACTCGCTCGGCCGCGAGAGCGACGTCGCGGTCGAGCCGCTGACGTACTACGGCGTCCTGCGCGGCATGCACGCGTTCCACAAGGGCCGCCAGGGGCTCGGCGTCATGAACACCACCACGATCCGTTCGTTCTCGGACGCCCGGGACCTCGAGCGCTTCGTGAACAAGGCCGGCGTCGTGACGGCGGTGGACGGCTGGACGTTCCTCGACGGCAAGAAGAACTGGGTGATCTCGGGCTGGGCCGCCGCGACGCAGGTCAGCGGCTCGAAGGACCGCATCACCGCGCTCCAGCGCAGCAGCGCGCACTACTACCAGCGTCCCGACGCCGGTCACGTCGAGGTGGACCCGAACGCGACGAGCCTCACGGGTCAGGGCGCGCGGCTGTGGCTCAACCGCCAGAACGGACCGTGGATGCTGAACTCGGCGCTCGGCTGGCTGTCACCCGGCTTCGACACGAACGACATGGGCTTCACCTCGCGCGGTGACGTGGTCAACGGGCACTTCGGCACCGGCTACCAGTGGAACAAGCCGAAGGGCTGGAAGCAGTACTCGCACGTGATCGGCGCGCTCGCCGCGACGTTCGACACCGAGGGCAACCCGACGACCAAGATGCTGTACGCCGGCTACAAGCTCGAACAGCGCAATCACAACAGCTGGGAGACGACGGTGTTCCTGTTCCCGGCCACCGTGAACACGCGCGCGACGCGCGGCGGTCCGATCATGCGCAATCTCTCGGGCTTCTCGACGAACCTGCACTTCGATTCGAACAGCAAGGCGAAGCGCTTCTGGTACGTGGACGTGAACCCGAGCCGGAGCGAGGACGGCGGCTGGGAGTTCTCGGTCAGCCCGGGCCTGGTGTGGAAGCCGGTTTCGAACCTTTCGCTCGAGTTCAACCCGAGCTGGTATCGCGGCGTCACCGACGCGCAGTACCTCACGCAGTACGCCGACGCCGGCGCCACCGAGACGTACGGCTCGCGCTACGTGTTCGCGCAGCTCGAGCAGAGCACGCTCTCGGCGAGCCTGCGCATGGACTACTCGATCACACCGGCGCTCTCGTTCCAGCTCTACGCGCAGCCGTTCCTCACGTCCGGCGACTACTCCGGTCTCAAGTACCTCGCGCGTCCCGCGACGTACGAGTTCGTCTCGTTGGGCACGGACGGCACGAGCGACTTCAACTACCGCAGCGTGCGCGGCAACGCCGTGCTGCGCTGGGAATACCTGCCGGGCTCGACGTTCTTCCTCGTGTGGACGCAGCAGCGCGAGGATTTCGTGGACGACGGCCGGTTCCGCCTGAACGCGTCGCTCGCCTCGCTCGGCCACGCCGACGCGTCCAACACCATCCTCGTGAAGGTGGCCCACCACTTCACGCTGTAGCCGCCCCGAAATGCAGGACGTTCCGTGTGAGCTGGGGAGCGCCACGGAACGGCGAAGGCCCGGTCGAATGACCGGGCCTTTCGCGATTCCGGGCGTTCGGGCCGCCGCGTGCGTCAGCGCGCTCCGCCCTGCATGGCGTCGAGCACACCGGGCTCGCCGCCGCCGCGGCCGCCGCGCGGACCGTCGTCCTCGGGCACGTCGTCGCCCTCGCCGGGCGCCAGGAACAGGTTCTGCTCGAGCCCGTGCTGGCGGTCGTAGAGATCGCGGTAACGGCCGCCCGCGGCGTACAGCGCCGCGTGATCGCCGCGCTCCACGATGCGCCCTTCCTCGACCACGAGGATCTGGTCGGCGCGGCGGATCGTCGAGAGCCGGTGCGCGATCACGAACGTCGTGCGCCCCTTCATGAGGTGCGAGAGCCCCGCCTGGATGATCGCCTCGCTCTCGGAGTCGAGGCTCGAGGTGGCCTCGTCGAGAATGAGGATGCGCGGGTCGGCGAGCAGCGCGCGTGCGATGGACACGCGCTGGCGCTGTCCGCCCGAGAGCTTCACGCCGCGCTCGCCGACGATCGTGTCGAGTCCTTCGGGGAAGCGGTCGGCGAACTCGTCCACGCGCGCGATGCGGCAGGCCTCGCGCACCTCGTCGTCGGTCGCGCCCGGGCGCGAGAACGCGACGTTCTCGCGAATGGTGCCCGCGAACAGGAACGAGTCCTGGAGCACGACGCCGAGCTGCGTGCGGAACGTGTCGAGGCGCACGGTCGAAAGATCCACGCCGTCCACCGTGACCCGGCCCTTTCCGGGCGAGTGGAAAGCGGAGACGAGTCCGATGATCGTGCTCTTGCCCGAGCCCGACGAGCCCACGAGCGCGGTGACCGTGCCCGCCGGCGCGACGAACGAGACGTCGTCGAGCACCGGCTTGTCGGTCTCGTACGCGAAGTCCACGTGCTCGAACGCGACATCGCCGCGCACCACGCCGAGCGCGTGCGTCCGGTTGGGGTCCGCGTCCTCGCGCGACTCGTTCAGCACGTCGCGCGTGCGCTCGAGGCCGGCGAGCGCCTCGGTGAGCTGCGTGCCGATGTTGACCATCTGGAAGATGGGCGCGATGAGGAACCCGAGCAGCATGTTGTAGGCCATGTACTGGCCGAGCGTCATCTCGTTCGTGAGGATGTGGCGCGCGCCGTACCAGCTCACCGCCGCGCCGACGAGCCCCATGAGCAGCGCCATCGAGAGCTGCATCACGGACTGCGCGGACAGCGTGCGCAGCACGTTGTCGAGCAGGCGCTGCACGCCTTCGGCGAACACGCCGCGCTCGCGCTCCTCGGCGTGATAGCCCTTCACGGTGCGCACGGCGCCGAGCGACTCGGTGAGCCGGCCCTGCACCTCGGCCTGGATCTTCCCGCGCTCGCGGAACACGGGGCGCATCACGTTGAACGCGCGGCCGAGGACGGCGGTGAAGCCGATGAGCACCGCGGCCGTCACGAGCGTCATGGTCGCGTTGATCTTGAGCAGGAAGACGAGGGAGACCGCGGCCGTGACGAGGCCGCCGATGAACTCGACGAAACCCGTGCCGACCAGGTTCCGCACGCCCTCGACGTCGCTCATGATGCGCGAGACGAGCGTGCCGGTCTTGTTCGCGTCGTAGAACGTGACGGGCAACCGTCCGATGTGCGCCTGCACCTTGGCGCGCAGTTCGGCGATCGCGCGCTGGCCTTCCTTGGAGAGCAGCTGCGTGAGCACGTACGACGTGACCGCCTGGATCGCGGTCGCCGCGAGCAGGCCGAGCACGAGGAGCGGCAGCAGCTCGGGTTTGCGCGGCGTGATGATGCGGTCGATCAGCACCATCGGAGAGAGCGGCAGCACGAGCCCGGTGATGCTGCGGACCAGTACGAGGAGCAGGCCCAGGGTCAATTTGCCGCGCCGCGGCCGGACGAGGGCGGAGACCTCGGGCCAGACGGCCTTGAGCGAGACGTTCTTCTTCTTGGGCGATTCGGGCGGGGCGGGCGCCTTCGCGGGCGCCGGGGCGGAACTCATCAGGGCAGGGCCTCCGGAGGGATGGACGGACCGGGCACGGTAATGTCCCTCGGGCAGATGCGTCCAACGCCGGGCCGATGTGGGTTCATTTTCAGCCGTGCCGTCGCATGGCTATACTGCGCCGCGTTTCGAAGCCCTCACCGCCGCGGAAAGGACACACGTCTTGAGCTTCGTTTCCGACATCCGCCTGCGCGACTCCCTCGTGGAGGCCGCGCGCGCCAAGCTGGTCGCGGGAGACCACCTCACGCAGGAAGACGGCATCCGCCTGTTCGACGCGCCCGTGCTCGAACTCGGCCGGCTCGCCGACGCGCTCGCGCGCGACAAGCACGGCGACAAGGTGTACTTCACCGTCAACCGCCAGCTGAACCCGACCAACGTCTGCGTGCTCGCGTGCAAGTTCTGCGACTACGCCAAGAAGCCCGGCGACCCGACGTCCTACACGATGTCGAAGGAAGACGTGCTCGCGCACGTCGATCCCGAGATCACCGAGATCCACATCGTCGGCGGGCTCCACAACAAGTGGCGCTTCGACGACTACCTCGACGTCATTCGCTGGGTGAAGGAGAAGAAGCCCGATCTCAGCGTGAAGGCGTACACCGCCGTCGAGATCGACTTCTTCTGCCGCCTCACGAAGAAGCCCGCCGACTGGGTGCTCACCGAACTGAAGAACGCCGGTCTCGACGCGCTGCCCGGCGGAGGCGCCGAGGTGTTCAGCGAGCGCGTGCGCCGCGAACTGTTCGGCCAGAAGATCGGCGGCAAGCGCTGGCTCGAGATCCACGAGACCGCGCACCGTCTCGGCATCCCGAGCAACTCGACGCTGCTCTACGGTCACATCGAGACGCGCGCCGAGCGCGTGCAGCACATGATCGACCTGCGCGAGCTCGAGATGCGCGCGCCCGGGTTCTTCGCGTTCATCCCGCTCGCGTTCCAGCCCGGCAACACCGGTCTCGTGCGCCGGCAGGCGTCGGCGATCGAGGACCTCAAGACGATCGCGATCTCGCGGCTCGTGTTCGACAACGTGCCGCACGTGAAGGGCTACTGGGTCATGCTCGGGCAGGACACCGCGGCCGCCGCGCTCAACTTCGGCGCGAGCGACCTCGACGGCACGATCGGACTCGAGAAGATCGCGCACGCCGCGCAGGCGCGCAGCCCGGTCGGCATGGCCGAGGCGGGCATGGTCCAGATGATCCGCGAAGCGGGCAAGATCCCGGTGCAGCGCGACGCGCTCTACCGGGTCGTCCGCGAGTACTCCCGCCGGGACGAACCGGCGCTCGCCGTGGGGGCCTGATGACGATGACCGAAACACCGACGACGAAGCCCGCGCACAATCCCGGATTCCTCGCGCTCGTCGAGGACGCGAAGCAGCGCGTGCGCACGCTCTCGATCGAGGAGTTCATCGCGAAGCTGCAGGCCGGCGAGCGCTACGTGCTCGTCGACACGCGTGAGGACCGCGAGTGGGACGCGGGGCACCTGCCCAGCGCGCATCACCTCGGCAAGGGCGTCATCGAGCGCGACGTCGAGACGGCGATCCCGGACAAGGACACGCCGATCGTCGCCTACTGCGGCGGCGGCTTCCGCAGCGTGCTCGTCGCGGACAATCTCCAGAAGATGGGTTACACGAACGTCCTGTCGCTCGACGGCGGCTGGCGCGGCTGGAACGAGCGCGGTCTTCCCGTCGTCACCCCGGAGGCCCGGCCGTGATTCCCGAACTGCGTGGTTACGAACTGATCTTCCGCACCTCGGATTCGCTCTTCCTGCGCGCGCTCGACGGCATGACCGACGAGGGCGCCCGCCGCAAGCCGGCGGCCACGAACTCGCCGCTGTGGATCGCGGCGCACATGGTCGTCACGCGCGGGCTCTTCCTCGGCGCGCTCGGCGGCAAGGTGGACGTCGCGTGGGCGAAGTACTTCCAGCGCGGCGACGAGCACGGCGACATGCAGGGCTGGCCCGCACTCGCGGACGTGCGCGCGAAGTGGTCCGAAGTGCACGCCGCCTTCATGGCGCAGCTCGAGAAGCAGACGATGGACGGCCTGAAGGCCGAGACGCAGGTGCCGGGGCTCGAGCCGACGCTGTTCGGCGTCGTCGGACTCGCCGCCGTGCACGACACGTATCACCTCGGCCAGCTCGCCATGTGCCGCCGCGAGCTCGGCCTCGACCGCCTCGTCGGTTGATCGCCGCGGGCGCCGCAGGCGCCGCGCCTCCGCGCGGCGCCTGAATCGCCCCGGCGGCATCCCCGCGCGAATCCCCGCGCGAGTCCCCGCGCATCACGCCGTTTCGCGACGCTTCGCGCCCCCCACGAGGAAGCCTTGTTCGACACCAACGCGCCGCTCTTCCATCAGGCCTCCTTCGACGATCCACAGCAGGCGCTCGAAGCGATCTTCGGCTACCGCGAGTTCCGCCCGGGACAGCGCCGGATCATCGACGCCGTTCTGACGGGCCGGGACTGCATCGGCGTGATGCCGACGGGCGCGGGCAAGTCGCTCACGTTCCAGCTCCCCGCGAAGCTGCTGCCGGGCACGGTGCTCGTGATCTCGCCGCTCATCTCGCTCATGAAGGACCAGGTGGACGCGCTCGTGCGGCTCGGCTTCCGCGCGACCATGGTGAACTCGACGATCCCGTTCGAGGACCGGCGCGAACGCCTCGCGGCGCTGCGGCGCGGCGAGCTCGAGCTGCTCTACCTCGCACCCGAAGCGCTCGAGGGCTCGCTGCGCGACTTCATCGCCGGCTGCCGCATCTCGCTCGTGGTCGTGGACGAAGCGCACTGCATCAGCCACTGGGGGCACGATTTCCGTCCCGCGTACCGCAAGCTGCGCGGTCTCAAGGAACAGCTGGGCGACATTCCCGTGCTCGCGCTGACCGCGACCGCGACGCGCCGCGTGGCGGGCGACATCATCCGCCAGCTCGGCATGAAGAAGCCGGACGGCTTCAAGGGTTCGTTCCTGCGGCGCAACCTGCACATCACCGCCGTGCGCAAGGGCAAGGGGCCCGACGGCACGCAGCGCAACGTGCGCAAGGACCTGCTCGGCCTGCTCAAGCGCCACAAGGACCGCAGCGCGATCGTGTACTGCATGAGCCGGCGCTCGGTGGAGCAGACCGCGGCGTGGCTGCAGCAGCAGGGCCTGCGCGCGGTGCCGTACCACGCGGGATTGCCGGACGAACTGCGCGAGCGGCACCAGAACGCGTTCGCGCGCGACGAGGTGGACGTCGTGGTCGCCACGGTCGCGTTCGGCATGGGCATCGACAAGAGCAACGTGCGGCTCGTCGTGCACCGCGACATGCCGAAGAGCGTCGAGGCCTGGTACCAGGAGATCGGCCGTGCGGGCCGCGACGGCCTGCCGAGCGACTGCGTCGTGTTCTATTCGTACGCCGACGTGATCGGCTACGACACGTTCCTCGATTCGATCGAGGACGAGGCGCTCAAGGCCGAGACGCGCCGCAAGACGCTCGACCTGTTCCGCATGTTCGACGCCGGCGGGTGCCGCCACCAGGCGGCGTGCGCGTGGTTCGACGAGACGATCGAACCGTGCGGCGAGTCGTGCGACGTGTGCCGAGGCATCGGCGTCGCGGACCTCGTCGCGCCGGTGAGCGTGAAGGGTGCCGCGGTCGCCGGCGCGCGCGGCGGCCGTGCCGCGGCGCTCGCGGAGATGGCGGAGGACGACGTGGCGCGCTTCGAGCAGCTCCGCGCCGTACGCAAGCGTCTCGCCGACGCCGAGAGCGTGCCCGCGTACATCGTCTTCAACGACGCCGTGTTGCGCGAGATGGCGATGCGCCGGCCCGCGAGCGAGGCCGAGATGCTCGAGGTCCCGGGCGTGGGCCCGGCCAAGCTGCAGCGCTACGGCGCCGCGTTCCTCGAGGCGCTGCGCGAGGGCTGAGCCACGGGCAGCAGCACGCGGAACGACGCGCCGTGACCCGGCGCGGTCGCGAGGCCGATCGTGCCGCCGTGCGCGCGCGCGATGCCGAGCGCGGCGCTCAGGCCGAGACCGCGACCCGCGAAGTGCGTCGTGAAGAACGGCTCGAACACGCGCGCCGCCGTCTCCTCGTCCATGCCCGGTCCGTCGTCGTTCACCTCGACGAACACGCACTCGCCGGAGGGCACGGCATCCGCGAACCGGTGACCCGTCGGGGGCCCGGCGTCGTCCGTCCGGATTCCGGCCCGCAGCGTGATCGTTCCCGGATTCCCGTCGAACGCCTCGACCGAGTTGCCCACGAACTGGCTGAACATCTGCTGCAGGCGCAGCGTGTCGACGATCACACGGGGGAGCGTCTCGGGCAGGAGCAGCTCGAGCCGCACGGGCGGGGGGGCGACGATGCGCGCCGGGGACTCCCAGTCCCGCAGCAGATCCACGAGCTCCGTCTCCTCGGTCCGCAGCGCCGGGCGGCCCGCGAAGTCGAGCAGCTGCCGCGTCAGGTCGGCCGCGCGCCTCGCCGAACGCGCGATCTCCTCGATCCACGCCTGGGCGGGTGAGTCCGGTGGAACATCCACGGCCGCGAGCCCCGCGTAGCCCAGCACGGCTTGCATGAGGTTGTTGAAGTCGTGCGCGACTCCTCCGGCGAGCACGCCGAGGCTCTCCATGTGACGCGCCTCGAGCAGCTGGCTCTCGAGGTCGCGCGTGTGCTGCTCGCGTTTGCGCACCTCGGTGAGCTCGGTCGCGATGCCGCACAGGATCGAAAGCTCGCCATGCTCGTCGCGCAGCGGAAACTTCTTCGCGAGGAACGCGCGCGGACCGTCGACGGTCGAAAGCGTCACCTCGTACTCGTACCGCCGGCCGGTGCCCACGGCGATCGCGTTCGTGCGCAGGATCTCCTGGACCTGCTCGGCCGGCAGGAACTCGGTGATGTTCCGGCCGATGGCGGGAACCCGCGCCGGGTTGAAGAGCACGTTCCACTCTTCGTTCACGAACAGATAGCGCCCGTCCGCCGTGAAGAGGAAAGCCGGAGCGCCGAGATGATCGAGCACGAGCTGCATGCGATCCTGCGCCTCGCGGCGCTCGGTGATGTCGGTGAGCGAGCCCACGTACGCGATGCATCGCCCCTCCGCGTCGAGAAACGGCTCGCCGCGATTCAGCATCCGGCGCCATCTTCCGTCGTGCCGTCGCATGCGCGCTTCGGCCTCGAAAGGTTCGTGCCGCTCCACTGCGGAGCCGCAGACGGACACGACGGCGGCGTGGTCGTCCGGGTGCACCCAGTCCGACCACGGCCTGTCGAGCGCGGTCTCGTGCGTGGATCCGACGAACTGGAGCCAGGCGTGGTTCAGCCAGAGCGCCCGGCCGTCGAGCGTGGAGAGCCAGACGGGCGCGGGAAGCCGGTCGAGCACGCGCTCGAATGAGGCGCCGGAGAAGCCCGGAACGTGGCCGGGTGAAGAAGGCGTGGGCATCTTCAGGCTCGGTGGGAGTGGGGGGGGGAGCACGGTCACCATTCGTGACCGCTACCACTATCGACACGGGGCGAAGCGGCCGCAATCACCCGTGGAGGATTTCCACCCGTCGGAGCATGAGTGTGTTCCCGTCGTGTTTCATTCGCCGTGCCGCTGCCGCAGCTCCTCCTGCACGTCCTCCCAGCCCGCACCGAGCGCACGCAGCGCGACGATCGCGTGATAGACGAGGTCCGCGGTCTCCGACACGGCCCGTGCCCGGTCTCCGTCGGCGCAGCCGAGCACGAGTTCGGCGGCTTCCTCGCCGAGCTTCTTGAGGCGCAGGTTGCGATCAGCGAGCAGGCGCCGCGTGTAGCTCGTGCCCTCGGCGCCGGGATCCGTGGCGCGTGCGCGCACGACCGCGCTGGTCACGCCCGCGGCGTCGGCGGCGAGCGCGGCGGCGCCGAAGCACGTGGGCTCGCCCGTGTGGCACGCCGGGCCCGCGGGCAGCACGCGCGCGAGCACGGCGTCGCGGTCGCAGTCCCACGCGAGCGAGACGACCTTCTGCACGTTGCCGCTCGTCGCGCCCTTGTGCCAGAGCCCGCGCGTGCGCGAGCGGTAGTGCATCTCGCCGGTCGCGATCGTGCGTTCGAGCGCCTCGCGATCGGCGAACGCGACCATGAGCACGGCGCCGCTCACCGCGTGCTGCGCGACGGCCACGACGCGGTCCTCCGGAGCCAGGTGATCGAGCGTCAGCATGTCGTGCTCCCTTCGAGGGGCGCGGGGGCCGGACGCACCGGCACTCCCGCCGCCTTCATGGCCTGTTTGAGTCGCGCCACGGTCGTGACGCCGTCGTGGAGGATGCCGGCGACGAGCGCGGCGTCGGCTTCGCCCTCGCGCAGCGCGGCGACGACGTGCGACGCGTCACCCGCGCCGCCCGACGCGATCACCGGCACGGGCACGGCGCGCGCCACGGCGCGCGTCAGCTCGAGGTCGTAGCCGTCGCGCGCGCCGTCGCGATCGACGCTCGTGAGCAGGATCTCGCCCGCGCCCCGCCGCACGCACTCGCGCGCCCACTCGACCGCGTCGAGCGCCGTGGCGTTCCGCCCGCCGCGCGTGAACACGCGCCAGGCGCCGTCCACGCGCGCGGCGTCGATGCTCGCGACCACGCACTGCGCGCCGAAGCGCTCGGCGCATTCGCTCAGCAGTTCGGGCCGCTCGACCGGCGCGCTGTTGAAGCTCACCTTGTCGGCGCCGGCACGCAGCGCGCGCGTCGCGTCGTCCACCGTGCGCAGGCCGCCGCCCACCGTGAGCGGCACGAACAGCCGCTCGGCCGTGCGGCGCACGACGTCGAGGAACGTCGCGCGCTCCTCGTGCGTCGCGGCGATGTCGAGGAACACGATCTCGTCCGCGCCTTCGCGCTCGTAGCGCACCGCCATCTCCGCCGGCTCGCCCACGTCGCGCAGCCCCACGAACTTCACGCCCTTCACGACGCGCTCGCCCTGCACGTCGAGGCACGCGATGAGCCTGCGCGTCAGCATGCGTCGTCCTCCTCGCTCCAGCGCACCGAGCCCTTCGTGCTGAACACGGCGCCGCCCTCGGCGATCGCCTCGCGCACGGACAGGCCGAGCGCCTTGAACGCCGCCTCGACGACGTGGTGCTTGTCCGTGCCGCGCAACACGCGCACGTGCAGCGTCGCGCGCGCCTGCATGGCGAACGAACGCATCCAGTGGTCCCACATCGGCGACGGCAGCGGGCCTTCGTAGTACGGCCGCCCGCCGAGGTCGAGCGCGACCTGCACGAGCGCGTCGTCCATCGGGATCGTGCGCTCGCCGTAGCGGCGCGCGCGCGCGGGCACGATCCGCGCGAGCGCCTCGCCGGTGGCGATCGCGACGTCCTCGATCAGGTGGTGCGGCAGGTCGCCGCTCGCGCGCAGCTTCAGGTCGAGCGAGGCGTACGCGGCGAAGGCCGTCGTCATGTGGTCGAGGACCGGATGCCCGGTGGCGGCGTCCACGACGCCCGTGCCGGGTGCGAGCGTGATCTCGACCTTCGTTTCGCGTGTTTCGCGCACCAGCTTGCTCATGAGTGGAACTCCTCGGCGATCGCGCGCGGATCGAGCGCGCCGGTGTAGAGCGCCATGCCGAGCACCGCGGCACGGGCGCCGCGCGCGGCGAGCGCGCGCAGGTCCTCGGGCGACGCGATGCCGCCCGACGCGGTGACGCTCAGCGAACACGCCGCCGCCACCGCCGATGTGGTTTCGAGATCGGGACCGGCGAGCCGGCCCTCGTTCGCGACGGCCGTCACGAGCAAGCCCGCGAGCGGCAGTTCGGAGAGCTCCGCGGCGAGCGTGACGACGTCCGTGCCCGTGCCCGCGGTCCAGCCGCGCGCGAGCACCTCGCGGCCACGCGCGTCGAGCGCGACCACGATGCGCCCGGGCCAGCGCGACGCGGCGCTCGCGAGCCACGTGCAGTCCTCCACGGCGCGCGTGCCGACCACGGCGCGCGAGGCGCCCGCCGCGAACACGCGTTCGATCGCGCCGTCGTCGCGCAGTCCGCCGCCCACCTGGACGTCACCCGCCCAGGTGTCGAGCACGCGTGCGACGAGCGCGGTCTGGTCGCCGCGCCCCGTCGCCGCGTCGAGGTCCACGACGTGCAGCGTGCGGAAGCCTGCCGCGCGCCAGCGGCGAGCCACCGCGAGCGGATCGGCCTCGCGCACGCGCTCGTCGTCGTACGAGCCGCCCACCAGCTGCACGCACGCGCCCTCGCGCAGGTCGAGCGCCGGAATCGCGATCATCGCGCCGCTCCTTCGCCGCTCGTGACGGCCGCAAGCGCCTCGCGCAGGAACGCCAGTCCCGGAGCGCTGCTCTTTTCGGGATGGAACTGCGCGCCGATCGTGTTCGCGACGCGCACGAGCGAGGGGAAGCGGTCGTCCTCGTGGCGCGTCCAGGCGAGCACGGCGCGCTCGTCGCCGGGCGCGCACACGAACGAGTGCGCGAAGTACGCGAGCGCGAGCGGGGCTGAGCCGTGCTCCGGCCACGGGGGGCCGGAGGCGCCGCCGGCTCCAACTCCAGCCCACTCCAACACGTTCCAGCCCATGTGCGGCACGCGCTCGGCTTCGAGCGCGCGCACGCGACCCGGGACCAGTCCGAGTCCCTCGCCCGCGCCTTCGTCGCTGCGGTCGAACAGCAGCTGCATGCCGAGGCAGATCGCCACGCACGGCAGTCCGCCGGCGAGCGCCTCGCGCACGCGTTCGCGCGCCGGGGCGAGCCGCGCGGCGGCGGGACCGAACGCGCCGACGCCCGGCAGCACGACCACGCGGGTGTCGAGCGCCGCGCCCGGATCGCTCTCGATCCGCCCGTCGGCGCGCGGCTCGGCGAGCGCGAGCGCCTTGGCGAGCGAGTGCAGGTTGCCCGCGCCGTAGTCGAACAGCGTCACCTTCACGCGAGGGCCTCCTTCAGCAGTGCGAGCGCGCGGTCCTGCTCGGCGGGAGGCGAGGCGTGCAGGCGCAGCGCGTCGCCGTAGCCCGGCAGGTTCGCGAACGCGCGCACGCCGAGTCCGCGCTCGCGCAGCCGTGCCGCCAGCGCCGGAGCGCCCGCGCACGGGACGAGCACGAAGTTGGCGTGCGAAGGCAACGGCTCGAGTCCGAGCGCGCGCAGCCCCGCCTCGAGCGCGGCGCGCGCCGCGAGCGATTCGGCGACGCGTGCACGCATCCAGTCCACGTCGCGCGCGAGCGCCGCCGCGGCCGCGCGCTCGGCGAGCGCGTTCACCGTGTACGGCCCGCGTGAGAGCTCCACGTCGCGCACGAGCGCCTCGTGCCCGGCGGCCCAACCCACGCGCAGTCCCGCGAGGCCGAACGCCTTGCTCAGGGTGCGCACCGAGAGCACGCGGCCGAGCGCGGGCGCGGCCGCGGTCCGGCTCGTGCCGGCGAACTCCGCGTACGCTTCGTCGAGGATCACGACGCCGGTCGCGTGTGCGAGCACCCGGTCCACGGCGTCGCCGTCCAGGCACGCACCCGTCGGGTTGTTGGGGGAGCACAGGTAGACGATCGCCGGATCGCCGACGAGCAGCGCCGACGGATCGAAGCTCCCGTCGGGCCCGACCCGCGTCTCGCGCACGCGCAGGCCGTTCAGCTGGGCGAAGCGCACCGGCATCGGGAAGGTCGGCGCGAGGCACGCGAGCGTCTCGCCGGGCCGCGCGAACGCGCGCACCGCCGAGTCGAGCACGTCGTCGGAGCCGCAGCCGGTGACGATCTGCTCCGGCCTCACTCCCGCATACGCGGCCAGCGCGTGCTTGAGCGGCTCGCCGTAGCCGCTCGGGTAGCGCGCGATCCACTCGTCCTCGGCGCCGCGCAGCACGGCGAGCGCGGCGGGCGGCACGCCGAAGCGGCTCGTGTTGTCGGACAGGTCGATCGCGACCGGCGACTCGGGCGTCTGGTAGAGCTGGAGGCCGTTCCACTCGGAGCGGCGCGGGGGAGGAAGCGCGCTCATCGGTTTCCTTTCGTTCCGGCGCCGAGCGCCGCGGCCGCGTGCCCGGGCAGGCCTTCCGCGCGGGCGAGCAGGGCGCAGTCGGCGGCGAGCGAGGCCGCGGCCGCGCTCGTCACGCGCTGCCACTGCGTCCAGCGCACGAAGTCCTGCGTCGACAGGCCCGAGGTCGTGCGCGCGAAGCCCGCGGTGGGGAGCACGTGATTGCCGCCCGAAAGATAGTCCCCGAACGCGACCGAGCTGCTCGCGCCGAGGAAGACCGCGCCGGCGTCGCGCACCGCTTCGAGCGCCGCGGCGGGATCCTCGACCACGAGCAGCAGGTGCTCGGGCGCGAAGCGCGTGGCGAAGTCCGTCGCCTGCGCGAGCGTGTCCGCCACGAGCACGCCGCCGCGCGCGCCGAGCGAACGGGCGACGATTTCCCCGCGCTCGCACGACGCCGCCTCCTCGCGCAGCGCGGCCGCGACCGCGCGTGCCGCGGCGGCGCCCACGACCACGGCGAGCGACGACGCGTCGGGATCGTGCTCGGCCTGCGCGACGAGTTCGCGCGCCACGGCGCGCGGGTCGGCGACCGCGTCGGCGAGCACGAGCAGTTCGCTCGGCCCCGCGGGCGAGTCGATCCCGACCACGCCGCTCACCTGGCGCTTCGCTTCGGCGACCCAGGCGTTGCCCGGTCCCACGATGCGGTCCACGCGCGGCACACTCGCCGTGCCGAACGCCATCGCGCCGATCGCGCCCGCGCCGCCCAGCGCGAACACGCGCGAGGCGCCGGCGAGCTCCGCGGCCGCGAGCACGAGCGGCGAGGGCAGGCCGGTCGCGCGCTCGGGCGGCGAGCACAGCACGATCTCGCGCACGCCGGCGACGCGCGCGGGTACGCACGCCATGAGCACGCTGCTCGGATAGACGGCGCGGCCGCCGGGCGCGTACACGCCGACGCACGCGAGCGGTTCGGGGCGCCGCCCCACGGTCACGCCCGGCTCGATCTCGGCCTGAACGGGCGCGGGCAGGAACGCGCGGTGCGCCTTCTCGATGTTGCGCGCCGCGCGCTCGAGCGCCGCACGCAGCGCGGGATCGCACGCTTCGAGCGCGGCCCGCCACGCGGCGCGCGGCACCTCGAGCGCGTCGAGCGTCACGCCGTCGAATCGCGCGGCGAACTCGCGCAGCGCGCCGTCGCCTTCGCCGCGCACGCGCGCGAGCAGCGCGGTCACTTCGGCCGCCACTTCGGGCGACGCCGCCGACGTCCCGTCGCGCCCCGTGAGCACGGCGCGCTCCTCGCGCGCCAGCGGCGCGCAGTCGTATCGCAAGAAGTCCGCGCTCATGGCACCAGCCTTTCGATCCGCGTCACGAGGATGCCCTCGGCGCCGACGGCGCGAAGCTCGGCGATCGTGCGGTAGATGCCCTGCGCCGGCACGACCGCGTGCACGGCGACGATCGTCCCGCCGTTCATCACCTCGGTGACCGTCGGGCCGTTCAGTCCCGGCAGCACCGCCTTCACGCGGTCGAGCGCCGTACGCGGCACGTTCGCCATGAGGTAGCGCTGGCCGCGCGCGCGCAGCACGGACTCGAGCGCCGTGACCAGTTCGCGCACCGACTGGGCGCGCGCGCCGTCCCCGTCGGCGGCGCCGGGGCGCGCGATCAGGCGCGCGGTGGATTCGGTGAGCGTCGCGAGTTCGCGCAGGCCGTTCACGCGCAGCGTCGAGCCCGTCGAGACGAGGTCCACGACGACGTCGGCGATGCCGAGGTGCGGCGCGATCTCCGCGGCGCCGGAGACGGGCACGACCTCGATCGCGATACCCTGCCCCTCGAACCAGCGGCGCGTGAGCCGGGGAAAGCTCGTGGCCACCCGCTTCGCGCGCGCGAGGTCGGCGACGCCCGCGTAACCGCAGTCGTCCTTCGCGGCGACCACGAGACGGCAGCGGCCGAAGCCGAAGTCGAGCAGCGTCTCGAGATCGCGCCCGGACTCGGACACGAGGTCGAAGCCGGTGACGCCGGCCTCGGCCGCACCGTCGGCGACGAACTCGGGGATGTCCTGGGCGCGGACGAAGATCGCCTCGAACTCGCCGCCGAGCGATGCCGTCAGCGCGCGTGTCGAGGCGGCCCGCACGTCGAGGCCCGCGTCGGTGAACAGTTCGCGGGTCTCTTCGGCGAGACGGCCTTTGTTGGGAAGGGCGATGCGCAACATGGGGACGAACTCCCGGGGAAAAAGACAGCGGCCCGTCCGGAGGGACGGGCCGCGGGTTCCTGTGCTCTGGGGTTTCCTACGCCTGGTGGCGGACTCCCCGGACATGCGCGCGAACACCACGACCCGTGCGGGCGTGATGGCGATGCGCATGATGGTGGAGGGCGAGGAACATGACGGCGGGAATATGGGGGCACGCCCGGCCCGGGCGCAACAGGAATCTCGCCACACGCCTTGTGAAACCGAAGAAAAGCACGGTTTCACGGGACTCCGGCATCTCGACGGATCCCGGTTGCCGCATGTAAGGTGCCTCCGCCATGAGCACACCGCGCACCCTCACCTCGACCGTCGCCGCCCGTATTCCGTACGCCAACGCCGCGCCTTTCTACGCGTTGTGGGCGGACGCGCCGTTCGCCGTGCGCAATCTCGTGCCGCGCGATCTCGGCCGCGAAGCCGAGTCCGGCGGCGTGGACATGGGGCTGATGGCCGCGGGTGACTACCTGCGCCTGCGCGACCGCTTCGAGCTGCTCGCGCCGATGGGTGTCTCGGCCCGCGGGCAGGTCTCGTCGGTGCTGCTGTTCTCGCGCCGGCCGGCCAGCGCGCTCGAGGACGCGCTCATTTCGGTGACCCCGGACACGTCCACGTCGGTGCGGCTTCTCAAACTGCTGCTCCAGGCGCGCCGTGGCTTCACGGGCACGCGCTTCCTGCGCGGACTCGAGCCGGCGCAGGCCGACGCCCTCCTGCTGATCGGCGACAAGGCCATGCAGACGCGCAACCGTCCGCCGGAAGGTTTCGTGCACACGCTCGACCTCGGCTCGGACTGGCTCGAGTGGACCGGGCTGCCGTTCGTGTACGCGGTGTGGGTCGTGCGCTCGGCGCTCGATCCCGCGCTCAAGGCCGAACTGCGCACGTTCCTCGAGTCGTCGCTCGCCGCCGGGCTCTCCACGCTGCCGGAAGTCGCGCGGCAGTGGAGCGTGCCGGGCTGGACCCCGGTCGAGGTCGAAGCGTACCTGCGGCGCTTCCAGTACCGCTTCGGTCCCGAAGAGCTCAAGGGGCTGGAGCGGTTCGACGCGCTGCTGCACGAGCACGGGTTCGTCGAGAGCGACTGACGCCCGCCCGTCCGCCGCCGGCCGGCCGCTCCGCAACATGCGCCGCCGGCACTGCGTAATCGAGCCCTGTTGTATCCTGCGCGCCGCGTTTCCGTGTCCCGCGCAGGCTCCCCACTCCCGACGGAGGCAATGCGATGGCGAACATGCACGAGGTGGATTTCGAGATCCTCGGCGACGACATGCAGTTCGTGAAGGTCGAACTCGATCCGGGCGAAGCGGTCGTCGGTGAGGCCGGCGCCATGATGTACATCGAAGACGGCATCCAGATGCAGACCATCTTCGGCGACGGTTCGCAGCAGCAGCAGGGTTTCATGGGCGCGCTGCTCGGCGCGGGCAAGCGCCTGCTGACGGGCGAGTCGCTCTTCATGACCGTCTTCCAGAACCAGGCCCAGGGGAAGAAGAAGGCCGCGTTCGCCGCGCCGTACCCCGGCAAGATCGTCGCGATGCACCTCGCGGAGATGGGCGGCGAGATCCTCGCGCAGAAGGACTCGTTCCTGTGCGCCGCCAAGGGCGTCGCGCTCGGCATCGCGTTCACGAAGCGCTTCGGCGCCGGCCTGTTCGGCGGCGAAGGCTTCATCCTCCAGCGCCTGCAGGGTGACGGCTGGGCGTTCGTGCACGCCGGCGGCACGCTCGAGGAGCGCACGCTCGCGGCCGGCGAAGTCCTGCGCGTGGACACGGGCTGCATCGTCGCGATGCAGCCGACGGTGGACTACGACATCCAGATGGCGGGCGGCATCAAGACCATGTTCTTCGGCGGCGAAGGCATGTTCTTCGCGACGCTGCGCGGACCCGGCAAAGTGTGGCTGCAGTCGCTGCCGTTCTCGCGCCTGGCGAGCCGCATCTACGCCGCGGCGCCGCAGACCGGTGGTGGCGGCCGCGAACAGGGCTCGATCCTCGGCGGCCTCGGCAACCTCCTGGACGGCGACGGCCGCTAGGACGATCGCGATCCACGAAACACGAAGGCCCGCCTCCCGATCGGGGAGGCGGGCCGCTTCGTGTGGACGAATCGTCCGCGTTACGGCTGCAGCACCGTCACGCGCGCGACCTGCGTGCGGCCGAGCACCTCGATGCGCGCGAAGTACACGCCGGGCTGCACGCGCCCGCCGTCGTCACGCTGCAGCGCCCAGTCCACGTGCGTCGTGCCCGCGTCCAGCGCGCCCTTGAGCGGCGTGGCGACGCGGCGTCCCGACAGGTCGAAGATCGCCAGCTCGGCGGCTCCCGCCGACGGCAGCGTGAGCGCGAAGCGCACGTTGCGCACGGCCGGGTTCGGAGCGGCGGCGAAGGCGAACGTCTCGAGCGCCGGGCCCGCGGCCGCGCGGGTCACGCGGATCGGCCCGATCATGCCTTCCGGACCGGCGCAGGAGCGCGCGCCGAGCCAGTAGACCGATTCGCCCTCGGGCGCGTTCTCGTCGGTCCAGCCGAACGTGATCTCTTCCGCGGTCGTGGCCATGACCGCTTCGCCGCCCACGTGCACGCGCTCACCCGAGGCGTTCTCGCGATAGATGTTGAAGCCGTCCATGTGGTCGTGCGCGCCCGTGCTCCAGGCGAGCGCGACCTTGCGGCCGATCGCGGAAGCCGTGAGCGTGCGCACCGACGCCTGCGGCGTCAGGTTGCGGTAGGGCTCGTGATACGTCGGCGGCACGAGGCGGGCGTACTCCTCGGGCGTGCGCGTCGTGATCGTGCCCTGCAGGTACGTGTAGTCGAACTTCAGCTGGTCGGCGCGGCACGTGTAGGACGACGTGCGCGTGTTCGCCAGCGCGCGGAAGCGCACGACGCCCGCGGGCGAGACGTAGTTCGCCGGCGTGTTCGTGGTCCAGGTCTTCACGGCGTCGGTGGTGCTCACCGTCGCGCTGTTCACCTGTTCCCACGCGCTCGTGCTCCAGTTCCACACGTGCAGCGTCTGCGTGCGCGACACGCTGTACGAGGCCTCGAACGTGACCGTCAGGCTCGTCGGAGGATGCGCGAGCACCGCCTCGCCGTACCAGTCGGTCCAGTAGTTCGTGCCGGTCTTGGCGGAGGTCACGGTCATCTTGGTGTTGTCGCTCGCGGCGAGCGAGGCGACGCTGCCCGCGGTGATCGTGCCCTGCGTCATCGTGACCGCCGAAGCGACCTTCGAGTCGTTGAGCGTCGGCGGCGGGCCGCCGGTCGGGATCGTGTACGTGTCGGTGCTCGCGCCCGCGGTCACCGTGTAGTTGTTCGACGCGAGGTTCACCTCGACGAGCACGGTGCCGTTCGCGACCTTGTCCCAGGCCGCGTCGGGCGTCGCGCCCGCGCCGGTCTCGGTCCAGTACGTCTTGACGGAGTGGTTGTGCAGCCGCGTGAGCGCCGCGGCGGTCGGATGACCGTACGTGTTGCCGTCGCCGCACATGATGATGCCGACTTCGGGCGTGATCGCGTTCAGCCAGTTGTCGTTGCTCGAGTACGCCGAGCCGTGGTGGTGCACCTTGTACACCTCGACGTCGCCGACTTCGGGACCGATCGTGGTCTCGACGTCGTTGCCGTTCGCGGTGCTGCCGGTGAGGTCGCCGCCGACGATCTCGTCGAACGCGCCGTAGCTCACCTTGTACACGGCGGATTTCGCGTTCTCGTCGGAGCCGCTCACCGAGTACACCCCGGCGCCGTTCAGGTCCACGCACGTGACCGTGACGGGATTGGCCGAGCCCGCGTCGAGCGTGATGGTCTGGCCCTTCGCGATCGTCGTGCGCTTGGCGCCGAGCGTCGTCGTGTAGGCCGTGTAGGTCGCGCTCGAGTACGAGTTGCCGCGGTCGTAGCCGGCGGTGAGCACCGTGATGCCGATGGCCGCGAGGTCGTCGATGCAGCCGAGATGGTCGGCGTGATAGTGCGACAGGAAGTGATAGTCGACCGACGCGATGCCGAGGCCCTGCAGGTAGGACTTGATGTACGTGCAGTTCGTGTACACGCCGTCGTCGAACAGCGCCGTCTGGCCGTTCGGCGAGATGAGCAGCGTGCCGTCACCCTGTCCGATCTTCATGTGATGGATCTGCAGCTTGCCGTTGCCGGCCGCGAGCGCGGCGGTCGCCGAGAAGGCGGTGAGCAGGGCGAGCACGAGCGGCGTGAGCCAGCGGTGGGGGCGAATCCTCATCGGGTGCACCTCGGTCCTGGAGTGGGGGACTTCGGAGGACGTCCATGGGTGCGCCCGGTCAGCCGCGCAATCCATGCACGCCTGTTTCAGGAAACCGTCGCGAGTAAAGGCCGCCCGGCTCGAGATGGCAAGGAATTGTTCAGTCTCGCGGTGCGACGTGCGGCCGGGGGTTCGCCGCCGCTCGACGCGAGCGCTCCCGAGCGCCCCGATCGCGCCGGGTGCGAGGCCCCGGGACGAAGTCTTTTCGCACGGCGTGATCCTGCGGTCGCGCGCGGCGCTCTCCGGTGCCGCGCGCGCGAGCGTTGCGCCGCAACGCCCTGACCCGTGTGCGCGATCGCACCCACGGCGTTGGGTGACATTGCACCGTGCAACTCGCCCGTTGCGAGCCCTCGTGGCGGACCGCGAAGCTTCCTCACGTCAGCTCGATGGGCGGCTGCCGACGAGGGTGCGGCAGCGGACCACGACACCAGCGCACGGACATCCATGACCATTCGGGCCCCGCGACTCGTCTACGTGCTCCTGCTTCTCGCCACGATCGGTGTCTCCCGTCTCGCCCGGGCGGGCGCGGTCGAGACCACGGTGGACAACGACACGGACGCGTTCGTTCCCGGCCCCAGCACCACCGACCGCAATTACACGCAGGGCTCGCGCATCGCCTGGTACGGCAGCCCGAACGAAATGCCGGGCTGGGCGCACGGGCTCGCCGACCGCCTCGGCGGGCGCGATTCCGAACGCCGCTTCGGCCTCGCGATCGGGCAGGAGATCTACACGCCCGACGCGATCTCGAAGCGGACCCCGATCCTCAACGACCGCCCGTACGCCGGCTGGCTGTACGGCAGCGCGTTCGTCGTCTCCGAGACCGAGCGCCGCGAGCGCACGCTCGAGATGACCGCGGGCGTCGTCGGTCCGAAGAGCCTCGCCTCCGACGCGCAGCGCTGGTGGCACGGCGAGCTGGGCATTCGCGCGCCGCGCGGCTGGCAGTACCAGCTGCACGACGAGCCGGGCGTGATGCTGCGCCTGACCGAACGCCGCCGCCCCTGGGGCCGCCGAACGCACGTCGACCTCGTGCCGCACGGCGTCGCCGCCGTGGGCAACGTGCTCACGTACGCCGGGGCGGGCGCCACGCTGCGCGTCGGGCTGCCGCTGCCGGACGACTTCGGCCAGTCGCCGACGACCGCGCCGGGTCCCGGCGGACGTTCGGGCAAGGTGCACCTGTACGCGTTCGCGCGCGCCGAGGGCCGCGCCGTGGCGCACAGCATCTTCCTCGACGGCAACACGCTCGGCGGCAGCCAGCGCGTGCACCGCGTGCCGTTCGTGGGCGAGTCGCAGATGGGCTTCGGCGCGCGCTGGCGTTCGATCGGCCTGCGCTACCTGTTCTCGTACACGACGCAGGAGTTCCGCGAGCGCATGGACGTGCACCGCTACGGCTCGATCGGCCTGAGCTTCTGAACGGCAGCCGGCCCGCGAGCCGGGCCGCGCAGCACGCACACACGGGCGGGCGCTTCCCGGACGGGAGCGCCCGCTCCCGCATGTGACGGGAAGTTCGTCGCGGCGGTGGGTGTGGTGCCGCGCATTCGTGCCGCGCCGCCCCTCCAGCCGCGCACCCCGCCGCCGAGACTCGAAGCGTGCCGCTCTGCAGGCGGCCCGCTCTGGTCCATGGCAGGGAAGGAACCCTTCGCGATGCTGCGTGCTCACGCACAGGGCTTCACGCTGATCGAACTCGGCGTGGTGCTCGTGTTGCTCGGCCTGATCCTCGGGATCGCCGTGCCCGCCGTACACCACTCCACCGTCAGCTCCCGGCTGGCCGTGGGCGCGGACGGCGTGGTGACGCAGCTCTACCTCGCGCGCGAAAAGGCCGTGGACGCACGCGCGGACGTCACCGTCCGCTTCGCCGAGGACTCGCTCGGCTCCGATCTCCAGATGATCCAGTCCGGCCGTCTCATCGGCCGCTGGAGCCTGCCCACCGAGATCGCCTGGTCGCCCGTCAGCGCGCGCGGGCTCGTGCTCACCAAGGACGGCCGCGCGCGCCAGGCCGCGGACCTCATCCTCATGGACCGCGACGGCCGCCGCGACACCGTCAGCGTGATGGCGTCCGGCATGGTGGTGCATCCGTGAGGCCGGCGCGCAGGGAACCGGTGCCGGCGCGCGAGCGCGGCTTCTCGCTGCTCGAACTCATGGTCGCGCTCATCGTGCTGTCCATCGGCGTGCTCGCCGTCGCGCGGCTGTTCCCCGCCGGCACGCACGGGCAGACGCAGGACAAGCTGCAATCCACCGCGAACTATCTCGCGCAGGAGGAACTCGAGCGTCTCGGAGCGCTCGCGTTCGACGACGCGCAGCTTTCGATCGGCCGCCACCCGGCGGGAAGCGCCACGCAGGCGTGCGGCCCGAACGATCGCTGGTCGCGCTGGTACGAGGTCGCGGCCGTGCCGCCGCCGCTCGACGATCTCAAGAAGGTCACGTTGCACGTCACGTGGAACAACGCCGGAGGACGTTCGATCGTGCTGTCGACGTACGTGCGCCCATGAGAGCGCCACTCCACCGCCGCGAAGCGCGCGAGCGAGGGTTCTCGCTCATCGAGATGATCGTGACCCTGAGCATCATGGCCATGGTCGTCGCGGCGCTCTCGACCGTGCTCATTCGCGCGACCGCGTCGCGGCTCGCCTCGGCGAACCGCTTCGAGTCGCTGCAGACCGCGCGCTCGGCCGCGGACATGATGGCGCGCGACCTGCGCAGCGCCGGCTACGGCGTGGACGCGACGAACGCGGCGGGCGCGCAGCCCGCGATCGCGTACGTGGACTCGATGCAGATCTTCATGTGCGAGAACGCCACGCCGTATCCGGACAACGGCTCGCCCGCCGCGCCGCAGGCGTACGACCCGAGCGGCTCGCCCACGCCGCGCGTGCTCGTGGGCACCGAGTGGACGCCGCCCACCAAGTACGCGACCGGCGCCGAGATGATCCGCTACACGCTCGACCTGAACGACGACGGCCGCGTGGACGCGGACGACGTCGCCGCGGACGAAGGCGCCGATGCGCGGCGCTCGCGCTGCCCGGACGACTACACGCTCGTGCGCCAGGTGTACGGCGCCGGCAGCGGCGGCGCCTACGACAACGGCGGCGCCGCCGAGCGCATCGCGCTCGTGCTCAAGCCGGGCGAAGGCGTGCCGGCGCTCTTCACCGTGTACTTCGACGGCAGCGAGACGCCCTGGGACTGGTCGCGCGGCGCCGTGCCCGCCGCCCGGCTCTCGCAGATCTCGCGCATCGAGATCACCGTGACGGCGGCGAGCGGCAAGCCGGACACGCGCGGCCAGTATCCGCGCACGCGCATCGAGACGGCGGTGCGCTCGCTGCGCAACACGCCCGACTTCGGCGCGTCCGCCTGGACGGTGGACGGGTACGTCTACACGGACGAGGACTTCGACCGGGTGAAGGACTCGAACGAGCGCGGGCTCTCCGGCGCGCTCGTGCGGCTCGGCAGCGGCCGCGCCACCTACACGAACGCGTCGGGGTATTACTCGTTCCGCGTGCCCACGGGCACGTACGCGCTTCGCCACGTCGCACCGGCCGGCTTCGGCTCGTACTCGGTCCCGGACAGCTTCACGGTCGACGTCGCGGGCAACGTGACGCGCTCGTTCGCCGACACGAGCCGCACCGGCGGCTGGATCACCGCGAGCGTCTGGAGCGACGACGACGCCGACGGCTACTGGGACACGGGCGAGAGCGCGCTTTCCGGCGTGACGATGAGCGCCGGCTCCGGAGCGCAGAACCTGACGGACTCACGAGGCCGGGCGGACCTCTTCGTGACGGCGGGCCCCTACTCGCTCAGCACCACGCCGCTGTCCGGCTATTCGATGACCACGGCCAATCCGGTCACCGGCACGATGACCATCGGCGGTACGCGTACCGCGCAGTTCGGTCAGTACCGGGCCGTCTCCACGACCGTGAACGGAGCCGTGTTCACCGACACCGACGGCAGCGGTACCTGGAACGGCATCGAGACCGGCCGCAGCGGTGTGACCGTGACGGCGTACATCGGGACCTCGACGCTCTACTCCACGACGAGGACCGACGCCGCGGGCAAGTACACGTTCTCGCTGCCGACGCCCGCCGTGGGCAGCGGCACGACCTATTCGATCGGGTGCGCCCAGGTCGCGGGCTGCTATCCCACGACGACGCTCCTGCACACGGGACTCGTGCTCACCGGCACCGCGCTGAGCGGCTACAACTTCGGCTTCGGCACTTTCGCGAGCGCGAGCTTCTCGGGCTATCCCGCGACCGCGCTGATCGCGACCGATCTCTGGGAGAACGACGCGGGCGGTACGGCCCCGAACACGAAGGGCGACCAGGATCTCGTGTACGTGGCCACCGTCCTCGGCGTTCCCTACTTGAACTACGTCACGAACGGCTGGACTGCGGGAGGCACGCCGTTCTCGAGCACGAGCACGGTCGCGGCCTATCTCGGCACGACGCCCTACAGCGTCTTCGCGGACACGCTGCGCCGCGGCAGCACGCCTCGCGCCGTGGATCTCGTTCCCGGGCTCACCGGCTCGAACAACATCGAACTGTGGCTGCGCACCGGCACGAGCATCCCGACCACCTACTTGCGCCGCCTCGGCACGGGTGACGGCGGCCGTGTGCTCCAGGTGCGCGCACTCGACTGTTCCGGCGGGACGCAAATCGACCTGATCGTGGGTACGCGTACGACCTCGGGCCGGGGCACGGTCGAGATCTGGCAGAGCGACGACGCCACGAGTCCCGGCTACGGCAGGCAGGAGACCTATCCGTCGGCCGCCAGCATACCGGGCTCGAGGATGGGCGAGGCGCAGCAGATCTCGCTCGCCGACATGGACCGCGACGGCGACAAGGACATGGTGATCGCCACTTCGACCGGCACGTATTCCGGCGAGGTCATCGTGCTCGACAACATCGGGCGGACGAACGGCAGCCGCTTCCGCTACCGCAACATGTTCACGCTGAGCACCGACAACCCCAAGCAGATGGCGCTCACCGACGTGGACGGCGACGGCTATCCCGACATCGTGCTCGGCACCAAGACGAGCACGACGGCGGGTCGCATCCTCGTCTACCGCAACACCCACTCCACGAGCACCTGGACGTACTCGCTCAGCCAGAGCTTCTCCGCGCCGGGCTGCGTGCTGTCGATGGCCGTCGCCGATCTGGGCGGCAGTGCTTCGGCGGACGTCGCCGTCGGCTACGTCACGAACACGAGCACGGGCGCGGGCGGCGTGCGCATCTTCTACAACGTCGGCGGCTCGATCTCGACGTCGTCCGTGGACCCCTCGGGCGGTGCGGTCACGAAGCAGGTGGTGGCGATGACGACGGGCAACTTCAACTACACGTCGAGCCCCGCCACGGCGGGGCCCTACAAGACCGATCTCGCGATCTGCTGGAAGTCGTCCACGACGGTGGGCTACTTCGTGGTGTACACGCGATGACCACCGTGACCGGCAGGATCGTGCGGAACGAACGCGGCGTCGCGCTCGTCATGGCGATCGTGGTGCTGCTGGTCATCAGCCTGCTCGCCACCGCGGTCATGCAGAACCTGTCCACGCAGCGCAAGATCAGCGGGCACGGCCTGCGCACGTCGCGCGCGCTGAGCGCCGCGGACGCCGGCGTCGCCGAGGTGATCTCGCGCATGCGCAGCGGCGAGATCACGCTCAACGAGGACGTCAGGACCTCCGCCGTGCAGATCTACCTCACCACGAGCGGGCTCGTGCCGTCCGTGGGCACGGACACGCTGGCGCTCGCGACGGCGCAGCGCGCGGGTGACTGGCTCGACTACAGCTCCGCCACGCGCGGGGAGGACGTGCTCACGCTCGGCTTCCGGCTCGACGCGGCCTCGGGCGCGATCGTGCGCTACGACGACGAACAGTCGCCTTCGCTCAACACGACGTGCGGCATGCCCGTCTACCGCGTGACGTCCACCGGCAAGGTGAACGGTGACCGCACGCGCATCCAGGCGGAGTTCATCTGGAAACCGCACCACCTGAACGTGAACGCGGCCCTCTGTGCCGGAGTGGACGTGCACGTCGAAGGTGGAGTCTCGATCTGCGGTTACCAGCACGAGGCGGACTCCGAGTTCGACGACGCGGCTCTCGGCCGCAGCGGCTCGCCTTCGTGTGTTCATCACGAGGTCGGCATGGGCAACCTGCCCGGGATCTGGTCCGGCGGCACGGTGACGAGCAACGGCGCCCAGATGGCCGGCATCCCGTCGGCCACGATCGAGGCCCAGTCCGGATTCTACGACGGCCCCTGGGAACTGCTCGGCATGACGCGCGCCGAGTTCGTCACGCTGCTCGGGACGCACACCGCCACGCCATCGCGTTTCGACGGCGTGGTCTGGGTGGACGACGACGGCACGCTCGCGAACGGCCTGCAGGCGTTCGACATCGCCGGACTGAGCGGGGAGGGCATCCTCTACGTGGACGGCGACCTCCACCTGACCGGGGTCACCGCGTTCCGCGGGCTGATCTACGTGGAGGGTGATTTCACCTCCGAGGCGACGGGAACCGTGGTCGGCGGGGTCGTCGTGCACGGGCGGCCGGAAAGCATCTGCTCACTGACCAACGGCCCCTCCGTGGTTTACAGCCGCGACGCGATCAACCGCGCGCTCGGCCGGGCGAACCGGGAAATCATCATGCTTTCGTGGAGAGAGGTGCGCTGAGGAAGGCTTTCGCAGTGAGAGCGCAATCGCAAACCGGATGGGGCGCAAGCCGCCCACTTGCAGAGGATTCCGGTGAAGGTCGTGTGTGAAAACGACGATGACGTGCAGGCAAGGACGCGCGGTGTCTTCGTCGCACTTGAGTGGAGAATGCGCATGAGCGGTGGTCGTTCTTCTTCCGGATTCAGTCTGATCGAACTCCTGATCGTCGTGTCGATCATGGGTGTGCTCTTCGCCATGTCGGTGCCCGCGTACCAGCACTACATGCAGTCGAGCGCGCTCAAGAGCGCCACGCACGAGATCGCGTCCTCGATGCAGAACCTCCGCGCGCGCGCCATGTCCACGCACGAGGCGCAGACGATCCACTTCGCGCTGGACTCCACGGGCGCCGGCGACTTCCACGTGCACAACGGCACGGTGCGCTCGCATTGGGACCTTCCGCGCAACATCACGTACGCGACGGGCAGCGGCACCGGACTGACGTTCGGAACGGACGGCCGGGCCTCGACCTCGACGTACATCATCCTCAAGGACGCTTCGGGACAGCGCGACACGGTGAGCGTCCAGCTCTCCGGCATCGTGCTGGTCCGATAGGAGGCGCGCATGCACCACCATCGCACTTCCGCGCGCCGTGAACGCGGCATGTCCCTCGTCGAGGTGCTCGTCGCCCTCGTCATCCTCTCGGTCGGCGTGCTCGCCGTGGCCCGCCTGTTCCCCGCGGGCACGCGCGCCCAGGCGCAGGATCACCTGACGACGTCCGCGAACGATTACGCGCAGGAGAAGATCGAACAGCTGACGGGAATGCACTGGTCCGATTCGACGCTCTCGGTGGGGCGTCACCCGGCCGGCTCGGCGACGGAAACGCTGGGCAGTGGCCGGTGGCACCGTTTCTACACGGTCACCGCGATGAACGCCCCGCTCGACAACCTGAAGCGGGTGGATGTCACCGTCACGTACTCGGGAGCCGGAAAATCCTCCGCCTCGAGCGTCGTGGCGACCACTTACGTGAGGCGCTGACGATGATGGAACTCCGGAAATCCCATCGACCTTCCGACAGGGATGGCGGATTCACTCTCGTGGAAATCATGGTGACGCTCGTGGTGTTCGCGATCGTCGCCGTGGCGATCACGCTCGTCGTCATGAAGACTTCGCGCGCGCGGCAGACGGCGACCGAGCGGCTTTCGGCGGAGCAGAGCGCGCGCGCCGCGCTCGAGTTCATGACACGCGACATCCGCAGCGCCGGCTACGGCACGGACATGAGCTATCCCGGCTCGCCGCAGCCCGCGATCGCCTACGTGGATTCCACGCAGATCATCCTGTGCGAGAACATCTCGCCCTGGCCGGACACGCTCAGCGCGCGCCGCATGTCGCCGCAGGCGTACAGCCCGAGCGGCACCCCGAAGCCGAAGCCGCTCGATGCCACCGACTGGACGCCGCCCGCGAAGTACCGGACCGGCGCCGAGCTCGTGCGCTACACGCTCGACGTGAACAACGACGGCGCGGTGGACGCGAGCGACATCTCCGCGGCGCAGGGCGCCGACGCGCGCATGACGCCGAACCCGAACGACTACGTGCTCGTGCGCGAGGTGTACGGCGATTCTTCCGGCAACTCGATCGGGAACAACGGCGGCGCGCAGGAACGCGTGGCCCTCGTGAGCCGTCCCGGCGGCTCGGTGCCGCCGCTGTTCACCGTGTACATGCGCGGCAGTTCGACCCCGTGGAACTGGCACAACGGGCCCGTGCCCGTGGACCAGCTCTCGGAGATCGAGCGCGTCGAGGTGCGTGTGACCGTGCCGTCTTCCAAGCGCGACGGCTCGGGCAACTATCCGACGACGACGCTCTCCACCCAGATCAACTCGATGCGCAGCGTCCCCGACTGGGGTGTCGCGACCTACGTCGTGAGCGGCTACGTCTACAACGACGCGAACCGCGACGGCGTGATGAACACGGGCGACACCGGGCTGTCCGGCGTCGCGGTGCGCCTCGGCAACTACATCGGGTACACGTCGAGCACCGGCTACTGGGCGATCCACGCGCCGAACGGCTCGTACACGCTGCGGCACACGCCGCCGAGCGGCTACGGCGTGTTCACGAACCCCGACAGCTTCACCGTGACGGTCGCGGGCGCCGCCGTCTCGCGCTCGTTCGCCGACACCGCCCGCGCGGGCGGCTGGGTGAACGTGCACGCGTTCGAGGACGTCGACGGCGACGGAACGCAGGACGCGGGGGAAGTCTCGCTCGCGGGCATCGAGTTCGAGCTCGATCCGGGCAACAACCAGGCGTACACGGACGCGAGCGGCGATGCGCGGCTCTTCGCCTCGGCCGCGAACTACACGGTCGCCTGCGACGTGCCGGATTCGATGATCGCCACGACGACGAACCCGCGCACGGGCACGATGACGAACGGTGGCACGGCCTCGTACACCTACGGCCTGCAGCGTTCGAGCAACGGCACGATCAAGGGCCAGGTCTTCCGCGACAACAACCGCAACGGCGTGCCGGACGGCGCGGACGCCGGGCTCGGCAACGTCTGGGTCGGCGTCACGACCGACGGTGGCATCACCGTGCAGGGCTACTCGTACACCGACGGCTCCGGCAACTACTCGATCGCGGTGCCGGCGAACGATCCGCCGCGCACGAACGCGTATTCCGTGTTCATCGTGCCGCCGGCCGGCTTCTTCCCGACCAACTCGACGACGATCGGGAGCCTCTGGCTGCAGGCGAACCAGGTGCTCACCGGCAAGAACTTCGGCATGTCGAGCTACACCGTGATCTCGCTCAACGCGAGCCGCGTGCTCAGCCTCGCGTCCGCCGACCTGCTCGAGAAGGAGTGGAACGGCAACCAGACGCAGAACGCGCGGCAGGACGTCGACATCGTGCTCGGCGCAGACGCCGGCGGCACCGACCAGGTCTCGGCGTGGTTCAACCAGTATCCCGCCACGTCGCCGACGCCGCTCTTCTATCCGTCACCGTCCTCGCCCGCGGGCGCGGGCTACGTGCGCTCGGCGCCGAACGCCGTCATGGCGATGGCGCTCGACTCGCTCGACCGCAACGACATCGTGCGCCGTCCCGACCTCGTGACGGGCACGAAGAAGGCGGCCACGGGCAACTTCTTCGTGTGGTACTCGCAGTCCTCGAACAACAACGAGGGCTACATCCCGACGACGTACTCGACCGGTCAGGCGTACACGACCGCCGACGCCGGCGACGTGCAGGCCGTGCTCACGTACGACTGCTCGGGCGGCAACTATCCCGACATCCTCGTGGGCACCAAGTCGCCGGTGAGCGGGCGCGGCACGGTCGAGGTCTGGCAGAACAGCAACACGACCACGCCGACCTACACACGTCAGGAGATCTACCCGGTCGCGGGCCTCGTGCCCGGCTCGAGCATGGGCGAAGTCACCTGCATGGCGCTCGCCGACTTCGACGGCGACGGCCTGAAGGACCTCGTCGTCGGCACGAAGACCGGCGCGTACATGGGCGAGGTCATGTTCTTCAAGTGCATCGGCCGCATCAACGGCGCCCGATTCGTCTGGAGAAACACCATTTCGTCGCTCGACGGCGCGGTCACGGCGATCGGCGTCACCGACATGAACGGTGACGGCAAGATGGACGTCGTGTTCGGCACGCAGAAGAGCACGAGCGCCGGACAGCTGAAGTACCTGCGCAACTTCAGTATCCCGACCTACTGGTACTTCAGCCACGACCGCACGGTGGATGCGAGCGGCATCGTCATGAGCATCACGGTCGCCGACATGGGCGCCACGCAGAGCATCCAGGACCTGGTCGTGGGCTGGCGCACCGCGGAGGGCTCGTACGGCGGCGGCGTGACGATCTACTACCTCGACGTGCGCACACTGCCGAACACGGGCGTCGATCCGTCGAACGGCACGATCGTGAACATGGTGCCCGCGACGACGTCGTCGAACTTCAACTACGGGCTCAACTCGACGGCGCCGCCGTCGCCGTACCTGTCCGACCTCGCGGTCGGCGTGAAGTCGGGCGCCTCGACCGGCGCGCTCGTGATCTTCATTCGATAGGAGTGCCGACCGTGAAGGATGCACTGAGGCTGTCGCGGGACGAGAAGGGCGTGGCGCTCGCCATCGCCCTGCTCGTGCTGCTCGTGCTCACCGTGCTGGGCATCATGCTCATGACCAGCGCCAACATGGACCGTCGCGCGGTCGGCTACAACGTGCGCGGTTCGCAGGCGCTCAACGTCGCAGAAGCAGGCGTGAGCGAGGCGATGTCGCGCATCCGCAACAACGACGTCAACATGAGCCCGACCAATCCCCGCGCGGTGGCGCAGATCTTCACCTGCGTCGCGGGCAGCGTGCCCACGCTCGGCACCGACAGCACCGGGCTCGCGACGAGCCAGCCGGCCGGCAACTGGCTCGACTACAGCACGGCGGCGCGCGGGGAGCGCGTGCTGACCGTGAAGTACAAGACGAACACCGCGGGCACGGCGGTCATGCGCTACGACCCGACGCTGGCGGAACCCGTGAACACGTCCACCGGATATCCGATCTACGTGATCACCGCGACCGGCATGCAGGGCACGAGCAGGCGCACGATCCAGACCGAGGTGATCCAGAAGCCCTTCAACGCGATCGCGAAGGCTGCGCTCGCGGCCAACCAGGACATCCGCTTCATCGGCAACGCGGTCGTCTGCGGCTACAACCACAGCGCAAGCACTCCGGACAATGACGGCGACAATGGTCGCGGCGTGATGCCGGGTGACGCGACGCACTGCATCGACAACGAAACCGGATCGGGCAACCTTCCGGGCTCATGGACGACCGGTGGAACGACCAACGGCGGCACGGCATTTCAGGCCGGATCGCCGTCCGCGAACCTGAGCGGGCAGACCGGCTTCTACTCGGGCCCGTGGGACGCGCTCGGCATGTCGCAGGCGGACTTCCTGTCGTGGATCGGTGCCCCGATCTCGACCGCGCCGGCCAGTCTCAACGGCATCTACTACATCGACGGCGACGGCACCGTGGGCAACCAGTCCACGAACATCGGCATCCACGGCGGCAGCGGCGAAGGCATGATGTACGTGGACGGCGATCTCACCGTGAACGCGACGTTCTCGTACCGCGGACTCCTGTACGTCGAGGGTGACCTCAAGATGAACGGCACGGCGTGGATCCTCGGCGGCGTGATCGTGAAGGGCCGCTCCGAAATCCGCCAGAATGGCGGCGCGACCATCCTCTACAGCAGTGACGCCATCTCGCAGGCGCTGGCCCGCTACGGCGGCCAGTTCGTGACACTCTCCTGGAGAGAGCTGCCGTGAGGGCCCTGCGGCCGGCGCGCCGCGGCTGGGTTGCCATTCTCATGTGTGTTGCAACGCTCGTATCAGCGAAAGCCGATGCGAGCGTTCTCGTTGATGGGAATGCGTCCGATTGGTTCGGCGTCCTGCCGCCGTCCGACAACACGGCACGCATCGCTCGTCGCGCCGACGGTGCGGGCGAACTGGTCTGGCGCGACGCCGCGGGGGACGCGCGCGGCTCGGCGGCGGCGCGCGCCTGCGACCTCACGCAGGTGCGCGTGACCGGCGATCACGACCGGCTCTACATCCTCGCGCGCTGCACGGGGCCGGTGATCGTGAGCGGCGACAGCGCCTGGCAGGTGCAGGTGGCGCTCGATCTCAACCGCTTCACCGGGCTCGGCGGGTCGAACTTCCTCGGCGCCGATGCCGCGGGCGTCACGCCCGACGCGGCATGGGAGTACCTGGTCCAGACGCGCTTCGGCAGCGGCCAGGGCGCGCGCCTCGTGGATCCGTACGGCAACGACTACGCGGGCGCCGAGGCGGCCGTGCACGCGTCCGGCGTGTGCGAGATCTCGGTGCCGTGGTCGGCGCTCGGCTTCTCGTTCGTCCCCGCGGACCCGATCCGCGTGAGCGTGGCGTCG
>JACRIW010000079.1 GCA_016215625.1 Candidatus Eiseniibacteriota bacterium | reverse complement strand
GCGCGTCCGGCTGCGGCGCCCGCCGCACGGCCCGCGCTCACCGCGCCCGTGCGCACCGCGCCGGCCGCCGCGCCCTATCGTTCGCCGCGCTTCCCGATGCCGCGGCCGCTCACCGCTTCTCCGGGCGCCGCACCGCGCCCCGCGATCGCCACGCCGGCGCCGCCGCAACTGCCGCGCGTCGCCGCACCCACTCCTCCAGCGGCCGCACCGCGCCCGGCCACCCCGGCCACGGCGCCCGGCCCTTCCGAAAAGCCCCGACAACTATGAGAACGTTCGGTAAATGGCTCGCGATGCTCGGTCCCGTGGGACTGATTCCCGGACCGCGCGCGACCTACGGCAGCGCCGTGGTGGCCGCGATCGGCTGGTTCCTGCCGGCGATGCCGCAGATCCCGGTGTGGCTGTACGCGGTGCTGCTCGTGGTGGGCACGGCGATCGCGATCTGGGCGGCCGGCGAGGCCGAGCACGAACTCGGGCACGACGCGAACGCGATCAGCATCGACGAGGCGGTCGGCATGGCGCTCTCGCTGCTCTTCGTGCCGCATACGATCGTGGCGTTCGTGACCGCGTTCTTCCTGTTCCGCCTCTTCGACATCTGGAAGCCGCTCGGCGCCCGCGAGGCGCAGGTCCTGCCCGGCGGATTCGGCGTGGTCGCCGACGACGCGATCGCCGGCGTGGTGTCGTGCGTGGCGTTCCACGCGCTGCGCTGGGGCCTCGGGCAGTTCGGGATGCACTGGCTGGGCTGACGCCGCTCTTCCTTTCCTCGGAGTCGTGACATGCGCCCCTCGAACGCATGGCGATCGGGTTTCGCCCTGCTCATCGCGCTGCTGGCGGGACCCGCCACGTCCGGGCGCGCCGAGGTGTTCCACGACGACTTCTCGCTGGGCCTGCGCCCGGAGCATTGGCTCGTCGTGCGATCGTCCGACGCTCCGCGCTACGTCGTGGGCGACATCGAGGGCGAGTTGCGGTTCCGGAAGGGTGTGGACACGAGCCACGTCGGCCGCCAGTGGGTGCGCGCGCTGCTGCGGCACTCGCTGCTCGGAGGCTTCTCGGTCGAGGTGCAGTACCACGGCGCCAGCCTCGCGCGGCTGCAGCCGCCCGTCGGGGCGATCGGCCCCGCCGGCAACTCGGTGCGGCTCTCCGTCACGCTGCCGGACCAACTCGTCGAAGCCGTGCGCTCGGACGAGCAGAACGCGATCCCGTCGGGCCGGCACGCGTGGCTCGAGCCGCCCGGTTTCGCATACGGCCGCTCGCCCGCGGCCTCGAACGCCGGCGTGCTGCGCATCGAGCGCTCGGGCTTCTTCGTGTCGGTGTGGGCGGACGGCCAGCTGCTCACGCAGGCGTTCCTTCCGCCGGACACGGTGCGATCGGTGGCGATCGAACTGCGCAACGACGCGACGACGGATTCGACCGGCGTGAACTTCGACGACTTCGTGATCGTCGCGGACGAGATCGTGCCCGGCGCCGCGGTCGCGAGCGTGGCGCCTCCCATGGGTGCGGGAACGCTGCACCCGTCTCCCAATCCGTTCACGCGCGAAGTCTCGGTCGCGTTCGCACCCGGGTCGCGCTGCCGGGCGCGGGTCGAGGTGCTCGACACGCAGGGACGGCGCGTCGCACTGCTCGGCGAGGGCGAGTTCGAGCCCGGGCGGCGCGTGCTCACGTGGCGCCCCGGCCCGTCCGAAGCGCCGGGGTTGTACCTCGCAGTCGCCACGTTCGGCGGCCGGCGCGTCGTGCGCCGGCTCGCGTTCGTGCGCTGACCATCGGCGACCGCCCGCCCGCACTTGCCTCCGGCATTCCCGCGGGCGCAGTCTGGCCGAGTCGAAGCATGCCGAGGCCGGAGGCCGAGGAGGTACCCATGAACGCCGATCTCCAGCACTACGTCCGCGAGGCGCTCGCGCGCGGGTTGTCCCGCGAGACGATCGCCGCACAGCTGACCGCCGCGCGCTGGCGCCGCGACGAGATCGACGCCGCGCTCGGCGCATGGTCGGACGGCGAAGGCGGCGTGCCCGTGCCGCGCCGGCGCGTGTCGCTCTCCGCGCGCGAGGCGTTCGTGCACCTGCTGCTCTTCGCGTCGCTCTACACCAGTGCCTTCTCGACCGGCGTGATCCTGTTCGCGCTCATCGAGCAGTGGCTGCGGGACGCGCAGGTGTACTCGGGCAGCGGCTCCGTGCAGGCGATGCGCTGGGCGGTCGCCGCGACCGTGACCGCGTTCCCGATCTACCTGTGGATGTCGGCGATCGCCGCGCGCGGCCTGGCCGAGGAGCCCGAGAAGCGCGCGAGCGGCGTGCGGCGCTGGCTCACGTACCTCACGCTCTTCGTCGCCGCGCAGGTGCTGATCGGCAACTTCGTGGGCGTGCTCAGCTCGCTGCTCGCGGGTGAGCAGACGGCGCGCTCGCTGCTCAAGGCCGCGGTCGTGTTCGCGATCGCCGGGATCGTCTTCGGTCACTACCTGAGTGGCCTGCGCCGCGACGAGGCGGACCAGGACGGCGCGCCGCGCCGCGCGGGCTGGCTCGGGCGCGTGGGGGCGGCAGGCGTCGTGCTCACGGTCGCGCTGTCGTTCCTCGGCATCGGCACGCCGCGGCACGCGCGCGGGCGCGAGCTCGACTCGCGCCGCGTGGGCGATCTCGAACTGCTGCGCGACCAGATCGAGCGCGCGTACGAGCGCGACGGGACCGTGCCGGGTTCGCTCACCGAACTCGACGCCACCGCGGGCCGCGGGCCCGAGAGCGTGCCCCGCGATCCCGAGACGCGCCGCTACTACGCCTACCAGCGCGTGGACTCCGTGCGCTTCCAGCTCGGCGCGTCGTTCTCGACCGCGGACACGCTCGACGCGTACGGCAACCCGACGCCGCTGCGCTGGCGCCACGGCAAGGGGCTCGCGATGTTCGACCTCGTCGCCAAGCGCGCGAACCGCCCGTGAAGCGCGCGCTCGGCTACGCGTGGGCGGCGCCCGCCACGGCGATCGGCCTCGCGTGCGCGCTGCTCGCGCTCGTCTGCGGCGCTCGCGTGCGCGCGCACCGCGGCGCGATCGAGTGCACGGGCGGCGAACTCGGGCAGATCGTGAACGCCCTGCCGCGGCCGGTCGCGTTCGTCGCGATCACGCTCGGGCACGTGATCCTCGCGGTGTCGCCCGAGGTGCTCGAACGGATGCGCGAGCACGAGCACGTGCACGTGCGCCAGTACGAGCGCTGGGGCGTGCTGCTGCCGCCCGCGTACGCGCTGGCCTCGCTGTGGCAGCTCGCGCGCGGCCGCGCGCCCTACGCGCACAATCCGTTCGAGCGCGAGGCGCGGGAGCGTTCCGGTGCGTGACCGGATCGTCGAGACCAGCCGCTTCCTGAGCTTCGTGCTGCGCCACGAGCCCGAGGCGATCGGGTTGCACCTCGACCGCGAGGGCTGGGCGAGCGTCGCCGAACTGATCGCCGGCGCGCGCAAGCGCGGCCGCCAGCTCGACGAGGCCACGATCGCCGAGGTGGTCGCCGGCAACGACAAGCGCCGCTTCGCGCTCAGCGCGGACGGCACGCGCATCCGCGCCGTGCAGGGGCATTCGATCGACGTGGACCTCGGGCTCGCGCCCGCGGTGCCACCCGCGCTGCTCTATCACGGCACCGCGACGCGCTTCGCCGAGCACATCCGCCGCGAGGGCCTGCGTCCCGCGGGGCGGCAATACGTGCACCTGTCGGCCACCGCCGCGGCCGCCGCGCGCGTCGGTGCGCGGCACGGCCGTCCGGTGGTGCTCTCGGTGCGCGCGTTCGAGGCGCACGAGCGCGGCGTCGTGTTCCACCTCTCCGAGAACCAGCTCTGGCTCGTGCGGTCGCTGCCGGCCGAGTTCCTGCTCTGGCCCGCGGAAGCGCACGTCTCGTGATCCTGATGCTGCGCGTGCTCGCCGAGTGCCCGGACGCCGCGTCCGCCGCCGCGCTGTCGCCGCGCCTGCTCGCGGCCGCCGCGGCGTGGAAGCCGGCCGAACCGTCGCCGCCCGAGCGCTACGCGCGCATGCCCGAGCTGGTCGAGTTCACGCTGCTGCTGTCGCCGCCCACGCCGGAGACGTTCGACGCCGTGGTCGCGAGCGTGCCGCGCGGCTGGACGCACGGCGGTGACGCGGACGACCGCTCGTCGGTGTGGAACCGCGAGTCGGGGGCCACGCTGCTCGCGCCCGAAGTGCGGTGGGCCGAACTGCTGCGCCACCGCGCCGTGCACGAGGCGGGCTGAGCGTCACTTCACGGCGGGGCCGAGCCCGATCGATTCGAGCAGCTTCTCGTCGCCGGGGGCGTGCGTGCGCCAGTAGTCGAGGCGCGTGGTGCCCGTGAGTTCGCCCGCGTCCGTGCCGCCCATCGGCGCGCCCGCGCCCGGCGCGGTCCACTGCCAGCGCACGATGCGCCGCGGGTGGGCCTGCTCGATCCAGAAGCGGCCGACCCGGCCGTCGCTCGGGCGCACTTCGTAGACCTCCGCCACGAACGTGCCCGCGGGCACCGTGACGCGCTCGGGCCGCGCGAGGCGCTCGATGGACGCCTTCGTCCAGTCGGCGTCGCGATGCGCGAGCCGCCGCCAGAACGCGCCGGCGAGGTAGGGCACCGTGCGCTTCGTGCCGGGCGCGAGATAGGCGCCGTTCAGGCCGCGCAGCGTGATCCAGAGGTTGTCCTCGGCGACGCCGCTCGCGGGGTAGGGGCCCTTGCGCTCGGACGACTCCCCTTCGAAGTAGCTGAAGAGCTTGTGCTGCGTGAAGCCGCTCCAGAAGTGCAGCTCCTCGTACACCTGGCCGCACCACTCGCTGCTCGTGAAGGCGACCTTGAGCGGCGAGAAGTCGCGCGTCTGCGAGAACACCGACAGCATCGTGTGGTAGTCGTACACGCCCGTCTGGAAGTCTCGCGTGAGGTTCAGCTTGAGCACGTCCACGGCGTCGGCCGGAGTCTTCGCCGGGTCGTCGAGCTTCACGTGGCGCGAGCCGCTGAAGGGTTCGGTAACGTAGATCGCCACCGCGCGGGCCGTGCGCGGCGCCCCGTAGCGCTGCACGGTCACGCGATAGCCGTTCAGTTCGGCCTTGCCGTCGTGCCACCAGGCGGAGAAGGACGGCGCGGCGGCAGGGGCGGCCGGCTTGGGTGCAGGCGCGCGCGGAGAGCGGGCGGCGGGGGCGGCGAGGGCCACGGCGGCGGCGAGGGACGCCGGCAGGAGCAGGGCGATCGGGCGGAGCATGGGAAAACCTCGAACGGGCGGTGGAAGCGCGGGGCGGACGGCGCGACCGTAGCACGGAGCGCCGCGCCCGCCCGGGTCCCCCGTGCAAAGCTCGCCGTATGGAAAGCACCCAGGCCTCTTGAGTTAGGCTTGCGGCGCTCTGATTTCCCCCGGTCGAGCATGTGACGATGATCCGCGTCAGATATCGAAGGAGGGAGTGCAAGCATGTTCAAGCGTGTTCTTCTGGTGACGTTTTGTAGTCTGTTGCTTGGGGCAAGCGCGCAGGCGCAAGTCGGAAGCGCCTTCGGAAGCTCGGTGGATTCGCTGAGGAACACCAAGCGAAAGCTCGCGCTCACCGTCGAGCCGCCACGCACGTCGAATGCCGCGCTTTACTACCTCGCCGATTCCTCTCGCCAGTTTCGAGTACTGCTGAAATCGAAGCGATTCTTCCGGATCGGAGCCGCGGAGGGAGTGGAGCTCAAGTCCCTGTTGCCGTCGAGTTCGACCGCGGTCGAGGGCGCCTTCAAATCGAAACGCTTCGGGACGCTTCGATTCGCGATCGAGGCCACGGATGGGAAGGCACTCACGATCACCGCGGTCGCGGCAGGCCTTGCTCGTCTATCGCCCGAACTTCGCACCGACGCACTTCCTCAGCCGATCGTCGCCAGTCGAGTGAGCCGACGGGTGCACCTGTCGGATTGCAATCACCTGCCCGACGCTTCCGTACGTGACTACTTCGGGTCGTTGGAGGAGTCGTCCCGACAGGGCTACTCCGTGTGCGTGCTCTGCTTTCCGCCGAAGAGCTACATCGGTATTCCGGACTACTCGACCGAGCGAGAGCTCGGGCGCATGGCTCGGGCCGAGGTTTTCCAAATGGCGCCGGAAGCGGAAACTCACCCCGAACGAACGCGAGTCGAAGAGGCTGGCCGACGAGTGCTGGCTCGTTGGCCGATGCCTCTTCGCGGCTACGACTATGTTTTCGGAATCGTTCGCGATGCCGCACCAAACGCGTTCGCGTGCCCGACCGGGATGATTTACGTCACCACGGGGGCCCTGGCCGTGATCGAGACCGAGAGCGAACTGGAAGCGCTGCTCGCGCATGAGATCGCCCACTGCGAAAGGCGCCATGCCTATCAGGCGTTTCGCTCGAGGATCGACAATCAACGAGGAGTGGCGATCGCCGCGCTTCTCGTTGGCGCAGCAGCGGCGTCACAGGATGCAAGCCCCTCTACGGGCAGCCAGCTCATGGACCTCGTGACAAACCTCGGAACGGTCGCGAACGAAATTGCGGTGGTGGGACACGGTCGCAACAACGAGGAAGAGGCCGACGCCTATTCCATGTTGTACCTCGCCGGTGCGGGACTCTCGGACGGCAGCCGGGGCTTCGATCTCTTCATGTCGAAGATGCAGTACGGGGAGACGACCGAAGGGAACCTTCCCAGTCGACCTGATGCATTCGCAACGCACCCTGACATCGAGGCGCGAATCGTGCGAGCCCGCGAGACGCGGGTCGGGCTTTACCCGCGGGGATTCACTTTCGACGGCCTCAACTCGCAGGGTGAGCTTGTGGTGAGGATCACGCTGAGTGCGTGGTCGATCGCACCTGCACCGACATTTGGCGGTACGGCAAACACCTCGGGCTACGCCCCAGGAGTTTCTCGCACGGGGCGCGTCTACGAGTCTCGAATCTTCGCAATGGTCGATGCTTATTCCGACGCCACCGAGAGGGGATTCGTCCGAGGCATGACCCTCCTCGAGGGCGGGACCCGACTTTGGCTGGACAACTACGAAGACACTAAAGTTCGGGCAGACGCCACTATCTCCATGAGCTTCAGCAGCCGGTCGTTGACCGAGAAGCAGCTCACGGCTGTCGAGGGGCTCCAACTCGACATGCAGGGCGTGGCCACTTGGGTGCGGCGGCAGGGCGAAGACTGAGGCGTTTGGCGACTGCGGGGCCGCGCCCGCCCGGCCCCAGTTGCCGCACACCCCGCACTGCGTCAAAGTGCGCGCGAAACGTCCCCGCACCACGCAGGTCCTCCCGAGCACACGCCCGCGCATGAACGTCGAGATCGTCACCATCGGAAACGAAGTGCTGTCCGGCCGCACCGTGGACACCAACTTCGCCTACCTCGCCCGCGCCCTCGAGGCGACGAGCGTGGAGGTGCTGTGGCATTCCACGGTGGGCGACTCGGCCGAACGCATCGCGGAGGGGCTCGGCCGCGCGCTCGAACGCGCGGACGCGGTGGTCATGACGGGCGGTCTCGGACCGACGCCGGACGACGTCACGCGCAAGGCGGTCGCGACGCTGCTCGGCCGTCCGCTGGGACTCGACGAGCAGGTGCTCGCGGCGATCCGCGAACGTGGCAAGAAGTCCGGGCGCAAGCTGCCCGCGACGGTCGAGACCATGGCGCTCATCCCGCGCGGCGCCGAAGTCTGGATGAACCCGGTGGGCGCGGCGCCCGGCATCGTGATCACGCACCGCGACAAACCCGTGATCCTGCTGCCCGGCGTCCCGCAGGAGATGGAAGCGCTCACCGAGGAGTACCTGGTGCCCTTCCTGCGCGAGCGCACGGGCCGCACGGTCGAGAGCTTCACGCTGCGCACGTACGGCGCGTTCGAAAGCCAGCTGCACGAACGCATCGGCTCGCTGCCCGACCAGTGGCCGGGCGCGTCGTTCGCGTACCTGCCGAGCTACTTCGGCGTGGACCTGCGCGTGACCGTCGCGGGCAACAGCGCGCCCGGCGTGCGCGAGAGCGTGCTGCGCGCGTACAACGAGCTCATGGCCAAGGTGCGCAACGTCGTCTACGCCGAGGGCGGCATCGGCATGGAAGAGGTCGTCGGTTCGTGCCTGCGCGAGCGCTCCTGGCGCGTCGCGACGGCCGAGTCGTGCACGGGCGGGCTGCTCGCCAAGCGCCTCACCGACACACCGGGCTCCTCCGCCTGGTTCGAGCGCGGGTTCGTGACGTACGCGAACGCCGCCAAGCTCGAGCAGCTCGACGTCGACGAGGCGACGCTGAACGCGCAGGGCGCGGTGAGCGCCGCGGTGGCCGAGCAGATGGCGGCCGGTGCGCGCGCGCACGCGAACGTCGAGGTCGGCATCGGCATCACCGGCGTGGCCGGTCCCGACGGCGGCAGCGAGAACAAGCCCGTCGGCACGGTGTTCATCGCCCTCGTCACCCCGCTCGGCACCGTCTCGCGAGTGCACCGCTTCCTCGGCACGCGCGCCACGATCCGCGAGCGCGCCGCGCAGACCGCGCTCGACATGCTGCGCCGGCACCTGCTCGAACTTCCCGTCGATCCCTCACTGGACTGAGACCGCGACCATGCGCCTTTTCCTCGCCGTCTTCCCACCGTCCGCCGCGCAGGCCGCCGCCGCGCAGGCGAGCGACGCGCTGCGCGCGACCCGCGGTGGCAACAGCGTCTCGTGGGTCAAGCGCGACAACCTGCACTTCACGCTGCGTTTCCTCGCCGAGCAGGACGAGGCCGGCATGGCCGCGGCGCTGTCGGCGGCCCGCGAGGCCGCGAAGACGCAGTCTGCGTTCGAGGTCGCACTCGGCGGCCTCGGCGCGTTCCCGAACTCGAAGCGCGCGCGCGTGCTGTGGGCCGGGCTCACCGGCGGGGCGGAGGCGCTGCGCAAGCTGGCTGCGGCGCTCGACAAGACGCTCGCGAAGCACGGTTTCCCCGCGGCGGATCACGACTTCGAGCCGCACCTGACGCTCGGCCGCGTGCGCACGCCCGCGGACTGGACCGAGCGGTTGACCAAGACGCCCGCGCCCGAGGTGCGCTTCCAGGTCGAGAAGCTCGTGCTGGTGCAGAGCGCGCTCGCTCCCGGCGGCTCGCGCTACGACGTGGTCGGCGAGGCGCTGCTGGGGAAGTAGGGAGTCCGGAGACCCCCCGAAAAAAAAGTCCTTGGGGGTTACTGCACACCTGTGTAGTATGCGCCCCGAGGCCGTCCCCGGCGGCCATCCCCGCACATCAAGCGCAGCCCCTGCGAAGGAGACGCAGCTCCATGATCACCAACCCGGCAAACGCCAAGGAACGCACGAAGGCTCTCGACCTGGCGCTCCAGCAGATCGAGAAGCAGTTCGGCAAGGGCGCCATCATGAAGCTGGGCGAAGGCAATGCCGCGCCCGAGATCGAGACCATCAGCACCGGCTCGATCGGCCTCGACATGGCTCTCGGCGTGGGCGGCGTGCCCCGCGGCCGCATCATCGAAATCTACGGACCGGAATCCTCGGGCAAGACGACGCTCGCGCTCACGATCATCGCGAACGCCCAGCGCAATGGCGGCAACGCGGTGTTCATCGACGCCGAGCACGCGCTCGACTCCGGCTACGCGCAGAAGCTCGGCGTGGACATCGCCAACCTGCACGTCGCGCAGCCGGACACCGGCGAAGAGGCGCTCGAGATCGCCGACACGCTCGTGCGCTCGGCCGCCGTGGACATCGTCGTCATCGACTCGGTCGCCGCCCTCGTGCCGCGCGCCGAAATCGAAGGCGAAATGGGCGACTCGCACGTCGGTCTGCAGGCGCGCCTCATGTCGCAGGCGCTCCGCAAGCTGACCGGCTCGATCAACAAGAGCAACACGACGGTCATCTTCATCAACCAGATCCGCATGCAGATCGGCGTCATGTTCGGCAACCCCGAGACGACCGCCGGCGGCCGTGCGCTCAAGTTCTACGCCTCCGTGCGCCTCGACATCCGCCGCATCGCCACGCTGAAGGAAGGCGAGCAGGCCGTCGGCAACCGCACCAAGGTGAAGGTCGTGAAGAACAAGGTCGCCGCGCCGTTCCGTGAGGCCGAGTTCGACATCCTCTACAACCAGGGCATCTCGCGCGAAGGCGAGCTGATCGACTTCGCCGTGGACAAGATGGTCGTCAGCAAGGCCGGCACCTGGTTCAGCTTCGGTGACGAGCGGCTCGGCCAGGGTCGCGAGAACACGCGCATGTACCTCAAGGAACATCCGGACGTGCGCGCCAAGATCGAAGCGAAGCTCTTCCCGCAGCTCGGTCTCAAGGTCTCGGGTGCCGCCGCCACCGCGGCTGCTCCTTCGGCCACGAACGGCAACGCTCCGTCGCCCGACGCCGCGAAGGCGGCCGCTGCCGCGGCCCGTCCCTCCGCGCCCGTTCCGGCCGCCGCGACTCGCCGTTAAGTTCCGCCAGGTCCGGGCGCCGTCCAACGTATCGGGCGGCGCCCGTCTCTGACCTTCACGGGGAGTTCGACCGACCATGGCCTTCCGCACGCGGCGTGAAAGCGACGCCGAGCCGAACGACGATCCGGCCGCGACTCGCGAGGCGGCGCTCAAGCTGCTCGAGCGCACGCGCCGGACGCGAAGCGACCTCGAGCGCCGGCTGCGCGACAAGGGCTTCGCGGCGCCGGTCGTGACCGAAGTCGTGGATCGGCTCACCGAAGTCGGGCTCGTGAACGACGCCGAGTACGCGCGTGCGTTCCTCGCCGGCCGCTGGGGCCGCCGCCCCTCGGGCTGGTCGCGCCTGCAGCGCGAGCTGCGCGCCAAGGGCGTCACCGACGAGGCGATCGTCGCCGGTCGCGGGCTGATCGAGGAGCGGGAGGGAGCAGCCGACGAGTTCGAGGTCGCGCGCAAGCTCGTCACGCAGGTGTCCGCGCGCTACGCGAAGCTCGAGCCGCGCGTGCGCAGCCAGCGTCTGTACGCGCTGCTCGCGCGAAGGGGCTTCGACGGCGACACGATCCGCCGGGTACTTTCGATTCGCGACGACGAGGCCGGCGAGTAAGCTGGAGGCACCGCGGCATCGCACGAGCGGATCGAACCCATCACCCTTCGGATTCGGACATGTCTTTCGCACTTGCACGCAACGCGCTCGCCAGTCAGCTCGCCGCTTCGGTCCAGGCCATGGAGCACGCGATCGCCGCATGCCCGCCGCACGTCTGGGGCGAGCGCATCGGCCCGCACGAGTTCTGGTACCTCGTCTACCACACCGCTTTCTGGCTCGACTGCTACTCCACGGCCGAGCCCGAGTCCTACGTGCCGCCCGCGCCCTACACGCTCGGGGAGATGGATCCCGAAGGCGTCTACCCGGACCGGGTGTACACGAAGGAAGAGATGCTCGCGTTCCTCGCGCACGGCCGTGCACGCGCTCTTCGTGAGCTGCTCACGCTCACGCCCGAGTCGGCGGCGGAGCGCTGGCGCTTCCACTCCTACGACCTCAGCCGCTTCGAGGCGTTCCTCAACACCAACCGGCACGTGCAGCACCACGTGGGCCAGCTCCAGCTGCTGCTGCGCCAGGGTGGCGCCCAGCCGCCGCGCTGGGTGCGCCAGTGGCCGATCGCCTGAATCCCCGGAGGACCCCATGAACGGAATGCTCTGGCTCGCCGACGTGCGCAAGCGCTACGCCGACTCGAAGGCGCAGTGCGACCGCGCGATCGCGCAGGTGCCCTTCGAACAGTGGACGCACCAGCTGGGCCCCGAGTCGAACAGCATCGCGACGATCATGCTGCACTTGAGCGGAAACATGCTCTCGCGCTGGACGGACTTCCTCACGACCGACGGCGAGAAACCGAACCGTGACCGCGACGGCGAGTTCGACAACCCGAAGTCGCTCACGAAGGAGCAGATCCTCGCGCGCTGGGAAGAGGGCTGGGCCTGTTTGTTCGCGGCGCTCGACGGCCTGACCGAAGCCGACCTCGACCGCACGATCACCATCCGCACGAAGCCGATGCTCGCGAGCGCGGCGGTGAGCCGCCAGCTGCAGCACTACGGCGTGCACACCGGCCAGATCGTGCTGCTCGCCAAGCACCTCGTGGGAGGGGCGAAGTGGCAGACGCTCAGCGTCGCTCGCGGGGCCTCGAAGGCGTTCAACGAGGCGATGGCGCGCGGGGAAGACCCGACGGCGACGCACTCGTGACCGTGCTCGCCACGGATCGGCTCGAGGCGCGCGAGCTCACGCTCGACGACGCGCCCTTCGTGCACGCCCTGGTCAACGATCCCGACTGGATCCGATTCATCGGCCCGCGCGACGCCGCCACGGTGGACGCGGCGCGCGCGTATCTCGAGCGCGCCTACCTGCCGCTCTATGCGAAGCGTGGGCTCGGGCTGTGGGCCGTCTCGCGCCGGGGCGAGACCGAGCTGATCGGCGTGTGCAGCCTGCTGAAGCGCGAGACGCTTCCCGACCCAGATCTCGGCTTCGCGTTCCTGCCGCAGGGGCGCGGCCAGGGCTACGCCCGCGAAGTGGCGGCCGCGTGCCTCGCGTACGCGCATGGCGCGCTGGGGCATCCGCGTGTGGTCGCGATCTGCAGTCCCGGCAACACGGCCTCGTGCCGCGTGCTCGAGGACGTCGGCATGCGCTTCGAGAAGCTCGTGCGCCTGAGCGAGGCGGGCGAGGAACTGTGCCTGTACGCGAGCGGCGAAGCGGCGGGCGCGTGAGGCCACTTCGCGTTCGCCCTGCTGACAAAACTGCGGTGCGGCGCGCGGGCTGCTGACAACTTGGCCTGAATGACCGGCCCGCGCGGGAGCGTTCGCGCGCAGCCAGACGTGCATCGGTGAGGGGAGTGCGAAGTCCTCCCGTCCATGTTTGGACACGCGAAACCCCCCAACCGCCAGCGCCGCAGTCCGCTGCGCCGGAGCCGCCATCCATGCGCCTCCGACGCCCGTCGAGCCATAGGGGGCTGGAGCGTGTCGCCACACGCAAGGGCAGGCGGCTTGCTACAAAGGCGTGCAGACACGCGTTTGACCCCGCCGCCATCCGTGGAGCCGACGTGCCGCCTTTTCGCCCCGTCCATGCCTGCGCTCGTGCCCGCCGTTCCCTCCGGACAGCGGCAGGGTTGATCGTGTTCGTCACCTTCTTCGCAGCCGTGGGCGCGCTCCAGTCCCCCCCTCGCGCCTACGGCGACACCGCCGACGGAGTCCAGCCCCCCGCGGATTCCGTCGGTTCGGCTTCGACCGACTCTTCCGACACGAGCGGTTCCGCGGAGAGCGAGGCGCCCCCCGCGCCTGCGCCTCCGCGGGTGCCGCCGCCGGCCAAGGCGTTCGGTCATCTCGAGACGGGCAAGGGCATCTTCGAGAGCACCTGCCTGCCATGCCACGGGGCGAACGCCGAAGGCAACAAGGACATCGGTGCGCCCGCGCTCAATCGCCAGGAGCCGTGGTACCTGCTCGCGCAGCTGCGCAAGTTCCGGGGCGGCATCCGCGGCGCGAAGGACGACGACATCGGCGGCCAGATGATGGCGCCGATGGCCATGGCGCTCGCCGACGAGCAGGCGATGCTCGACGTCGCGGTGTACGTCGCGAGCCTCGAAGGTGAAGTTCCCGCGCGCACGCTGCGTGGCGACCGCGCCGCGGGCGAGCGCACGTTCAAGATGATCTGCGCCGCGTGCCACGGCGCGAACGGCGCGGGCCGGCCGGAGATCCGCACGCCGGCGCTCGCCGGACAGGCCGACTGGTACCTCGTCGGCCAGCTCACGAAGTTCCGCCGCGGACTGCGCGGCTATCACGACCTCGACATTTCGGGAATGCAGATGCGCGGCATGGCGGCGGCGCTCTCCACGGACAAGGCGGTCGTGGACGTGGCCTCGTACATCGCGAGCATGGCGCAATGACCGAAGTGTTCGTCCCCGTGCTGCGCGCGGTCGTGATCGTGCTGATCGCGGCGGCCGTGCTCGTGGGCTTCGTCACGGCCGTGCGCGCCGAGTGGCCCACCGGTTCGACCGTGCCCGAGACGTTCCACAACCTCACGCACCCGGCGCAGATCTCGCCGATGTCCGGGATGATCACGAACTACGGACAGGTGTGCGTCTACTGCCACGCGCCGCACGGCGGCGGCGGCGAGCGCCCGCTGTGGAACCGGCGCCTGCCGAGTGGTCCGTACCGCATGTACGAAGGTCCGCTCGACATGATCGCGGACGCGCAGCCGACGGGCGTGTCGCGGCTCTGCCTGTCGTGCCACGACGGCACGATCGGACTCGACGACGTCCAGGTGGCGCCCGTCACGCACTCGGGACCGGGTCCGCACCGCGAGACGATCGAGCGCTGCACGGGCTGCCACAACGGCGGCAACCCCGCGGGCGGCCTCAACTGGGAGCACGTCTGGTTCCGCCCCGACGACATGCGCAAGCAGCACCCGATCTCGATCACGTACGACGCCTCGCGCGACGCCGGTTTCCAGCCCGCGAGCGCGGTGCAGGCCGCCGGGCTCGTGCTCGAGAACGGCAAGGTGCAGTGCGCGACCTGCCACGAGCCGCACTCCGAGCGCTACCGGCCGTTCCTGCGCATTCCCAACACGAACCGCAGCCTCTGTCTCGTCTGTCATCGCACCCAGCCGTCGCAGTCGACGGCGCACTTCTGGTGATCGCATGCGCGCACGACTTCTCGCACTGATCCTCGCCGCGATCGCGGCGCTCGGCACGCCCGGCGCCGCCACACTCGCGCACGCCGCACCGCGCGACGCCGAGGCGCGGCTCTTCTGGCCACCCGCTCCCGACACCGCGCGCGTGCGCTGGGCGGGAGAGCTCCGCCGGCAGTCGAACAAGGGCGGCGGTTTCGGCGGCGCGCTCAGGCGTCTCTTCACGGGCAACAACTCCGCGCGAGCCGAGCAGCTCGTGCGCCCGACCGACATCTACGCCGACGACAGCTCGACCGTGTACGTGACCGACGCGGCGCAGAGCCGCGTGTTCGTGCTCGATCGTGCGCGCCGCAGCCTGCGCTCGCTGCCGATCGAGGGCGCGGGCGCGCCCGCGAAGCCGATGGGGCTGACCGGCGACGGCCGCGGGCGGCTCTACGTGACCGATCCCCCCGGGCGGCGCGTCGTGGTGATCGATCGGGAGGGACGTTTCCTGCGCGCGTTCGGCGGCCGCGGCGTGCTGCTCAATCCCGTCGACGTCGCCGTCGACACGACGACCGGAATCGCCTGGGTCGCCGACGCCTACCTGCACCAGATCCTCGCGTTCGATTCGACGGGCGCGCTCGTGCGCACGCTCGGCCGCACGGACGGCGACGCGCACTCGAAGGTCGTCGAGGCCGAGAAGCCCGCGAACGCCTCCGAACGCTCGCTCGCCGACGTGCACCGCTCGGCGGCCGGATCGCGCGACGTGCGCGAGAACCGCGGCGGCGAGCCGGGCGAGTTCCTGTATCCGTGCGGCGTCGCCGTGTCCGCGAGCGGCGAGCTGTTCGTGAGCGACGGGCTCAACGATCGCGTGCAGGTGTTCTCGCGCGACGGCGCGTTCGTGCGCACGTTCGGGCACATGGGCGACACGCCCGGCGCGTTCGCGCGCCCGAAGGGCATCGCGCTCGATCCGAGCGGCAACGTCTACGTGGTCGACGCCGCCTTCAACAACGTGCAGGTCTTCGATCCGGCCGGGCAGCTGCTGCTCACGTTCGGGCAGCTCGGCACCGGCCCCGGGCAGCTCTACCTGCCGCTCGGGCTGTGGATCGACCGCAAGGGTCACGTGTACGTCGCGGACCGCTACAACGCCCGCGTGCAGATGTTCGCGCTCATGAACCACGGCGAGCCGTCCCCGGCTCGCTGACACACGGGGCGTCCGCACGCCGCGGACGCGCCGGAAGGAGGAAGGCCCCATGAAGCACTCGATTCGCATCGCCGCCGCCGCGGGAGTCGCGGTCCTGCTCGTCCTCGCCGTTCCGGTCGTCCGCGCGCAGGCGCCGGGCGCCTGGCCGAACGGCACGTCGGTCGTCGAGACGCTGCACAACCTCTCGTACGCCGCGTCGTCCGACCGTTACGGCCCGGGCGCGCTGCGCAACTACGGCGAAGTGTGCGTCTACTGCCACACGCCGCACGGCGGGCAGACGTCGGCGCCGCTGTGGAACCGCAACTTCTCGGTGGCCTCGTACCAGATGTACGACTCGGGCCACAGCTCGACGATCAACATGACCGTCGACTCGCAGCCGACGGGCGTGTCGCTCGCGTGCCTGTCGTGCCACGACGGCACCGTCGGTCTCGACGTGATCGTGAACACGCCGAACAGCTACACCGGCGGCGCCGCGGTCGGCACGCACATGCCGTCGAACATCCTGCCCAACCTCGGCACCGACCTGCGCAACGACCATCCCGTCTCGGTGACCTACGACCCGACCGCGGACACGTACTTCCGTTCGGCGGCGTCGGTGCACGCGGCGGGACTGCAGCTGTACGGCGGCAAGGTGCAGTGCGGCAGCTGCCACAACCCGCACACCGCGGCGAACCGTCCGTTCCTGCGCATTTCGAACGCGGGCAGCAGCCTCTGCCTGACCTGTCACATCAAGTGACGTGCGCCGACTCCTCGCCCTGCTGCTGATCGCGTTCCTCGCCGCCGGCTGCGGCAACGCCGCGCGCGCGTTCTTCGACCTGCCGCCCCCGCGCCCCGCGGCCGCGCCGGCCGCCGCCGCGCGCGCGCTTCCGGCGCACGAACCGGTGAACGAAACGCTGCCGCCGCTCGAGAGCACGCTGAACGCGGACAGCGTGCTCGCGATGCTGCCGCGCGACGCGATCGGCCACCCCGACTGGGTGCGCGCGCTGCGCGAAGGTCTCATGCGCCCGCGCCCCGCGATCGGCGGGCGGTTCGAGGACAGCCCGGCGCCCTTCGGCTTCGACTTCTTCTTCCCGGGCCGCGACTCGTCGTTCGACGCGTCGTTCCCGCATTCGGCGCACACGCAGATCATCGCGTGCGCGCAGTGCCATTCGCGCATCTTCCGCTACCGGAACGTGAAGTACCGGATGCTCGACCTGCTCTCGGGCCGCTACTGCGGCGAGTGCCACGGCAAGGTCTCGTTCCCGGTCGTCTCCGGCTGCGAACGCTGCCACGCGCGCATCAAGCTGCCCGAGCATCGCGTGCGTCCGCGGCTCCTCGGGACCGTCGTCATGAGCCGTGTCGAGGACGGCACGGGCATGTCGCCGAACACGCCGGAGAAGCAGCTGCCGCGCGCCGTGTTCCCGCACTGGGTGCACCGCATCCGCTACCAGTGCCGCGTGTGTCACATGGAGATCTTCGAGCCGCGGGCGGGCGCCAATCGCGTCACGATGAAGGACATCACCGCGGGACAGGCGTGCGGCCGCTGCCACGACGGCAGGACCGCGTTCCGCGCGGGCTTCGGCAACTGCGAGCGCTGCCACCGGGAGCCGCCCGCGTTCGTGCCCGATCCCGTGATCGTGGACTCGACGTTGTTCCAGGAGCAGTGAGCGTGAAACGCCGGAACCTGTGGTGCGCGGGGCTCGCCCTGCTCGCGTGCACGGCGCCGGCGGCACGGGCGGCGTCGGGGACGCTGGCCGGGTGGGGTGGAACGGGTGAGGTGGGCGTGCGGGCCGAGACGTCGGAGGGCCGTTCGACGGCTCGGCCCTTCGTGCGCGAGACCGCGATGCGCGGGTGGCTCTCGGGCTCGGTCGCGGGACAGCTGCCCGAGGGACGCTGGCTGACCTGGAACTGGACCGCGCGCCCGAGTTTCGTGCGCAGCGGCGGCAACGCCTCCGGGGCGGACCTGAGCACCGATGCGTTCGCGCACCAGTTCGTGGCGAGCACGCAGCCGCGCCACTGGGTGCGCGCGCAGTTCTCCGCCGATCGCGACCGGGTGCTCGCCGATCGCGGCGGCGACGCCTCCCGGGAGTCGCGCACGCGCCGCACCGAAGGGCGCTTCGAGCTGCGGCCGGGTTTCGCCGCGCTCGGCGCGTCCGCACGCGACGAATGGAGCGACGACCGCTGGGTCTCCACGGCGCTCGCGCCCGAACTGCAGCGCGAGCTGCGGCGCCGCACGAGCGAAGCGTGGCTCGAGAGCAGCCGCACGCGCTTCATGCACCGCGAAGTGCGCGAGCAGGTCGCCGCCACGCGCGACGACGTGCGCACGCGCTGGACGACGTTCGATCACGCGCTGCCCTGGGGGCACGGCAGCCGGCTCGCGACGAGGCTCGAGTGGGCGGGGCAGACGCCCGGTGGCGCGACGATCGTGGACCGCCGCATCCACGAGCAGCTGCACGTGCGGCACACGTCGTGGCTGGCGAGCGATTATCGCTTCGAGCACACGCACGCGGCGCTGCTCGCGGGCGAGGCGCGCACGTCCTCGCACCAGTTCGAGCTCGGTGGCCGCGTGGACGGCAAGGGCTGGGCCCTCGCGGGTGGACTGCGCCGCGACGAGTCGCCCGGGCGCGAAGGCCGCGCCTGGAACGTGGGGCCGCGCGCGTCGTGGCAGCGCGCGTGGGCCGGTGGCCTGCGCATGAGCGTGCAGGGCGGCGCGGCGCTCGAGCACGAACGCCGCACCGGCGCGCGCGACGCCGTGGTCGCGGTCCCCGACGAGGCGCACACCATTCCCGCGTCGCGCACGTTCGCGCTCGACGTGGAAGGCGCGGACTCCGCCACGGTCGTGCTGCGCGACGCCTACCGCGCGAGCGGCTACGTCGAGGGCGTGGACTACACGCTGCTGCGCACGGGGCTCGACCTGCAGGTGATCGTGCCCTTCGGTGGCCGGCTCGCGCCGGGCGACCGCGTGCGCGTGAGCTACGAGGCCACGCCGCCCGGCACGCCCGGCCGGCGTGCGGTGCGTTCCGACGCGGCGTGGACCGCCGACTGGCGCGGCTTCTCGCTGCGCGCCGAGGACCGTCGCACGCGGGCCACGGATTCGCCCGTCGACCGCGGTGCGGCGCGGCTGGGTTCGCGCGAGGAACTCGCGCAGGCGAGCGCGAGCCTGCCGCGCGGGCCGGCGCGGCTCGATCTCGCGGCCAGCGCGCGCTGGCGTGCGCTTTCCGGGGTCGAGGCGCGCCATCGCGAGGGCAGCGCCGGACTCGCCTGGCGGCTGTCGGGCTCGGCGCAGCTCTTCGCCGACGCCACGCTCACCGACGGGCGCGAGGGCGGGCTGCGCCTGCGATCGTCCGTGCAGCGCCTGCGCACCGAGTGGAACGCGGGCGGCCGCTTCCGCTGGAGCGCGCGGCTCGAACGCACGCGCTTCACGCGCGCCGGCGCGGAAGCCGTGACCCACCGCGGCGCCGGCCTCGACGGCACCGCGCGCCTCGGGCTGCTCGAGGCGACGGCGCGGGCCGAGGCGGGCGTGCGCGACGGCTCGCCCGGGCACGACTACCGCCGCGCCTCGCTCACGCTGGTGCGCCGCTTCCGCTGACGGCGGGCGCGGCGCTCTCGCCGGACCCCGGCACCGGCCCGCGTCGCCCGCCGCCCGCTGACTTCTCCCCTCGCTTTCGGCTATCCTCCCGCGGCCTGCAATCCGCTCATGACCGGCCCGGCCGCGCCGCCCTCGGCGCCGCCGTGGCCCGAACCTGCCCGGGGAGTTCGGATGTCCAACGCCACGCTCAAGACCGGCGCCGACCTGCGTCGCGCCTTCCTCGACTTCTTCGTCCGCAACGGGCACACCGAGGTGCCGTCGAGCCCGCTCGTGCCGCACGGCGACCCGACGCTCATGTTCACGACGGCCGGCATGGTGCAGTTCAAGCCGTACTACTCGGCGACCGGCGACGTGCCGTACACGCGCGCGACGAGCGTGCAGAAGTGCCTGCGCCTCACCGACCTCGACAACGTCGGTCTCACGCCGCGCCACGACACGTTCTTCGAGATGCTCGGCAACTTCTCGTTCGGCCCGAAGGCGAAGGGCGCCTACTTCAAGGAAGAGGCGACCGCGCTCGCGTGGGAGTTCGTGACGAAGACGCTCGGCCTGCCCAAGGAGCGGCTGTTCGTCTCGATCTTCGGCGGCGAGCCGGGCGTGCCGCGCGACGACGAAGCCGCGGCGCTGTGGGTGAAGCTCGGGCTCTCGCCCGATCACCTCGTCGCGCTCGGCCGCAAGGACAACTTCTGGGGCCCGGCCGGCGGCGCCGGTGCGTGCGGACCGTGCTCCGAGATCTACTTCGACCTCGGCGAGAAGCGTCCCGACTACCTGCCCGACGGCGCCTTCTGGGGCGAGAGCGCGGGCGACGCCGGCGACCGCTTCATGGAGTTCTGGAACCTCGTGTTCCCGCAGTTCGACGCGCAGCCGGACGGCAAGCTCGACCTGCTCCCGAACCCGGGCATCGACACGGGCATGGGCATCGAGCGCCTCGCGCTCATCCTGCAGGGCAAGAACACGATCTTCGAGACCGACCTGTTCGCGCCGCTCGTGGACGCGGTGATGGGCCACGCGAAGAAGATCTCCGACCCGAAGTCGGCCGTGCGCGACGCGCGCATCATCGCCGACCACGTGCGCGCGCTCTCGTTCGCGATCTCCGAAGGCGCGCTGCCGGGCAACGAAGGCGCGGGCTACGTGCTGCGCCGGCTGCTGCGCCGCGCGGTGACGCGCGGCCGCTCACGCCAGGGCCTCGGGCTCACGGAAGCCTTCCTGCCGCGCGTCGCCGAGCAGGCGATCGCGCAGTTCGGCGGCCACTACAAGGAACTCGCGCAGAACCGCGACCGCATCCTGCGCGTGCTCGAACAGGAAGAGACGGGCTTCGGCCAGACGTACGAAGCGGGCAACTCGCGCCTCGAGGAACTGCTCTCGGGCGGCGCGAAGGGCATCGCCGGCGCCGACGCGTTCCTGCTGCACGACACGTACGGGTTCCCGATCGAGCTGACCGAGGAGATCGCGGCCTCGCGCGGCGTCGCGGTGGACAAGGACGGCTTCGAGAAGGCGATGGACGAGCAGCGCGCCCGCGCGCGCGCGGCGAGCAAGTTCGCGAAGGACGGTGACGAGAAGCGCGCGCCGTGGACGGTCGTCTCGACCGACGCCGACAGCCGCTTCCTCGGCTACGAGAAGCTCGCCGAAGACGGCGTCGTCGTGCGCCGCTGGCGCGAGCGCGGCGACCAGCTCGAGGTCGTGCTCGACCGCACGCCGTGCTACGCGGAGTCCGGCGGCCAGGTGTCCGACCGTGGCTCGCTGCGCGGAAACGGCGTCGTCGCCGAGCTGACGGCCGTGTACAAGGAAGACGACGCGATCGTGCACCGTGTGAAGTTCGCGACGGGCGACCGCGCGGCGTTGCTCGCGGCCTCGGCCTCGAGCCAGCTGTCGGCGCTCGTGGACCCGGCGCACCGTGCGCCCACCAACCGCCACCACACGGCGACGCACCTGCTGCACGCGGCGCTGCGACACACACTCGGCACGCACGTCCATCAGGCCGGCTCGATGGTGGCGCCCGACCGCCTGCGCTTCGACTACGCGCACTTCGAGTCGCCGTCGGACACGCAGCTCGCCGCGATCGAGTCGCGCGTGAACGCGTGGGTGCTCGCGAACCGCGAGGTGAGCTGGCGCGTCATGCCGATCGACGAGGCCAAGGCGCAGGGCGCGATGGCGCTGTTCGGCGAGAAGTACGGCGCCGAGGTGCGCATGGTCACGGTGGACGGCGTGGGCGACGCGGGCATCGAGCCGAGCCGCGAGCTCTGCGGCGGCACGCACGTGGCGCGCACCGGCGACATCGGCACGTTCGTGCTCACGGGCGAGTCGGCGATCGCGAGCGGCGTGCGCCGCGTCGAGGCGCTGTGCGGCACCGAGGCGCTCGCGTACCTGCGCGGCCAGCAGGCGCTGCTGCAGCAGGCGGCGTCCGTGCTGCAGTCGGCGGTGGACCAGGTCCCGGCGCAGATCGAGAAGCTCAAGTCCGAGGTGACGGCGCTGAAGAAGGCGCAGGCCGAGGCGGGCAAGGCGATGCTCGAGACCACGTTCCGGAAGCTCGGCGAGAGCGCGGCCTCCGCGCCCGGCGGCCGCTGGATCGTGGCCGAACTGCCGCAGGGCACCGACCCGGTCGCGGCGCGCGAGGCGGCCAACGTGCTGCGCGACGCGCTCGGCACCGGCGCCGCGGTGGTCTCGATCCAGGGCGACGGCAAGCTGACGTTCCTCGCGGTCGTCTCGGACGACCTCGTCGCGGCGAAGAAACTGCGCGCGGACGAACTCGTGCGCGAAGTGGCGAAGGTCACCGGCGGCTCGGGCGGCGGCAAGCCGAACCTCGCGCTCGCCGGCGGCAAGGACGCGAGCAAGCTCTCCGAGGCGCTCGACGAGGCGCGCAAGCGGCTCGTCGCGGGTCTCGGCGCATAGGCACGCATGGGCTGGCTCGAGCTGGCGTTCCTCATCGTTCTCGGACTGTTCCTGATCGGCGGGTTCCTCGTGTTCCTGAGGAGGTTGGAGTGAAGGCACTCGTTCTCGCGGGCGGACGCGGCACCCGGCTGCGTCCCATCACGCACACGCGCGCCAAGCAGCTCGTGCCGGTCGCGAACAAGCCCGTGCTCGACTTCGGGCTCGAGTCCATCGCCGCCGCCGGGATCAAGGAAGTCGGCATCATCGTGAGCGACCCGCGCGAGATGCTGCAGCCCGATCACCGCACGGGCGAGATGATCACCGTGCTCGTGAACTCGCAGGCCGAGATCCGCGCCGCCGTCGGCGACGGCTCGCGCTTCGGGCTGAAGGTCACGTACATCGAGCAGGAGGCGCCGCTCGGCCTCGCGCACGCGGTGAAGATCTCCGAGGAGTTCATGGCGGGCGATTCGTTCGTCATGTACCTCGGCGACAACCTCATCAAGGACGGCATCACGCACTTCGTCCGCGAGTTCGAGGCCGAGAAGCCCGACGCGCAGATCCTGCTCGCGCAGGTCGCGCGCCCTTGGGAGTTCGGCGTCGCCGAACTGCAGGGCGAGCGCGTCGTGCGCCTCGAGGAAAAGCCGAAGCAGCCCAAGAGCGACCTCGCGCTCGTCGGTGTGTACCTGTTCACGTCGTCCATCTTCGACGCCGTGCGCGCCATCAAGCCGTCGGCGCGCGGCGAGCTCGAGATCACCGACGCGATCCAGCACATGATCACCACGGGCCGGAACGTGCGCTCGCACGTGATCCGCGGCTGGTGGAAGGACACGGGCCGCGTCGAGGACCTGCTCGAGGCCAACCGCATCGTGCTCGCCGATCTCGAGCGCCGCATCGAGGGCACCGTGGATTCCGCGACGGTGATCGAAGGCGCGGTCGAAATCGGGCCGGGCACGGTCGTCGAGCGCTCGCACCTGCGCGGGCCGCTCATCATCGGCTCGGACGCGCGCATCTCCGACGCCTACGTCGGGCCGTTCACCGCGCTCGCCGACGGCGTGAAGCTCGAGCGCTGCGAGGTCGAGCACTCGATCGTGCTCGACCGGAGCGAGATTCGCGACATCGACAGCCGCATCGAGTCGAGCCTGATCGGCCGCGACGTGGTCGTGACCGCCAGCGACGTGCGCCCGCGGGCGCACCGGCTCATGCTGGGTGACTCGAGCCGGGTGGAGCTTTCTTGAAGATTCTCGTGACCGGCGCCGGCGGACTGCTCGCGCACGCGGTGCTGCCGGTGCTGCGTGCGGCGGGGCACGACGTGCGTCCGCTCACGCGCGCCGAGGCCGACGTCACGCACCTGCCGTCGCTGCTCGCGCACGCGCGTGAGTACCGGCCGGACTGGGTGCTGCACCTGGCGGCGTTCACGCACGTGGACCAGTGCGAGGCCGAGCCCGAGAAGGCGTTCGTCGTGAACGGCCTCGGTCCGCGCAACTCGTCCCTCGCGGCGGCCGAGGTGGGGGCCGCGGTGATGGCGCTGTCGACCGACTACGTCTTCGACGGCACGAGCGCGACGCCGCGCCGCGAGCACGACGCGATCGGCCCGCTCGGCGTGTACGGCCGATCGAAGCTCGCCGGCGAGCGCGGCGCGCGCGAGGTGAATCCGCGCCACGTGATCGTGCGCACCGCGTGGCTCTACGGTGCGGGCGGCCGCAACTTCGTGGACACCGTGCTCGGCAAGGCGCGCGCGGGTGAGCCGCTGCGCGTCGTGGACGACCAGCGCGGCGCGCCCACGTGGACGCACGACCTCGCCGAGGCGATGCTCACGCTCCTCGAGCGCCGCGCGTTCGGCACGTACCACGTGACGAACTCGGGAAACTGCACCTGGTACGACCTCGCGGTCGCCGCCTGCGCCGAAGCCGGCGTGAGCGCGGACATCGCGCGCATTTCGAGCGACGAGCTCGCGCGGCCCGCGCACCGGCCCGCGTACTCGGCGCTGCACATGGGATGGTTCGAGCACGTCGCCGGCCGGCGCATGCCGGAGTGGCGCGACGCGCTGCGGCGCTACCTGCAGCATTCGGGTGGCGCACGCGGAAAGGAGTCGTGATGGCCGCAGGGAAGGCGAACGAAGGCGCGTCGGTGAAGGGCTTCGAGGCGCAGGCGCGCGAGGCGCTGCGCGTGAGTGCGGCGACGCTCGCCGAGGCGGCGAAGCGCAACGCGGTCGCGGTCGCGCAGGCGGCCGAGACGATCGTGGACTGCTTCGAGAGCGGCGGCACCGTGTACTTCTGCGGCAACGGCGGCAGCGCGGCGGACGCGCAGCACCTCGCCGCGGAGTTCGCCGGCCGCTACCTGATCGACCGTCCGGGCCTGCCCGCCGTGGCGCTCACCACGAACAGCTCCGCGCTCACCGCGATCGGCAACGACTACGGCTACGACGACGTGTTCGCGCGCCAGCTCGAGAGCCTCGGCTCGCCCGGCGACGTGCTCGTCGCGATCACGACGAGCGGCAAGTCGGCGAGCATCCGCAACGCCGTCGCCGCGGCCGACGCGCTCGGCATGACCGTGATCGGCATGACCGGCGAGAAGGGCGCGGAGTTCGCCGCGACCTGTGACATCGCGCTCGTCAGCCCGAGCGCGCACACGCCGAACATCCAGGAAGCGCACATCGCCATGGGCCACGCGTTCTGCCTGCTCGTGGAACGCGCGCTCTTCCCCGTCCCGGCCGGGAGCGCCGCGAAGCGGCCCGCGAAGGCGCCCGCGAAGTCGAAGGGAGCCCGCCCGCGAGGGAGGAAGAAGTGATGTTCGCTCCGCTCGAGGCACTGCGTCCGAAGCAGTGGACGAAGAACCTGCTGCTGTTCGTGGGCGTGATCTTCTCGCAGCACCTCGCCGACGCGGCGTACCTGCAGCGCGCGTTCGCGGGGTTCCTCGCGTTCTCGCTGCTGTCGGGTTCGGTGTACGTGCTCAACGACCTCATGGACGTCGAGGCCGACCGCCAGCATCCCAAGAAGTGCAGGCGCCCGATCGCCTCGGGCCGCCTGCCCGTGCCGCTCGCGTGGGGCATGCTGCCCGTCATCCTCGCCGCCGTCGCGGCGATCGCGTGGTGGCTCGGTCCGGCGTTCATGACCGTCGCGGGGATCTACCTCGCGAGCAACCTCGCGTACAGCTTCTGGCTCAAGCACAAGGTGATCATCGACGTGTTCCTGATCGCGAACGGCTTCATGCTGCGCGCGATCGCGGGCGTCGAGATCATCCGGCAGATCCAGCCCGACACGCTGCTGTCGCCGTGGCTGCTCGTGTGCACGTTCTTCGGCGCGCTGTTCCTCGGCGTCAGCAAGCGCCGCCGCGAACTGATCAACGCGGGCTCGCACGCCTCCGAGCAGCGCGCGGTGCTGCGCCGCTACACCCCCGAGCTGCTCGAGATGATGCTCACCGTGTCCGCGTCCACGACGCTCATGTCGTACGCGCTCTACACGATGTGGCCGAGCACGGTCGAGAAGTTCGGCACCGACCGCCTGCTGTACACGGTGCCGTTCGTGGCGTTCGGCGTCTTCCGTTACCTGTTCCTCGTGCGCGTCTCCGAGACGAGCGAGGATCCGTCGGCCGTGCTGCTGACCGACCGGCCGATCCAGGCGACCGTGGCGCTGTTCCTCGTCACGGCGGTCTGGGTGCTCTACTTCGCGCGGTGAGCCCCGCCACCCGGCCGCGCCGCGTCGAGGTCACGGCGCACGCGAAGCTCAACCTGGGCCTCGCCGTCGGACCGGCGCGTGACGACGGCTTCCACGAACTGCTCACGGTCTTCCAGTCCGTCTCGCTCGCCGACACGCTCGTGGCCGAGCGCACGCCCCGCGGCTTCGCGCTGCGGGTGACGCACGAGGAGGCGGCCGTCCGCGGCTCGCAGGGGGCCGCCGCCCGGCGGGCGATCGGCCCGGCGGCGGACAACCTCGTGGTGCGCGCCGCGCGGCGCGTGCACGAGGCGTTCGCATTGAAGGGCGGGGCGCGCTTCGCGCTCACGAAGCGCATCCCGGCGCAGGCCGGCATGGGCGGGGGGAGCGCCGACGCCGCGGCGGCCATCGCCGCCGTGCTCGCGCTGCACGGCGTGCGGCTCTCGCTCGCCGACCGATTGGCGATCGGGGCCGAACTGGGTTCGGACGTCCCCTTCGCGCTGCTCGGCGGCACGGCCATCGGCCGGGGCCGGGGCGACGTGCTCACACCCGCACGATTGGCGGGTGGACTGAGGGCCGTGGTCGCCGTTCCGGCGTGGCGAGTCTCGACCGCCGAGGCCTTCCGGAGCATCGACTCCCAGAAATATGGCTTGACACGCTGGAAGCGACACTTGAGATTTGCCACAAGCCTTGGGCGCGCGGAAGTTACGGCGTTTCACGCCGCGCGTCTCGGGAACACCTTCGAAGAGGTGTTGGGGCATCAACGACAGGAGTTCGAGTCGCTGTGCGCACGACTGCGCGCGGCGGGCCTCGTTCAGCCGCGCCTGACCGGGAGCGGTTCGGGGGTCTTCGGGCTCGTGCCGGCGGGTGTCCCGCCGAGGGAGATCACAGGCCGCTTCATCGGAAGCGAACCGCTCTATGTGGTTCGCGGAACGGTGAAAGGCTTGCGCCTCCGCAAGCAGTCGTGACCTGGGCAACGGCAAGGATGCTCGTGAAACCAGGAACATGCAGTCTCCCGGCGCTCGGGACGAGCGCCATTTCGAGCCAGCTGCCCCTCAAGGATGGCTCCGAGGTAGATCTTCATGATCGAGATCACCGAGGTCAGGGTTTCGCTGCGGAACGATGAAAAACTGAAGGCCTTCGTGAGCATCACGCTGAATGACTCGTTCGTCATTCGGGGCCTGAAGATCATCAAGGGCAACTCCGGGTTGTTCGTCGCCATGCCGAGCCGCAAGCGGCCGGACGGCCAGCACCAGGACCTCGCCCATCCGATCAACGACCCCACCCGGAAGTACCTGACCGACAAGGTCATGGCCGAGTACGAGCGGGAACTGGCGAACCCGTCGGTCCCGCACCACGAGGAGTCCCACTCCTACTCGGAATGACCCGGCGGTACCTGCGCATCTCGGCCCGGGGCCCCCGACCCCGGCGCGGCGGCGGCATTGACCGGTCACCCTCCGACCGGGTATTCTGCCGCCCGCTTTTCTCCACTCTGCAGTTTCTTCTGGGCCAATAGCCAGCACCCCGCGAAGCGTCGTATCGAGCCGAGCGGACCGTGACGGAAATCCCGTTCTGTTGGTGGGGCGTGGCCAAGCGGTAAGGCACGAGACTTTGGCTCTCGCATACGGAGGTTCGAATCCTCCCGCCCCAGCCATCTTTCCGGGCGGCAGGACACGTCCTCGTGCGTGAGTGATTCCCACGAGGACGTGCGCCCCCTTCGGCGCGCTCCCGTGAGAAGTGCTGTTTTTTGTTCCTGCGCGGGAGCGGGACTCCCGTGCATCGCGTTCGTCCGTGAGCGATAACCCGGGAGGTCCAGCTTGGACCCGTGTCGCATCTTCGCAGGAAACGCCAGCCGCGCCTTGGCCACCGCCATCTGCGAGAAGCTCAAGGTGCCCCTCGGTGACGTCGAGGTCTCGACGTTCGAGGACGGCGAAGTGTCCGTGCGCTTCAACGAGAACATCCGCGGCAGCGACGTGTTCATCGTGCAGTCCACGAACGCGCCGGCGGACTACCTCATGGAGCTGCTGGTCATGCTCGACGCCGCCAAGCGCGCGTCGGCCCGCCGGGTGACCGCCGTGATGCCGTACTTCGGCTACGCGCGCCAGGACCGCAAGGACCAGCCGCGCGCGCCCATCACTGCGAAGCTCGTGGCGAACGTGATCACGGTCGCGGGCGCGGATCGCGCGCTCACGATGGACCTGCACAGCGCGCAGATCCAGGGCTTCTTCGACATCCCGCTCGATCACCTCTACGCGGCGCCCGTGCTCATCGAGCACTTCCTCAAGTTGCAGGTGCCGAACCTCGTGGTGGTCGCGCCGGACATCGGCTCGGTGAAGATGGCGCGCGCCTACGCGAAGCGCCTGAACGCCGATCTCGCGCTCGTCGACAAGCGCCGCCCGAAGGCGGACTCGGTCGAAGTCATGAACATCATCGGCGACGTCGAGGGCAAGAACGCCGTCATGTTCGACGACGTCGTCACCACGGCGCGCACGCTGTGCCAGGCGGCCGCGGCCATCCGCGCCCGCGGCGCGCTCGACATCTACGCCGGCGTCACGCACGGCGTGTTCTGCCCGGGAGCGCTCGAGCGCATCGACGCGTCCCCGATCAAGCAGGTGGCCGTCACCGACACGCTGTACCACGCGCCCGGCACGCTGAGCGCGAAGGTGCAGGAGCTGCCCGTCGCCGGGCTGCTCGGTGAGGCCGTGCAGCGCATTCACGAGGAACGCTCGCTCAGCTCGCTGTTCGTCTGAGCGCCAAGGAAGGTTTTTTTTCGAGGAACCCCGGTTCTGCCGGGTGGCAGTGCAACAGAGGAGGCAACATGTCGTCGGTGATTCAGATGAACGGCACCCGTCGTGAGTCGATCGGCAAGGGCGGCGCCCGCAAGGCGCGCGCGGCCGGCCAGCTCCCGGGCGTCGTGTACGGCCACGGCGAGGAGCCGATGGCGGTCGCGGTGGACTACCGCGAGTTCATGACCCAGATGCGCAAGCACAAGGGCGCGAACCCCATCGTCAACCTCAACCTCGGCGGCCACGAGTTGACGGCGCTGGTGCGTGACGCCCAGATCGATCCGATCTCGCAGGCGGTGCTGCACGTCGACTTCCAGCACATCTCGCTGACCGAGAAGATCACGGTCGAAGTGCCGATCCACCCGGTCGGCGTCGCGATCGGTGTGAAGGACGGCGGCGGCATCCTCGAGATGATCCACCGCACGCTCGAGATCCGCTGTCTTCCGACGGCGATCCCGGGCTCGATCGACGTGGACGTCACGGCGCTCGCGGTCGGCCAGGCCCTGCACGTCTCGGACGTGAAGGTCGAGGGCATCGAGATCCTGTCGGATCCCGAGACCACGCTGATCCTGATCGCGGCCCCGACGGTCGAGGAGGCCGCTGCGGCCGTCCCCGGCACGACGGCGGAACCCGAAGTCGTCGGCGCGAAGGGCAAGAAGGAAGAAGCCGCCGCCGAGGAGAAGAAGAAGTAAGCGTTCATGCGGATGGTGCTGGGCCTCGGGAATCCGGGCGAGCCGTACGCCCGCACGCGGCACAACGTCGCGTGGTGGGTGCTCGACCAGCTGGCGGCGCGCCACGGCGCGACGTCCGGCGAACGGGACTCGAGGTACGAAACACGTCGGGTGCGCCTCGGCGGACACGACGTGGTGCTGATGAAGCCGCTCACGTTCATGAACCGGAGCGGCGACGCATGGATGCAGTGGCGGGAGCGGCACGAGCTGGACGCCGCGGACCTGCTGGTGGTGTCGGACGACGTCTACCTGCCGTTGGGAGCGTTGCGCCTGAGGGCGAACGGTTCGAGCGGAGGCCATCGCGGACTCGAGAGCATCGAGGGCGCGCTGGGACACCGGGAATACGCGCGACTGCGCTTCGGCGTGGGAGCGGCGGAGAGCAGTGCGGAGCTCCGTGAGCACGTGCTGGAAGAGTTCGCGCCGGAGGAAGCTCCGGCGCTCGAAGAGGCCGTCCGCCACGCGGCGGACGCGGTGGAATGTTGGGTGTCGCAGGGCACCCTGGCGGCCATGAATCAGTTCAATCGCAAGGTCCGCAAGGAGGATTCCGAGTCGTGACCAAGTACGAAACCGTGTACGTCCTCGACCCCTCGTTCGACGAGAACGCGGCCAACGAGGAAGCCGATCGCGTTGCCGGCTGGATGAAGGATCTGGGCGGCGAAGTGGTCGAAGTGCAGAAGTGGGGCAAGCGTCGCCTGGCCTACGAGATCAACAAGAAGCGCGACGGCGTCTACACGCTGTTCGTGTGGAACGGCCAGGGCACCATGGTGAAGGAAGTCGAACGCCGCCTTCGCCTGAACGAGTCCGTCATGCGCGTGCTCACGACGATGTACGTGTCGCCGGAGCTGACGCAGGGCGTGCCCGAGGGTGAAGCGGTCGGCGCGGGTGCCGACGGCGGAGACGACGAGTAGTTCGCAACGCACACGCCCCCTGTGGAGGGAGGCCATGTCCGAACTGAAGCTCCCGGAGATCAACCGGGTGACCTTGAGCGGACGGCTCACTCGGGATCCCGACAAGCGGTACGTGCAGGACGGCACGCCGGTGACCAACTTCTCGTTGGCCTTCCACCGGCGGTACCGGACTCGCGCCGGTGAATGGGAAGAGACCACGGGGTACGTGACGGTGATGTGCTACCAGCGCCTGGCGGAAGTGGTCGCGCAGTACCTGCGCGCCGGAAGCCCGGTGGTGGTGGAAGGAAGGCTGCAGATGCGGGAGTGGGCGACCACCCGCGGCGAGAAGCGCCAGACGCTCGAGCTGCGTGCGGAGTCGGTCCACTTCCTCGAGAAGGCGGCCTCCGGTGAAGTACCGGACGGCACGGCTTCCGGGGATCCAACCTCATAGAAGAAAGAGAGAACCATGGCACGGGAACGTGACAGCAAGGGCAAGGGCAAGGGTAAGGGCAAGGCGAAGAGCAAGGGCGTGAAGAAGAAGTACTGCAAGCTCTGCCTCGAGAAGGTGATGTTCGTGGACTACAAGGACGAGAAGCGGCTCGGCCGTTTCGTCACGGATCGCGGCAAGATCGTTCCGCGCCGCGTGTCGGGAACGTGCTCGATGCACCAGAAGCAGCTGACGACCGCGATCAAGCGGGCGCGCGTTCTGGCGCTGCTGCCGTTCACCAGTGACTTCTATCGTTGAGCCTCCGCGGGAGGCGCGCCCCATCGCGTGGGTGCGGCTCTCGCTGCTGATGATGTTCCTGCTGTTCGGGGCGCTCGGAACACCGTGGCCCTGGGCGGCGCTCTGGCTGGTGTTGCCGGCGGCCGTCGCCGGCGGGTTGCTCGCGAGCTGGCGGTTCGGGAACACGGCGTTCGTGCTCCCCGCCGCGCTGCTGGCGGCCGCGGTGACGGTGCAGGTGATGTTCGGCTGGCCCCTCTGGTTCACGCTGTGGACGCCGCTCGCGGCGGTCATCGGGTGCTGGATGGGACTGCGCGAGGAAGGTGGCGGTCCGGGAATCGGGGAGCGGGCGTGGATGCTCGTTCCGCTGCTCGGACTCGCGGCGGCCCTGCCGCTGGCGCCGGGATTCCCGGACGCCATGGGCCGGCTCGACTCGCGCATCGTGGCGGAGCAGGAGTTGGTGATGAAGTCGGTGCCGGCCAAGGACGTTCCGGCGATGTGGGTCGACGCGAAGAAGCAGTTCGACTCCGTGCCGGCCGAGGAGCGCCGCAAGTTCTGGGTGCTGACGGTGCCGATCATGCTGTTCGTGTGGTCCGCCATGCTCGTCATGGCCGGACGCGCACTGGCGGCGCGGTGCGCGACGGTGCTGGGCTGGCCGCCGCTCTCGCGTTCGCCGCTGTATCTGTGGAGGTTGCCGGACGCGGCCCTGGTGCCGCTCATCGTGGGCATCGCGCTGCTGGTGTTCACGGGTCCGGTGATGCAGCCGAGTGCCGCGACGCTGCTGGTGGTTTCGGTGCTGGGCTATAGTGTGCAGGGCGTTGCGGTCGTGGAGTCGCTGCTGCTGTCGCGCGGCATGCCTCCCGTCTTCGTCGCACTGACGGTGCTGTTCGTGATCGCGGTGAGTCTGCTCTGGATCCTGCCGGCCGTGGCCGTCGTGGGACTGAGCGACGTGTGGCTCGACTATCGCAAGCTGGAGCCGGCCCCCGAGGGGGAGGCGTAGGAGAGAACGATGGAAGTCATCCTGATCGAAGACCTGAAGGGCGTGGGCGCCAAGGGCACCACGGTCAACGTGAAGCCGGGCTTCGCCCGCAACTACCTGCTCCCGCGCCGCCTCGCGATCCCCACCGGGACGAAGGCCGCGAACCTGTACCAGGAGCTCGAGCGCCAGCAGGCGCTGCAGGCCGACAAGCTCACCGCGGCCGCGAAGCTCGAAGCCGCGAAGCTCGACGGCTTCCAGATCAACATCCCGGCGCAGGCGAACGAGGAAGACCACCTGTTCGGTTCGATCACGAACTCGGACATCGCGGACGCCCTCAAGGCCGCCGGCCACGAAGTCGACAAGCGCAAGATCGAACTCGAAGAGAACATCAAGGCGCTCGGCAACTACGACGTCGCGGTGAAGTTCTTCGGTGGCGTGACGGCGAACATCAAGGTCTGGGTGGTGCGGGCATGAAGCGAGCGCGAGTCCTCGGATTGACGCTGATCCTGCTGTCGGTGGGCGCGGTGTCTCTGATGGCTGCGCCCGCGAAGAAACCCGCCGCGGCGAAGAAGCCCGTCGCCGCCGCGGCGGTCAACGATTCGGACGTCGTGCTCGCGCGCGTGGGCACCGAAGTGATCACGCGCCGCACGATCGCCGAGCGGCTTCTCGAGATTCCGGACCAGTACCGCGCCAACTACATGACGCCCGAGGGCCGGCAGCAGATCCTCGACCGCGTCATCGAGGAGAAGGTGTGGCTGAACGACGCGGCCGCCCACGGCGTGCCGAAGCGTCCGGAGATCGAGCGCCAGCTGGCGAGCCAGCGCCGTGACCTGCTGATCCGCACCTGGATCAACGAGCTCATGGCGAACAACCCGGCTCCCAGCGACTCGGAGGCGACCGCGTACTACGAGGAGCACTCCGAGGAGTTCCGCACGCCGGCGAACGTGCACGTGCGCCACATCCAGCTCAAGTCGGAGGCGGACGCGAAGAAGGTGCTCGCGCTCGCCAAGGCGAAGGGCGCCGACTGGGCCAAGCTCGTGACCACGTGGTCGCAGGACTCGCTGACCAAGAGCAACGGCGGCGACCTGGGCACGGTGACCCGCGACGGCGGCTTCGTCGCGATCGGCGCGCAGCCCGCCCTGGCCGAGTCGGCCATGGCGCTCGGCACGGGCGGTCTCGGCGGTCCCTATCGCACGAACAAGGGCTGGCACGTCCTCAAGGTCGACAGCTACCAGGCCGAGACCGTGCGGCCGTTCGAGCAGGTGCGCAGCTTCATCGTCCGCCAGCTCGCGCAGCAGCGCTCGACCAGCTTCTACCAGGAGCTGCTCGGCAAGGCGAAGGCGAACGCGAAGGTCGTCACCGACACGTCGGCGGTGCGTGGCTACATGAGCACGCGCAAGTCGGCGCGCGAGATGTTCCAGGACGCCCAGCAGGCCGGCGCTCCGCAGGCGCGCATCGACGCCTACCGCAAGGTCGTCGAGGCGTGGCCGGATGCGGACATCACGCCGCAGGCCGCGTTCATGGTCGGATTCATCTACTCCGAGGAGCTCAAGGACTACGACGCCGCCGAAAAGGCGTTCCGAGAGCTGCTCGCGAAGTACCCCAAGTCGGAACTCGCGGCCTCGGCGCAGTGGATGGTCGATCACATGCGCACCGAAGAGGCCCCGAGCTTCTCGCCGGGTGAGGCGGACTCGAGCGCGCCGGCAGCTGCTCCCGGGAAGGGTCCGAAGAAGTAGCGTGAAAATCGTCGAAGCGCGGGTCCATGGACTCGTGGTCGAACCGAAATCGCAGCAGCACATCGTCGTGCTGCGCGAGCTCGACGGCGTACGCGTGCTGCCCATCTGGATCGGGCCGAGCGAGGCGCTGGCCATCCAGCGCCTCGTCCAGGGCCAGGAGTTCCCCCGCCCGCTCACGCACGACCTGATCGCCTTGCTCGTCGAGGGGCTCAAGGCCCGCGTGACGCGCATCCTGATCACCGAGCTGCGCGAGGCGACCTTCTACGCCACGATCATCGTCGAACGCGAAGGCGCCGTGCTGTCGCTCGACGCGCGCCCGAGCGATTCGATCGCGATCGCGCTGCGCACCCAGGCGGCGATCTTCGTGAACGAGGAACTGCTGCAGCCGCCGCAGGGTCCCGAGATGGCGCCCATGTCGCCGCCCTCGCCGGGCAGCGGAAGCTCCGGCGGGCCGGTCGGCCCGGGCGGGCCCGAGGGCTCCGAAGACCTCGATGATCCCGACGACGAAGCGGCACGCCTGCGCCGATTCCTCGAAAAACTCAGTCCGGAAGACTTCGGCAAGTTCAACCTCTGAGAGAGAGGCTCATGCGAACCCTCGTGCGCTGGCTCCCCATCCTCGCCATCGCCGCGACGACCGCTGCCGCCGCATTCGCCGCGTCGCCGCCGCTCACGCGCGTGTCCGCCGACGCGCTCGCCGCGTCCCCACAGTCGTCCGACCGTGACGCGCGACTCGGCGACTGGGCGCGCCGCGCCCCGCTCGACGACGTGCTCTGGGTGCTCCGCCGGCCCGCATCGCAGCTCGGAAAGGCCGAGCGCACGCTCGTGCAGGCCGCCATCGACCACACGCCCGCCGCGCGCGCCGAACTGCGCCGCCGGCTCGAACTGCGCCGCCAGCTCGCCGACGCCGCGGGCCGCAGGTCCGGGCGCGAGGTGGGCGATCTCGAAACACAGCGGCCGCGCGCGTCCGTGTGGCGCGTGGGAGCGGTGCTGCCCGACGCGGGGGACTACGCCGGCTACGGCGACGCGCTGCGCGTCGCGCTCGAGGCGGGACTCGCGTACGGCCGCGACGGTGCGCCGTCGTTCGACGTGGACGTGATCGGGTCGGGCGACAACGAGCCCGCGCGTGCGATCGCCGCGTTCGACACGCTGTCGCGCCGGTGTGCCGTGGTCGTCGGCGAATTGCTGAGCCCGCCGACGTTCGCGCTCGCCGCGGCGTCGCGCTACACCGGCGTGCCCGTCGTGTCGCCGACCGCGACCGACGAGAGCATCGGCCGCAGCGGCCCGCTCGTGTTCGCGATCGGTCCTTCCAGCGAGGAGCGTGGTGCGGTGCTCGCGCGTGCGGTGCTGGAGGGCAAGCCGCGCAAGGTCGCGATCTACACGTCGCAGTCGTCGGCCGCCGACCCCTTCGTACGCTCGTTCGCCGCGACCGCCGAGTCGCTCGGCGCGAAGATCGTGCGCCGCGAGACCTACGCCGGGGGCACGACGGATTTCCGCGTGCTCTCGCGCGGGCTGCGCACGTTCGGCGCCGAGGTGTTGTTCTGGGATGGCGAGAGCCGCGAGGCCGACGCGCTGCTTCGGCAGATCTCGGCCGACGGCGTGGGCGTGAAGGTGTGTGGCGGCTCGGAGCTGTCACCCGATCGCATGCACACGATGACGCGGCCGTTGCTGGACGGTGTGCGCTGGGTGGCCGACGACTGGAAGCTTCCCGCGGTGCAGCAGGCCGTGCTCGATTCGATCGCGAAGTCGCGTTCCGAGCGCGCCGGCACGATCTGGGTGCGCGGCTTCCTGGCCGGCCGCCGCATCGCCGCCGCCGTGGACGCCGGTGCGCGCACGCCCGCCGAGCTCGGCGCCCGCCTGCGTCACCGCGACGGCGCCCGCCGCGCCGCCGGCTTCCTCGAATGCACCCTCGACGGCGCCACGCTCCCCGTCTACCTCGTGCAGCGAGGCAAGAACACCGAGCCCACCCCGTAGCACCCCCCGTGCGCCCTGGCATCCGGGAGAATCGCTGGACCCGGCACTGTCTCCTCACTTGGGCGCCCCAGCGCGCGCGGGCCGGAGGCCCGCAGCTTCTCATTCAAAAAATGTGGGCGCAGTGCGCGCGCAGCGCGCACAGCTTTCGCGAAGGCACGGCGCTTCCCCTAATACAGCGTGAAGCTCACGCGAAAGTGCGCCCATACACGCTGCGCAATTTCGCGAACTCTGTACGGTCTATACCGACACAACAACACCGCGTCCGTCGCACTCTGCTCGAAGTCCGCGTTGCCCGTCCCGCCGACGATGTGCACCTCGGTGACCGAGCCCGTCGTGTCCACGAGCGCGACCAGTTCGACCACGCCCTCGAGGTTCTTTTCGCGCGCGGACTCCGGGTACTCGGGGCGCACGAGCTTCTCGACGACCAGTTCCTCGGAGCGGATGATCGGCCCTTCGAGCGACAGCGCGCGGATGCGTGAGACGAGGTCGCTCTCGTCCTCGCCGAGCCCGACGCCGTGGCGCGGCGTCGCGGGCACGACCCCGCCGTCCTCGTGCGTCTCGATCCCGCTGCCGCCACCGCGCTTCATCTCGATCGGCGTGAAGTTCTCGGCGTTCGCTCCGGCCTGCTCCTGCGGGCCCACCGTCTCGAGCTGGATGCGGCGCACGTACTGCTCGGGGCCTTCGAAGCCGAAGTGCTTCGGGTCGTTGAGCGCCTCGACGATGTCGGGATGACGCGCGGCGTATTCGGCGGCCAGCAGTGCGAGCGCGACCGCCAGGCCGATGCCGCTCACGCGGCGTTCGAAACGTGCGATCTCCGCGAAATAGGCGTCGATCCCGTGGCGCATGGGTTCCCCGGGCTGCAGGTGATCTACAGGGCTCGCCCGGTCGGTCAGCGCGCTCCGGTCAGGGTGCGGCCTCGGTCGGAATCTAGCAGAAGCTCGCGCCAGGACGCGCGGGAATCCGCGCTGCGCACCTCGAGCGGCCCGCTCTCCGTGCGCACGAACCGCACGACGCCCGCCGCGTCCGCCTGCAGCACGAGCGCGCCTCCGAGCGTGACGAGCGCGCCGGAATCGGGCGAGCCGTCGGGCCGCAGCAGCGTGAAGGAATCGGCGGGCCAGGCGGGAGTGTCCGCGGGAGCGAGCTCGCGCGCGAGCGCCACGAACAGCGCGTACGCCTCGGCGCGCAGCGCGCCGGGCGCGAGCAGGCGCTCCTCGCTCGCCGGATCGTCCACGCGCCGCGACGACGCGTAGAGCGCCACCGCCGACACCTGCGACAGCGCGTACTTCGCCGATTCGCCCGTGGCGAGCGAGTCGGCCACACCGAGCTCGGAGCAGGTGCGCGCGAGCGCCTGCGCCCAGCGCCGGCCGCCGCCGCTCGAGAAGTAGTAGCCCGCGATCGGCGTGGCCGCCGCGTGACCGATGCGCAGGTAGCGCTCGGCGCGGAAGCGCTCGGCCACCTGCACGCGTTCGAGCTCGGAGACCGCGGCGTCGGCGTTGCGCGTGAGCACGACGGACGCGCCCGCGGCGCGCAGCATCGCCGCCAGCGTGCGCGCGACCTCCAGGTTGAGCGTCGCGGCGCGCGTCCCCGAGCGCCCCATGCCCGCGGCGTCGTCGCCGCCGCCCTCGGGGTCGAGCGCGATGCGCCGGCCGCGCAGCGCGTGCGCGGCGAGCGGCACGAAGCGCGGCGGCCAGGTCGAGTCCGCGCCCCAGAGCCGCCAGCCGGGCAGCTGCGGCAACAGCGCGTCGCCCGAGTCCGAAGGCACGGTCACGAAACCGTCGCGCGAGATCCACGAGAGCCGCTGTTCGTCGCGCAACGGCCGGTCCTCGGGCATCGCGGCGGCCCAGCCGGTGCGCACGGACGCGGACGCCGTCGCGTCGAGCGGGATGCGCGCGAGCGCGGTGATCTCGCGCGTCTCGCCCATCGTGCGCACGAACGCCTTGAGCACGTCGCGCTTGAACGCTCGCGTGGCGCGCAGGTAGAACCACGCCTCGCCGCCCGCGGCGAACACGGTGGTGTCCACCGGCGCGACGCCGTGCGCGGCCGCGACGCGCAGGTGCACGGGCTGCACGACGCTCACGGGCAGCCCGTCCTCGTCGCGCAGGCGCACGCGCAGCGCGCGCGGCTCCTCGCCGTTCCACGTGCCGCCGCCCACGAGTTCGGGCTCGAGCGTCACGAGCGGCTTGGCGACCGTGAACGTGAGCCGTCCCGCGCGTGCCGCGCCTCCGGCGGCGAGCCGCGCCCCGAGCACGAGTTCGTGCATGCCGTTCGCGAGCGGCTCGCGCGGGCGCACGAACACGCGGCCCTCGGCGAGCGTGACGTCGGCGCTCTGGCCGTCGATGCGCGCGTCCACCACGTCGCAGGCACCGCGAATGTGCCCGGCGATCTCGGGAATCCCCGAGCGCACGGTCGCCATCGAGCCGGGCACGGCGTTCGTCACCGTGAGCGAGTCGAGCACCGGACGCGGCCGCGCGAACCAGCGCGCGACCCCGAGGTAGATCGCCTCCGCCTCGAGCTGCCGGGCTTCGGGCGTGACCAGCCTCGCCTCGACGTCCGGGTTCGTGAGGTAGCTCGCCTCGGTCAGCAGCGCCGGCGCGTCCGAGTTGCGCACGACCGAGAAGTTGCCCGGCAGCAGCTTGTGCGTCTCGATGCCGAGGTTGCGCACCATCGCGCGGTGCACGTCGGTGCCGAGGTCGTACGACGGGCCTTCGTCGCCGAGCTTGTAGTAGGTCTGGGTCTCGTTCACGTCGTGCCGGCCGCCCGGGTCGGCGTTGTGGTGCACGGACACGAACAGGTCGGGCGCGAACGCGTTCGCGATCCGCGCGCGCTCGGTGAGGTCGAGCTTGAGCGTGCTGTCGGACGAGGTGAGGAAGTCCCGGTCGCGATCGCGCGTCATGAGCACGATCGCTCCCTCGGCCGCGAGCAGGTCGCGCAGGCGCAGCGCCACGCCGAGGTTCACGTCGGCCTCGGCCAGCCCGTTCACCCCCCTCGAGCCGCGGAAGTAGCCACCGTGGCCGGGGTCGATCACGATGCGCCGCGAGCGCAGCGCGGCGCGTTCGGCGGCCGAAGGCAGGCTGTCCCGGCGCGCGACGTAGCCGGCGACCGGGCGCCCGGAGGGTGTGAGCGCCGGCGGGGTGGCGAGGGCCGCCGCCGCCGGGCGCGCCGGGGGCGGCGCGGGTGCGGCCCCCGGCGTGCGTGCCGTG